>CAMTOJ010000005.1 GCA_947074145.1 uncultured Bacteroidales bacterium
AAAGACAGATATGTTCATGCTTTAAATTTTAGCCTTTTCGTTGGAGGACCCGATGTTATAGGAGCCCAGAATTTAGGAGCATTGTGTATTTGGGCAGGTACATTGCCATCCGAGAGATTGTTGTTTGTGCTTAAAGAGTTTCAACCAACCATAATCTGGACTACTCCTTCGTATGCATGGTATTTGGGTGATACAGCTAAAAAGCATGGAATTGATCCTGCAAAAGATCTTTCAATAAAAAAGATTATCGTAGCGGGAGAGGCCGGAGGTTCTATTCCGGCAACAAGAAAAGCTATTGAGGAGCTTTGGGGAGCTGATGTCTATGACTTTTTTGGACTGTCGGATATATTCGGGGCATGTGCCGGAATGTGTAATGAGAAAAACGGACTGCACCTTGCCGAAGATAATATTCTTGTTGAGGTTATTAATCCTGAAACACTTGAGCCGGTGGCTGATGGTGAGCAAGGTGAATTGGTATTCACAACATTGAAAAAAGAGGCTCGTCCTTTGATTCGTTTCAGAACAAATGATATCGGAACTGTCACAAGGGAAAAATGTAATTGTGGAAGAACTCACGCTCGTATTAATATCACCGGCCGAAGGGATGATCTTTTGATTGTATCAGGAGTGAATGTATTCCCGAGTGATATAGAATTTGTGATAAGAAATATTCCTGAGTTATCTGGTGAATACAGAATAACTGCTTATACTGAGAAGTTTAGTACAAAATTTAGTGTTGAGGTTGAAAGAGCCATTTACGATAGTACACCGGCGGAACAACTTATCGGAATAGTTTCAACAAATATTAAAGCTCGTGTGGGTGTAAAACCTTCGGAAGTAAAAATTCTTGATTACTTACAATTGCCAAGAGCAACACATAAAGCAGTACGTCTAATTGATAAAAGAGAAAAATAATGCCTGAATTAAGTAAAAGAACAGAGAATTTCACAGATTCTGTCATAAGAAGAATGACAAGAATTGCCAATAAATATGGAGCTGTTAATCTCTCTCAGGGTTTTCCGGATTTTGATCCTCCACAAGAGTTGAAAGATTCATTGGCAAAAGTTGCTAATGGGAGTATTCATCAATATGCCGTGACATGGGGAGCTAAGAATTTCAGAGATAGTCTTGCCAAAAAGCATCAACTTTTTACGGGAAATGAAATTGATCCTGAAACTCAAATTGTGGTGACTTGCGGAAGTACAGAGGCTATGATGGCATCGATGCTTGCCGTTACCAATCCGGGCGATAAGGTGATTGTGTTTTCTCCTTTTTATGAGAATTACGGAGCAGATGCTATTCTTTCGGGAGCAGAGCCTATCTATGTGCCGCTTCGCCCGCCTCATTTTGGTTTTGATGTTGAGGAGCTTGAAAATGCTTTTCGTCAGAATCCTAAAGCTCTTATTCTTTGTAATCCTTCAAATCCGTGCGGAAAGGTTTTTACACTTGATGAGCTTGAAATAATAGCAAAACTTGCTTTAAAATATGATGTTTTTGTGATAACAGATGAGGTGTACGAACATATTGTTTATGAGCCTTATAAGCATATAAGTTTCGCTTCATTACCTGGTGTTGCCAATCATACTATTACATGTAGTTCTTTATCTAAAACATATTCCATTACGGGATGGCGACTTGGTTATGTTATTGCTCCGCCTCATGTGACTGAGGTTATAAGAAAAGTACACGATTTTCTTACAGTCGGTGCATCCGCTCCTTTACAAGAGGCAGCTGTTACGGCTCTGAATTTTAGTAAGTCTTATTACAAAGAGTTAAAACAGCATTACACTGAGAAGAAAGATTTCTTTATTAACGGATTGAAACGAATAGGTCTTAAATATACTGAGCCGCAGGGTGCTTATTATGTAATGGTCGATGTTTCTGAGTTTGGTGTCAAAGATGATGTTGCCTTTTGTGAGTGGCTTGCAAAGGAGGTTGGAGTAGCTGCTGTACCGGGTTCGAGTTTCTTTAAGCATAAAGAGAATAACTATATCAGATTTCACTTTGCAAAAAACATATCTACGCTCGATGATGCATTAAAACGTCTTGAAAGTTTGAAAACTAAAGTAATTAAAGGAAAAAATGAAGGAAATACGGTGGCATGGGAGAGGCGGCCAGGGCGCGTTTACAGCCTCTAAGTTATTTGGCGAGGCTTTAGCTCTTTACGGCGGAGTTCATGCTTTGGCTTTTCCCTCTTTTGGCCCAGAAAGACGAGGGGCTCCGGTTCTTGCATTTACAAAAATAGATGATCATAAAATAGATGATCGTAGTGATATAAAACTTTGTGATTATATCGTAATTCTTGATGATACATTATATAATGAAAGTTTTTTGAATGATCTGAAAGAGGGTGGTAAGATAATTATCAATACTAATACAAGTCACGAAAACAAGAATGAAAGCATAATTAAAATAGATGCCACAGGAATTGCTAATTCAGTATTAGGTAAACCTATTGCAAATACTGCAATGACAGCAGTTCTTGCTTCGGTGTCAGGCTTTGCAAATCCTGAAATTCTGTATAAGTCCTTATCTCATTATTTTAAAGGAGAATTGCTCCAAAAAAATATGGAAGTTATTAACAAGGCTTTTGAAATAAGTCGGAATATAATACAACAATGAATAGACCTCCGGTAACAAAGTATATTAAACCAAAACATATTAAAGATTATCCTGTCGGACCCTCTTTTCGTGCAGGGTATCTAACCTCCGATAACTCGGGTTGGCGAACTGTCAGACCGATAATAGATCAGGATTTATGTATCGGTTGCCAACAGTGTTATTTATGTTGTCCCGAAGGTGTGATCTATCCAAAAGAGGGGAAAGTCGATATTGATTATGATTTCTGTAAAGGGTGCGGTATTTGTGGAAAGATATGTAATCATAAAGCAATACAGTTTATTAAAGAAAATAAATGACGAGATAATTCGAAAAGTAATCTCAATGCCATTAATAAAATAAAAGAGAATAAATGACGAAGGCTTTCGATTGGAGCCCATTAATTCAATTTAAAAAAGAAAATAAATGACAGCATTAAAAAAGTTTATATCAGGTGATGATGCCGTGGCAGAGGCTGTCAGACTTGTTTCACCAGATGTTATTGCAGCTTATCCTATTACACCTCAGACAGTTGTTGTGGAAAGATTGTCGGAAATGGTTGAAGATGGATCTTTAAAGTCTGAGTTTATGCATGTTGAATCGGAACACTCCGCTCTCTCTGCCTGTATCGGAGCAAGCGCAATTGGAGCGAGAACTTTTACTGCAACATCTTCTCAAGGACTTTTATATATGGCAGAGTGTCTGCCTTATGCTTCTGGTGGACGTTTTCCTATCGTTATGATGAATGGAAACAGATCGGTGGCTCTTCCTTGGAGCATATATGGCGATCATCGTGATTCTCTTTCACAACTCGATAGCGGATGGATACAAATATATGTTGAAGATGCTCAGGAGAGTCTTGATATGACAATACAATCTTTTGCAATAGCTGAACATCAGGATATATTAACTCCTGTGATGATCAATCTTGACGGTTTTCTTCTTACTCATACTTATGAACTTGTCACAATTCCCGAAAAAGATATTGTGGATTCATGGTTAAAGCCTTTGGAAAACAAACTTGCAATGGATTTTGATAATCCTAAAAATATGGCTTTCAGTTCTCAGCCATCCGATAATACGGAGTTTAAATATCAGCAACATATAGCTGTTGAAAACTCAAGAGAGAAAATTATCGAAATAGAAAAATCTTTCGCCAAGGTTTTCGGTCGCTCTTATGGCGGGCTCGCAGAGGGATATTTGTACGAAGATGCAGATTTTATAATAATAACTCTTGGAAGTGTTACCGGAACTTGTCGCTCTGTAATAAGGGATTTAAGGAGTGAAGGTGTTAAGGCGGGATTAATAAAAATAAGGTTTATGCGTCCTTTTCCGGTTAAGGAGATTATCGAATATACTAAAAATGCAAAGGCAATTGCAGTGCTCGACCGAGATATATCTTTCGGATACGAGGGAGCGGTATTTACTAATGTGAATTCAGCATTGTCGAGAAATAACAATATTTCTCTTAAAATGAATTATATAGCCGGGCTTGGCGGAAGAGATATTTCAAAAGATAGTATCAGAGAAATATTCAAAGAGCTAAAAGAGGGACTAATAAAGAAGCCTTCTAAAACAGTGAAGTTTTTAAATCTAAATGTAGAAACTGATGACAACATTAACGAAGAAAAAGATAACATCCCGCAACATAAATCCGAAGGAGTTCTTTTATGGTCATAAGGCATGTGCCGGTTGTGGAGGTAGTGTAGTGGTGAGATTGGCTCTTAAAGTTTTAGGTGAGAGAACCATTACCGTTGTTCCGGCAGGTTGTATGTCGGCTGTAGGGTTTATTTATCCGCAACTATGTTTTTCAAATAATGCCATTATATCAACATTTCCAGGAACAGCGTCAATGCTCTCCGGTATAGCTGCCGCAGTGAAGGCAAAAGGACATAAAGATGTTCATGTCTTAGGAATAGCCGGTGATGGAGGAACTGCGGATATCGGTCTTCAAGCATTATCCGGAGCAATTGACAGAGGGGATAAGATCATATATATATGTTATGATAATGAGGCTTATATGAATACCGGTATTCAAAAAAGTAGTCTTACTCCTTTCGGAGCTAAAACAACAACAACACCGGCAGGTGAAAATATAAGAGGAACTCTGACATCGAAAAAGAATATGTTTGAAATTGTTGCGGCTCATGATATCGCTTATGCCGCAACAGCGAGCATCGGATATGTTCAGGATTTTATTAATAAGGTATATAAAGCTTCTCTTGTAGAGGGACCATCATATATTCATGTCTTTGCTCCTTGTCCGACAGGATGGGGAATAAAAACAGATGAAACGTTTGAGATTGCCAAAGAGGTTGTTGATTCGGGATTATGGTACTTGGCAGAATATGAAAACGGGGAGTTTTTTCTTAATAAAAACCCTAAAGAGTTTACTCCGGTTGAAAATTATCTCAGAAAGCAGAATCGCTTTAAACATCTTCATGATGAGGATATAGAACAAATTATTAATGCGCGCGATAGCAAATGGGAACGAATGCGCAGACAATGGAATAACAAATAATAGTTCAGATATATAGTTGTTGCAAAGGGAGATAGATATTTTTTAATAAACATATATCTGCAACTTAATAAAAAATGAAAAATATGGTTGCCCAAAATATACTTGAAACAATAGGAAATACGCCGATTGTAAAACTATCAAATATGGATAGTGGAATATGCTCTTTGTTCCTAAAACTTGAGAATCAAAATCCCGGAGGTTCTATAAAAGACAGAGTAGGACTCTCGATGATCAATAGTGCAGAAAAAGATGGTTTAATAAGTCCCGGCGATACTATCATTGAAGCTACTGCCGGAAACACAGGTATTGGACTTGCTCTTGCGGCAAGAATGAAGGGTTATAATCTTATTCTGGTAATTCCTGATAAGATGAGTGATGAAAAGATCAGTCATCTTAAAGCTTTGGGAACTGAAATAATAATGACGCGCTCGGATGTTGTAAAAGGTGATCCCGAATATTATCAGGATTATGCAAAAAGAATTTCCATTGAAAGAGGAGCTTATTTTATTAATCAATTTGAGAATAAAGCTAATCCGCTCGCTCATGAAACCGGAACTGCTCCTGAAATATGGGAGCAGATGGAACATAAAGTGGATGCCATTGTAGTAGGTGTCGGTTCTTCTGGAACTATAACAGGGATAACAAGATTTTTCAAAAAAGTATCACCTTCTACCGAGATAATACTTGCTGATCCAAGAGGCTCGATACTGTCTGATTATATCAATAAAGGTGTTATGAATAAAGAGGTCGGATCGTGGCTTATTGAGGGAATAGGAGAGGACTTTATTCCTTCTATTGCAGATTTCTCATTAACAAAAAAAGCATATTCTGTTAATGATACCGAAAGTATTCAGTGTGTATATGATCTGATAAGAAATGAAGGGATTCTTGCCGGTTCTTCAACAGGAACATTGCTTGGAGCAGCTTTAAAATATTGTAAAGAACAGACTAAACCCAAAAGAGTTGTAACAATCGCTTGTGACAGTGGTAATAAATATCTTTCAAAAATGTATGATAATAAATGGCTTGAAGAGAAAGGCATAAAAATATCACAAGTTTCAAAAATCAATAATAAAGTAAAAGAATATGAATTATAATATATCCCCCGAACTAAAAAGCGTGTCAGCAACCCTTTTAGTTCCTCTTTTTTACAGAGCAAAAGAGACTCTTGAGAATGGTATTATCAGAGATGATGCTGCAATAGATATTGTAAGATCTATAAATTATGATTTTCATAAGATCTCCGATGATATGATTACACAACGTCTTATCGCAATAAGGACTAAATTTATTGATGATATCGTGTGTGAATATATTCAGGATAATCCTAATCCTGTTATTGTGAATCTCGGGGCGGGACTTGATACAAGACATCTGAAATTTGATAAAAGCGTAACCTGGTATCATCTTGATCTTGATAAAGCAATTTTGCTTAGAAAACACTTTTTTACTAATCAGAATAATAATATAACAAAGAGTATTCTTGATTTTTCATGGATCGACGACATTAAGGAAAGAAGTAATGTGTTATTTATTATAGAAGGAGTGTTTATGTATCTTGAAAAAAGTCAGGTACAATCAATATTTAAATCTATTGGAAGCAAATTTGTTGATAGTATGGTGATTTTTGATACAATTCCCGAATCACTCGTTGATAATCACGTTTTAAAAAGTATAGATAAAAAGACTGCTCCCTTTAAATGGAGTAATGAAGACTCAAAAGAGATAGAGAGATGGAATTTCGGATTCCAAAAACTAAACGATTATCCATATATATCGGAAGAGAGCAGTTACAGAATATATAACGATTATACATATCTCAATGAAAAAGGGTATAAAGTGAGTGTAATGAAGATCAATCAAAACAATTAAAAAGAAAGAAAATGGGAAATTATAAATACGGATTCTCTACAAAAGCAATTCACACAGGAGAAACTCCGGACTTCAGAGAAGGTGCCACAGGTGATGTTGTTTCACCAATACATTTATCTACAACATTCGCTCGCAAAAAAGTGGAGCAACCAACTTCAGGGTATGAATATACAAGATCATCAAATCCCACAAGAAAAGCATTAGAAGAGAAACTTGCTTCTCTCGAAAATGCTAAACACGGATTTACTTTCAGTTCAGGGCTTGCAGCCGAAACAACCCTTTTACTCTCCCTTCTTAACCCCGGAGATCATATTGCTGCATTCGATGATCTATACGGAGGAACAAAAAGATTATTCAATAAAGTATTTTCTAAATATAATTTCGGTGTAACATATGTCGATGCGACAATCTCTGAAAATGTAAGAAAAGGGATTAATAAAAGCACAAAACTTATTTGGCTTGAAACTCCCTCTAATCCACTTCTTAAGATTTGTGATATAAGAGAGATTGCTTCAATTGCACATGAAAACAATATTCTTTTGGTTGTAGATAACACTTTTCTTTCACCCTACTTTCAAAGGCCACTCGACTTAGGTGCAGATGTTGTGATTCATAGTTCCACAAAATATATCGGAGGTCACAGCGATACGCTCGGAGGCGCAATTATTGTAAATGATGAAGAGATTGCCGAAAAGGTTGCTTATCATCAAAATGCAACCGGTGCCGTTTTATCTCCTTTTGACTCATATCTTACAATGAGAGGACTTAAAACATTATCTGTAAGATTGGAACAACATCAGAAGAATGCATTTGCAGTAGCCGATTATCTTTCTTCTCATCCCAAAGTGAAAAAAGTGATATATCCCGGACTGGAATCCCATCCGCAACATAAACTTGCCACTTCTCAAACCGATGGTTTTGGTGGAGTATTATCTTTTGAAATTGATGGTGATATAAATGATGCAAAACTTTTTCTTGAAAAACTTCAAATATTCGCTCTTGCAGAGAGTCTTGGTGGTGTGGAATCACTAATTGAACTACCCTCACTTATGACGCACGCTTCTGTCGATAAAGAGATACGCGAAAAAGCGGGAATAACCGATACTCTTATTCGTGTTTCGGTAGGAATAGAAGATATTAATGATTTGATTGATGATCTGAAACAAGCTCTTGCTTAGCCTAAAATTAAAAAGAAAAAAAATAGTTCGAAAGAAAAAGATATCCCTATTATCCTTAAAAAGAGAGGATAATAGGGAAATTATATTTTTAATGGAATATAAAGTGATATTAAAGTTTATTCTTCAGACATCTCTTTTTCTTACCCATAATAACAAACTAATATACTCGGATATTAAAGTTTCATCTCTGTCACCACTTCTCCGTCAAAAAGATTAATAACTCTGTTTGCATAACCCGCATCATGTTGCGAATGGGTAACCATCACAATAGTCGTACCCTCTTTATTTAATTCGCTAAGAAGATTCATCACCTCTTTACCATTTTTTGAATCAAGATTACCTGTCGGCTCATCGGCAAGTATAAGTTTCGGATTAGCAACAACTGCTCTTGCTATTGCAACCCTCTGTTGCTGTCCTCCCGAAAGCTGTTGAGGAAAATGTTTACTTCTATGAGCAATTGCCATCCTTTCCATCGCCTCGTTTACCCGTTTTTTTCTCTCAGAAGAGGGAAGTCCCATATAAAGAAGAGGTAGTTCGATATTCTCCATCACATTTAGTTCATCAATCAAATTGAAACTCTGGAAGACGAAGCCGATAACTCCTTTACGAAGTTTTGTTCTTTCGCTTTCTGTGAATTTAGATACTTCGGTACCTGAAAGACTATATTCTCCTGATGATGGATTATCAAGTAATCCGAGAATATTTAAAAGTGTTGATTTCCCACAACCAGAAGGCCCCATTATAGCAACGAATTCACCCTCTTTGACATCAATACTGACATTATTCAAAGCCCAGGTTTCAATCTCTTCGGTCCTGAATATTTTTTGAAGTTTTTCTGTTTTAATCATAATGTATATATGTTTAAATGTTAATCAATAATAAGCTCTTCTATATCGCCAAATTTATCATATCCCGAGACAATCACTTTATCGCCGGGTTTTAATCCCGATAATATTTCATACTGTTTCGGGTTCTGTCTACCAATAGTGACAGGTGTCTTTATTGCCCTTTTCCCATCTTGGCTAAGACGATAGACCCATTGACCGGCTGTTGACTGATAAAAATTACCACGACTTATAATCAATGTTTCTTCAGGCTGATCAAGTTCGATTCTTACCCTGAAACTTTTACCTACTCTTGCATTTTCGGGAACAGAGTCAGTAAAAATCATCTCTATATCGAAACTTCTGTTTTTAACCTCTGCTACCACTTTACATACTTTAATCGGGAAATTACGGTTTTGATAGCTTATTCCCCCTATCATCGAGGGTACAAATCTATCAACATAAAATTCATTAACAGATGATTTTATTTTAAACTTATCCATAATTTTAACTTCAGCCACCGATTCACCATCTCCAATCCGCTGTCCAATGGAAGCAGGTAAAAAACTAATTTGTCCATCAACTGGTGATAGCACAACAAGATCGGAATAGCTTTCAAGAATCCTGTTGTATTTGAGTTTTTCTTTTTCAAGCTCCTGTGCAAGAAGTTGCTTTCTTATATGAGTCATCACAGAATCATGATAAATGTTCTCCTTTTGAAGTATCATAGTCTCAATTTTAAAATCAAACTCATCCTGAGCCATTTCAAGTTGAGCCTTACTTTTAATCCCCATTTTGAACTCCTCTAAATCGAGTTCATAACTTTTCTTAAGTCGTTTTAATTCATAATTTGTTTGAAGAGCCTGTTGTCTGAGATTTAGAGATTTCTGTTCCATAGAAATAGATTGTTCCCTGAACTTTATCACTGTTTTTTCCCACTCTGATTTCTGATCTGAAATTTCACGTAAAAGACGAGGATTATCTAATGTGAATATTGTATCACCCTTTTTTACCGTCATCCCCTCTTCAACATAAATCTTATCAACATTCCCACCTATACGGCTATTCACCTTAATTGAATTTATAGGATGAGTTATCCCCTCAACCTCTACATATTCGATAAATTTATCAAACGATGTTTCTGAAACAACCATATCTTGACTATTTACTTTTAATCTTTTCGGAGCACTGCCCAATATGATTATATAAGTCAACAGAGAGATAAAGATTATCACAAAGCCGATATGAAATTTATATTTTATAACAGGGTTTTTCGGTGGCAATTTCTTATCCATTATATTCTTATTTTAATAATTCATTAAGATCTTCACTTAAAGCTATGTTTCTTTCAAAATCATATAAAGTCATACTTCTTATTGCAAAGTATAGATTCCAGTATTTATATAATGCTGATATATAATTACGTTTTGCATTATCCTTTTCTGTTACTGCGGCGTTAAGATCAAGTATGCCTGATTTTCCAAGTATATATAGTCTTGTGGCTACATCATGACGTTTCATTGCGGTTGCTTCCGTCTTGGCAGCTATTTTTACCCTTTGAAGTTGAAGATTAAACTGATTGACCGTTTTTCTGACATCCACTTCAAAATCATTACGTCTTTGTTCAAGATCCTGATTTACGAGATCACTTCTTGATTTTGCTAATTTTATATCTCCACGACCCTTGCCCCAATCAAGCACAGGCAAACTTATCCCTATGCTTACATATTGTTGATTAAGCGGATCCCGATAAGCGTTTCTGAATTTTTCGCCTGTCTGAGTTAGTCCGAAACTCATATAAAGATCAGCTTTTAATCCAGCATTCGCTCTTGCATAGGCAACGTTGCTTTCGCTCTGAATCTTTTGATATGTTATATTATTAATATCAGGACTATTTTCTATAGCAAGAGTAATTGCGTCATCTTCATTTACAGAAAATACGGGAAGAGAAAGATCAACATCCACTCTAACAGGGATATCATCCTTTATGCACAAATATGATTTAAGTGATTGCATATTATCTTGCAAGTCAAGAAGAGCATTCATCTTATTAGTCTCCTCTGTCAACATATTTATCTCAAGTTGTAGCATCTCATTCTCTGTTATTGTTCCGATGTTATATCGTCCTTTGGCAAAATCATAAAGCCGAGTGGCATTCTCATGATTTGTCACGGCAGAAGAATAATTGTTTTGTGCCGCTGCCAGATTAAAAAATCGTGACACTGTTTTTGCCGCAATAAGTTCTAGTGTTTCTACGTACTCTCTGCAAGCGGCTTCATATCTTATAGGCATCAATCTTCGATTCCATTTAAGATGATTATATCCGAAAAGCGACTGTGAATAACCTATTGTTACAGGCACTGTTTGCCACGACACATTTTCATTATCCAGTATGTCAAGACGTTCAATAGAACTCTTTATGAACAGATTACCCCCTGTCAATCTGATATTCTGACTTAGAGTCAGATTTGCATTGGTTCGTAAAAGATTTTGTTCAACAAATTTTACACTCCCGTCCGACTGTGTTATTGCATTTATTGCTCTGTCATAATATGGCGAAGAGTTAAGTGTCAGCCATGGAAGATAATTTGCCTTATACGATCTCCAGTTCCAATATTCAGACCTGAAACTATGACGAGCGCTATTTGCATCGGGTGAGATTTCGCGAGCTAAAGAGATCGCTTCCTTAAGAGTAAAAACTATTGTATCCTTTTGGGATTCAACCGGCATCACCCTAAGAATAATAATCATCAATATCATAACAGTTAATCTCATTCAATATTTCTTTTTAGAAAATATATGCAAATAGAGTGCCGAAGATGCAAATGGTTAATATTCAGCAATATGATGAAATTAAATATTATATTACATGTTCATAATCACACACAGTAAGTGCATTATCGCACAAAAAAAGATTATTCTCCGATTAATAAAGAAATTTAGGAATATTGTAAAATCAGAATCTTAAACAATTTATATTCAACATTTACCTATTTTCATTAATACTATTTCACTTCTTGTTACGGCATTTAATAAGTATTTTTGTACAAATGACATTAATTATTAATAACTCTTATTTTAACCTGCTAACGCTTAATGCCGACGCCATTTTTGACGTATGACAAAAAAATCATTTATTGACCGTTTCCTTCTGACTATCGAAAAAGTCGGAAATGCTTTGCCTCACCCGGCTACTTTGTTTGCTTTGTTTGCATTTTCTGTGATTATCCTTTCATGGATTGTTTCACTAATCAATCCCGAAGTAATAAACCCTGCAACCGGTGACCCGATACGAGCTGTGAATCTACTCTCAAAAGAGGGGCTTCACATGATATTGACGCAGACAGTAACCAACTTTACTCAGTTCGTACCTTTAGGAACGGTTTTGGTAGCGATGCTCGGTGTTGGTATTGCGGAAAGATCGGGACTTATATCCACTGTACTTAGAAAAATAGTACTTATGGCACCTCCAAAGATGTTAAGCTTTGTGGTAGTATTTGCCGGGGTACTTTCAAATACCGCATCAGAGATAGGTTATGTTCTACTTGTACCTTTGGCAGCTGTTATCTTTCTTGCTGCCGGACGAAACCCTCTTGCCGGACTTGCAGCCGCTTTTGCCGGTGTATCGGGAGGATATAGTGCTAATCTTTTATTAGGAACAATCGATCCTCTTCTTGCCGGACTTTCACAGGAAGCTGCAAGAATTATTAATCCCGAATATATTGTCAACCCTGCATGTAACTATTATTTCATGTTTATCTCCACTTTCCTTATAGCAGGACTTGGAACATGGGTAACAGAAAAGATTATTGAACCTCGTTTGGGTAAATATACCGGCGAAGATGTTGAAGCAATAGACTTGAAACCTCTTAATAATGATGAGAGGAAAGGTATGAGATATGCCTTTGTTACTGTCATGATTCTTTTCGGTCTTGTGGCCTGGGGAGTAATTCCGGAAAACGGATTCCTTAGAAATGCTACCACTGGGAGCTTTCTTGACTCACCATTTATGAAAGGTATCGTAACATTCATATTTCTTCTTTTTGCACTGCCTGGAATTGCATACGGAATAGGAGCGAGAACATTGAAAAATGATGCAGATGTAATGAAAGGGATGGCAAAATCGATGGAAACGATGGGATCATATATTGTTCTTGTATTTTTTGCTGCTCAGTTTGTTGCATATTTCAAATGGTCGAACCTTGGATTGCTTGTTGCCGTTGAGGGTGCAAATTTCCTACAATCAATAAATCTTGGGACCATCCCTTTAATGTTTCTTTTCATAATACTTGCTGCTTTTATCAATCTTGTGATGGGATCGGCATCGGCTAAATGGGCAATCATGGCTCCTGTATTTATTCCGATGTTTATGATGCTTGGATATTCGCCTGAACTAACACAACTTGCATACAGAATTGGTGATTCGGTTACAAATATAATCTCACCGATGATGTCATATTTTGCATTGATAGTAGCTTTTATTCAGCTATATGATAAAAAAGCGGGAATTGGAACTATTGTAGCCCTAATGCTTCCTTATACAATAGTATTTTTCATAGGTTGGATGATTTTGTTTTTTGCATGGATATTATTAGGTTTTCCTATTGGTCCGGCATCACCGATATTCTACAATATGGGATAATAGAACTAAATATATAGATAAGAAAGAGCTGTTGATTAAGATATATAAATCTCAATCAACAGCTCTTTTTTCATTCTCAATCTAATATATCAATAAGTTATACCGTGTTAGATTAAAAAAAGGTGTGAACCATAAATAATTGATAATGTTAGTATGATAATGCATTGACTAAAATTTAATTACTATGTAAAATCAGTTTATTATGGAAAATGGCTCCTCATTGAAATTTATGCTTGCTCTTGGAATGATAAAAGGTATCGGACCTCGTTATGCCAATCAGCTTCTAAATGAGTATGGTACGGCAGAGGCTATTTTCGAAGAGAGAAAAGAGATAATTTCCCGCATCCCTTATGTCGGGAATGCTTTAAATCATGGTATATCGTCAGGTGATGCCCTGAGGAAAGCAGAAAAAGAGATAGAATTTTGTATTAAAAATGATATTCAGATTATAGACAGGGAGAATGAAAAGTATCCATACCGAATGGCTGAATGCAACGATGCACCTCTTTGTATTTATGTAAAGGGTAATGTAAACTTTAATTCTCAAAAAATAATTTCAGTAGTAGGTACCCGTCACTCAACTCAATATGGAACGGAGATCACAAGAAGCATTATATCAACTCTTGCAAAATCTTTTCCTGATCTTATCATTGTAAGCGGGTTAGCTTACGGAATAGATATTTGCGCTCACAGAAGTGCACTCGATTCGGGTCTTGAAACAGTGGCTGTATTAGCCCACGGACTTGACAGAATATATCCTGCAGATCACTTGAGAGATGCACAACGAATAATAAGACAGGGTGCTTTAATCTCGGAATACGGTTCGGAAATTGAGCCTGAAAAGGGCAATTTCCTTGCCCGAAACAGAATAATTGCAGCTATTTCATCTGGCACAATCGTTGTGGAATCTGACAAACGTGGAGGGGCAATGGCTACCGCAAGAGTAGCCTTGTCGTACGATCGAGATGTTATGTGTGTACCGGGACGTACATTAGACAGATATTCGAGAGGTTGTAATTATCTTATTAAAAATAATATTGCTTCTTTGATAACTTCTGCCGAAGATGTTGCGGAAGTTCTTGGTTGGCAGGCTGAATTGAATCAGGATACGCAACAGGTGATAGATTTCGAACTGTCGCAGGAGGAGAAACTGATAATCTCCATTCTTGATTCAGGAGAATCGGTTCATCTTAATAATCTTGCAGAAAAAAGTGGATTTAATATTCCTGTATTAGCAGGGATTTTGATAGATCTTGAAATGAGAAAATTGATAAGACAACTTCCCGGTTCGATGTATAGAATCAAAAATCAATGATGATGATGATAAGGACATGTCAGATCAACATCTTTAAGTGTTCCGTCGATATTTATTGTTCGGTTGACCATATCTACAAGTGAGGTGACCTCGTGTGAAACGATTAGAATCGTTGTTGTCTTATTTAAATTTCGCAATATGTCATAAAGACGCTCCTCAAAACGCTTATCAATATAGGAGTTCGGTTCATCAAGGATTAGAACCTCCGGACGGTTGATAATTGCTCTTCCTAAAAGGACACGTTGCATCTGTCCGCCTGATAATGCTTCAATATGATTTTTACTAATATCTTCAAGTCCTATCAAATTAAGAATCTCTTGTACACGCTCCTTATCACCCTTCGAGATTTTTCTAAGATGAGTGTTTTTATAGAAAAGTCCCGATAAGATTACGTCGAAAACTGTGATTGGGAACTTATTATCAATAGAGTTTCTTTGGGGCAGATAACCTATTTTAAGATGATCAACCAACTTATTGTCGCGGTAAAAATTGATTTTCCCATCATAGATAGGGACTAAGCCCAACAATGTTTTCACAAAAGTACTTTTACCCCCACCATTAGGACCGATAATGCCCATGAAATCAAGTTTGTTAATATCAAGATTAATGTCATATATCACCTTTCTGTCAGAGTAACCGGCAGAAAGATTTTCAACTTTAATAATCGTCTCATTAGTGGATGATTTTTTATGATCATAAATCATATCTTCCGCTTTTATCAGTACCATGATCTCTAATCTTTTTTGCTATTGATTGTTGTTTTCTGCAATTGCATGAGCCACCTTTATTAATTCATTAGCCCAATCGTCGCTTAGAGGATTGATTTGAACAACTTTAAGATTCAATTCGTCTGCAATTATCTGTGCGTTTTTCTTGTCAAATTCCTGTTGGATAAACACCACTTTGGCATTGGTTTTACGTACCTCGTCTATAAGTTTTTTCAGAGTAGCTGCCGAAGGTTCTTTCCCATTGTCCTCAATGGCAAATTGTTTTAGCCCGAACTCTTGTGCGAAATATGTTAGTGAGGGGTGATAGATGACAAATGTCGCTCCCTTAGAGTTAGCCAGAATTGAAGATATAGAGTCTTTTGTTCCGGTTATCTCATCTTTTAGAAGTTCATAATTGGTAGTATAATATTCCGAATTATCAGGATCTATTGTCAGAAAAGATTCATACATATTCTGAGCTATCTTCAAGGCATTTGAAGGGGAACTCCAGATATGAGGATCTCCGTCGTGATGGCATGAGTGATGACCGTTACAATCCTCACCATGCGAGTGATCGGTATCTTCTGTCATATCGAAAATCTCTTCATCTTCAATAATTCCTATGTTTTTTGAATTGTCGAATATCTTCAATTCCGGATGATTCTGCCGAAGTTTCTCTATCCAATTTATTTCAAAACCAATATTTCCGATCCTGAAATATCCTTTGCTCTTATCAAGAGAGACCATAGATGAAGCCGACGGTTCATAAGTTTCCGGACTACTGCCGGCTGGAACCATTGTATTTATTTTAAACTTATCACCGGCAATCTTTTCGGCAAAGAATTTCTGTGGAACTATAGTAACGGAAATAATATTTTCCTTTTCAGAATTTGTATTGCATGAAAGCAACAATAAAATAAAGGAAAACAGACAAAAAAGCTTCAGTGAATTTCTCATATTATACAAAAATATCCAATTTATGCATTAAAGATATTAATTAATTATGTTTTCCATAGACATTTCTATGAAGTGATTTGATATGAGAGTCATCTATCTTTATATCTCCATGGCTCATAAGTTTCAATTCCAACGGCATTTCTCCTTCACGGTAAGGTGGCTGAAAATATTCGATTTCATTGTTTAGAGTGAATCCGCAACGCTTGTAAAAATTGATTCGTCTTGCCGTGATTTCGTCATTTTCGGGCTCCACTTCAAGGATAAACGGCTTCTTTACTTTGTCAAGCAACAGAACAATTGATTTTTGTCCGATACCGCCACCTCTTTGATCGGGATCCATTGCAAAATGTTCGACGTAAGCAAACTCTCCAAGGTCCCATACGGTGATGAATCCCACATGAGCTTCATCTTTAATAATGGCATAAACAGTAAACATCTCATTATGATACATCAGTTCAAGGAACTTGTCAAAATCTCTTCGTTCTTCCACCGGAAAGGAGTGATGATAGATTCTGTTGACATTTTCAATGAATGATACATCATTTTCTTTGATCTCAATAAGTTTGATTACAGAATTTGAATTCATAAAATATTAAATATTTTAGTTAGAAAATGTATATATATAGCAACTATATGCAATAAGTATACATAGATAATAAAAATTACTTTCAATCTGAAAGCTGTTAATGATATTTAGTTGAGTTACACTATTAACAATTTATCGGTCTCTTTGTTATATGTAAATAGATATATTATAGTTTAGTTAAAAAATAGTATAAATAATAATAAAACATTAACTTGGCTATCTCCCTTGTTACAATTTATAATAAGAGTCTTGTTATAAATATAGATTATATATACATTTGCCTGGTAAAAAAATATAAAAAAATGGCACAACACCAACTTGATACGTTAGATTATAAAATATTGCAATTGATTGCTGATAACGCGCGTATTCCCTTTCTTGAAGTGGCCAGAGAGTGTAATGTCTCGGGAGCTGCTATTCATCAGAGGGTTCAGAAGTTAACTAATCTTGGCATTATAAAGGGTTCTAAATATTGTCTTGATTCAAATAAAATCGGTTTTGAAACATGTGCATACATGGGATTGTTTCTTCAGAATCCTAATAGCTTCAATGAAGTGATAGAAAAATTGAAGAAGATTCCTGAAGTGATAGAATGTCATTATACAACCGGTCAATATGATATGTTTGTAAAGATTTATGCAAAAAATAACAGACATCTTTTATCAATCATTCACAATAAGCTACAACCTTTAGGACTCTCAAGAAGCGAGTCAATCATCTCTTTTAAAGAGGCTTTCAATCGTCAAATCCCTATTGAAGTAATGCTCGAAACAGAAGAGGATTATTAATAAATAACGATATAAAAAATTTTAACGCATCTGATTATATTAAAAAATATATCAGATGCGTTTTTTTATAAAAATCCAATTCGTTTTCTTTAAACTTTGCAAAGTTTTTAATTACACCTTGCAAGGTGTTTAATCTAACCTTGCTCGGTTTTCAATTACACCTTGCAAGGTGTAATTAAAATAGTGTAATCATTTAGGAAAATGAGTTATCTAAACTTTTTGAAATATCAATAATCAATTCATGTAATTAATAGTTTACTTGATCTAATAATTTGATAGATTTGTTCTCTCAATATAAATGGAATATGGAAATAATAAACGATATTTTTAATGATGCAGTTGAGTGGGCTAAAGTAGCCGGTTCTATACAGCTTAAATATTTCAGAAGTAACGATCTGGGAATAGAGACTAAAACAAGTGTTCATGATGTGGTAACGAAAGTTGACAAGGAGTGTGAGGAATATCTTATTGGAAAGATTAATGAGAAATATCCCGATCATGGAATTCTTGGAGAGGAGAGTGGCGAGCATATAAATAGTTCTGATTTTCAGTGGGTGATTGATCCGCTTGACGGAACAAATAATTATAGTCAGGGGTTACCTTTGTTTTGTGTTTCAATAGGGATTAAATATAAAGATGAGGCGGTAGTTGGTGTTGTATATACTCCTTATGTTAATGAAATGTTTACGGCAATAAAAGGAAAAGGAGCTTATCTAAATGGTGCACCTATTAAGATCGGCAATAAAAGTAAACTAAATGAATCTGTTCTTGCTACCGGTTTCCCATATGATAAAGATGTGAATCCGGATAATAATGTTGACAATGTTGCTTCACTTATACCTCTTATAAGAGGGCTGAGAAGAATGGGTGCGGCTGCCTATGATCTTTGTTGTGTAGCTGCCGGTTTTCTTGATGCTTATTGGGAGTTTAATCTTCAACCATGGGATGTGTGTGCAGGTGAACTGATTGTCAAAGAAGCAGGTGGTGAAATAATTCCATTTAGAAATGACAGAAATATAGGGATTGTTGCAGGTAATAATAATTTGTGCAGACAGATTTATATGAGACTTCATAATAAGAATATGTAATGAATTTTACAATAAGGTAAAGACGTTATGTAGGTATATCTAAATATATATTTTACTATATATTTATTAGAATACGAAATCAAAAAAATAGGGATAATGATTGTTTTAAGTAATGCAGTCATTATCCCTTTTTTTGTTTTTTTTTCAAGCGCTGATTGGAATATATATAAACAAGCGCGCTTATTTGTTTGATTAAAGTTTAAAAATGTAAATAGTTTCACTTTTGTTATTTGTTTTTGATAAAATATAAACAATAAAATCTTACTACATTTATTATACAATAATCTGATTTATAATCAAATATTAAGTAATATGTGTGGTTTCAACATTTAAATTATTTATTTTTAACTGAATAAGGTTTAAGGATATAAAAAACAGTATTATTTTTGTCAAGTCTAAAGAAGAGAAGGGGCGATTTTTTAGATTATAAATAGACACGATTAAGTTAATTAATTAATAAATCGAAATTATTAAACATTAAATATGTAATGAATTTTTAAGGAGGGATTATTGTTTGGTCAGTTATGATTAAGATAATTATTAATCAGTTCGAATGTAACGGAAATTGTAAAAAAATAAATTTGTCTTGAAATCTAAACAGTTAAATATCATATTAATAAATTGTCTTAGGATGAGATTTTTTCTCTTAATTTTTATGCTGTCAGCGATCACTAATGACGCGTTTTCGCAGGATAAATATTTGGTGAGAGATACTGTATCTAAGGATGTTATCTTTTTTAGATTTGATAAGTCAAATGTGGATAACGAATATTTGTCTAATCAGGCAACAATAAATAAGCTTGACAGTCTGCTATTGGATGACAATTTTATATCAAGTATGGATTCCATCGTAATTGTTGCGACAAGTTCGCCCGAAGGTCCTGTAAGATATAATAGAGAATTATCCAAAAAACGTGCGGAATCTGTTAGGCAATATCTGCTTACAAGATATATTAAACTAAAAGGTGAAACAATTTTTACATACTCTATAGATGAAAACTGGACAGGTTTAAAAGAATTGATAGAAAATGACCCTAAGGCACCCTACAAGGAACGCCTGATAAAGATTGTAAGTACAGACGTTAATCCTGCTACCAAAGAGTGGAGATTAAAACAGGTTGGTGGTGGTGAAGCCTGGAAATATATCAAGATAAATTATTTGAAATATCTGCGTGTGGGAGCTACCAGCGTAATATTTTATAAAAAGACATTAATACCGGAACCGGAACCAATTGTTGAGCCGGAGCCTGTGGTTGAAGAAGTTGTTGAGGTTGTGGAAGAACCGGTAGTAGTTGAGCCGGAGGAGGTTTATATTCCTTTAGCAGCATTAAAAACAAATGTGCTGTTTGATTTAGCGACAGTTTTGAATATTGAAGCAGAGGTCCCTATTGGAGACCGTTACTCAATCTCCGGAGAGTGGATGTTCCCTTGGTGGCAAAAAGAAAAGAGTGATTGGACACTTCAGATGCTCTCAGCTCACGGAGCTGCGAAGTATTGGTTTGGCGACAGAACAGATATGGAACTGTTGACAGGATGGAGTGCCGGTCTTTATGGAGGTTGGGGAAAATATGACCTTCAGTTCTTTGAAAAAGATGGTGTTCAGGGAGATTTCTTTAATATTGGTGTTCAGGGAGCTTATGCTCAGAGAATTACACGTAATATTCGAATTGAATATCTTTTAGGTATCGGTTTTTTGAGATCTGATTATCAGAAATATGAAAAAATCAGAAAAACTGAGTTTGGAGATATTAAGGTTGTGAATTATCCTTGGGAGGAACGTCGTCGTTCTCTTTTCGGTCCTACAAATGCGAAGATCTCTTTTGTTTGGCTTTTCGATTATAAATCAAAGCGTAAGAAAGGGGGTGAAAAATGGTAAAGAAAAATATCTCGAGGATTTTAATCTCTCTTCTTGCCTTTATAGCCGTTGCCTGTGAGATGGATCATCTCTATTATGCGACAGAGAATAAAGCCATAATCAGATTTATTGTTGACTGGACTACCTCTAAGTTAAAGCCAAATGGCGTATCGGCATATTCTTTTGATATGATTGCCGATAAACGTGTTGATAATGTTCATATCAGTAGTAAAGCAGATAGTATAGATGTTTCATTTTTTATCGGGACATATAATGTAATACTTCACAATGATACTGAATATGAGATTAATAATATCACTTTTGATGATACTGATAAATTTTCAACTTTCAGAGCAAGTATCTATGCAACAACTGAGTCGAAATATAAGACTCTTCAATCAAAGGCTACTAATAGTTCTGAAACAAGATTTACAACAGAAACTGATACTCTTGCCGTGGCGATTGTAACAGAGCAACACATTTTAGAGAGTGAGATCAAATATTATGACCATAAACCCGGTCTTGGGGAATATGATATCTCGAAAAAAGCACAGACTGAAGCAAAACGTATTACCGAGATAATTGATATTGAGGTTTATGTGGAGAATCTTTCTTCTGTAGCTGGAGCTCCGAGAACACATCTTACTAATATGACTGGAGGATATATCATTGCGAGTGATCAGAAAACTGATGATCTCGTTACTCACGAGTTTATTTTGAATAGTAGGACGATGGATCCTAATAATTCGAAAAACGGAACTATAAGAAAGAAACTAGTGTGTCTTGGTCCTGTGGAAGATGGAAACGGATTTAAGTATAATCATTCTCTAAATATGAATTTCATTCTGAATGATAATAATGAATATTACATTGAAGTTCCTCTAAATGATATTATTGAAACTTATCATGATGGCGTTCAGACAGTCAGAAGGATAAGATTGAATGTAAAAGTTCCGGAAACTGAGAATCAGGGAGGAACGGGTGGAGCATTTAACCCGGAAATTGAAGACTGGGAGAATGTATTTGTTGATTTACCGATTTAAATAATTAAACTATAATATTTACTCTATTAAATTTTAAAAACAATGAAAAAAAATCTTTTATTCCTAATGGCAACTGCTGCGATAGCAACAGGTTGTTCTGAAGATTCAGTTCTTGAATCTGGATTGACAAGCGAAAGCAATCAAATCGCTTTTGGTACTTATAAGACTATTACTAAGGGGACGCCGATTGCTAATAATGAGGCTTTTATGTCTTCTGGAAATAGCTTTGGGGTTGTTGCATTTGTTGGTGCTAATAGTGACGCTTATATGGGTTCCACATCTAATGGTGTCCAGATTAAGTTTGATGGTACAATTTGGGACTATGCAGCAGGAGAAACACCAGCTTTATGGCCGGGAACTCAGCTTTTGAAATTTTATGGCTATACACCATTTGTAAATAGTTCAATGTCTAATCTTGCTTTTGCGAATGCCGGAATGACATTTGATTATGCAGTTTCTACTGATCTTACAGAACAAACAGATTTAATGGTTGCTACAACTAATGCTTCAAAATCTCCAAATAAAGTTAATATGCCATTTAAGCATGCACTTACTCAGGTTAAGTTTGAAGCTACAACATCTGTTTCTAATCTTAGAGTAGAAATCGCAGCAAATGGTATTACACTTAATAAAATAAAATCTACAGGAACTTTAGCTCTTATAGGTGCTGATGCTACTAACGCTCCGACATGGACAGATCTATCAGATCCAATAAGCTATAATTTTATTTCCAACTCGGTAAAAGGTGATTTAACAGCCGGAGCAGGGAAAGTTACAAATACAGACGGTCATGTTTTAATGCTTTTGCCTCAAACATTTGTTGGAACTGATGTTGATGCCGAAAATGGATCATCTCTAACTATTACCTATAGATTATTATCTTTAAATGGAGATGCTGAAACTCCTGTAGTAGATGATAACACAGATTCTAATGGTTATATAACTCAAACCATTGCAATATCTTCAAACGTTGAAGGAACAGAGGTGTGGGGAAATAGTAAAATTGTAACATACACTCTTAATTTTGGTTCTTCTGATTTTATTATGTTTGATACTTCTGTTACAGATTGGACTGATGCAGCAAAAAATCCAACTGTAGGAATCGAATAAATTTATAATCTTATATTAAGATTTAAGTCTGCGGATCTAAATGTCCGCAGACTTATTAAAAAACAAAATAAAGATGAATAGAAAATATCTTATAATATTAACTTCTTTAATTCTGCTTGCTTCCTGTGTAGAAACAAGTATGGATTTTGACATGCCTGAAGAAAGCTATGAAGTTAGTTTTAGCCCCGATATTTCTACTGATGATAGTTTCACGGATTATGTCTCCAAAACAACAAGAGCAACCGTGACAACCAATAGCTCAATGAAAACATTTGGGGTATATACTTATGAAACTTTAAGAAATTTTGATCAGTCCACTTCTACACCTGAATTTATGTGTAATCAGAAAGTGGAAAAACAAAGTAGTTTATGGGTATATGATCCGATTAAAATGTGGCCAGGCAAAGTGGGTGATATATATATTGCCAGATTAAGCTTCTTTGCTTATTCTCCTTATGCAGCTACGGGAGATGTAAATTCTCCTATAAAACTTACAACAACAACTCAAACCAAAGGATGTCCGAAAATATCTTATATAGTTCCGGATAAAATTAAAGATCAAATAGATTTTCTTGTTGCAGATCCATTGTACAATAAAACAATGGCAGACAGAGATCCAAAGACAAAGAATTTGCTTGTTAATTTTAAACATGCATTATCATCTATCTCTTTTACTGGTACACTAAATGCGAATTTAGATTCGGCAAAGGTTACCAAAATAATACAAAAAAATTTCCTTAATACAGGAGAAATAAATTATACAAATACATCGTTCACTTGTGATGCGATAGGGACTACTAAATCTGATTATGAATTGGAATATAATTCAGGTTTAAAGAATTTGGCATTGACCCAAAAAAATGTTACAGAAAATATTATGGAAACCGGACAGAAATTGATGGTTATTCCTCAAAATACATATAGTGTTGTTACAACTACAACAGAAACCCCAGGAAAATGGCCTTGGTCTAAACCAACAATTACTACAACTACAGAAACCATATACACATCTATATATTTAGAAATAGACTATTATTTACCATTCTCAGACGGAGGTCCTGTGAAAATAATAAGAGAATTTAATCTTAATACATTAATCTCCGGGAGTTTAGAGATGGGAAAACACTATACAATCAATCTTACTATGGGTGATATTGATAATTTGACAGACTTAACAGTAAGTTGCTCAATAGTAGATTGGAATAAAGTAACAGTTGATGTACCTACATTTGATTAATAACTTATGAAGAAATTTATTTACATATTATTATTAACTATTGTTGCAATAAGTTGCAATGATGAAGATTATAATATCAAAGAAGGTTTTTCAACAATAAGCCTTAAGATCAATTCTCTTGAAAATGAGGAAGTAACGAGAGCTGTTTCCACTGATGAGCAGGAACGAGTTATAAAAAACCTATATATTTTTATTGTAAATCAGGATTCAAGAATTGCATTTCGTCAATATTTCGACGGCTCAAATTCAAATTCAATGACTGTCAAAATGACTAATGTTCCGACAGGAGTGAAAACTATCTATGCCATTGCTAATTTTGATAATAATGTTGTTGATATAACTAAGGAATATTTAGATGGAATTTCAACATTGAATGAGATTAAAAATACAATATCTTCTTTAAAAGGAAATTATCTTGAAAGATCGGACAATTTTATAATGTCCGGTATAACAGAGGGCGTTTCAATTGAACCTAAACTTGGAAACACTGCGTCTTTATCTCTTGTAAGATTAGATTCCAGAGTTAAATTTATTGTAAAAGGTATTGACGGATTGGTATTTACTCCTTTTCAATGGAGAATGATGTCTGTTTCAAAAAAAGTTCCATTATTTCCAAGAACGAGCTTCTACGAAGCCGGAGATCTTGAGAATGATTATTTTAATACTGATTGGACAAACTTTGAAGATATAAATGATGGAGTAAGTTCTTTTGAAATATATGTTCCTGAGAACAATATTGCTCCAAAATTAGCAATACCTACAAGTATAAATGATAAGGATTTATCATATAATCAAAGATATGCACTTAGAGAAGAGAGAGAAAAAATAGAATCTAATGATTATTGGGGAGATTTTAAATATGCTTCCATGAAATCTACTTATGTTCAATTAAAAGGAAATGTAAGTTATGAGATTGAAAATGAACAAAAAGTATCAGCCGAGGTTGCTTATACTATCCATTTAGGGGGAGTTGCCGGAGTCGACGATTATAAAACAAATAGAAATACTAAATATACATATAATGTAGAAATTAAATCTATAAACAGTATTATTACTGAAGTTTCTACAGGTGAGGTAATACGTCCCGGTGCAGTAGGGTCAATAGTCGTATCAAAAGAGACACAGAATATTGATGCCCATAATGAAACGTTTCACTTCTCTTTTAGTAAGCAAAATATAGGTGATAATCTTACTTGGTCAGTTGAAACACCTTTCTCTAAAGGTGAGGCAAAAGATAATCCTCTTGATTATAAATGGATATATTTCAGAGTAAATAATAGGAGGAATAATAAATATATTTCTGATTTCAGAACCTATCCCGGAGATTCCAAAATATACCCTGAAAATGATAATGTTGATCCAAGCTCTTTTCTTGATTCTTATATTAAAGATATTAAAGCAGGAAATGATAAACTATTGAATATAAAACAGCTTGTCATTATCTTAAAAGAAAATAAAAGAAGGTTTTTAATTAATCAGGAGATTTCGGATCCCAAAAAACATTTAACTCATCTTTTTTATGAAGAAGATGCCATACATTTTACTGCATTTGCAAATGAGTATTATTATGAAAAAGATCCAACAAATGAAAGCCTGCCGTTTAATCCAAGCTTATGGAAAAAATTCGTTAATACAGAGCCTCGTATAATTAATTTAGCGCTTGAAGATAATAGTGTTTTCACGGGTGCTAATAATTCATATTCTTCTGTTATTTTCTCTATACGTCAAAACTCGATTCAAACCATGTTTAATAAATATAAAGATGAAGATTTTACAGCATGGGGATCTCAGGTAATTCAGGATGAAACGCCTTTGGTATTTGAGAAACAAACATCAAAGAACGCATATTATACTGATTGGAATAATGGTAGAAAGAATAGTATTAATATGTGGAAAGAATCAGCTTCATCAGTTGATAACTGGTCCGACTATATAAATACCGCGACATGGAAGATGAAGAATGATTATGAAGCAGCTAAATATAAATGTCTTCGTTTAAACAGAGATACAGATGGTGATGGTAAAATTGATCCCGAAGAGATTAATTGGTATTTAACGAGTATAAATCAGTTGACTGATATTTGGTTGGGCGAACCTGCTTATATTCAGGATATTAAATTGTATAAAAGAACTACTTGGTATAAGGATGATAGAGAAAATCAATGGTTTGTAAGTAGTACAACCGGAACTTCGAAAATTGAAAATAAAGATAGACCCTATATTTTATGGTCCTCCGAGGGGTCATCTACAGGATTTATCAATGATTATACTAACGGCATAGACACTAAGGTTTATTACCGATGTGGTAGAAATTTAGGAATACCGCAAGACGCATCTATCGATATTTATCCTGAAGATTTCGCCGAATTTAAAACAGAAACAATTAATGGTGAAATTGTGAGAACTATATCTGTAAGCCGCTTAGACCCAGGTGCTGTAAGACAGATTAAAGAGACAGAAGAACTTTCTGATCATAATGAGCGAGGGGTAGACGGATATAATCGTCCATATTGGAAATTTCAGATTAATAATTCTGTATCAGTTGAAGGAAGCGGCCAAACCTGGCAAGATGCGCGAACTCAAGCAAAACGTACAGATGGTAAAAGGTTATGTCCTAAAGGTTGGAGAGTTCCAAATCAACGAGAATTGGCCTTGATGTATTCTCGTATCAAATCAGCGCAATGGTCGAATATTTGGGAGGGAAATCATAACTATTTCTCAAGTACAGGTTTTAGTTTTGTTAATTATGATGCAAAAAGGGTTGGTTTTGCAGTAAGAACGAATCTGTTTCTTATAAACAATACAGGTGAAATTGGTGGTGCTCGTTGCGTAAAAGATGTTGATTAATATTTCTAATTATAGAAATAGCTGTAGCAATTAATAACTGTGTGTATATTTGCACTACGCTATAGAGGGCAATAAATATCTATATGCAAACTATTAATTAACCGGACTTTATTAATCAATTACCAATTATGCTTTTCATTAAGCTTTTAATCATAAATTCATTATTATTACTGGCAGGATGTGTCAGTAATAATAATGATAATCAAAATAAAATTTCTTCTTCTAAGCCTTTGTTTACTTGGCCCGATATTCCAGAGTTTCTAAATTCCGAAGAGGACAGAATCAATTATGTCACTACTCATTATTGGGATAAATTTGATTTTACAGATACCATATATTATGGCAAGATAGAGCAAACAGAACAGATCTTTGCCGATTATATTACAATGCTTTTGAATACTGAAGAAAAGCAACGCCGATTGTCACTTAGTCGAAAGTTTTCTAAACTTGGAAAAGCTGACGATAAGGGATTTTATATTTTTACCAATTTGTATGAAAAATATCTCTATAATCCCAATTCTCCCGCACGCAATGAAGATGTTTATATTGATGTTTTAGAAGCTTTGCTTTCCACGGAAGGAATAAAAGATGAAAACAAAATAAGATACCAAAAACATCTTACTTCATCTTTGAGAAATCGCCCTGGAACTATTGCTTCTGATTTTGTTATGGAAACTTCTCAAGGGAAGAAAATGCGTTTAAGTGAGTTTAAGAAAAACTATACTCTTCTTTTTTTTAATAATCCGGGATGTGATGAGTGTGAAGCTATAAAAAAGGTGATAGAGATTAATAATCTTTCCACTTATAAGAACTTTAAAATAATTGCGGTATATCCTGATGAAGATATTTCTTTATGGCAAAAAACGGAATATCCTAAAAACTGGATAAATACTCATTGCAGGGATATTGATAATTTATATGATCTGAGAGCTATTCCTACACTTTACTTATTAGGCCCGGATAATAATATTATTTTAAAAGATGCTGAAATAGAAGATGTTCTGATTGAGATATATGAGAAGTTGGAGAAGCTCTAATTTTAGGGAAATCAAGAATGATATTATTATAAGAACTTATAAATCTTAGATATTTTGATTCTTATAATAGAGAAGTTAACAATACTCTTTTTAAGGTAAATAAGAAACAGAAGACGATCTTCACGCCTTTTACGTCGGCATATCGAAACTCATTTTTAAGGTAAATAAGAAACAGAAGATGTTCTGAAAGAGATGATAAAATCAGTTCCCATATCGTCTCTATTTACGAAACTTATTTTGGCGCCATGCATAGTTAATATTTGCTTACAAAGGCTCAGCCCTATACCGCTACCCGTAGGTTTTGTTGTGAAAAAAGGAAGAAAAATCTTATCTCGTGCCTCCTCCGAAACTCCTTTTCCGTTATCACTTACTATAATACATAAAGAGGTGCTGCTTTCTTTTTCAACTTTATTTTTATCTAAAAAAGCACTGACTTTATTATTTTTTTCCTCAATACATAAAGAGGAATAGTTTTCCATATCCGCTTTATTTTTATCTAAGAAAACATTCACTTTAATATTGTTATTTCTAACTTTTTCATTAGTCTCTAATCTTAGGTCCTCCAGATATGAATGATATGGAATATTTACAATCTCTTCATTTGCTTCTCTTGCATTTTTTATCAGATTTATCATTACTTGTTCAATCTGCGATCTATCTATATTTACTATTGTATTTTTAGGAATATCCAGATTAAGTGTTACATCATTGTGTAAAGAACATATATCATAAAGCATATCGGTTAGATTAACCTGTGCAAAAGTTGGTTTGGGAATTCTTGATAGCTTTCTGTAATTCTCTACAAAAGAAAGCAAACCTTTACTTCTTCTATGAATTACAGCCAAAGCACTTCTCATATTATCAAAATCCTTATCATTTGTTTCCGCATCTTCAGTTCTTTCTGTAAGAGTTTCCGAAAGAGATATTACGGGAGTAATAGAATTCATAATCTCATGTGTAAGTACTCTGATTAACTTTTGCCATGCTACCATCTCCTCTTTTTCAAGTAGAGAATGAATATTCTTAAGCGATAAAAGCAGGAATGTTTCGTTTTCAGATTTGAAATCTACGCAGGATAATGCTAACTCTTTAGGCGTACCATCAATATGATATTTATAAAGAAAAACATCTCCGCAGATAAGATCCTTTATTATCTGAGGGAGTTCAGATGACACAATAGTCAAATCTTCAAGAGTTTTGATTTTCAAAAGATTTAATTCTCTTCTTGCACTTTCGTTAATCCATACCACATTATTATTTGAATCAAAAACTATTATTCCGAAATCTATAACCGAAAGCAATGTGGAATATAAATTCTGAGATGATTGATTCTTTTTGCTAATCTTTCTGAAATTCTCAGTCGCAGCATTCAGTTTCTCAGCCATATTAGCATAATGTTTCCCTTTTCCTTTAGATCCGAAATAAACGGTAAAATCATCGAATCGAATAGAATCGGTAAGTTTTATAACCTCATTTATCACCTTTTTATAGTCATAAATCAGAATATAAATAATACAAATAATAACCAGTAGTATGAAACCGGCGGAGAATATAAATCCACTTTGATAAAGCAATAAAAGAGCCGCTCCCGATAATGTGAGCAAGATGGAAAGGCCGGCTATCTTTAGATAATCTTTTCCCATAATTCATTATATTTCATATACCATATTCTATATCCCATAAAACATTACAAATCATCATATTTCCTATCCAATAAATGTTATAATTAATCATATTTTATATACCATTAATCATTATAATCCATCATATTTTATATTCAATAAATTGTTATAATTCATATTTCTCAAGTTTTCTATACAATGCAAAACGAGAAATTCCGAGCATATCGGCTGCTTTAGAAACATTCCCTTCTGATCTTTTAATAGCTTTAGAAATAGCAATTTTTTCAAGTTCCTCAAGATTATAAACTTCGCTTTCTGCTTTTGAACCACGATTATTCTTATTGAGTCTGAAAAGCTCACAAGAAATAGTTTTATCATCAGACATAATCACTGCTCTTTCAATGGTATGTCGAAGTTCCCTTACATTTCCGGGCCATTTATATTTTAGAAGAGTTTGCTTGGCATCTCTATTAAACGAAACAATATTCTTTCTATATTTTTTTGAATATATCTCTCGGAAATGATCGGCAAGCAGTAAAATATCATTACCTCTGTCACGTAAAGGGGGAATATTTAGTTCTATAGTATTAATCCTATAAAATAGATCCTCTCTAAAACGACCATCTTCCACCATCTCATGAATATCGGCATTAGTAGCAGCAACAATCCTTACATCAACATTTAAAGTTAAATTACCACCCAAACGATTAAACATTTTCTTCTCTATTGCCGTAAGAAGTTTAGTTTGCATAGCAGGAGTCAAATTCCCAATCTCATCAAGAAACAATGTCCCACCATTTGCAATCTCAATTCGTCCCGCCTTTGACTTTTTAGCATCTGTAAAAGCCCCCTTTTCATATCCGAAAAGTTCACTTTCAAAGAGATTTTCAGGAATTGCACCAAGATCAATCGTGACAAAAGGTTTATCTCTGCGAGGAGAATTGTGATGTATCATTCTTGCAAGAACATCTTTTCCCGTTCCGTTTTCTCCAAATATTACAACATTAGCATCTGTTTCCGAAAGCTTATTCACTGTCTCAAAAACAGAATTCATCACCTCAGATTCACCAATTACATCTTCCGGTTTAATAATTGTAGAAGACAATGATTCTACCTGTTCCTTTAAAGAATTAACTTGTTGTTGCGACTCTCTAAGCTTCATAGCAGAAGTTAGAGTGGCAAGTAATTTATCCTTTTCCCAAGGCTTTGAAATAAAATCTGTTGCACCTGCTTTTATTGCTCTTACTGCTTTTTCGGTATCAGCATAAGCAGTCATAAAGATAACAATTGCTGAAGGATCAATTGAAAGTATCTCTTTTAAAGCATCAAAACCCTCTTCACCGCATATTGCATCACGACTGAAATTCATATCCAGAAGTATGATGTCAGGTGAGAAAGTTTTCATAAAATGAGTGATCTTATCGGGAGTAACAGCCACTTTTATCTTTTCTACATATGGTTCGAGCAAAAGATTAAGTGCAAACAACACATCTTGATTATCATCGACAATTAGAATTTTTGCTTTATTCATGGATTATTGTGTTAATTTATAATCCAAATATACATTAATATCACCAAAAAAACATGTATTAAATTATCCCTAACAACTCTATTTGTTTAAAAGTGTAAATTTATTTTTTGCACTCTATTTTTAGTTTGAAAAAGTGTGCTAAAACGAACTTTAAATGTGCATAAACGAACAGTTTGATTATTCTACATTTGTGTTAAATTGCTTATTTTTAATAATAAAAACCTATGGTATAGTGTTTGTTAATACTAAAACTTATAGAAACATATTATAAACATTATTTAATATTCTCAAATCCAAAAAAACACTTAAACTCTATTTTGATACTGATAATAATAAATAATCCCCAGCCATATAATCCCGGATAATACCATCATTCCCAATATTATAAATAAATATGAAACATTAAGCATGGAGATCTGATCTGTTGCAATCCACAAAGATGAAAGATTAAGATAACCAAAAAGTCCGATTATAAAGAACTTTAACCATCTCACGCCACGTTCACCAATCTTATTAATCTTTTCTGTTTTTACCACCTCCATAAAAGGATAATTGAACTCCGAACTCCTTTTCTCCAACAAAGTAAAACCTCCATACATTAGTAGCGACATTATTGGTAAAAACCACATATTCAACCTGGTTCCCCAACTATTAACATCGCCGTTCAAATTATAATGAACCGGCCATTTTATATCGCTAAAATCAATATAAAAGAATAAAGGATAGATTACGCATGTAAGAGCTATTGCACAAAGCAACTCTATACCCCAATCATAAAGAGACCTATTTGGTATGAAAAGTTTCATATATATTAATTTTAATTTAATTAATAACAATCATCAATACCAAAATGATCTTGAATATTGTCAAAATATTATATAATACACATATTTATAGAACAATAAAAACATGAATATGAGCGAAATAATATCGACATATTCATGTTTAGTGTAATAATAAAATACAAACCGGTAAAAATAAGAGGAGATAACTATAAATGAACGTTTAATTTAATTGTATATTATTCTGTCTAAAATTTTTACATTTTTACTGGAATATCTATTATAAGATTTTTCTTCGGAGCGACAAAAGCATTCAGAACCTTTATTTTAATATTCTGTAATGAAGCATCTTTAATATTATTATTTCCTTCAAGAGCTGCAACTTCGAGAGCAGGAGCCACAATAGGAACATCATTTCTGAATCTTAAGTCATTTGGAACTTCTAAAACCTCAAACTTAAATGGGAGTCCGCTCATATTTTCAATTTCAAACAATCCCTGATCTCCGTTGTTCCTTTTAAATCTTATATCCAAAGCATTAATAATAATTGGTTTAAGAACATTTTCCCGCCCCATAATCTTATCATCCCACACTGCAGCAGTTCTTTTTTCAAAAAGTGCCTCCATAATAGCATCTTCCGAACGATCTTTTGCCAAAACGAGGGTCATAACTTTTGAATGATCATGAGCTCTTTTCTGAGCCATCGTTGAATGAACATCGGTATTTGCGATAATTGCAAGGTCATAATCAATACACCACTGAAAGGCAGGAGCTTCATATCTTTCGCCGTTTACTATTTCAATTGCATTTATAAGACCAGCGTTTTTTAGCTCTTCATGTTTTGGATGCCAAGTGCTTTTATTGTCTTTTGTAGGATATGCCGGATGATTCCAGATAATAAAACCTCCCTGTTTCTTGGCTTCACTCAACGCTGCAGATATATTAGTCGAGTCATTCCTAAGTTTTTTATTTACAAACTTCTCAAAAGCATTTGCATCCTTTATTCCGATAACGTTAAGGTGACCCGGAGGCATTCCTCTTGTTATCTCTGCTGATTTTATAAGAATCACATCATATGTTTTAGCTGCATCTTTAGCCAATTCCCAAGATCTGTTATGATCTCTTGAGGAAATATCATCTAAAAATCTTCTATATTCTATATGTTCAGAAAGAGCTATTGCATCCAAATCTTCATCCCAGGCTTCCAAAACTCTTGTTCGTGGCCATACCTGACCATCTGAGAAAATTGTATGTTGATGAAAATCACATTTCAGCACTTTATATTCCCCTGCATCAGGGAATGGATATCTTTTTTTGTGCATTTGAGAAAACAAGCATGGCATATAAACTAAATATGCAATTAAAAGAATTAATAACTTATTCATATTATGATATTGATAAAATTTTAAAATATATACTTACCTCCAATTTGAATCTGCCAAACATTACCCTTAAATGTGCTTTTTCCTGCATTTGGATTTACAGAGTAAACAAATTCTTTTTTAACCTGATCAAATCCTGTAACATTGAAGATTGATTGTTTTGACAAGTTTTTATTCAAACCACGTTCTTTATTCAACATATTGGCTACATTAAACAGATCAACTGATAACTGTAATTTTTGAGATTTTACGATCTTAATATCCTTTGTTATTCTGATATCAAAAGTTCCGGAGAATGGATTTATCCCACCATTGCGCTCTGCTACCTTACCATAACTATCTTTAATATACTCTTTGAAACCTTGTTCTATATCAGGATTATTTAATAATCCGATAATCCCCTCTCTAATATTATCAGGAGTTTTACTATCATTCGGATCAAACACATAAGCAAGATCATTCCCGGATACATAATCTCCATTGATATTACCGTTAACAACCATAGAATATCGTGTGCCACCCATACCGGAATAACGAACACCTATATTAATTCCCCAGAAAGATGGTGTATTACCATAAATCACAAGTTTGTGTCTGAACTGAGTATTTGAATAACTCATATTGCTTAAATCTCTCGGATCATCCACTACCATTTGATAAAGTGTTGCGCTATTTGCTACATTTCCATTATATGATGTGTTATCTTTCGAATCATTCCAAGTATAACTTGCCGATATCTGCCCATCTTTAAAGTATCTATAACTCATATCGGCTACAAAAGAGTAGGAGTTAACTTTTCCCTCGCTCACCAATTCCAAAACTCGAGCTATTTTATTACTTTTTTTACCTTTTGTCCAATCTGTATTACCTTTTGCACTGACAGATGATGCAGGAACAAAAACTCCTCTTCCAGCTTCATTATCAAGAGTAAAGAATGGAACATCAACCATATTTCTATCAATATACATATAGTTGTTTATTGTATTAGAGCCATAAAAACTCACACCTGCTCTCATTCTATCGTTGAAGAATTTATTATAAGAAAGACTATATTTATAAATAACCGGCATCTTAATATCTGCTGAATTGATATTATATGTTGCTACTTTGTCAATTCCCAATTGATCAAATATCTCAATACCCGGAGCCGAAGATGGATCCTTTCTGAATCTTTCAAAATCTGCATTAGGAAGATCTGCTCTAATATCCAGTGAATAAACCTTATTACCATCAAAAAGAAGGTTATTTATCATAGCATAATTATTCATATTGGAACCCATTATACCTCCACCTATTTTTATAATATCTGTATTATTATTACCGATATCCCATGTGAATTGAGCTCTCGGCTGAAACTGAAAAGCTTTGAGTTTATTGGTTGTAGAAAGACTCAATTCCTTTTCCAAAAGATCATTTTTCTGAGGATTAGTAAGATAATAAGTATAATCTCCTCTAATACCCAGCGTCAAATCAGCTCCGTTGAACAATGAAATTTGTGCTTGTGCATATAATGCTGCATTAATTACACCTTGTTTTATTGCAGGATCGCCAACTGCTACTTCCCTAGCATACCTATACGGTGTATTATTTTTAAAGTTATCCATACCGTTATAATAGAAACGACCATTCATTTCACTTGTTGCCAGAGAATATAAATTAGTATACATGATATCCCCGCCTAAAGTATAATTCACTTTATCGCTATTATAATAGAAATTATCAACAACCTGAACCACATTATTTTTAAACTTTTCCGGCTCATATCTCTGACCTCCGAATTGAATACTTGATAGAGTATAATCCTTTCCATCTATCTCCGAAGTGATATTTTGTATTATTGCTCTTGGAATGTTGTCGTATGGGAGCTGATCTCCAGGTGTCCCGTCGTCAAGAGTATATAAATACTGAACCTTTAATTCATTGGTTTTCTCAGGACTAATAACAGAACGCAATGTTGCAAGAAGAGAATTATCTGTAGAAAGATGATTCCCGTAAACTTCAAAAAGATTTATACTACTATTGTCAGATATGCCCAGATTATTCATATCTCTATTGTAATTATTTCTTATTGTCAATAAATTTCTGGAATCAAGCTGCCAATCAATCCTTGCAAATAATGTAGTAGATGGCCTTTTTTTAGTGAATGAACCTACTTGTTGAGAGTTTGCTACGCCATAATCACGTCTTGCAATATCGACAAATTCATCAAGATTTTCTTTTGAAATGCCATAGCTTTTCTCATCCTCTTTATTCTGAATATCAGCAATAAGAAGAGGCCTACTATCCAATTGTTGATCAAGAGCAACAAAATAATGAGCTCTGTTTTTTACAATAGGTCCGCCTAATGATAACCCGAACTGAGTAACCGAATATTCATCTTTATTTTTATTTCCAGCAGCAGTATAATTACTTGATAAAAAATCAGCCCTATGATAAACAAAAGCACTACCATGTATTTGATTTGTTCCCGACTTAGTCACCGAACTAATGTTACCGCCTCCGGATCTTCCCTGAGTAACATCATAACTATTTGTAATTACTTCAAATTCACGAATAGCTTCCATAGAAACAAGATATGGACCTCTGTTTGTCGTTCCGCTTGACGTTGGACTTTTTGCAGTCATACCATCAATAGTATAGGAGGTGGCTGAAGCAAGCTGACCTGAAAGATTCGATCCTGAAGACAAAGGCGACAAATCGGTTAGAGAGGTAAAGTTTCTACCATTTACTGGTAATGTCGCAATATCCTTTTGTGAAATACTTGTTGCTGAACCAAGTACGGATGCTTTATTTTTTAAACTATTTGCAACCACTTCAACTTCCGACATCTTTATCTCAGAAACAGAAAGTTTGAAATTCACTTTTAGTACATCACCCTGATTAAGAGAATAACCTGTTTTACTCTGTTGTCCATAACCTATATAAGATACAATTATCGTATAAGGTGAACCCAAAGGCAACTGTTTTATTAGATATTCACCTTTATCGTTTGTAATGCTTCCGGTCTGAAATCCTGTTGACTCATTCTTAACAATAATCGATGCTCCGATTACGGTTTCCGAATTCTCGTCTGTCACTTTACCAGTGATCGTTGCTTGTAAACCTTGAGATACAGAAAGCTGACATATCCCCATGACAAATAATATCAGAAGGAATAACCTTTTAATAATAACCATAATGTTTAAGAAAATTAGTTAGATTTTTTTCGTATAATGAAATATTCAATCCGCCAAACTTGCCGTGATAGCATCACTTACATTTGAAGCAATTTTACCGGTAGTTTTTTTGCATTTTTTCTTTAGTTGTTGCTCATCAAGAAGATCCATACTTGTGAAGAATTGCGAACCTCTTGAAATTTCAGTTTTAGAACTGTCAAATACGGAATAAGAAATAATATGAAAAAGAGTTCTTAAAGGAGTATCCTGCCATTTTAAATAATGTCTGTTTATTATTATTACATAATCGGCATTATAAGAACTCATAAAAGATTTGTATCTCTCGATACTTATTTTGTTAAGGTTAGAAAACACATTTTCATCCTCTCCTGTAATCTCTATTTCATTCACCAAAGAGTCAATTAAAGAGCTGTTGTCAGTCCTTATAATATTACTTGAAAACTGATTGGAGATCATATTAATTATAATATTATTATAAATAGAATCAATCTCTTGGGCAGGAATACCTGACTCCTCTTCAATAGTAGCTTTTCCGAAGTAATTAGACTTCACATTGTCATTCAACGGTAGTATTACCGTATTATATAATCCTTTTATTTCGGCCAGATTTTTTGCCGATATCGAACTTTCGTAACAATAAAAAAAGATTAGGAAAATGATTAACATGTTTCGTTTCATAGCTTATATATTTTTACAATACAAATCTATATTCCACATGTTACAATCATATTCCCAATCAATTACATTTATATTTGAATATTATTAAATCTATATTAATAAATAAGCTCATCCATAGGAATAACCTCCATCAGATAAATAGCATCAAGACTCCATAAAGCGGCATCATTAGTACTGATAGTGGCACATTCATCCTTAGGCGCAGGAACATGAGGAGGAAGAACTTTCTCTATCTTAAACGGCGGAGCAGGAGTGTGCTCAAGAGTTGTCATCAGATCAATCCAAGCCTCCTTTTTCTTGGCTTCATTCATCGTCTTATAAGCCGCATAACCGGCAAGACGAGAAACTCGGAAACGGTTTCTGCCAATTGTCAGAGCTTTTTGTTTATAATTTATGGCATGATCAAGCCAAAGTTTTTCCCACTCCGGCATATCTACCATACACATCACCTCATTCATAACCTCAAAACCACCCATTATGGCAAGTAGGTGATTAGTATTTTGCATCTCAGGATCACCCTCATAACTTATTTGGCAAGTTGCCGGATCAAATCCTAAAGCCTGCGGACCGGTAAACAATCCGTTAGGCATTGCCTGAATACTCTTCATCCCTGATGTTATCTTATCGCGATATTCAGTGTTTTTCGTTCTTTCCCATTCTGTCATCCAGTTTCCTACATAAGATACCCAATCCGGTCCGATACGAAGACGGGCAGGAGCAGTACAGGGAAATTTACTTCTTGGCTGAGCCAAACGCATAGGGTCGAGAGTGTAAAGTTTCTGTTCGGCATCCTTAACCTCACTCATCAGATCGCCGCACCTCTCATCAGTTGTCAGATAGTAGTAAAACCTGTTCCATGCAGCCTGACTGATACGAGCCTCTTTTGCCCCACATCCCCAATGACTAACGTTATGACGACTTCCAAGCCCTGCATTCGGTCCGATATGATAAACATCAACCTCTGCCGTATGGCGAGTCATTGCCTCTGCCATTTTCCATGCTTTAGGATCTCCGGAACGAAGGAAATTATACCAAAACCACATATTTGAAGCAAGTTCCGTATTATCCCAGGCATAACCACCCACGTCATATCTCCATTCATGGCGCACAGGATCGTAAGCATGCATTACATCACCATAATTCCAAAATCCGTACCACTTATTTTGCTCAATCGCATTATGATAAAAATCAAGATAAGTATCAATTCTATCCTCTACCTTCTCTCTGAATGCGGTTGATCTGTCCGGCAAACTCCACACACCGAAAGCTCTCTTTGAATAAAGATATTCAGGAGTTGGCATAAGTCGCGAATTAGCAGAAACAGTAGCAGCATCACGAGCAAAAATCTCTTTTCCTTTATATCCCTGTTTCACATCAATTGTAAAAGAGTGAGTCTTTGCTATCCCAAAAGGAGTGCTCAATCCCTCCTGCACATCCTCGTAACTTGCATTCAGATCATGAGCTACATTATCATAATGACGAAGATCCATTGGCTCCGAATCGGAGCTCCACATCCATGCTGTAAGGGTTGCCGTTTCTGTTCTTGCCCCATCTATTTGCATAGATGAAGGATAAGACTCCCAAAAATCGTGAAGACAAACAGCCAAACCTCCCGTTACGTCGCCTGCAAAAGCATATCCGTCAGCTCGGTTTCCGCTGAAAGTTCCTATCCACGGATTATTATCATTTGCTCGTTTTCTGACTGTAAAAGCATCAGGCGTAAGTTGTGATAACCTATAAGAATCCCACGATGCCCAATTGTCTATAAGTTTTTTGTTATAATCGTCAAATTCATCATAAGCAGGAATTCTCTTACCCTCCATCTGTTGTTTTTGCCAAGTCTTATCGCCGTTAAGAGTAAGTATTCTACGACCAATAAGAGGTTTTACAGGCTCGCTCCATACACCACCGCCCAAACACGAGAATGCCACATGGCGATTGTAATGCTCGTCGCGCATAGGGATCTCAAAACGAAGGCCTAACGAACGTATGAAATCTTCAGTCTGTTCCCCGTCATAAATGAAATTATGTACTATTCCTATCTGCGAACTTCCCGCATAGAAATAAAGACGCATATCGAAAGGTAGCCATTCACGACCATCTTCAAGATTGGTGTGAGTACCCTTTATTCTTAAAGTTGCTTTTTGCTTACCAACTCTTTCTAAAGAAACTTCAGAAACCTTACTCTTATAATTTTTAAAAGAAACCGATTCGGTATTTTCAAGAGAAGGCGTGTTTTGTGTTGAGGCAACAAGAGATGCTGCGCCACCAACTTTTATATTGTTATAAATAAGACTATCGATAATAGCATTTCCCGATTTGGAAATATAAGCAGACACATCACCTGTTGAAATACAAAAACCGTTATCCGATTCTTTTATTTCTAATGATTTATCTCCCTCTTTTCTCTTTTTATCCGATTTTACACCCTTTTCACCTGCACCGAATGTTGTGTAGAACCCTGATTTAGAGACTTTCTCCTTCTCAAACTTCAGGCCCTCGCTACCTGCAGGAATAACACCCGATACGGCACCCCATTTTACCGATCCGTCAGGCCAATATGCCATCGGGTAACAATCAATCTCAACTCTCTCACCTTTATCGGTTGAAAGAGCAACAATATCATTTGTCTTAATCTCTCCTTTGTCAAAAGGAATACCGAAACTAACCGGTTTATTTGTCTTCGGTACATCGCCAACCCAGTGAAGAGGAACTATTGAATTATCTTCAGCTTTTATCTCATATCTGAAATTTGTTATTCTTGTACGCGATTGAGTAGTGCGAAATCCAAACCATCCCTCTGTAAGGGGTGTAGGGTCACGCAGATCCACAAGGCGTTTTCCATCAATATAATAACTCACCTTATTATCATGATTCACTATTTTTATTTTATACCAACGATTTGCCTCAAGCAGATTTTCTTTATCGGTATATTCTCTTAGTATTGACGGACGAGCCGTTTCATCGGTAATACCTGCTTCATTCCCGTCATATCGACGAAAACGGGTGGTGGAATTACTATTGCCTCCATAACCCATATAATACATTTGCAAAGAGTAACAATTGACGAAAACACCTTTTCTCCAAGACTCTCTTTTCCATAAATTTTCGGGATATTTCCTATCGCTTGCCATCCAGAAACAATTCAGATCACTTAGTCGATCAGAAGGATTACCATCTTCCACAACTACGCAGGCATCATACTCTACGGTTACTTTGCCCCTCATCTTCTCTTTTCGCCAAAGAGTAAAACCTTTAGGAGCTACAATTTCAGCAGTATCACACTTGAAACTTATTTTGTAATCAGGAGATTCTGATTCCGCCCTCCAAAACTTATCGAATTGTTTTTCGTTTAGGCCTGATATTTCAGTTGTCTGTGCGCTTAACGGCAAGGCAGTGGCCATGCATAATATTGATAAAATCTTCTTCATTCTAATTAGATACGGTAGTTGAAAATGTGTAATAAAAAAATTGTTTGAAAGATATCCTTCTATCTTTCCATAGTGTAATATGCCCTAAAGTTATCTTAAATAAACTAAAATTTCAAACAACTTGACACTCAATATGTCATGTTTTTATCTCTCTTTTTCTTTTTATTCGAAGAAGCATTTTAATAGGGAACGTATTTTTATCAAGAAGGTCTAATACACGTGAATCATATATATCTTCGGCCCCTATATCTGATGCAATCTTTTTCATTGCACATTCACAAGCATATATTATTTTTTGTTCTTCATTAAAAATTTCATAATCTACATTATCAAAATGCGGTGATATTTTTTTACTATAATTGCCATCAAGCGCATTGTAGTATATTTCTACCGGATTATCAGGATCTGAAGGATCAATCCTTTTTATTCTTCTGGATATGGTTAAATCAGTTTTCAAAGATGACATATCCTTAGTTATAACAATATTATTATTTGCAATTTCAGAAGTATCAAATGATATTTTATCCGAAATCATAATATTATCTGTTGCCTGTTGTGCCAATTCATCTTCTTGATAAATATTCTCTTCGCTTTTTTTCTCTTGAAATTTTTCATTGCTTACAAAGTTTTCTCTGTTAAGCGAATAAATAAAAGTATGTCCAATTTTTTCTGCACTAAGAATTCCTGCTTTTTTCATCATCTTCAAGTCTCGATTTGCTGTTGTAGTTGTACAAGTATTTAGCTCTGCATAATCGCTCGATGTGATATAACTTTTCTTCCTTTCAAGGAAATCTATCGCCAGACTTATTCTCTCTTCAATGCCGTTTTTAGAATAATCAACCTCTCCACAATATTTATAGATATATCCTTTGGCTTCATTAATGAATGTGTCATTATTGATAAGCATCACTTTAGAGAGTCTGACACTTTGTTTATTAACTTTTCCGTTCGAATCAAAATCAGCCTTAAAATATGGTTTAAGAGTTCCCAAGTTGAAAAGCTCCACACTATTACCTTCAGAAAACTGTATTTTCAGATTTGTCTCATATGCTTGAAGAACACTTACAATATCCGCTTCGGTTATACTACACTGATCACTGATTATACGTGCCATCTTATATTTTTCGATACACTCGTCTTTTATTACTTTAAGATACTTGGATCCCGCCGCGGCACCCTCTTTAAAATTTGATTTTACTACGATGTAATTTACTGCCATAATTTTATTGATCTAAGGTTTTTATTAATAAATATCATGGCGAATATCATATTAATATATTTGGCGAAGTACCCCAACTGTCGCCAACTGTCGCCAACTGTCGTTAACTGTCGTCAACTGCCTTAAATTGTCGTCAATTGCCTTCAACTGTCTGCAATTATTGCTTATTGTCGGTTACTATTATTAATTGCGCAAAACTCTTCCATTTAAAAAAAAGTATTCTATAAATTTTTTATAGTTTGCAAAGTGTGAAAAATCACCTTGAAAGGATCGATTTCAAAACAAATATGGTGTAATATTAAACCTTGCAAGGTGTCGATAAATCTATTTGGATAAACAAAAAAATAAGCCTACAAACCTCATTTTGATTAATTTTTAAATTATATAGAAGTCTCCTTTAATTTTCGCAATTTATAAGAGGTCAAAAACAAGAATCCGATAATTATATAGATGTAATAAGTGACGATTCGCCATTCACATGCAGCTTTAAGCAAATGAACAGATGGAATTCCGAAATCGGAATAATATTTTGAAAAAAGGAATTCGCTAACACCGCTTCCACCCGGAGTAGGAGCCACTATTTGCATTATCCAGATAGTGAATTGTCGTGCAAGTACAATACCTTGTGATTCAAATAAAATAAAAGGGGATAGTAGTATACACACAATCATATAGCGTGAAAGCCAGGCCACAGCAGTCAACAAAAAAGCTTTTATCCAAAACAATAATGATTTTTTTCTTAGTTCATAATTACATTCCGACATCTCTTTTGCAAACCTATCAGTCTTTTCAGAATATCTTTTAATATAGGGTATCTTCGCCACAAACTTAAAGAGGTGTCTCACCAGATCAGGTTTAAAAAATATGGAGATAAATAGAAATATAGTGTAAAGTACCAAAAGAAGATATACAGCGAAAAAGGTGATTTTAAATAGATGAAACATACCTTTTGAATCTCCTAAAAGTTCGTTACCCGAGAAGAATAGAAAACACAATGGCGCACCGACAACAAAGAATAGTTCGTCGAGCATCAATGTTACAATCATTATTGCTGATGCTCTTCCCGAACTAATACCCTCTTTTCCCAGATATAATACCGTCATTGCAGATCCCCCAACGGCAGAAGGAGTTATTGCCGATACGAACTCACACATATAATTGGTTCTAAGCGATCCGAAAATCGATAGTTTTTCCGGTTTACATAGTATTCGAAAACGATATGAAAAAGCAAGATCTCGCAGACATATCAATGCGAAAGCCAATAGAAGAATTATTAGAGAACTAATATCGAAAGTTATTGAATCTATTGTTTTGAATTCGTGCCTAAACAGAAAAACTACAGTTCCAAGCCCTAAAATAGTAGCAAGTGCGATTTTAAGTATGGGAATAAGAACTTCTCTGAAAATTTTACTCATGTTTTTTTATTAATAACTTGTATCTATCTAAAACTTCATCTATTACATCACACCATGGTCGGGCAATACTATTTGATGCTTCAATCCCCACCTTCTCAAGATTGGCTTTGTTTTGTAATAAATATAATAATTTTTTAGCATATTCTGTTTTGTCGTCAAAAGAGAGATATCCGTTTTTACCATCTCTGATTATTTCTGCCGAAGTACTTCCTTCAAGTAGTAAGGAGGGGGTGTGCATAGCAGCCGCTTCACGTACCACCAAAGGCGCATTATCGTACAGTGATGGGAAGAGAAATAGATCTGCGCAAGAATAATAATCTTTTAAAAGATCACGATCATTAATGACACCTAAAAAATTTACTTTATTAGATATACCAAGGTTTTCACTCATTTTCTTTATCTCTTTAGTCGCATATCCTGTTCCTATGAATATCATACGATACTGTAAGTTGTGAAGAAGAGAAAGAGACTCAAGAAGAAAAGCAATATTCTTTTCCCAAATATGTTGCCCTACGAATAATAGAATTGTCTCATCATCATTGAAATTGAGCCTTTTTCTTGCATTACTTCTGAAATTGAGAGTATATGATTGTGAAGCATAATCATTTCCGTTTTCAACCACTTCTATTTTTCCTTTATAGCCATATTCACGCAAAACATCACTTACTGCCATTTGAGGTACCCATACTTCATCACACATTTTATAAAAATTTACTATTTCACCGATTATTTTATCCACAATATAGCGGTTAGGAATTATACGTTCGAAATCCATTCTATATTTAGAGTGAAATGTACCCACTATGGGAACATGTTGTTTTTTTGCAATTTGTAGCGCAAGATGTCCCGAGGAAAACGGACAATGTGCATGAACAAGAGCAAATGGGATATTATTGAGTTGATTTTTGAATTGAAAATCGAGAGACGGTATACCAAATCTGTAAGGTTTTCTGAATGGTATAGGAAGAGAAGTATATCGATAAATATCGTAAGTAGATTTCTCTGTTTTAATGGGGTTTTTGGGAGTTACAACACATGATTTGCCTGTCTTTTTCTGAAGCCAATAGGCATAGTTGTGAGCCGCAATTGCCACTCCATCCATAATAGGGGGAAAACACTCATTAAATATTCCGAAGTAATGATGTTTATGTATTCTGTCTTCTTCTGGTCGTAGTTTCATTCATGAAGATTATATGAACTGAAAACAATCAATAAGGCTGAATAGTTGTTAATTATTTTTTTATCATAATGATTTTGGAAATTGTAAGTCTTTATTTGGTGTAATTCTGTAAAATTTATTAGTTTAATTTTTGTAATAACTCAATCCTGTGAGTTAATAATATAATACCCTATGAGTGTTAAAAACCACATAAATAATACAACTATAACACTGTCTGGAGGGCTGTGGAGCTAATCTTATTATTTAGCTTTAGAAGATTAGTCTATTTTTATTTATATTATATAGCATATTATTGTGTTAATTATAAATATGTTATAGTTTTTTTATTTATCTTAGAGATATAAATCAAAAAATTAAATAATGAAAACACAATTACTTTTATTTACGCTATTCTTATTATTTATTTTTTCTTCATGTGGATCATCAAAGAAAGGTGCAAAACCTAATTATCATTCGAAAGGTGATATTGAAATTGATGTCCCATGTACAGGTCCTGAATATCGTACAAACAAAGATTTTTTTAGAGCAAATGCTTCAGGAATTAGCAATAATATGGATGTTGCAAATCAGAAAGCGCAAACTTCAGCCCGTGCCAAATTAGCTGCAAATATCGAAAGTAAGATAAAAGCGGTGTCGGATACATATGCTTCTTCATACGAACAGAATACAGCTGAGACGTACAGAGGAAAATTCCAATCATTAATAAGAACAGTGGTAAATCAAACATTACAAAATTCAAGTATTATTTGTGAAAAAACCATGAAGGGAACAGATGGACAATTTAAGAGCTATGTAGCTGTTGAAGTTTCCAAAGAATCTTTAAATAATAAAATTATTGAGCAGATAAATAACGACTCTAAATTAAGGACAGACTTTGAATATGAAAGATTTAAAAAGATCTTCAAAGAGGAGATGTCCAAGCTTGAGAGCGAATAATATTTAATATGTCACAAAAACTAATTCTTTTATTTTCTCTTTTTACATCTACGAGTAATATACTTTATTCGCAGACCGGAAGTGTTTTGGATAAAATAGTTACCGAGTATGATCTGAAAATTGAAGGACTTGAAAAAGATTATAAAGACTCAATCGATGCAATGACAGAGGATTATAATCGACAGCTTAAACTTTTGCAAGAGCGTCAAGAACTTTTCTTTAGTAATATGTCACAAGAGTGGGGGGATGCAGAAATAATAGAAGGTGACAACAAGACATGGATTGAGTATGGACAGGAGCAGAATTCACGAAGTGTTGTAAATTTTGAAACCGGAGAAGTAACGTTAGAGATTCTTCTTGATGAAACGGAGATTAATTCGGACAACAATATAATAAACACTAAGTTACAGGGAGCTGTTGAAGATCTTTTATCAAGTAGAGGCAGACCCGAAGGTTCGGGGTTACCTGCCGATTATTATAAAAATGTAAGTACAGGTTTTATACTTGAAAATCAACTTGATTTGGGGAATTTGGGCATTGATCTTTCAACTGCTTTAGCGCCTGTTGTAAGAGTAAAAGAGCCACCAAAGCCTAAGGTTGGGCAGGGTGCGGTTTTGCCTGAACGGGAAAAACGAACTTCAACTTCAACAACAACAAAAGTTGAAGAAAGAGCACTTTCTAAAGAATCATTGGAGGAGATGATAATTACAAATGTTTATTCCTCTCCTCAAATACCTATTATAGCAGAGTCTATAGTAAAGAAAGATAAACCTATAATATCGAAAGTAAAGAATAATAAAGGTGAAAAGAAAGTTGTAGCTAAAATAACAATTAAGTTAAATGAGGATCATATATCCAAGCGAGCAGCTGAGTATAGAGATTTGGTGACGTTTTTTTCTAAAAAGTTTGGTATCGCTGAGCCTGTTATTTTTGCCATTATGGAGCAAGAATCAGCTTTTAATCCTATTGCCAAGTCATGGGTTCCTGCTTACGGACTTATGCAGTTGGTACCAACATCAGGTGGGCGTGATGCTTACAGATTTGTTTATAAACAAGATAAAATAGTAAAGGGTGAGTATCTGTTTGAGCCTCGCAATAATATAGAACTTGGGACTGCATACCTTCAGGTATTAAAAAGTACAAGTTTCAAGAATGTGGAAAATTCAGAATGTCAACTTTTATGTATGGTGGCTGCCTATAATTGTGGTGCAGGAAATGTGAGTCGTGCTATGATTGGTAATACCAATCTTCCTAAAGCTATACCTCACATCAATTCGATGAATTATAACGAGTTATTTAGTCATTTTAGTAGAAGACTTCCCGATGAGACTAAAAACTATATACGAAAAGTAACAGCTAATATCAAAAAATATTCAAAATGATAAATAAATAAAAGCATGAAGTTTTGTTACAACTGTGGATTCAAACTCTCTGATGAAGATTTGTTCTGTTGTGACTGTGGTGCTGATATGCGAGATGTTGATGTGGACAACAATAGTGACAATCGCGAAAATTTAGATTTAAACACTAATGAATGTGATCAACCTATACACAAGGGATTGCTTTCATTAGAGGGTATTCGAGTCTTAAATAATAAAAAATCAATTAAAAAAGATAATGACTATTACAAAAAGGGTGTAATAGTCACCAATACTGTTTTGCTTTCTAAAAAGCTATCGGTAAATGAAAATGAATTATTAGAGTTAATAGAGCTCTATATAGAATTGCTTGAAACTTTAGGACTGAAATATAGACTGGTAAATTTTAGAAATTTCACTCGTTCCAATAAGTGGTATGATTATCATAAGACTCTTCTCGATGTTCCTATGGGTGAACGAAAACGAGGAGAGCAAGAGAGTGAGTATCTATATATTATAGGTGGTAACGATATTATCCCTGTTCCTGTAATCAATAACTATATTGATAATGGAGATTCCGATATAGAAACAGATATATTATATGCTTATCCTTATGGTATAGATGTTCAAAGACTTTTAGAGAGCACTGAGATTTATAGATCGGAAATGCTGTTTATGGTCTCCCGTTTACCATTAGCCTCTGATGCTACTTTTGAAAATCTTTGCGATTTCATGCAACGTACTATTATTAATCACGCACAAGGAGGGGTGATAGTTGAGAGGATGTATGGACAATCTGATCCTCACTGGAGTGGAGTATCCAAAAGAGTGGTTGAAGGATTAAATCTTAACGGGCTGGTGGCTCGTTATTCTTCACCCATACCGGAAGAGATATTTAATGGAAGATTATTCTTAACACCTCCTATAAGTGCCGAGAATATATCACAGGTTTTTGACAAAGATGCCTCCTTTTACTACTTCAATCTACATGGTGGAAATCAACCCGATTTAAGCTGCTATGTAGGTCAGGTTTATCCTAAGGGAAGTGAATATGTTCCGGGATTTTTTACAGATGCGATCCGCGCAGCTCAGAACGATAATATTTTCGTGGCAGAATGTTGCTATGGAGCAAAATATGTTGGTTACGACATTGAACATTCGATGCTCAATTCAGCCTTAATGAGTAGTACTCTTCTGTTTTTAGGTTCATCGAGGATAGCCTATGGATTAGTTGATGGTGAGATGAATCAGATTCGTAGACCTTTAATATCTGCCGATTTAATATGTGCGGCTTTTATTGATGGACTACTTTCCGGTTTATCCTCGGGAGAATCATTGACCTATGCCCGATATCTTTTTTTTACAGGTGAAAATAATCCTTATGGAGGTGCTGAGAGTAATCTGTCGCCTCAGGATGCCCTTACCCTATGTGAGTTTAATTTATATGGCGATCCGATGTTGGGTATGTATGGGGATTATGATAATCAGGGAAAGAACCTTGCTGAAGAGTTTAAAATATCTTCTGAAAATTATATAGCTCCTAAAAATATGGAACTTGGAATGACTCTTGAGAAAGTTGTGCCAGAAAAGGAATCTCTACTTAACAGAGTAAGAGGTGCCGTAGATGCAAATATTAATGCTTTATCAGAGAGAATAGGACGAGATTTGTATACTCAATTCGGATTAAGTCCGAGAGAGCCTAAGCAAATTATTAAAGTTAAATACAAAAATGGGGATAAAGAATATTGCTTTTTATATGAAGATGATAATAAAGCGGTAAAAACTCAATATTTCGCAGTTTCTGATCGAAATGGAGAATTAAAATCAGTCGTAACGTCAAAATAGCATAATTTATGAATTGTACAAATTGTAATAGTCCACTTAAAGAGGGCGCTAAGTTTTGTACTTCCTGTGGTACTAAGGTGATGGGACAGATACCTATTAGTCATTGTGAAAATTGTAACAGTCCACTCAAGGAGGGTGTAAAATTTTGTACTAATTGTGGAACAAAAGTTTCAGAATCAACCGGCATAGAGAAGCCTCAAGAAGTGATAAAAATTCAAAATGATATTAAGTCCGAGTCAATAAAAGAGGTTGATAATTTCTCTGTAGTAAAACACAAATTGGTGTGGAATATACAGAAAGGAGAGGTTGCAAGAGTGATATCGGAGGAGGAGTTTAGCAACTACTCACAAGTTGTAGGTTTAATTGTTAATGAAGGAACTAAGGCTCTGATAAGATTAAACGGGGAGGTGGTTGCTGAAATTAGCAGCGGAGTATATGATTTTGTGGATCAAAGTGAATTGGATAAAGAGCTTAAGAAAACAGATGTAATGACACCTATCAAGAGAGGATTCGGCATTATGGTAAATCTGTTTAAAAAGGCAAAACCAAAGGTTGAATCAGTACCCGGTTTAGATTCATTTATATCAAAACTTCAGAAGGGTAATGTTTTCTCTGTAGTATTGGTTTTAGATGTACCGATAACGTTGCTTTTTGGAAAAGAACATTCCGATAATAATGAATTTACCGAATTTGTTCCATTAAAGGTTCAAGCCAAAAATTTAGATCTTGAATTAGGTATTAGGGCACAATTTAAGATAACTAAGGTTATAGAGTTTGCTAAACAATATTTGCTTTCAAACAATAGTGTAACCACTAATATGATAGTTGCTCAAAGTGCGCCGATAATTGGAGCAGCAGTACGCAGGATTATAGCGCAATATGATATTGAAGAGAGTATTGTCCCTCAGAACTGTATCGATAGAATCGATGAGCATTTAAAATCTCAAAATAGTGAGATATTGGCAGGATTATCATTACTTAAAATAGTTGAAGTTACTGTTGTAAGTGATGATTTGGAGAGATTTAGAGCTCTTAATCAGGAGCTTTATCTGACTCAGCGAGAAATGGAGTATTTGCAGCGAACTAATGATTTTAAAAACAGGCTTACAGACATAGAGAATCAGCAAATTATATATCAGTCACGTAGTGATTTAGATCTGAACAAGAGTCTGCAAGAGATAAATAAAGATAAGATTCTAAGTGAAGATGAGCTGGATAAGTTTTATATGTTGCTATCTCGAGAACGAAAGATAAGAGATGCAAAAAACGAAGATGAGATTGAAGCCGCACTTCATGATATTGAAAAGACAGGTCTTATGCGTGATGAGGATTTGGAACGATTAAAATATCAGATAGCAACAGATTCTCATAAAAGAGGTTTCACATTGGAAATGATGCGTTTGAAAGATAGTATCACTTATGAAACGACTTTGAAAAATGCCGAGATAGAGTTTCAGACCAACTATGTAAGAGCAGAAGTTGAGCAAGCTCGGTTGAGGGATGATTATGATGATGAACGTTATAGAAAACAGGTCGCTCTTGAAGTTGAAGCACAAAGAGCAGCTCTTGACATAAAACGACAGCAGCAACAACAAGATGAAGATATTGAAGATCGTCGCTCAAAACGTCAGATGGATGATTTTATGCGAATGGCAGAGCTTAAGCAAAGTATGCAAAATCAGACAAATGAGCATGAAATCAATATAATGAAAGCAGAACAAGAGGCTAAATTAAAGATGAGAGAGGCTTCTCAAAATTTCACGGCAGAGCAGATGATGGCAATGGCAGCTAATGAGAATTTAGATGCGGAAGCTGCGAGAGAATTTGCGCGTTCTTTTTCAGCCGGAAAGGAAGCCGAGGTGCTAAAGGAGAGTGCTGAAAAGATGGATAAATTATCACAGGCAAGAGTTGATGATATGAAAGAGATGATGCGTGCTATGATGGACCATAATCAGGCTGTAACAAGTAGTTTGGCTTACAGTAAGGAGGAGAGTAAAAATGAGTATAAGGAGCGTTTGAATATTGAACAACAGAGATTGGACAGAACTCAGGATTCAGCCCTTAATTATACGACACGTAATAATATAGGAATGCAACAATCGGCAGGTGGACGTGTTTGCGGCAACTGTAACAATACTAATCCTAAAGAAGCCCGTTTTTGCGAACATTGTGGTAATGAAATTTAATTGATTATGGAAGAGTTTGCAGGTATTTTAAAATATGAGTTTAAGAATGAAAATTCAAAGTCGGAAGGCTACTTCCCATACTTGGAATCAATACCAGATGCAATTATATATAAGCTTTATAGAAAGAATATAATGAGTATGAATGACTCTTATTTTGAGAAATATAATCAAAAAGAAGTGATTATTACCGGTCTGCTAAAGATGGATGAGTGGATTGAAGTATATGATATAAAAGAGATAGATAATAATATAGAATTTTAAGATATGAGTAAAGTATTCTGCAAAAATTGCCAAATAGAGCTGTCGGATGATACAAGGTTTTGCCCTGAATGTGGCGGAGCACTTACTCCTATTTTGGATAACATTATAGCTACGCATTCCCCAGCCAAAGAGGATGACAAGGCGGAAATGATGAAGAATAATAATGTTATGGGTAACGTAGATGTTGCCGGTACAAAAATAAATGCGGGAGCCTACAATGCAGATAATTCTGTTGATAATAGCAGTGTTATCACCGATAACAGCAGTGTTGTAAATAGTAGTCAAAATACTGTTTATAATCAAACAATCATAGATGATACGAAAAAGAGTGTGACCTGTGAGATTTCCGGACGTAAAGTATTAATTATTAATAGTTGCCAGTGTCCGATATGTCACAGAACTGTCTCTCTTCAATATTACAATGAGGATAAATTATGTTGTCAGTTTTGTGAAAAAGAGGCCGAGAAAAAGTATAGAGATTTTTATGAGTCTATGATCTCAGACGGAGGAGTACTTGATTCCTCTGCCAGAGCAGTCTTAAATAATAAAGGAGCAGAGCTTAAAATAAGCAAAGAAAAGAGGGATGAGATAGAATTTTTGGTAAAAAAAGAAACAAAAAAACAGCCAACTCAAAATCTTACAGGTTTAAGACGTAAAGAGTTTGACAGGTTGATTCAACTGGTAATCAAGAGTGAAATATCAGTTGTTGATGCTTCTGATAAATTAATGGCCTTACTTAAAACAACTCAGGATCCGGACGTACAGTATTGGGGCTATCTTTTGATTTCTATGACATCTCCTGTTCAGTATATCAAAGATTTAAAAAGTTCTACTATAGATATATATTGGCAGGAATATTGGGCATTTTTGGCTGATTTTAATTCGGGCTCCGCAGACTCCGGAACAAGTACTTTGGAGAGCCTTAAGGAAAAATATATTGATAAAAGCAGTGATACCTCTTTGGCAGAGGTAGTATTGCTTTTGAAGTTATTCAATAAAACCGATGATAAAAGTTATTATAATGATGCAATAAACAGTTTGAAACTGATTATAGAGGTGGAAACGCCTCAGTTAGTCTCGCTTTACAAATCATTATGTATTGAATTAGGTTTAAGCTCTGATGCAAACGTACCAAATGAATTAAATTTCTATGTGGATAAACTTGTTGAGCTGAAGAGAATAAAAGTATCAAATAAAAATAATTCTCAAATAATATCAGCTCCTTTATCTAACCAACAGGTTTCGTCAACCGTTAATCAGAATAAAGTAATTGAAAAAGGTTTTGTATTGAATGATACTGCCGGAGCTCCGCTTAAGGTGACTCAGCCAAAAAAATCATCTTCAAAAGTTATCACTTTTGGATTGTGTGGCGTGGCAATTCTGGCTATTGTAGTTTTTCTGTTTGTCGGTTCGGGAAAAGATGAGAAAACGACGGTTCCGGATGAGGCGAAAGAGATGATAGTTGAAAAAATTGAAGAAAAACCGAAAGTAAAACAAGAGGCTAAAGCAGTTGCCGCTGCAACAACTGCTTCGAAACCAACAATGGCGTCAAAGTCCATGACGCCGAAAGAGAATCCGAATGCTGAAAAAGCGAACGCTTTATTAAAAGACGCAGAAGCAGAATATAAGGCTGAAAACTATACAAAAGCTATTGATCTGTTTAAGAAAGCAGCGAATTTAAAATCAAAAGAAGCATGCTTAAGGCTATCTGAGATATATACTACGGGTGTAGGTTCTATATCCGCAAATTCTCTTCAAGCTAAATCATGGAAAGACAAAGCTGATAAATTGTAAAATGAATTTAAATTATGAAATATATGTTTTAAGAATTAATTAAAAAAATCATGAAAAAATATCTGTTATTAATTATTGCTGTAATAACCTTTTTTACCTCTTATGGACAAGGTAAGCAAAGAATGCTTGTTGAATATTTTACTTCATCAAGTTCAAAAGATCGAGCCTATATTGATCTGGTTAGAAATCAGATAATTTCGGGAACGAATAAAATTAATCGACATATTTTAATCGATGTCGATAGCGAGTCTTCATTAAAAATAGAAGAAAATAGACGCGCTAAGGAGTCCGCAATGGGAGATAAAGAAATGCGTCTCGGTGCAATAAAAACGTTAGGAGCAAACAGTATTATGACTGGTAATATTGATGGCTTTACATTAGAAAAAGTTACTCCAAAAGAGGGTGATCCATATTACAAAACTGTTCTTACGGTTACTGTTAAGTTTTTAAAAGTAGAGGATGGAAGTCTTCATGCATCAGAAACAATTACTACTTATGGAGGAGGTTCACTTACCGGAAAAACAAAAGAAGCTGCATATACAAGTGCTATAAATGTAATAGCCGATAAGATGGATGATATTATAAACATATATTTCCCGATAAAAGGGAAAATTGTTGAGCTAAAAGAACAAAAGAAGAATAAGTTGATTAGTTGTTATGCCGACTTTGGATCTGATCATGGTGTTTCCAAAGGTCAGTATATTAAAGTATTTCAAATCAAGCATATTGCAGGAAGAGAAACCAAGCAAGAGATAGGTCGTATGAAAATTGAAGCGGTGGTAGCAGGTGATCTTTCAGAATGTAAGGTAACGAAGGGAGGGGATAAGATTTTAAAAGGATTTAATGATGGACAAGAGTTCATTTTAGAAACAGATAAGGATAGAAGTTTTATAGGAGCCTTAGGCTTATAATATTTAATATTTAATATGAATAAATTATATAGATATATATTTCTTTTTATTGTAGTTGTTTTTTGTGCAGATATTTCAGCACAAGAATATGCTAATATTGTCCAATTAGAGGATGCTAATGATAAGACTGCAACATTTATAACTATTGGAACCGGAAATAAAAAGACAGATGCCGAGATTAATGCACTCGGATCGTTATTTAACACTCTTTTTTTTATAGGTGTTGAAGGAATTAATGATGGTAATCCAATGGTTACGAACAATAAACCGGACTATATTAAAAGTTTTATGGCCAATAAAACAACAATTTATGGTTCGAACAGATCAGTCATTGGTAAAATAGAAAAGAATATACAAAAGAAGTATGAGGCTAAACTAAGAGTAACGGTACCTATGTCTTCTTTATCAAAGGAATTGGCACAAAATGGATTATCAGAGTCGTTAAAGAAAGGTGAAATTGAAAATGTTGATGATATGAACAGTATTGTACTCCCATCTATTATGGTGGTTCCTTATAAGAAAGATGGAGAAAGTTATGATGCTATTCTTCAAAATGACTATGATCGACGAGTAGCGGTGGGTAAGTTACAAGCCGGCTTTGAAGGACGTAATATCACAACAGTTGATATTTCTGCTAAAATTGCAGCAATCAAGCGAAGATCTGAGTATGAAGCATCAACAGCTGATTCTAATGATAAACAACTTCTTTTGACATCAGGTGCCGATGTGTATGTCGTGGTAGATTTGAAAAAGGATATTCAACCTTCAGGTTCAAGAGTATCACTTATAATGAAGGCTTATGAGACCTCCTCCGGGTCTATACTGGCAAGTCAGGATGGATTTACAAGGAAGTTTAATACCTCTGCAGTCGATATGCTTTGTTCGTATGCTGTAGAAGATAATGTTGGTCCTTTTCTTGATGAAATAGTTAAGAATCTTAATAAACAAGTTACAGATTCTAAGAGAATTGTACTTCAAATATCTATTGCCGGGTCATCGATGATGAGTATGAGTAGTCAGGTAGGTCCTAATAACTATCGCCTTTCAGATGTAATCAGACAATGGGTTCGCAGTAACTCTGATAAAGGAAAATATCATCTGCAAGGAGTCGTTGAGGAGAGTATGATATTTGATTATGTTATGATACCTCTGAAAGACTCAGATGGTCTTATGATGGATGCTGCTCAGTATGGGTTCTTACTACAGTATTTTTTAAGTGAGAAGCAGAATGTATCGTGTAGCAACAAGATAGACGGGAATACTGTTTATATAACTATTGAATAATAAAAATCAATTCTGATTTGAGAGAAATTGATACGTTAATCTATCTCATAATTAGAGTTATAAATTGTAGAGATATGAAGAGATTATTATTTTTCGTTTTAAGCTGCTTGTGTATTATTTCTACATTATCAGCTCAAGTTATTCCTTTATGGTTAAAGGAAAGACCTATGTCTATAAGTCAATATATAGGTATTGGAAGTGTGCCTTTAACGGTCTCGAATTTTCGTGAAGCGGCAAGGTTGGCAGCAACCAATGAAATTGCATCTCAGATAAGTGTGACAGTTGAGTCTAATTCATTTCTTAAGACAGTAGATCTTGATGGTGATGCAAAGCAGGTATATGAACAAAAAATAAAAGAATCTCTTTCCGGTTTTCTTGCAGAATGTGAGATAGTGGATACTTATCAATCGGCGGATGAGTTTTTTGTCTTTTGTAAATTAGACAAAGATGCTTACCAGGCGTATATATCAGAAAAGAGAAAGAAGGCAGTACAGCAAGGACTGGATTTTTTTGTCAAAGGGAAAGATGCGGAGGCTAATGGTGAAATATCTGTGGCTTTATCACTATATGGTAAAGGGATGGAGAGTGTAGAGCCTTATCTTAGTCTTAATCTTGACGGAATGTATAGTGGCAGATATGTGAATGTTGCATCGGAACTATTCACCGCTGCGACAAGTTTATTTTCAGGAATGGCGATAACATCAAATGTTTCAAATCTATCTGTTCAGGGATTGAAAACTGTGCGTGAGCCTTTAGCTGTATGTTTAAGTAAAAACGGGGTAGTTCTTCCAAATGTATTGATGTGTGCGGATTTTTCATCGGGAGCAGGAGATGTTACACCTTCGGTAAAGACAGATCACACGGGAACTGCTACTTTTTATGTTACTAATGTTACGGCTAAAGATGATATTCAAACTATAAATGTTAGTATCGATAAATCTTTTATTAATCAATTTCCGGCGATATACAGATCTTTAGTATCAACATCTCAATTACCATGTTTAAATATCACTTTAGCAGTAACTAATGCTATTACTACTGCATATTTTGATATTGGAACTAATGATATACCTGAATGTGAACGCTTGGTCAGAGGAATATTTGTCAATAATTATTTTGAAGTAGTAGAAGATTCTAATGCCGATCTGTATATAGCTTATTCAACCGAACTAAAGGTTGGTAATGAGATTGATGGAGAAATGTATAAACTTAACGAGTGTTTTTGTACTCTCAATATTAAGATATATAACAATAAAACTCAAGGTCTTTTATCCGAATATTCAGTTCCTAATTTAAGAATATTGGTTCCGGTAAATAAGTCTTCAGAACAGGTTTCTTCAATGTGTGCAAGAGAATTAATGAAGCAATTTAATAATCGATTACCTTTAGTTTTGAAGAACTTGAAGTTGTAATTTATATGATCCATAATTTTAATATAACGGGATATTTATATGTTGTGTTATATTAAAAAGGAGGAAAAACGGGATGCAATAAACTTAATGTTTAATGCATCCCGTTTCAATTTCATAAATGTAATGAATATATTGAAAAGGAATCTTAAGGAAATAATGTATTTAGTGTAAATATTATATAGATATAATGTTATTCTCGGAAACTGTTTTCAATATTTTGCAGGAATTCAGTAAGACATTCATTACGTGAGAGCATCATCTTTTTTCTTAAACGATAACGGCTAATTTCAACACCGCGATCCGAAATATTTAAAAGTGGAGCAATCTCTTTAGTAGTCAGTCCCATTTTTAGAAAAACGCAAAGTTTCTTCTCTTGTATGCTAAGACTTGTAAATTTTGATGTAAGATGTTTCAGATAGTCTGAGTTTGCCATATCAAAATTCTTTTCAAATTTTTCCCAGTCATTATCATAACTTATATTACTTGCTATAATATTTTGTAATTCAAGAAGTTTTCTACTAACCATTGAATTTTCTTTCTGAGAATTAAGAGTATAAATAGAAGCTACACTTTCTTTTATTTTTATTAGAATTTCATTCTTTCGTATAACATTCATAATAGAGTTAGAGAGTTCCTGGTTTTTCATCATTAATTCATTTGCAAGTTGTTCCTCTTTTAATGCAACAATTTTTCTGTCTCGCTTTGCAATTTCATGTTTACTCTTTTCCTCTATCCTGTGAGTATTTTTCTTTATAATGTTTTTAATCTTTAATATCATCATGATTATACTTAATATGGTCAGGAGATAATAAAATAAAATAGCAATTTTCGATAAATACCAAGGGGGTAGAATTCTTATTTTTAATGTTTTCTCTTTGAAATTATCAAGAAAAGCATTCCTTGTCAAAATTCTGAAAGTATAATCACCGTTAGGCAGATTTGTAAGATCTATTTCACTTTTATTACTCCATTTACTCCAATCATGGTGAATGGATCCTTCAAGAATGTAAGAGTATTCAATCTGATTAAATGGTTCATATATAGGAGTGCACCATTCAATTTTAAATGAATTAAATTTATAAGGTAAAATTAATTCGGCTTCGGATATTCCGGAGTTATTCCAGTATAGAATAGAATCAACATTAAAGATTGTTTTTACCTTTTTGATAGTTGTTTCTACAACTCTTTTGTCAGAAGATATTTTATTAATATTAATATATGAAAAACCGTCTTCCGTTGAAAATATAGATATTCCGTTATCAATAATTTGTGTATGTTGAAAACCTCCGATTAATTTATTCCTAAAAAAACCAAACATATTTTTCTCCATATCACCTCTTTTGCTATGATATCCGGCTGCGAAATCAGCTGTGTACCAATATCCATTATCATCTTCTGAGGCTAAAAGATTGAACTTTTGATTAATATCACCCATATTAACAGGTCTATACTGTACCATTCGGTTATTACTTCTGTTATATCGGTATATTCCATCTTGAGTATTAAATGCCACCTGATTATCAATTCGGCATAAAGAATTGTTTATGTTTGACGGAAATCCCTCTTTAGTGCTGTAAAATTGTTGATTTATAATAGATTCATAAGACGGATTAAAGTAGAATCTGTAAATGCCTATGTTTCCATGAGCCATCCATAATGAGCCGTCTATATCCCATTCCATAACTCGGCATGATTCTTCAAATCCTTTTATTTTTGAAACAACTTTCCATTCCTTATTTTCTCGGGATAATAAGTATAAACCGAAATATGTTCCTGCTATTAATTTATCAGGATCAACTTGAATAACCTTCCATACTCCTTGTATATCTCCTATACGTTTAATAGAGTTTTCTTTAACAATAAATAGGCCATCTTGATGAGAACAAAAAAGTTCATTATCTATTTGCTGAAGGTTCCAAACTTGTCCGCTTAATTTTTCAACATGGGTAATTTTTCTATTTCGGTTAAAATCTATAGGGCATTTTTCATAATATAACCCCTGGTTAGTACCTAAATATAGAATATCATCAAATATTATACTGCAATAACCGGCACCGATAAAATTATCACCGACATAAAGATCGGTAATAGGAGAAGTCGTGTAGGCCAAATCTATGCCTTTGTCTAAGCCTAACCATAAAGATTGGTCGCGATCAAAGAAGGCAGAGAGAACGGTATTGTTTTGTAATCCTGATTTACGGTCAATTTTATAAATAGTTTCCCCTTTCTTGTTCATGAGAACAACACCACTTTTAATAGTTCCTATAGCAATATAATTATCTGATGAAGCAATACAGTATATTATATTATCTGAAAAGAATTTGTCGTTGTCTGTTTTCCATTTTTCAAGTTTATCATCCTGATAGGTGTAGAATCCTTTAGAATCGGTGGCTATTAGTAATCTGTCTTGATCTAATTTTATTATACCACTTATACGAGAATTTGTTATTGCGGCAGTATTTCGAAGTAAAACGAATTTATTATCCCGATAAATATATATACCGCAGGATGTAGCCACATATAGATATTTATTGATCACCTGAGAATATATAATATCTTCGTGTAGAGTGAGAATATTAATTTCTCCATCTATATACATATATATATCCTGTTTACCGGAAACAAAACAGATTATGTCTCCAATTTGATAAATATTCCAAATTATACCGATTTTATCTACTGATTGAGGAACTTTAGGAATTAGCGAATGGTATTTAAGGTTTCCATCTTCTTCATATTCGAAATATCCGAACTCTTTTGAGGCTCCTGCATAAATGCGATTATCATTTGAGGCATAAACTGATCGAATTACAGATTCGTTTGCCACAGAAAAAGTTCTCCATCTGCTACCGTCATATTCTAATAAGCCATTGTTGTTGGCAATATATATCCATCCGTTTTTATTCTGGGTAATATCCCAACTTTGATTACCTCCACCATATGTTTCTCTTGAAAAGTTGGTAGTGGGATAATATAAAAAATCTGCATTTTGAGAATCTGCTTTTTGTAAAATAACAATATTAAAAAGCATAAACAAAATCATCCTTTTGCAATAGATGCGAAAGAATTTAAAAATAAGGTGTGTGTTCTTCATTTTACAAATGTAGAAAAAAAATAATCCAAACAAAAAAACAGACACTTAATAATGAGCTTGTTAAGAGATAGGTTGTGTAAGGCTGATGTATTATTGATGTATATGAAAAATGATGTATGTGTGTTTTTGTGAAATAAAATACTTAGGTAAAGCATGATTTAATCTATTCTTTTGTGATGTCGAATATCGATTCTATTTGCTGAATTTCTAAAAACACACACAATCTAAAAAATTTCTTACCATGAGAATTGTATATCTAATATTCAGTTTATTATTAACGGCACAGATCGCTTTTTCACAAACACTTATTGTGAAAGGTACTGTAATTTCCCTGGAAGATGACTATTCATTACCCGGTGTTAATGTTACAGTAAAAGGTGAGCCGGATCAAGGAACAGTTACGGATATAGATGGTTATTTTTCTATTAATGTACAAAAAGGTAAAACCCTTATTTTTTCTTATATCGGATATAAACCGGTAGAGAAATTAGTGAAAAATGAAGCTCCACTTAACATCTTATTAGAATCAGATGCTATTGCTCTTAACGAAGTTGTAGCAATTGGATATGGAGTTATGAAAAAAAGTGATTTGACAGGAGCTGTTTCATCAGTTAAAGCCGAACAATTGCAAAAAACGCCGGCTGCAGGACTTGATCAGGCTTTACAGGGTAGAGCTGCAGGTGTAACAGTAAATGCTAATTCTGGACAACCCGGAATGGCCGCCGAAGTACGTATTCGTGGGATTGGAACTGTAAATAATAGTGCTCCTATATATGTTGTAGATGGAATTATCGTAAGTGATATAAATTATTTAAACCCTTCCGATATCGTATCAACTGAGATTTTAAAAGATGCATCTTCTACAGCAATATATGGTTCAAGAGGTGCAAATGGAGTTATATTGGTGACTACAAGAAAGGGTAGTGATAGTGGAAAAACAAATATTACATTTAATGGTTACGCCGGAGTACAGAATAGATGGCGGAAACTGGATTTAATGGGGAGAGATGAATTTGTAAATACTCTTATCTCATTGGAAAACAGAGAGTCACAAAGTAATTATTATAAGAAAAATGGTTTCAATAAGTGGTTATATGCTTATAGACTCGGAAGTTCTAACTACTATCCCGTTACTCAGGCTCAATCAGCAGATGGCTTTGATTATAGTTCTGTTGATACAGATTGGCAAGATGAAGTTTTCAAATCAAATGCATTTATACAAAATTACAGTTTATCGTTTGATGGAGGTAATGATAAAGTAAGTTACTCGTTAAGCGGTAGTTATTTCAAACAAGAAGGAACCATTATTGGATCTGATTATACTCGCTTTACTTTAAGAGCAAACAGTAGCTATAAAGTTCGTTCATGGCTTAAGATTGGAGAAAATATCTCTTTTGTAACATCAGAAGGACGTAATGCAATGAATAATAACGCAAGTCCGGGCGCTTCAATACTTTCTGCTGCTATAGCTATGGCTCCATGGGATCCTACTCATTATCCTGAGGGTACATTTAATTCAGAAGGAAAGGATTTAAGCGGACAAATTAGTGCTTCTTCAAATTTTAGAAATGTAATTAATCCTTTTTCAATGGTTGAACATTCTCACCCATCAAACAAAACAGAACGTTGGGTTGGTGATCTTAATATGGAGATCACTCCAATATCAGGTCTTGTATTACGTTCTTCTGTAAGCTTGGATTTATCAAATATTCGAAACACTTTGTTTAAAGATTCTTATGAATATTCCTCTTTTGATAAGGCATCTCAGAATTTTTTCTCAAGCAGTATGGAAAGATATTCAACTTGTATAATAGAAAACACTCTATCATATGCTAAAGATTTTAATAATCATTCTCTTTCATTAATGCTTGGTCAAACAGCAGAAGAAAATAATTATTATTCATTAAGCGCTTCCGGAGCCTCTATACTTAATCCTAATAAAAACAATTGGCTTCTTTCTCAAACAACAACAGATCGAAGTTATGGCAATGATGCAATATATCGTACAAGGATGACATCTTTTTTAGGACGCATGCACTATACATATAAAAATAAATATATGGCTACTGTAAACTTCAGAGCAGACGGGTCAAATAAGTTCCCTGAAAATGTATGGGGTTATTTCCCTTCAACAGCATTAGCATGGAGAGTTTCAGAAGAGGGATTTATGCAAGATTTAAGCACTTTAGATTATTTAAAAATCAGAGCAGGTTGGGGACAAATAGGAAATGATAAAATCAGTAATGACAGTTTTATTTTGAAGATGTTTAACAGCGGACCATCATTTGTAGATTATGTATTGGGCGAGAATCAGCAATTAGCAAACGGAGCTGCAATTCTTACCTATATAAATAAGGGTGGTAAGTGGGAGACAACAGAGCAAAAGAATGTCGGAGTAGATTTCTCAATATTAAATGGAGTAATATCAGGTACAGTTGACGGTTTTATTCGTGATACAAGAGATATGTTACTTCCTGTCAAAGCTCCTGCTCATGTAGGTAATCGTTACGATGCATTGGCAAATGTTGGTGTAGTAAGAAATCAAGGTATTGAAGTTTCTCTTACTCATCAATCTAAAATCGGAGATTTTGGTTATTCAGTGATGGCAAATGCATCATTTATAGAGAATAAACTAACAACGCTTAATGGAGGAGAACGAATTTACGGAGATTATACTCTATGTGATGAGGGATTATCATTATTTACATTTTGGGGATATCAATATGAAGGTATTTACAAAAGTAATGATGAGGCAAAGCAACATTTGTATGCCTATAGCGATAGTGAAATGCCATATGCGATGGGAGATGCAAAATATAAAGATTTAAATAATGACGGAATAATTGATGATAACGATAAGACAGATTTAGGTTCACCTTTCCCTTGGCTTACTTATGGGTTGAATATAGATCTTAGCTGGAAAAATTTTGACATGCAAATTTTCTTCCAGGGAGTATATGGAAATCAGATATATAATGCGTTGAGACATCGTACAGAATGGGATGGTACAGAGTCAACATTAAGCACGGCTATGAGAGATGTTTGGACTGTAAATAATCCAAACGGGTCTATTCCTAATCCTTACGGAAGTACTAATAATAAATTGGCTTCAAGCAGATTTGTTGAGAGTGGAGCTTATCTAAGACTAAAGAATCTTCAATTAGGATATAATATCACTTCGAAAACTCTTAAAGATATGGGAGTTGGAAAGTGTAGATTATATGTAACGGCTAATAATCTTTTGACACTAACGAAATATACAGGATACGATCCTGAAGTTGGAGGAGGTGTGGATTATGGAAATTATCCTCAAGCCAGAACCTATATGTTCGGAACAACAATAAACTTTTAATTCTTAAGCCATGAAAAAAAATAAAATCAAACATATATTTCTTGTATTAATTGTAGCATTTACAACTTCTTGTAATGACTGGTTACTCGAGCCTTCGCCCGGAGTTACAAATCTTGATGATTTTTTTACAGGTGGAAATACTGCAATTCAAACAGTTAATGCAGCTTATACACCTTTAATGTGGGAATTTAACTCTACTTATTATCCAGAATGGTTTATCGGAGATGTTGTTTCGGATGATGCTTTAAAAGGGGGTCAAAGTATCAGTGATATGGCTGATGTCTATGATATGGAGAATTTTAAAACAGGTTCTAACAATCAGTTTTTATTAGAATATTATAGGGCACAATATCAGGGTATTTCAAGATGTAATGTAGGTATAAATAATATACCGCAAATAGCGGAAGATACTATAATGTCGACAAAAGTAAAGGCACGACTTTTGGGAGAGGTGCATTTTTTAAGGGCACTCTATTATTTCCGATTAGTAAGAATATTTGGTGGTGTTCCTTTGGTTGATTATGTTATTGATAGTAGTAATAAATGGAAACAGCCAAGAGCTTCAATTGAAGAGATTTATGATTTTATCGTTTCCGACTTAAAAATTGCCGAAAAACAATTATGGTATAAAAGTGAATATACAAAAGATAATTTGGGCAGAGCAACAAAAGGTGCGGCTCAGGCTATGCTTATGAAAGTAAATCTTTATCGTCATAATTATGAAGAAGCTCTTAAATGGGGAAATAGTTTTTTTGAAAAAGAAGATGAATACAGTTTGTGTGAGAATTATGCAGATAACTTTTCATTAGATGGAGAAAACGGACCTGAATCTGTTTTCGAAATTCAATATATGCAGGATCCGACAAGTGACTATGGTGAAGGTAACGGTTTTACTCGCGGAACATTTACTGTTATAATGACACGTTCCCGTTCTGCAGCCCTGGGTGGCGGATGGGGATTTAATAAGCCTACTCAGGATCTGTATAATGAGTTTGAGAGTGGAGATATTAGACGAGAAGCAACTATTCTCAATCCTACCGATAATCAGATGGAAACTCCTGAACAGGAGATATATCTTAATTGTAGATATCTGAGCCGTAAATATATGCTTATGAATAATGACGGTTCTTTCTATACTCTTACACATAATAGTAGAGCTCCAATAAACATAAAAATGATTAGATATTCAGATGTCTTATTGATGTATGCAGAAGCTGCATGTGAAGCTAATCGTGATTTGGAAATGGCACAAAGACGCCTAAATCAGGTAAGAGAAAGAGTTAATCTGCCAACTTATGATACATCTCTTAATCAAACAGAATTGCGAAGAATGATACGTCATGAGAGAAGAACAGAATTAGCAATGGAGGGGCACAGATGGTTTGATCTTTGTCGTTGGGGAATTGCCAAACAAACCATAGATAAGTATAGATCAAATGAAAGTTCTGAGGTTCAAAATCATATGGGAGACTTTATAGAAGGAAAACATGAACTTTTCCCTATACCAAATGAAGAGATAAACTTAGGAGGACTTACACAAAATAACGGATATAATTAAATCATAATACATATAATTTTTATAAACACTTTAAAATCAGAAATTATGAAAAACAAGAATTTATTTTTCGCTCTTTTCTTCGCATTATTTGCTACAATGAATGTAGCATGTAGTAAAGATGATGATGAAGTTATCAAAGATAAACAGGAAAATACTGAAGACAAAGATGATGACAACACAGGTGATACCGATGACAAAGAAGACGACAAAGAAGAAGATAAAGATGGAGACACATCGGAATTTGATTGTCTGAAAGGCTCTGACTATTATCTGTTTTCAATGGATGGTAATACAGAACAAAAAATATCAAGTAAAATTACTTTAGATTGTCGCCCAAATGAGACTTCAGTTGCTCTATATATCTGGGACGGAACTTATGAAGCAGCTACAGCTTCCGGTCCAAATTTCTTTGGAGAAGTAGAGAGTTGGACAGCTTTAAGTGTAGGAAGTGCCGGTTGGTCAGGTATGGGTATTTGTGTAATTACTCCGGCTAACGGAGGTGCTTTAACTGTTGATATGACTAATATCACACCGGAACATACATTTCATATTGCAATGAGAAGTACAGATAATGCAACTCATTTAATAACTCTTATCGGGGGTGATGGTAATCAGGCATCTATTGCTATTGGAGATACTCCGTTTACTGATAATGATAAAGTATTCCAACCATATACAAACTTTAAAAGAGATGGAGAATGGAATACAATCGAGATTCCAATGTCTGAGTTTTTTGACAGAGGTCTTGTTTACAGAAACAAAGCTCAGAATGACAATCTTGTAACGTTCTTAAGTGGTGGTGTATCAGGACGAATGTTACATTATGATGCTATGTTCATCTATAAGAAGAAATAATTAAAATAAAGTAGGTTGTTTAATATTTTGATCTCTTTGTTTGATCTGAAATCATTCTATTAAACAACCTAAATGAAAAAGCATGTATTAACACGCTTACAAAATGGAGATTAATATACAAGAATCTCTTTAAAATTCAATAATATGAAAAATATCCTCCCTTTATATACCATAATAATATTATTTCTTCTTTTTAATGCATGTGATAAAGATGCGGTCATTTTAGAAAATGAAGATAAAGAGGACATTAAAGATAATAATGAGGACAAAAAAGACGATCCTACTTATCAATTAGTATGGAATGATGAATTTAATGGCGAAGAATTAGACTCTGATAAATGGAACTATGAGATAGGTGGTACCGGTTGGGGTAATAATGAATTACAATATTATACTTCTCGTTCTGAAAATGTCCGTGTTGAAGATGGTTGCCTTGTTATTGAGGCAAAAAAAGAATCATACGTGAATCGAAATTATACTTCTGCCAGAATAAATAGTAAAAAGAAAGGCTTTGTAACCTATGGAATAATTGAAGCCAGAATCTCTCTTCCTTCAGGAAAAGGAACCTGGCCTGCTTTCTGGATGATGCCGGAAACAGGATCGTGGCCTTCTAATGGGGAAATAGATATTATGGAGCATATAGGTTCAAATCCAACGATGATTTCTCATGCCGTTCATACAAAAATGAAGAATGGCTCTATTGGTAATAACTGGCATAAAAGGTTTTATAAAGACAATGTTGAGGGTGAATTTCATACATATAAAATAGAATGGATTGAAGAAGAGGATAAAGGAGATGATTGTATAATCTTTTATGTTGATGATGAACAAACGGCAAAACTTTATCAGCCTCATTTGTCAGGTTTTGAAGAGTGGCCTTTTGAAAAAGATTTCTTTGTAATATTCAATATGGCAATAGGAGGAAATATGGGTGGACAAGTTGATAATTCGATTTTTGATTCTCCAATATTGATGAAGGTTGACTGGATACGTATTTATCAAAAACGTTAAAAATAAGCTGGTGAAATATGAAAATAATTAATGCTCTATCATTATATTTTGCAGTTTGCTTATTGTTAGTTGGCTGTAACGGAGTTGAAAAAGAAAATATTGAAAATTCATACGGTCTTAAACTTGTATGGAGTGATGAGTTTGATAATCCTGTTTTAAATGAAGAAAACTGGAATATTGAAATTAATGGAAACGGAGGGGGAAATAATGAATTACAATATTACCGTAAAGAGAATATCTCTATTGGTAAAGCTCCTAATCATAATGAGAGTTGTCTTATAATTACTGCAACGAAAGAACCCTTTGAGGGCAAACCTGCTAATTCCGGAAGATTGACAACATTAAATAAATTCGATTTTTTATATGGAAGAATTGAAGCAAGAATAATGTTACCAAAAACTGCCGATGGTTTATGGCCTGCATTTTGGATGATGGGAAGTGATATTCAGCAGGTCGGATGGCCTGCATGTGGAGAACTTGACATCATGGAGATGGGAAATAGTTACGGTATAAAAAACAATTGTCAGGAAACTTTTATGAACGGTGCTTGTCATTGGGGTAAAATGGATGGAAGTTCACATCCGTATTATGCAATGGATGGTAATGCCCCATATAGTGTGCAAGATGGTAAGTTTCACCTTTATACATTAATATGGAGTGAAAATGATATTAAATGTTATTTAGATCTTGATATTTACCCTGAAGTGGAACCTTATTTTTCAATGTGTATATCTGATAAATCGGATCCGTCTAATCCCGGGAACTATTTTAATAAGCCCAATTTTATATTACTAAATCTGGCAGTGGGAGGAAACTTTACCGGGATTTGGGATATTGAAAAAATAACGGCTTTTGAAAACCAAAATACTTCTATGTATATTGATTACGTAAGAGTGTATCAATAATATTATGTTACTGATAATGTGATCATATCAGTTGGATAATTATTGAATATATAACCTTTTTAAATCTATCTTAAATATTAAAATTAAAGCTTATGAAAACACTTACTACAACTTTTTTTGGGTTGTTGCTTATGTCTACACCCATGTTCTCAACACAATTGTCTGAATATTGTGACAAACCTACAGGTCATTTAAATGATCCTGAATTCGGAGATGTAAACGGCCGCATATTATTATCCATATCTAAAATAAATGATAATTCAATTGCGGTTACTGTTAAACCACTTTCGGAAGAAGCGAAAAAGATTGATTTCTTACAGGTCAATGTAAAAGGATTACTTCCTGTAATTATTGGCGAAGATGAGGGCGATGTTTTAGATGAATATAAGGCGGTTGTAACCTTTGAGAATGATGTGCCGGAAATTGTAGAGATATCAGAGATATTGTGGAGTAATCCCGATTGGATTGGGAGATGGGAAATAAAAGGACTTACAGTTCCTTTTGATGCTTCTTGTGATGTCGAATCAAATGATGATGTTGCACCTATAATGACCGATGCCAAATTTATCGAATCATTTTATAATTCTGTAAAATTAGAATTAAAAGCAACAGATAAGGATAATGATAATCAGTCACTGAACGTAAATACATATATAATTAACGATGAAGGGAATAATATAATTAACAAAGTTGTAAAAACAGATGATGCAAATATTTGCATTGTGCCTGATTTAAAGGTGAATACAAATTATAATTTTACTATTACAGCGAAAGATAATTCAAACAATATCTCCACGAATAACATTAAAATTACAGCTTCTACATTATCAATGCCTGAGGTATATATTATTGATAATTTTGAAGGTGAAACAAATCCATGGGAAGCAGTTGAGGGTGGACATGGAGTATCCGTTGTGAGCAACCCTCTTACCGGCGGCATAAATTCTTCTTCATACGTACTTAAAGGTGGTAGAGATGCTGTAGCTAATAATTGGGCTGCTACGATGTTACGCAATTTATCGATACCTGGTGGTGTTTATCAATATCTTCATATAATGATGTTGCGCGATGTTATTGGAACAGTTCCTAATGTGAAACTTTCTGATGCGGCAGGTGGTGATATAAGTCCTTTAGATGGTCAAATTATGAAGACAGGAGAGTGGCAAGATATAGTTTATGATATCTCAGCAATAGGAGAAGGTCGCACTATTGATTTTGTTTATTATATGTATGACAGAGGTGAACTTCCTTCAAATCAAACAGCATATTTAGATGATATAGTTTTAAATAATATAGCAGATGCACGATCTACGACAACATTATTATTAAAAGATTTAAATAATGGCCAAAATGTTTATGCAACAAAAGGTAATCTTAATATAAAAGGATTTATGAATGCCAGTTTAAAAGTTTATTCAATAGCAGGAAGATTGGAAATTCAAAAAATCATTGATTCGGATGAGGTAAGTGTTAAATTGAATAAAGGATTGTATATAGTTGATATAGATGGTCTTAAGTTTAAGATGATAATAGAGTAAAATATATAAGAAACTGTCTGATAGATTATTTCTAATTGTCTTATTAGACAGTTTCTTAATATTTATAAATAAGTAATTCTCTTGTAAAACATGAAAATATGATGAAAAAAAGTTTTATCATAATTTATTTATTCGTATTTGCTCTTATCAGTTGTAATAAACAGAGAGAAGATTCTATCGAATTACGCATAAATAAGCTTATCAAACAAATGACTCTTGATGAAAAGGTTGGACAAATGAATCAACTATCCGGTGTTGGTTTATCTGAAGATATGATAGAGATGATCAAAAGCGGACAAGTCGGAACATTATTAAACGAAGTAGATATTGAAACTGTAAATGAACTACAGCGCATTGCAGTAGAAGAAAGTCGTTTAGGTATTCCGTTAATAATAGCTCGAGATGTGATTCATGGATTTAAAACTATTTTTCCTATCCCTTTAGGTCAAGCCTCTTCATGGAATCCTGAAATTGTAAAGAGTGCAGCAAGAGTATCGGCGCAAGAAGCTTCTTCTGTAGGAATTCGTTGGACATTTGCACCCATGATAGATGTTACACGTGATCCACGTTGGGGTAGAATAGCCGAATCATTTGGAGAAGATTCTCATTTGACATCAGTGATGGGTGTAGCTATGATAGAGGGACTTCAAGGAGATACACTTTCTCATCCATCAAGTGTTGCTTCATGTGCTAAACATTTTGCCGCTTATGGCGCAACAGAAAGCGGTAAAGATTACAATACAACATGGGTTCCGGAAATCCAGTTGCGAGAACTTTATTTACCACCTTTTAAAGCAGCTGTAGATGCAAAAGCTGCCACTTTTATGTGTTCATTTAATGATATTAACGGAGTTCCATCTTCAGGGAATACTTTCTTAAATCGTATGATTTTAAGAAACGAATGGGGTTATAACGGATTAGTAGTCAGTGATTGGGGTTCTATCGAACAGATGATTCCTCATGGTTTTTGTAAAGATATTAATGATGCTGCTAAAAAATCAATCTTTGCAGGTATTGATATTGATATGATGAGTAATGCTTATTCTCTTAATTTATCAGAATTAGTGCAAAGTGGAGCTGTTTCTATTTCCATGATAGATGAGGCTGTCGCAAATATTTTAAGATTAAAATTTAAGCTCGGACTTTTTGATAATCCTTATACTCCAAAACCGGATAACAATCCTTTTTACAAACCAAGATCTTTGGAGTTGGCAAAACAAACGGCTATTGAGAGTACAATCTTATTAAAAAACAAAAATAACCTACTACCTCTTTCTGAAAATATAAAGAAAATAGCAGTTATCGGTTCTTTGGCTGATTCTAAAATCGATCAATTAGGTACATGGTGTTTCGATGCGGAACCGGAGAATAGTATAACTCCATTACAAGCTCTAAAGGAACAATATGGTAGTAAGATTGACATTGTTTATGAACCTACATTACTTTATTCAAGAGATAAATCAGATTTAAACTTTAAGAAAGCAGTTAAAGCTGCAAAAGAATCAGATGCAGTTATTTTATTTGTAGGAGAAGAAGCAGTTCTTTCAGGGGAAGCTCGCTGTAGAGCTGACATTAATTTACCCGGTGCACAATCGGAGTTAGTGAATGAGATAAAAAAGAGTGGCAAACCTTTTACAATGGTTGTTATGACCGGAAGGCCTCTGACATTGGAAAAGGAAGTAGATATGGCAGATGCTGTTTTATTTCAATTTCATGCAGGCACAATGACAGGTCCGGCTATTGTTGATCTACTTTTCGGCAAAGCAATTCCTTCAGGAAAACTTCCAATAACTTTACCCCGAATGGTTGGTCAGATACCTATTTATTATTCCCATAAAAAGACTGGCAGACCGGCATCAAACATAACCTTTATTGATGAAATAGAAGTTGGCGCACCACAAACCTCATTAGGATTTACCAGTTATTTTCTGGATGCCGGAGATACTCCATTATTTCCTTTCGGATATGGCTTATCATATACTACATTTAATTATAGCATCCCACAGTTATCATCTACATCAATAAATAAAACAGATACATTAACTGTTTTTTGCAGAGTTCGCAATATTGGAGAGTTTGATGCATCTGAAGTTGTACAATTATATGTAAGAGATGATGTTGGATCTTTGGTTCGTCCGGTCAAAGAGTTGAAACAGTTTAAAAAGATCTTTTTGAAAAAGGGTCAAACAGAGATTGTAGATTTTCAAATAACAGCTGAAGATCTATCATTTTGGAATTCAGATATGGTAAAAAGAGCAGAACCCGGCAGTTTTACCGTTTGGATAGCTTCTGACAGTCGTTCAGGAAGTGATGTAAATTTTATATTAGAATAGAAGACATATAGATTATATAATTTATACTTCGCATATGTAATAGTTTATTAGTTAAAAAATTGAATTATGAATAGATTTATTTTTTCATTCCTTATAATATCCTTTAATATGGCTTTTGCTTCAACTGTATATTCTTCAATAAAAACAGTGGGAGAAGGTTCTTATTTTACACATTTTCCAGGAGCTGATGCTGCAGGAAGGAACGGATATCCTTCCGGGACTCCTCAGCTTAGCGGAAAAGCAGCTTTAAAACCTGTACCAACCAACGATTGGTGGTCCTCCTTGGTAAAGGAAAATCATGCATCTAACCTTTTTTCATATCCTTTTGCAATGAAAACATTATCAAAAGGATTGATAGTTTCTTATATACCTAAAGGTGTATTAGATGATTTAGAACCAATTGTAGTGGGAGTAAAAGGATTATCAGCAGTTAAAGCCACAGTTTCGGATCATTCAGATTGGACTGTTACAATGAATTGGAATGACGGACAACATTCTTTATCGGCGACAGCAGGAATTGCTATGCCCTTTTTATATTTTACAAAAGAAACTAAAGATGAAATTGTAATAACAATTAATTCTGGTACTGTAAAGATTGAAAATGAGATATTAATAATAGAAAACGCAAAATATGGCAAGAGTTTTGCCGTTTATGCACCTTCCGGTAGTGTATGGAGTAATAATTCAAATGTCTATACCTCTACTCTTAATGGGAAGAATTATTGGTCGTTGGCAATGCTTTCAACAGAAAACGATATTAGAAACAATGCATTGGAACTAAAAAAATATGCTTATGTTTTTCCTGCAAATACCAATGTAAATTGGACTTATAATGAAAAAACATCTGTATTACGAACCGATTTTATTGTTACCACTGATATAAAAGAGGGAAATAATACACAAATGCTTTTAGGTCTTCTTCCACATCAATGGTCAAATCTATCAGATGACTCAAATATTAATAAATCATATTGTTATAATTCGGTAAGGGGAGAAATTAAAACTATTGAAGGAAATAAGTTTAGTACAGAGAATGTATTTAACGGTATATTATCAACTCTTCCTTACATAGATACCAATTCTGCATTCTCGAAAGATGAATTAAACAGGATGTTGACTCTGATGCAAAATGATCAGATTGGAGAGTGGACAGACTCTTATAATGATGGACAATTGCTTAATCGTTTAATCCAATCTGCAAGAATAGCTTATGAAATTAATAATAGAACAGCTTTTGATGCCCTTTTCAAAACTATTAAAAACAGAGTCGAAAATTGGTTAAAGGCAGAACCCGGAGAGGTTGCATTCTTATTTTATTATAATAAAGATTGGAGTGCCATGATTGGTTATCCTGCAGGACACGGACAAGATTCAAATCTAAATGATCATCATTTTCATTGGGGGTATTTTATTCATGCAGCATCATTCCTAGAACAATATGAACCCGGATGGGCTTCTAAATGGGGTGAAATGGTGAATCTTTTGGTTAGAGACGCAGCCTGTTCAAACAGAAATGATGAAATGTTTCCTTTCCTTCGTAATTTTAGTCCATATGCAGGCCATTGTTGGGCTAACGGATTTGCAACTTTTCCACAGGGTAATGATCAGGAATCGACATCTGAGAGTATGCAATTTCATTCATCATTAATTCATTGGGGTACAATCACAAACGATAAAGCTATCAGAGATTTAGGTATATATCTTTATACAACAGAAATGACTGCAATTGATGAATATTGGTTTGATATGTACAATAGAAACTTTCCCCAAGACCAGTCTTATAGTTTAATTTCAAGATTATGGGGTAATAGTTTTGATAATGGAACATTTTGGACAAATGATATTGCTGCATCTTATGGAATAGAGCTTTATCCTATTCATGGTGGATCTTTTTATCTGAGCCATAATAAAGAATATGTGAAAAAATTATGGAAAGAGATATCTCAAAATACAGGAATTCTTAATAATGAAGTAAACCCAAATCTTTGGCATGACGTTATGTGGATGTATTTAGCATTTATTGATCCTCAACAAGCCTTAAATCTATATAATTCATATAAGGAAAGAGATTTGAAATTTGGTATTTCTGATGCTCAGACTTACTATTGGTTACACTCTATGTTGATGCTTGGGCAGACTGAAACCTCAATAACATCTGATTATCCGATATCATCTGTTTTTAATAAGAACGGCAGAATAACTTATGTTGCACATAATTATGGAAAAACAGATGTTGACGTAACATTTTCAGACGGATATAAAATGAATGTTCCTGCAGGAAAACTCATTTCCAAATCAAAAGGGGAAATATTGCCGGATGTAAATATTACTTATCCTGCCAATAATACAAAACTTCTTTTTGGTGAATCCTATATAATTAAAGCAGATGCAATAGATTATGAAGGAGATATAAAATACGTAGAATTTTATAGGAATAATGTTTTGATTGACAGAGTTCATACTTCTCCTTATCAAGTAAATTGGACACCCGAATTTGGAGATTATGTCTTAACTGCAAAAGCATATACTCAAGACAATCGTATAGGTATATCATCTAAAATAAATGTAACAGTTTCATATGATGCTTCTTGTAAAATTGAATCTAAAGAGGCTTCTCAGGGAGATTTTCAGCTTGGATATGTAGCTCGGTATGAAACAATAGGAAGTGATGTGTCTGTTAGTTTTGAATTGTTAGACAATCGTTCTGATCTTATTGCTTATATCTGGGATTATACAAACGGGTTTAGTGAAGCACCTATGCAAAAAACAGAAACTAATCGTTTTACGTATACATTTAGTAATCAGACAAAAGGAAATAATCTCTCTTTCGCATGCAAATTTGCATTTGCCGGAGGAATGAGTGTTACTAAAAAAATAGATTACATTGTTGGTGAGCTCTGTGCATCTATTACTTCAATTGAAGATTGTGAAGAGTTAGATTTTGATATATTCCCTAACCCGGTTAATGATGACTTGAATATCAATTTACCTCAAAATAACTGTAATATTATTATATGTAATATATATGGAGTTCCTCTTTTAAATATTACTGCTTCACAAAAAGCAACTATCGATATGCGAAAATATGTATCGGGGCTATATATCTTGAAAGTTGAATCCGGAAATAAAGTGAAGTCGAAAACAATAATAAAAAGATAACCTATTTTCTATCTATTTAGACTTCATTATAAATATAAATTTTTAATTGATTCTTTAAACTGCAATATTAAATCTCTTTTGAGATTAATATTGCAGTTTTTTATCATAATATGGGTTGGCTCTTGCAAGTGTTTAATCTTTAGAAGGTTATATGATTGGAGTCTTTCTTGTATTAAAGTAATAATCCTATTAGTAACAATTTTATTAGTAATAACCTTATTAGTAATAACTTTATTAGTAATAACTTTATTAGTAATAACTTTATTACTTATCTTTGTGTATAGATTAATAACTTCATTTATTATGGAAAAGAAGCCATTTGTATTCGGGATAGCAACTTCTGGTGATAATTTTACAGATCGTAAAAAGGAAACTGAAAGATTGATTACCAATTTTCGTCATGGTGTGAATACTATATTAATATCGCCACGCAGATGGGGTAAAACCTCATTGGTAAATAAGGCATGCCGACTTGCACAGTCAGATAAATTGAAGATTGTTTATTTAGATATCTTTGCGATTCGCTCCGAACGTGAGTTTTATGATGTTTTCGCATCTGCAGTATTGAAACAAACCTCTTCAAAGCTTGAAGAGATAATGGAAAATGCTAAATCTTTTCTTTCCAGAATCAACCCCAAAATTACTATTAGCTCAGATTATATATCTGATATAACTTTGACATTGGATGTAAACCCTAAAAGTGAAGATGTTAATGAAATCTTACAATTGCCGGAGAAACTTGCACAAAAGAAAGGTGTAAGAATTGTGATTTGTATAGATGAATTTCAACAAATATCAGAGTTCGAAGACTCAAAAACATTTCAAAAGAGATTACGTACTATCTGGCAGCATCAAAGTTCTGTTTCTTATTGTCTTTTTGGAAGTAAAAAACATCTTATGCATGAGCTTTTTGAAAAGAAGAGTTTACCATTCTATAAATTCGGTGATGCTATTTATCTGAATAAAATATCTACCCAAGATTGGATTTCCTATATTTGTGAACGATTTGAAGCAACCGGTAAAAATATTTCAGCAGAACTTGCAGAAAAAGTTTGTAATACTGTGGATAATCATTCATCCTATGTACAGCAATTTGCATGGTTATTGTGGATTCAGACTAAGAAAAAAGCAACAGAGCAGAATTTTAATGATGCATATCAAGATCTTATTAATCAGAATACAGCTTTATTTGAAAAACAAACAGAAAATCTCTCTGCTTATCAAATGAATTTTCTCAGAGCATTAGTTGAGGGAGTAAAGAGTGAATTTACAAAACAGGAGATTTTACAAAAATATGAATTGGGATCATCTGCTAATGTGAGTATTTTAAAGAAAGCTCTTATAAAGAAGGAGTTGATAGAGACACAAGAGAAAAATATTGTTTTGGCTGATCCCGTTTTAGGATTATGGATGAAGAGGGAATTTTATAAATAATGTTCCCGCCAAAAAAAATGGAAACACAACAATCTTTAGATTGATATCTTTTTAAAACAATTATTAACCAATCATGAAATCTAATTCTTACAAGATATTTATTTCATTAAAATTGAATGAACATGAAAAAACCAAGTTTATTTTTATCAATTGCATTTAGTTCATTATCATTATTTGGGCAAATCACAGATTCAAAGATTATAGATAAGGGAAGTAGTGGCCGATTCAAATCTTTCGCTGTAAGTGAGAAAAGTTTACCTGATTATGTTGTATATAGACCAAAGAATCTAAAACAGGTAAAAAAGAGATCGGGAAGTATACCATTATTTGTATTTGCAAACGGTGGATGTAATGACACTTCTATACCTTATGAACGTTTTTTATCCGAGTTAGCATCTCACGGTTATATTGTAATTGCTCTCGGATCATTACAGAATGATTTAAATGATCGGGAGATTAAAAAAACTCAAGAGAAAATGATTCCAAAAGCTATTGACTGGATGTTAGCTCAAAATGCAGATAAAAATAGTGAATATTATGGTATCATTTCGACTGATAAAATTGCAATAGGTGGTCATTCTTGCGGAGGGGCTGATGCATTAAGCTGTGCTTTAGATCCACGAGTTAAAACTTATATGATGTTTAATTCAGGAATGGGTGATATGGAAATGTTTGGAGCAACGCCGAATTCGATTAATAATATTCATGCTCCTATAATTTATATGGCAGGAGGTCCATCCGATGTTGCTTATGAGAATGCAAAAAAAGATTTTGAGCGCATCAATCATGTTCCGGTCGTATTTACTAATCATACTAATGCGGGACATTCCGGTACTTTTGATCTCAAATATGGAGGCGATTTCTCTCGTATGACGCTTGAGTGGCTTGATTTTATATTCAAAGAAGAGGATAAATCAGATCTTTTTGTAAAAGGAAATCTTAAGACTTATCCTGAATGGGATTTATCATCTAAAAATTTCAATAAGGGTTATACTTTAAAATCCTCAGATCTTCAAAATACTGTTATAAATCCGGTTAAAGTATCAAAGATTGACTCCACATTAAAATCGATGGTTGAAACAGGAAAGATTAATTGTGTAAGTGCTTTTGTTGCAAAATCGGGTGATATCGTTTATAATAATGCCTTTGGTTATAAGAATAAAGAAAAAAATGAGCCGGCATCGGTAGATGATTATTATGTGATGTTTTCACAGACAAAGGCAATTACAACCGTTGCTTTTATGACTCTTGTTGAACGAGGATTAGTTGCGATTAATGATCCTGTATCAAAATATCTACCAGAGATATCAAATGAAGTTGTTGTAGAGGTGAAAGATGATGGAACTTACACAACCCGTCCGGCTTCTACTCCTATGACATTTGCTCATCTTATGTCACACTCCTCAGGACTTAATTCAGGAGAGGTAAAAAAGATCAGACATATTGAAATGAGTAGGCGGACACAGCAGGATAATGGAAATAATAATATTCCGGGCCAACATAGTTTTGGTGATGAACATCAAAAGACACTTGCATCAAATATGAAATCATTACTTTCATATCCTTTAGGATTTGATCCGGGCACTCAATGGGATTATCATATCAGTACAAATATGCTTGGTTACCTTATAGAAGTTATATCAGGAATGACATTACGCGACTATGTAAAACAATATGTTCTTAATCCTTTAGAGATGAATGATACTGACTGGTATTTTTCTTCAGATAAAGGGTCTCGATTTGTTATGCCTTATGATTATGTTGATGGAGAATTGAAAGCCGGAAATCCATCTTTCGCGTTAAGAGCAATAGGAAATGATTATACCTATTGTGAAGGTGCAATAGGGTTGAATGGCCCTATTGGAGATTATGCCAAGTTTTGTCAGATGCTTTTAAACAAAGGAGAGTTCAGGGGGCAAAGAATCTTAAAACCTGAAACTATAGAGTTGATGACAACCGTCAATCAATTACCTGAATCAAATTCGGGTGGAAAAGGGTTTAAGTTCGGACTTGGTTTCGAACTTTATAATGAACAAAAACGTCCTGTTTCTCAAGTTTCACCAACTGCTTATGCATGGGGTGGTATGATGGGTACAGAATATATAATAGATCCCGAAAATGATTTGATCGCTCTTTTCTACCTTAATATGTTTAAGAGAGACTATATGTATCCTTTGTTTTTGGAAGAGGTATATAAAGCTTTTAAATAGATTTAAACCTCTCGAGCTATATAAAAAGATCATTACATAATAAGAGAGAATAAAAGACTATACAAAATGGAAATGGTTGGAGATTACTCCAACCATTTTTCTATTAAATTGATTATTTCAGATTTTGAGGATTCAGGGAAACTATTGATTCTTGTCGCATGACTACCTTTTGGACAAACAAAAATATTAAGATTGTCTTTCTTATCGGTATCAATCCAAGTTACTCCTGATGCACTCCATGGATCATATTCTCCATAAATAAATATCATTTTAGGGTCGTTCTCTTTTAGATAATTTACAGTTCTGTTATAAAGTGAAATGTCGAAAGGTTCTTCTGATAATTCTTTACACACCATAAGTCGACGCATATAATCCTTGGAACTGTCAATTGTAAGATATTTTTTGAATGGTTTAGTATCATATCCATAATATCCGAGTTCCTTTACAGCCTGCACATTAAAAGATGTGTAAGGTGTTTGAATAGAGAAATAATTAGGTTCAAGAATTTTAATCGCATAATCAAACAACTCTTTATCTGTTGATTTTAATGATGGGATCTTATCAATAGATAGTCCGAATTGCCAATGAGCAAAAGAATATTCAAGTACAGAAAAATCGAAAACCTCTTCAATCGGAAGTCTGAAATCATAATTTTTTGATTCGCAATACTCCCTAAACATAGGTATAAGTGTAGGTTTACGTTTAAGTAGTTCGGTTTGGAAATCCTTAATTTTCTTACGGCTTTTCTTGTCACCAACTTTTTCAATAAAAGGTTCATGACGACCATCCTCAAGAGACATATTTAATGGCGCAACATAAGGCACAGATATATCCACATCTTCGGGGAATAAAGCGCGATAAAACATTGTAGTTTGTCCACCTTTACTGATTCCTGTAGAGATCCATTTATTTTTATAAATTTCACCAATCGTATTGCGGATATTATGAAGATCATAAAGTGAATTGTCTACAGTTAGATATTTCCAATCGCAAGGTTCAGGAGTAGATTTACTGAAGTAACGATATTCAACAACCACGATATTTGTGTTGAATAAAGAAGCAAGTTCATCGATATATTTAGGAGAAAGATATCTTTCTGCTTCATACCCTTCTGTGACCAATACGGTAGGTTTATCGAATCCTCTATGACAAACTATTATTCTTTGATCAAATTTTCCTGCCTTTTTATCCGTATTATCAAGTTCTTGCTCAATAAACATCACATATTTTTCAGAAAAATGTTCCGATTCTATTTGGGTTATATTTTTTATTCCGTTAAGAGAATTAAGACGCGAAAGGAGTTCAGTTTCTTGTGCTGTAACTGATGATGTAGTAAAAAGTACAACAAAGAATAGTAGCAATAATCTAAGTGATGATTTCATATGTCAATGTATAATGTGTTAACGCTTTTTTTGATTTTTTTCTGATTACAAATATAATATTAAATCTATATCAGTTTTTATAGATCAAATACCATATTATTTAAATAAAAACATTTTGTAAGATTGATTAATATCGAAATGTCACCATTCTATTTTTTTAAGAGAGATGCAATTAAATATTTAGTTATAATTTTTATTTGGTATCAAAATGTTTCATAATGGGTAGTAAAATGATGCTTTTGTCAAATAGACAATTGCTTTTGTTAAATAGACAATAGACTTAATTGTGTTAATATTAATTTTGATATGTAAAAATAAACAATTGCCTTATCTGTTTGATGTTGAATTAAAAATATGGTTGAATAAGAAGTTAATTCTGATTATAAATGTGAAGAAAGTGTTGTTAGGTAAAATTCATTGATGAAAACTTCAGATGAATAGTATTATTAGAAAGGAAAAAATCAGACATGCAGGTAAATTGGGTGTAAAAAATCAATTAAATTATTATGATTAAAAATTTATTAGGGGAATTACCGAGGCGAAGTCCCGGTAATTGGTTATTAAGTAAACGATGGCTTAGCGTTGCTATGCTCATTTTTTTGTTATTAGGTGGAAGTATAAACTCCAAAGCGGGGAATATATCGCCTGAATATAAATTTGATGGAGAACATTTTAGTGTGAAATGGGATTCTAATAGAGGAGCATATCTTTTTATTATTAGGACTTTTGATTATTCTTATGATGATAACTGGATAAATGATTTTAAAATTTATGCAACTGTAGGTTCTGAAAAGAAGGCTATTTTTGGACTTGATTCATATTGGCAAAAATTTGAAGATCACAATGGAAACGTCGGTGCAGTTTATGTCTACATAAAAAATTATTTAAAGGAAGATTATGCTCGATTATGTTTATCTGATAAATTTAGTGGATGGCAAAATATTAATTATAATCCAAATTCCCAAAAAGGAAATCAATATCTAATTTCAAGATCACATGATGAAGCGAATCACGTATACTTATATTGGTATCCTAATACACCATATATTAATAAAAACATAACATTCTCTTTAACAGGTCTGGTAATAACATCAAAAGAACATGTTCACAATAAAAATGTAACTCATGATCCTATAAAATCTAGTGTCTATGATTATAATGTAACCGTTTCAAATAGCAAATTAAATGAGAATACCGGTGATTGTGAATTTGATGTAGCCGTATCAAATCTTTATAGGTATAGTGAAACAAATTCAAAAGTTGTAGTACAAACATCTCTAAACGAATCCGATTGGGTAGATAGAAAAATTATCTATTTAAGCTCGTCAAAAAGTAAGGAAAGTGTAGCAGATGCATCGTTGCTCAAATATAAAGATAAAAATAACCAAGTGCTTCTTTCTGCCCAAGAATGGACAAATGGTGTTTATATAAGAGTAAAATCATTTACTAATCCCGATGGAATGGGAGACGGTAGCGGTAATAGCCCTTATCTTCAGGAAAAAACATCTTCAACAATGTTTATGGGTAATATTTCATCTATGGAGAGTACAAATTTTCTAACAACTCAAAACAGCAGGACTATCCAATTGAAATGGGATGTTAATTTGCCTGCCCAAGATCCGGATAAATCGCCGTATGTTATAGAGAAGCTTACTGAATCAATATGGGAGAAAATTGCAACCATAGAGCATGTTGATAATAAGACAAGTTATAACTATAATTATGAGCTTTCCGATAAAGAATGTAATCTTGGCACAGTTCCATACTCATTTAGAGTAAGAAAAGTAAAGTTTGCAAAGGACAATTTATGGGAAGAGTTTATGAATTCCACATCAACAACAAGTATTAAAACAAATTATAATACTTTATCTGTCACTGAGGTTTCTACAGAAACTCAATCAACTGTAGCTGTCGTAAGTTGGAAAAGGGATCAGATAGATGGAATATGGGATAAGGAAGCTACAGTAAGGTTATTTATGGATGGGAAATTGATTGCATCTCCATCATATTCAGATAGCAAATGCAATGTAACAATACCCCAAGGGTGTCAAACATATAAATTCAGAATCGATGTAACTGCGCTTGGTAAAACAACTGAAAGTGAAATTTTTTCATTCTATATGCCTGATAACAAAGAGCGTGAGATATCTTCATTTGAAGCTTCAAAAGGTTATTATAATAATAATGTATTGTTGACATGGAAAGTGCCGGCAGAAAAAAGCAATTTTACATATTTTGCAATAACAAGAACTCCGGTTAACGGAGGAACACCAATAACAATTCAGCAGATAACTCATACCGGACTTACCGATTATAGTTTTCAGGATAAATCAATGGATGCCGGGATATTATATAATTATGTAATAACAGGTTATTCGGAGTGTTTAAGTGATCCTGATGAGAACAACGAATCTACATCCAGTTATGCTACCGGCTATATGATGTCTGATATAGGATATAGTCAGCCATACGGAACTATATCCGGACGTATTGCGTATGACGGTAGTCAGGGTGTTTCAGGCGTAACTGTTTCAGTAGTTGGAAATGATGATAATTCAAAGAATAAATCTTTATATTTTAATGAAAATGAATCCGAGTCATATCTTGATTTACCGGGAGATGTAATAGATGTCAGCGACGATAAAGAGTTTACATTCCAGGCATGGATAAGCCGAGAGTCAATGGCAGATGATTATAATATAATCTTTGAAAAGAATGATCTTGTGAAATTAGGAGTAAACAATATCTATAATGGAAATAAATCCTATGTAGAAATCGACTTTATGGGTAATACCAAAACAACAACTACTACTCTTAATTCAGGACAATGGGTACATATCTCTTTAAGTGTAAAAATTGATACACAAAACAGCTCTGCTACTTGTGTTTTATACAAGAATGGAAATAAAGCATACACCGGAGTATTTGATAATATAGACCTTAATCACGCAATATTTAAGAAGTCTCAATTGACTTCACCTAACAACAAAGTAAGATTAGGTAAAGATATTTCAGGAAAATCAAGTTTTGGGGGTTATATCGATGAGATTAGATTTTGGAGTAAATCTCTCGATGCAACTGAAATAAAGAACAATTACGACGCTTTTATATCCGGTAAAGAAAATAATCTTACAGGATATTATCGTTGTGATGAATATGGTGTAGAGAAAGTTTTTGATATATCCGGCAAGGGAAGCGTATTTAATAAAAGAAACGGAGTTTTGGGTCGCTTGGCAAAACATTCGGAACATGCACCCTCTTCAACTCAATTATCCAATAAAACAACTACCGATGAGGATGGTAACTATCTTATTAATACTGTTCCTTATACAACCGACGGATTACAATATAACATAATTCCAACACTCGGAACTCACAAATTTAATCCAAGTAAGCGTCCTGTGTTTGTTTCAACTTCATCTTCAACATTCAATAGTATCGATTATGTTGACGAATCAAGCTTTACAGTTTCAGGAAATGTTTATTATGAAGGTTCTCTTTATCCTGTAGAAGGTGTAAGTTTTTATGTTGACGGAGTAATTTGCAGCAAAAACGGAGAAGTTATAACATCAAGAGAAGACGGAAGTTATGAAATTTCAGTTCCTATTGGAGATCACTTCATTCAGGCGAGAAAAACAGGTCATGAATTCGTTGATAACGGAAGATACCCGGCAGATGCCAATAATATAAAAGTCAATACATTTACCAACGACCTTAAAAATATGTATTTCTACGACAATACTTTAGTTACCGTAGCTGGTCGTGTAACAGGTGGAAATGTTGAGTTTGAAAAACCTCTTGGAATGGCATTGAGTGAAAATAATCTTGGTAAGGCTAAGATTGAGCTTACAGCAGGAATATATCAGATGAATGTTGTTTCTCAAACAAAAAATGGAGTTTTATCTTTTTTGCCAAACAATAGCGTAAAAAAATTAGAATCACCTACAAAGGATGTAAATAGCACTGCTTATATATCAGGAGGAAAAACGATTGATGATACCAAAACAATTGTTGTTGTTACTGATTCTCTGACTGGTGAATTTGCTGTTAAGCTTCCTCCAATTGAATACACTGTTAAATCGGTTGACATTGTAAACAATTCTGATGTAAAATTTGATGCGGGTAATATCTCAAAGATTGATGCTACAAATGTCCAGATGATAAATACCGATTCTATTATATTGGATAATGGAAATAGTAAAGAATTTCAATATGTAGCTTCGATGAAGCTTAAACATCTGTCTGAACCGGTTTTTAAGGTTTCTGATATGAGTAATAATGACGACGCATTCGGAGAATCTAAACTAAGTTATCAAGACATAACAATGGATGAGCCGGAGAGGATTGATGCTTATGTTGTGGAAAATGACAAGGTTAAATATTTGGTCTCTTCTCAAAATGGAACTCCATCACCTGTTTTCCTTCAAAACAGCTGTTATAACTTTAAAATAGAGGCTTACGAAGAATATGTAAATAAGGACAATAAAGATGTTGTAAAAAAATCGAAAGTCGCTCTTGACGGTATTGTTATTACTATAACCAACTCAATGAGTGCTTCTCAAAAAGTTTATGTAGAATCAGGAACCAATGAATCAGGAGCTTCGGTTAAAGCCGGAGATTTAGTTGAACTTGAAGAGAATCAACTGGAACTAGATTCTTTAGGTACGGGAGTTTATACATGGAGAGCCGGTTTTCCTAATATTGTAGCTCCTTATCAAAGAGGTTTAAACATCGTTTATAACTATAATGGTGCAATTAAATCATGGAGTGAAAATAGTTCATTTGCGGGTGTTGTTCTTGGTAATCTTCCTTCAGGAAATAATTTTGTAACATCAGGACCTGATAAAGTTTTAATGGTACTTCGTGATCCTCCGGGAACTAATTCAAGCGCATTTTGGGAAGAAGGAGTAACTCTTACAACAGAAGAGATGGATGGTGGTTCAATCATTACTAATAATGAGGTGACTACGACTACCTCTGTCGGCCTTTATGGAACAACCATTGCTGGAACTCCGGGATTTGGTGTGATTAATGAGGTTGGACAAAAGACAGATATAAAAATAGGAGCAGAAATAAATGCAAACTATTCAGGCTCTAAAACATGGACAACAACAGTAACCACAACTAAAAATATAAGTACCTCAGATGGATTTGATTTCGTAGGTGCACAAGGTGACCTATTTATCGGATCGGCAACTAATATTATATTTGGAAATGCTCGTCAGATAGGTTTGGTAAAAAAAGATGGTCAATATTCAATTGAGCTTGAAGATGTAATTACTACAGGCTCAGAATTCAGTACAAGCTTTAATTATACTACAAACTTTATTGAAAATAGCCTTATACCTAATCTCTTTTTGAATAGAGACGCTCTCCTTAAAGAGGTGACCAAAGATGTATATAATAATTATATCAATACAGGTGATGAAGTAGTTTATCTTACTTTATTGAAAAAAGACAATGTTAAATTCGGATCAAGGAATTTTGATAAATCAGTATGGGGCAAAGATGCCAATACAAATAAATCGGCAACCGAAGGTCCAAGTTATAAAATGGTACTTCCTCAAAGCAGAGACCCAAAAATAGCATATCAGGATATGGTTCTATGGTATAATGAGCAAATTACGGGATGGGAAAATACTCTTGCCGATAATGAAGAAGCTAAATATAATGCCATTGAAAACCGAAATAAATGGCTTGATCAAAACTATTCTTTCGATTCAGGTGCAACTATAGAATCGAGCACTACTAATTGTAGTGGTGAATCAAGTTCTCATGAAAGGGAAGTTGAAACACTTGTTGTACTTGGTTTGGATACAGGTTTTGAAATCAATAAAACAGGAATTGCAGTTTCTGCCCTTACTAAAACAGGTGCTAAATATTTTGGAAATACTACCAATAGTAGTGAAACATGTATCACAACAGGATATACCCTTAAAGAGGAGGGTGACGATGATGCTTTGACTGTTGATGTTTATCAGGCTCCTGACGGTTTTGGAGCAATATTCAGAACTCGCGGTGGACAAACATCATGTCCTTTTGAAGGAGAAGTTGTTTCTAAATATTTCAAACCGGGCTATATCTTGTCAGAATCGACTATGCAAATAGAGATACCTCAGATCTCTGTTGTTGATTCCTATGCTACAGATGTACCTGCGGGAAAAGCTGCAACATTTACAGTTAAATTGGAAAATATATCTGAAATTGATGAGGATTCATGGTTTGATCTTGCTTTAGTTGACGAATCGAATCCAAACGGAGCTGCTTTATCAATGGATGGAGCTGCATTAACAGCAGGTCGTTCTATTCTTGTTCGTGCAGGTGAGACACTGACAAAAACATTATTGTTGAAACAGTCAAGACCGGATATTATGGATTATGAGAATATTAAAGTTGTTCTTAAATCACAATGTCAAGCCGATCCGACCGGTACTCATGATGTAATAGCAGATACAATCTCTCTTTCCGCATATTTTGTTCCAAGTTGTACAGATATTACACTTGAAATAGACAACAGAGTTATGAATACATATACATCAGATACATTGGATATTAGAATAAAAGATTATGACAAAACATTCAATAATCTTAAAGCTATTCGTCTTCAATATAAAGGTGAAAGAGATATTGAATGGAGTCTTGTGAAAGAGTATGTATTATCGAAGTCTGATCTTACAAATAATAATGAGTTACTTCCTGACGGAGGACGTTTGACTTATTCATTTGCAATGAGTAATAAGGCTTTATATCCTGATCAGACATATTCATTTAGAGCTGTTACGGCTTGTATGAATGGAAATGAGGAGATTCGCAACGAATCAAATCAAATAAATGTGATAAAAGATATGGCTAAACCTCTTGTAATGGGTCGCCCAACTCCTTCTAACGGAATCATCTCTGATGATAATGAAGTTTCAATAACATTTAATGAAACAATAAAAGGAGCATCGCTAACAAAATTAGAGAACTTTAGCGTTGAGGGTCGCTTAAACGGCTATAAAATTGATCACAGTGTAGCAATGAAGCTTCAAGGTGAAGCAGCTTACACTCAGGCAGATATTGATCTTTCTAATAAAGATTTTTCAATTGATATGTGGATTAAAGTTTCTTCAGCAGGAGAGATTATTTCTCATGGAAACGGACAAAGTAAATTTGTTATCTCAACCGATGCAGACGGAAATATTATTGCTACAATCGGAAATAAAGAATATAGTTCTACGAATAAGATTCCAATGAATAAGTGGGTTTTCCTTTATATGTCATATGAAAATAATGATAAGGAAGCAACTCTTACATCTTACATTGCAATGGATGCTTCAGAAAAAGCATTATTCAAATATATTAATGTTGAGAAATATAATGGAAACGGACGTTTGAAAATTGGTAATGGTCTTAAGGGAGCAATGCATGAATTGACACTATGGAAAAAAGCGAGAAGTTTTGTAGATGCTCAGTCTCAAATGTATGTTTCTAAGAGTGCAACATCTCCTAACCTTATCGGTTGCTGGAGTATGGAAGAGGGTCGCGGATTAGTAGCTAAGGATAAAGCAAGAAGTCGACATTTAACAATTGCTTCAGCTAATTCTTGGCATATTGAAGCAGATAATTACGCTGCATCTCTTAACGGAAGTCAGTATATAGCAATCAATACATCGCTTTGCCCTGCTTCTACAAATGAAGATTGTGTAATTGAAATGTGGTTCAGAGCAGAATTAAATGATGGCGTTTCCACTTTATTCAGTGTAAATGATTCAGCTTTATGTGTCCGTCTAAATAAAAACGGAAATGCCGAACTTGTAGTTGACGGAACTGTATATGCGACAGTAAATAATAATTATGCTGACAATACATGGCATCAACTTGCAATGAATATTCAGCGAAATGGAAATGCAATACTTTATATCGATGGTACATCTGTAAAACAGATATCAGGATCGTTAGTACCTGCGGTTGCTACAGATAAAATTATTCTTGGTGCTCGTCGCTACAGAGTTGAAAACTCCAATAAATCAGCTTATGCAGATTACTTGAAAGGTGGAATTGATGAATTCAGATTATGGAAAGCTCGTCTGACATCAGATATGATCTCTGAAAATATCTATAACAGATTATCAGGAAGTGAGGCAGGTCTTGTTGCTTATTATCCGTTTGAAACCAAAGGTCTCGATTCAGGTAATCAAGTTGTAGTTTCCTCTTCATTCGAAGATAAGAGCGAAGGTAAAGCAGGCAATGCGGAATATACAACCGGAGTTAAACTTCAAAAAGATGCGCCTGCATTGAAAGAAAATATCACAATGACAGCTGTTGATTTCTCATTTGTCGCTTCTGATAATAAGATTATAATTGATATAAATGAGTCTGAGGATAGAATTGAAGGTACAACACTTTTCTTTACGGTTAAAGATGTAAGAGATGAAAACAACAATCTTTCTCTTCCTACAACTTGGAGTGCTTATGTAAGCAAAAACAACCTAAAATGGAAAGATGAGTCTGTTTCAATAAAAGCTGAGACATTGGTTGGCTCAACATTTGATGTGGTAATCTCTAACAATGGAGGAGAAACTGAAAGTTGGTCACTATCATCTCTTCCTTCATGGCTGAAAGCAAGTGATATTTCAGGAAGTCTAAGACCTTTGTCAGAGAAAACTATCAAATTTACAGTTGATCAATATGCTGCAATCGGAAAATATGAAGAGACTATTTATTTGGCAGGAAATAAGAACATCAATGAACCGTTTACCATTTCATTGTCTGTTACAGGAGAAAGACCTGACTGGAGTGTGAATGCTGCAGATTATGAATTAACATCAAATGTTATCGGTCAGGTATTTATCGATAACCTAATATCAGAAGATGAAGATGATCTTGTTGCAGCGTTTATTAATGATGTATGTGTTGGAGTTGCATCGCCTAAATATTATGATATTTATGATACATACTACACAATGATAGATCTATATGGAAATTTATCATCAATAAATGAAAATATAGAATTCAGAATATGGGATGCTTCTACCGGAAATATATATCCTATTGTAAAAGTCTCGCAAAAAATAACATTTACCGATAATACTATTTATGGTGAATTTGCAGAACCGTTGATTCTTAATGCAAAAGATATGATCGAACAAAGAGTTAATCTTAATAAAGGCTGGAACTGGACCTCTATTCATATCAAAGACGAAGATGATATGTCGGTTAACAACATATATGGCAATATATTACCTTTTGCTGAAATCATTAAAGGGAAATCTTCTTTCGCTGTTCCTTCGTCCGATATGTGGAATGGTTCTCTTGAAACTGTTGCTGTAGGTAATATGTACAAAGTAAAAACATGCCAAAGTGACCAACTTAGAGCTATAGGTAAAAGTGTGCTACCTTCTGAATCTCCTGTTTCAATACAGAACGGTTGGAACTGGATTGGTTACACTCCATCATATTCGATGTCTTTGAATAATGCCTTGGCAGGACTTGATCCTCAAGCTGGTGATGTAGTAAAAGGACATAAAGGATTTGCTTCCTATAACGGTTATACTTGGGTTGGTCCTCTTGGAGGAATGCAACCGGGAAGTGGATATCTATATAAATCTTCTTCAGATAAAGATAAAGTGTTTACATTTCCAAACAGTGCTCCAAGAAATGCAAGATCTAAAGATGGTTATATGATAAGTATGGTATCCTATGAATCGGAAACATTCAAGGTTACTGCTGATAATAAATACTCAAGTAATATGACGATGATATGCATTGTTAATGATAATAATGAGATCCAAAAAGATGTTGAAGTAGCAGTGTTCTCTGATGACGAATGTCGCGGAGCAATAAAATCTACACCTGATGGACTATTATTCTTAACTGTATCAGGTGATGGAAATAATGACAAACTATCGTTTAAAGTTAAAAATAATGGTGTGATAAAATCTATCAATCAAAATCTGGAATATTCTGATGATGCAATGCTCGGATCAATAGATTCCCCATATATTATAAATCTAAGTCCAAGTTCACTTGATAAGCTAAGTTCGGGTATTGATATTTATCCTACAAAAACTAATGATTATGTCAATGTGATTATAAACGGAATTGAAATCTCTCTGATAGAAATTATTGATCTTTCCGGAGTTAAAATATACGATACTAATCCATCAGCTAATAATATCTCACTTGATATGAGACATTATGAAGAAGGAGTATATTTTATAAATATTCTTGAGCCTAATGGAAAAAAATCAATTTATAAGATTGTGAAATATTAAGCTAACATGTTTTAACTTTTCAAAGGGTAATCCATAATCGGATTACCCTTTTTTTGTTATATATAACTGATTTATAAAATAATATTCATTTCGAAATTAAACAATATAGCAATTGTTAAAATAATACTTTAGGATTTTAAATAAACACAAATTAAGATATTAAACATGTTATGTTAGTGTAATAAAGTTAAAAAGATGTTGAAAAGCATGTTTTGTAGCGTCTTTGTAATAGGAGTTTTGGAATAATGGACTAATTTTGCAGTACATTATTGTTTATAGTATACATTTTTTAATTATTACTCAATGTCAACAAAAGTGCGTTATTTCCTCGCCGCAGTTTTCCTTACTATTTCTTTCGTTTCAAATGCTCAGGTCACGACATCCTCAATGTTCGGTAGTATCAGAGATAAAGAAAAAGAGCCGATTATCGGAGCAAATGTCCAGGCTTTACATGAGCCGTCAGGTACACGTTACGGAACAGTTACCAATTTTGACGGAAAGTTTACAATTCAAGGCATGCGTGCCGGTGGTCCATACAGGGTTGAAATATCCTATATAGGTTATTCAACAGAGATCATCACTGATATCCAATTGTCTTTAGGTGACTCTTATCCTTTGAATATAGACATGACGGAAGCTTCAGAATTGCTTGATGAAATTGTTGTTTCGGCAAAAGCCGGGATGTCAAACAATGGAGCGGCAATGCGATTTGGTGCTAATGATATTCAGAAACTGCCAACAGTTAGCAGAAGTATCGGAGATGTAACAAGGATGAATCCTTTAGTTAGTGTTTCAAATTCAGGAGCTATGTCTTTTGCCGGTACAAGTAATCGTTACAACAGTTTTCAGGTTGACGGTGCGATGAATAATGATGCATTCGGTTTGGCAGCAAACGGACAAAACGGAGGTCAGGCAGGTACAAATCCTATCTCAATCGAAACGGTTGATCAGATACAGGTAAACGTAGCGCCTTTCGACGTACGCCAGTCAGGTTTTACAGGAGGAGCGATCAATGCCATCACAAAATCGGGAACAAATGACTTTCATGCTTCTGCTTACTTCTTTGGAAATAATCAAAGTATTATTGGAGATAAATATATACTTCCTAATGGAAATCTGAGTAAGCCTTATACCGAACAATCGGAATATACTTACGGAGCTACAGTTGGAGGACCAATTATCAAAAATAAATTGTTCTTCTTCGCCAATTATGAAAAAGCAAATAAAGAGTATCCAAATACTAATAAGATAGGAGGCGAATCGTCGAATATTGATGTGGAAACAGCAAATGAAGTACTTGCTTTCATGCGCGACAATTATGGATATACAGGAAACTTCGATGCTAATAAGATTTTCTCTAAATCAGATAAAGCAGGTTTCAAACTTAACTGGAATGTTAATGACAATCATCAGGCATCTGTTCGTTGGAGTTATGTAAATGCTTCCCAGCTTTCAGGTACAGGAACAGCCAATAATCTTTACTCTTCAGATCAGGGATATGAGTTCAATTCTAAAACAAACTCCGTGATCGCTGAACTTCAATCAAAATTATCACAAAATTTAAGCAACGAGCTTCGCGCTTCTTATGTAAGAGTAAGAGACGGCCGTAATGTGGGTGATCCTTTCCCATATATCAGAATCAGTCTTGGTAGTGACCAGTTTATAAGTCTTGGAAATGATAGATCATCTATGGCAAATACACTTGACCAGGATATCGTTACATTAACAGACAATCTTACCCTTCTTTTAGGTTCTCATACATTGACATTCGGAACACATAACGAGTTCTACACTTTCAAGAATCTTTTCATTCAGGATCTTTATGGAGCTTATTATTATAATGATAAGAATGGTAATGGTTCCGGTCTTGACGAATTCTACGAAGGTATCATAGATAACTACCGTTTCCAACAGGCAAATAAAGATGTTACCGGAAGAGCTGATTGGGCACCACGCTTTGGTGCGGTTCAACTTGGTTTCTATGCTCAGGATAACTGGCAAGTAACTCCACGCTTTAATCTTACATACGGATTAAGAGCAGATATACCTTTGTTTGTAGATACTCCTACTGAAAATGTGGCATTTAATGAAATAGCACAAAAAAGAGGATGGAATGTAAAAACAAATCAAAAAATAAGCAGCCGACCTCTTTGGTCTCCACGTGCAGGATTCCGTTTTAGAGCAACCGACAATCTTATATTAAGAGGAGGTGCCGGTATCTTTACAGGACGTATTCCTTTCGTTTGGTTGGGTAATAGCTTTACTTATACAGGTCTTCAGTATCAGACATACAATATAACAAAAGGGGACCTTAATCCTATATATGATCCGAATCCGGATAAACAGGCAGCTAACGTAGTTGGTGCAACCGAAGGTTCTCAACAGGTAAATGTTTTCAGTGATGATTTCAAATTCTCACAAAGTGCACGTTTTAATCTTGCATTAGAATACAATTTGCCGGGAGATATCAAATGGACAGTAGAGGGTCTTTACTCTAAGACAATGAACGATATTGTTTATAAGAATCTTGCTTACGAAAAAACAGATGAAACACTTAGCAGCAAGCATGATCTTTCTTTCGACAATCGTCCACTTTTCCAAAAGATAACAGATGATGGTGTAGGTGCCTATTCAAATATCTATGAATTGAGTAATACAAACAAAGGTTATTCATATAACTTTTCTACAAGACTTGAGAAGAGCTTTGCATTTGGTCTTGACCTTATGGCTTCATACTCTTACACTCAGTCGAAATCTGTAAACTCAGGCTCTTCATCAGTTGCTGAATCAAACTGGAGATATAACTATACTACAAACAATCCGAACAATCCTGAATTAGGTTTCTCTGCTTACAATCGTCCTCACAGCGTAAAAGTAGCAGCTACCTATAATAAGACATGGTTGAAAAACTATGAGACAACTATAAGTCTTATCTATACAGGTGAAAGCGGTGATCCATATTCTGTTTATTTGAACGGTGACCTTAATGGTGACGGAGCTAATGGAAACGACCTTATGTTTATCTTTACTGATGCTCAAATCGACGAATTACAAGGTAAAAATCTTATTTCTGCCGAGCATGCAGAGGGTCTTAAAGGTTGGTTAGGAAATGACCACTATATGAAGAACAATCGTGGTAAATATTTCGAAAGATACGCTGCAAATAAGCCTTTCGAACACCACTTCGACCTTCATATCGCACAAGCATTCAAAATTAAATCAGGAAAAAATACTCATAAACTTGAGCTTTCTTTTGATATTATGAATGTTGGTAATCTTCTTAATAAGGAGTGGGGTAGAGTATATGGAGGTAACCAATATTTTTCACCTGTATCATACAATACAAGAACAGGAGTATATACTTTCAACGGTGGTGCTGATTATGAGAAATTCAGCTACTCAGACTACTACTCTCGCTGGAGAGGCCAGGTGGGTGTGAAATATACATTCTAAGAGATATAAATTATCCGACAAGAATAAAAACATTTGTAACGGATTAAAAAAGAGAATCCCGAAAGTTTTAAATATAACTTTCGGGATTCTTTTGTTATATATAGTGAAATAAAGGTTAGTATATCGTCGATTCTTATATCAACAAATAGATTTACAGGACACGATGATATGTGTTTTTATTAATTGGTTTTCTATTATCCTTGCAGGATTTTTAATGACACCTTGCAAGGTGTTGATTCAAACCGTGCTGGTTTTTAAATAACACCTTGCAAGGTGTAGGAAAATTATTCCTGTAAAAATGGATTTTTAAAATATATTTAAATGTATAATAACGGGATTATTAAATCATAATTAAAAGAAATGAGCTCGGTGTAATTCCGAGCTCATTCATGTATATAAAAGATATAAGACGATAATATATTCATAATTAAACAGCCGTAATATCTAAATTCTTTTTCTGTAGTTTTACAGTAGCAGGAGAGAAGTCTTTTTTATCAGTAGAAACATTATATGGCAACCAGCACCAGAACTTGCTACCTTTGTTTATTTCTGACTCAAAACCGGTTTTACCTCCCACAGCCTCTGCAAGCGCCATACAAATTGATAATCCCAAACCGCTTCCCTGAGCGAAGGTATCCACCTTTTCAAACCTGTTGAATACTTTCGGATGATGTTCTTCTGCTATTCCTATACCTGTATCTTCAACATACATATAAACGCCATTATTCATATCATGGTAGCCCAGTGTTATTTTACCGCTCTTAGTAAATTTAATAGCATTCGAAAGATAGTTTGATAAGATTTGGCTAAGTCGTTTGGGATCCATCCATATATATATGTTTTTTTGAGGTATGTCAAGTATGAACTCTACATTAGGATCAACACGAAATTTAAAGCTTGAATATTCATTTTGAAAAAGGTTATTAAGGGGAATTTGTTCCATATGAAAATCAAGTGATCCGGCTTCTATTTTTGAAAGATCAAGCAGATCGTTGATTATATTGAGAAGTAGATTATTATTGGTATTGATAATATCTCCAAATTGTTTTCTTTCTTCATGTTCTTCTGAGTCGATAAGCATATCGGAGAATCCGACAATAGCATTTAAAGGTGTCCTGATTTCATGGCTCATATTTGCAAGAAATGCAGTTTTAAGTTTTTCAGATTGTTCTGCTTTTTCAAGAGCAATGAGAAGCTCTTCATGTTTTAATTTAAGTTTTTTATCTGTTATAATATATTTGGCAAATAAAATACAGATAAGAAAAAGTACAATTAATATAATTGTTATATAATCTTGATACTCTTTTATCTTGCTTTCTAAGGGATCATTTATTACTCGATCTGAAGGTAACATATAATCGGATATACCGAATTTCTTTAATTTGTCTTTATTAAAATGATATTCGCTTTTTGTTAATTGAATATCTCTTATAACCTCAGTAGAATCAAAACAATTCATGATATTATCTGCGATGGATTCCACATTATAACCATAAGCAGGAATATATCCGCCTATTGCAACATCATTAATTCCGGTTCCCGTAAGTGAGAAAACGGGGATGTTCAAATTTGCCGGAATGATATCTCTGATTATGTTCTTGGAAAGATATAATCCATTCTTATTTATTCTCCAGGTACCTATAAGAAGTGCAGTGTTACTAGATAAATTTGTTATGCGTTCTTTAATTGTATTAATCGATTCAAAGCGACAGTCAAGAAATAAGAGATTTAAATGGGGGAATTTCTCTTTCATCTCTTTTTTGAGAAGTGATTGAATGGCAATGCCACCGTAGGAATTATCAGATAAGAAGGCTATTTCTTTAGTATCAGGATAGAGGTGTTGTATCAATTTAATATTCCCTTCGACATCGTATTCATTTAGAAAACCACCTCGAAACTGATGATTTTCATAATCTTTCGTTACACTCAATATACTAAATTCGTTTGTTTCATTATTATCAGGTAGTTTTAAGACGTTGTCACTTGCAAATGAAACAAAAAATGGAACGTTTCGAACTAATGTATCTTGATTGATAAACGAACACCATGCCTCTTGGCCAAGGATAAGGATTGCCTTTAAATTTTCATCATCATATTTTAAAAGGATATCTTTCATTTTCTCTTTCCAGGTACTAATATTTGAAATACCGTTATATCCCATATCTTCAATTAAAATTCGCTCATTATGACCTTTGTCGTCAAAATATTTCTCGAGTTCTCGTGTGAATTGGGCAAATCTATAGTTATCCGGATTATATGAAGAAAGAACCAGAAGGAAAGGGTCTACAGAAACTTTCTCTTTTTCCTGAGGAAATATAATTGTGAAATTAAACACTAACATCATAAAAAGGATATACCGTTTTATGTTAATGAAAATACTTTTTGATCGTAACATTAATGTTTTATTAGGCAGATAAATAGTTTATACATTTACGCAATCGTCTAAAGTCTATGGATAGTCTTATACAATTTATCAATATCTAAGAGAGAGCTAACAGAATTTATATTCTATACTAATCATAAATGGTTAACGAAAGTAATTATAAATTTTATTTTCAAAGTTTTTTTTAAGTTAACTTGTGTTATTGTAAAGCGGAAGGTATTGTATAAATAGTTTTTTAAATGATAATAAAACTTATATTTCCAAAGCCATATTGATATATTTATATTATTGAGAATTTTTCCATATCTCAAGATACCTTTCTGCCACATCAATATTATTATGATGTGTTAATACATACTCTATGCTCTCCATTGAGAGGCGATCTATGGAATCCGGATTAAGAACAAGAGTTTCGAGCTTATTGTAAATATCATCTTCTTCGGGAAGAACATTTATTATAGGAAAAATATCAGTTTCATTTATAATCTCATAATTTTCAGGTTCACCTCCACTGACAGCAATAAGTCCTTTCGACATACCAAGAAGAGCATTCATAGCAGGTGTATATGAGTAAATTTGATCGAGTATTACATCAGAACCGTCGAGCATTTTTTTGTACTCTTCAAAAGCTACCGACACTGCTTTAAGAATATTGCATTTGTCGGGATATCTCTGGTGAAGTCGGTCAAGCGCCTTTTCCATAATATCTGTTCCTTTTACAGTGGTTCTTTCTCTAGAAATTCCTATAAAAAAATTTATTTTATTGCTCTCTCTTTTTACCTCACCTTTTTTTAATAATTCCATCTTCTCAATGTTAATACTTTCTTTGTTTATCGGGAGAGGCGCAAAAAAAGTTTTGCCCGGGAACTTGTTTATGTATGATGCATAATATTCATACAAACAACATGTTATGCCGTCGCAGTCATTGGCGATATATTTATTGAGCTTTTCTTTGTCACTTCCAATCCAGTCTTTTATCTCTTTGCGATTGTATGGAGTGTCTCTTTCTTTTCCAAAAATATTGAAATCGCAATATCTGAAAGTTTTACCATCAAGACAAGTTTTAATCCAATAGTAATCGGCACCATTTGCCCCCATGAATATCTTTTTGTTATGCTTACGCAAATATTTATAAATAAATAAATTCTTGTCTGCCTTTACGTCGAAAAAGATAGGATTTATTATTTGCACAATGTCATAACCTCTGAATCGAGGTAGAAGAGAGAGGATTTTGAGCATAAATTTAATACCACCCAATTTAGTATAGCTTTCTCTTTTTACATTAATGTCTCTTTTGTATGATTTCCAGAAATCACCATCTGAAACAACACAAACCTGATGACCGAGCTTGCGAAGACCCTCTGCCAGAGTCCAGTGAAGATTGCTGTAATCGCCGAGAAGAAGAATTTTCATATAAATCGAATTTTATTTTCGGATGATATTGGTATAAACAAAAATATGAGCTTTAAGCCCCAAGAGGGCAAATGGGATATTTTTGATTTTTAATTTCATACTTATTGGCATATTAAAAAGATCAACAACTGATATTGTTTTAATCGGTGTTTCTTTTATTAGAAGAGAAACCTTATCCCTCTTTTCGTTTCTTGCAATATTTATAAGGAAATTGATTATTTCAAGTGAATATTTATCTCTTTGTTTCAATAGTTTTTTATTATTGTCGATAATCTTATATATCTCAATAGCTGAATAATAAAGATTGTAAAATGACGTTAGAGATAAAGATGTGGTAATCGAACCGTCTCTTTTATAATAGAAGTATTCTCCTAAGGAAGAGAATCGGAAAACATGCGATTTTTTTACAATTTCGGGTATTGTATAAATATCTTCGAAAGTCTTCCCTTCCGGAAACTCTATTTCGGAAAACAGAGTTCGACGAAATATCTTGTTGCAAGCATAGTTGTGAATATGTCCCTCATTTCTTATCCATAGATCAAAAAGGGAATCTTCTGATTTAAGGGTGTTATCGATGAAGGTCAGTTTTCTTTCAAAAGGGGAGCCATAGAACTCTCGAATTGGAAATTCCAGTATATCTATTTCGGGGTTTTCTTTTATTATGTCGACATTGAGTTGATAAGTATCCGGAGCTATTGTATCGTCTGAATCAAGAAACGTTATATATCTGCCAGTTGCAACTTTGATTCCTGTATTTCTTGCACCGCTTAAACCTTTGTTGTTTTGGGATATAAAAATAATTCGAGGGTCTTTAAAATTAAGACATATTTCAGCGCTCTTATCTTTGCTTCCGTCGTTAACTATTATAAGTTCGAAATCACGGAAGTTTTGATTTAAGACAGACTCAATGGCGGAAGAAACAAATTCCTCGACATTGTAAACAGGCATAATAATAGAAAGAAACGGATTTAGCATAGTGTTTGTCAAGATTATCACCTCTTTTGCAAAGATAAAAGGATTGTTTTCATAAGATGGTGCAAAAGAGTATATTTGTTATAAAATGATTATTTCAAAAGTTTGTCATGGATGCCCAAAGTGCTGAAAATATAAAAAAAGATGAACCTCAAGAGGGGAAACAATATCGGGATATATTGAAATATACCGGTATTTTCGGCGGAGTGCAAGGTTTAAATATGCTTGCGGGTCTTGTGCGAAACAAATTGACAGCAATTATTCTGGGTACTTCGGGCTATGGTTATATATCGATTTATAACTCTGCCATTTCACTGATCAATAATTCCACTAATCTCGGAATCTCTTTTTCTTCTATCAAAAATTTATCTCATATATATCATAATGAAGGTGAATCAGCAGCCAAAGAGTATGTTTCAGTTATAAGATTCTGGAGTTTCCTTGCTTCATTTACCGGGATTATAGTGTGTTTCCTTCTTGCCGGATATTTTAGTAATCTGACTTTCGAAAGTGATGAATTTACTAATGATTTCAGACTTTTATCTCTTGTTGTGGGATTGACAACGTTTTCCGCATGTGAACTTTCTATTTTAAAAGCGACAAGGCGAATCTCAGATGTTGCCAGAATATCATTAATGGGGGCAGTCGGATCTGTATTTATAGTTGTACCTATATATTATTTGCTGAATGAAAAGGGCATAGTGCCTGCTCTTTTGGCTCTTGCTACCTGGATAGCCTGTATTACCTCTTATTATACATTTAGTATATATCCGTTTGAAAAAGGTATTTTCTCAAAATTGAACTTTAAAAAGGGATTATCTCTTTTGAAACTCGGAATATCATTTATAATTGCGGGAATTTTTGGCTCTGGAGCTGAGTATCTTATTAGAGCATATATCACGAAGACGGGAACAATTGATGATGTCGGTTTGTATAATGCCGGTTTTGCAATAAGTGTTACTTATATGGGTATGATATTTGTTGCAATGGAGAATGATTATTTTCCGAAACTATCATCTTTGAGCGAAAAAACAAAGGAAAGAAACGTGCTGATGAATAATCAGATAGAGATAGCTATATGGCTTATTTCTCCAATGATTGCAGGTTTATTGTTGTTCATGCCCATTATATTACCGCTTCTTTATAGTGGTAAATTTCTGCCCGCTCAAGATATGATATTATGGACCTCTTTATTTATGTTTTTCAAAGCTCTCGTTCTTCCTGTTGCTTATCTGACACTAGCAAAGGGAGAATCTGTTGTTTATATGATACTTCAACTTATTTACGATATCTTTTTTGTAGGTGTATCATTTATACTGTATAATTTATTTGGCTTAAAAGGTCTTGGAATGTCGATATCGTTGTCATGCTTTTTTGATATAATACTTAATTGGGGTTATTCATATTGGAAATACGGTTTTAAAGGTTCAAAGCGTACTCTAATTGCAAGCATTGTGATGTTTCCTATGATTTGTAGTATGATGTTAATATTAAACTATGGCAGAACTATTTACACATTGATCCCGGCCTCAATTTTAGCAATTATAATATCCGTGATCTCCTTTTATTTTCTTAATAAAAGAACCGGACTTGTAGAAAAGTTTTTAAAGAGAAACTCCTGATAATATATGGCTAAACAATATAAATGTAAAATAAGCATTCTGATTGCTTGTTATAATAGTAGTAGGTATATCAGACGGACACTCGATTCATTGTTGAATCAGAGTATGGCTGATATTGAGATTATTTGTATTGATGATGTATCGAGTGATGAAACATTGGAAATAATTGAGGAATATGCAAAAAAAGATCAGAGGGTAATTATTGTAAGAAATGAGGTTAATAGCGGTCAGGCTGTTGCTCGAAATAACGGTTTGAAAATTGCTTCGGGTGAATATATCACAATGATTGATAGTGATGATTGGTTTGAATCGGATGCTTTGGAGATGATCTGTAAAGAGTTTGAAAAGTCGGAAGATACTGATGCAGTTCTATATGATTTAGTTTATTATAATGATGATACAAATGAATGTTATCCTTATGAGATGCGTAATAAGAACAGAACATTAACCGGAAGAGATGCTGCATTTTCGAGTATTAGTTGGGATATTCATGGATATTACGCTATTAAAAATGAGATTCATAAAAAGTATCCCTTTGATGATTCCTCAAAGCTCTATAGTGATGATAATACTACTCATATTCATTTTCTAAAAAGCCGTATAGTAAGAGTTTCAACCGGAAAATATTATTATAGACAACATAATCAGTCATCTACTCATAAAGTGTCGATGCTTGCATTTGAATGGATTAATGCAGCAGATTCTCTGAGACGCTCTCTTTTAGCTGAAAAAGCTGATCGCGAAATAATCGTGAAACAGGAAAATGAGAGATGGAAAATACTTATCGATAGAATTGTTTATTTTTTAAGATACAGTAATAGTTTTTCTTCTCAGGAGAAAGATAGTTTACTAAGTCTGTTCAGAGAAGCATTTAAGAGAAGTGATATCTCGGTGCTTTATCCCGAATATAAGTATAAACCAGGTTATTTTGCTTTTATAAGAAACTTTGATCTATTTATGGTGCAATTAAAAACGTACTATCTTTTAAAAAAGGTGACCGGCAGATTATAGAGTTATAAACATACCAAACATCGAGAATAATTTAATATGAATGTATTAAAACATAGACTCTGAAATCAGAAAATTAAAAAGATAAATAGTAATTTTGGAGACTAAAGAAATTTAGAATATGCTTAAATAAACAATTAAAAGTCACAATATAACGACACTATGAAAAGAAATTTATCACTGCTTGTTTCCTTATTTTTATTTATATCTGTTTTTGCTTCAAATGAAAAGGCGAAATATGTTTTTTACTTTATCGGCGACGGTATGGGGCTTAACCAAGTTGTTATGACTGAAATGTTTCTTGCTCAAAAGGAGGGGAAAATTGGTGCGGAAAATTTATGTTTTACAAGTTTTCCTTATACGGGGTTAGCCAGAACTTACTCAACCGATAATTCTATTACCGATTCTGCAGCAGGTGGAACAGCACTTGCAACAGGTGTTAAGACAAAAAATGGAACAATATCAATGGATAGAGAACATAAGAAACCTCTAAAGACCATTGCTGAAAGAGCAAAAGAAAAAGGTAATGCAGTGGGGATTCTTACATCAGTAAGTGTGGACCATGCTACACCAGCAAGTTTTTATGCTCATACACCATCTCGTGGAATGTATTATGAAATAGGAACATTTTTACCAAAATCAGATTTTGATTTTTTTGCCGGTTCAGGATTTATATCTCCTGACAAAAAGGATGATAAGAGCAAACAAAATCTTTTTACTCTGTTTAAAGACAACAACTATAAGGTGATTCGTGGAATAAAAAAATATGATAAAAAATCTGTTGAAGCCGATAAAGTAATTCTTATTCAAAAAGAGGGAAAACCTATAGATTCATTCCCTTTTGCTATTGACAGAGATGATGATGATCTGACATTGGCGCAGGTTACTGAAAAAGGGATAGATTTTCTATCTAAAAAGAATAAAGGTTTTTTTATGATGGTTGAAGGTGGTAAGATTGATTGGTCAAGCCATTCAAATGATGCCGGAACTACAATCTATGAAGTCTTGGATATGGATAAGGCTGTGGCGCTTGCTTATGAATTTTATAAGCAAAAACCTGACTCAACACTTATTGTTGTGACCGCCGATCACGAAACAGGAGGACTTGGTCTTGGGGTTCAGGGTTATACACTTATGTTTGATAACTTTAATTCTCAGAAGCTCTCACAATCAGGATTATCAAAAGCAATATTCAAACTTTTTAAAGAGGAAAAGAATATATCATGGGATAAATTCAAAAACTTTATAGAGGAAAAGACAGGTCTATGGGGTGGATTCAAACCTGACGAAAACCAAGAAAAAGCTATTAGAGATAGTTTTGAAAACGCTATCAAAAAAAGAGAGCAGGAAAAGACAAAAACAGAATATTCTGAAGATAGTGCCCTTGCTTCACTTATAATAAAGACAATAAACAGAGTGTCAAAAGTGGGTTGGACATCAGATACTCACACAGCTTCATATGTTCCTGTTTACGCCATCGGAGTAGGAGCTGATCAATTTTCAGGAATAATGGAGAATGTCGATATTCCTAATAAAGTAGCTGAAATAGCCGGATATTAAAAAAGACTTATAATGATCACTAACAAATTGACAGATAACAGACTATTTTATCATGGTTTGGCACTATTTACTACATCTGTCTGGGGTACAACATTTATATCAACCAAAATATTACTGAGCAATGGATTCTCTCCAGCAGAGATTCTGTTGTTCAGATTTCTTATAGCATATTTCTCAATATTACTTTTTACACCAAGGAAAATATTTGCCGATACAGTGAAGGATGAACTTATGTTTGTCGCTTCCGGAATAGCGGGAGGTTCGCTTTATTTCGTAACAGAGAATATGGCTCTTGAATATACATTGGCCTCCAATGTGTCTATTATTATTTGTACTGCACCTTTATTTACAGCTATACTGGTTAGGTTGTTTTATAAATCGGAAAAGCTTAAACCAACATTATTAACAGGCTCTATTATTGCTTTATTGGGAGTTCTTTTTGTTGTGTTTAATGGAAGTTTTATGTTAAAAATTAATCCGATAGGGGATGTTTTGACTATTATGGCAGCGTTATCTTGGGCATTTTATAGTATTATAATAAAATCATTAAATAATAAATATAATGTTTTGTTTGTCACAAGAAAGGTGTTCTTCTATGGAATAATTACTTTGCTTCCTTATTTCATTTTCAGACCATTACAATTTAATATATCAGCGTTTTATAATCCTGTAGTTTTATTTAATATATTATTCCTTGGTTTTCTGGCTTCTATGTTCTGTTTCTTTTTATGGAACATTATAGTTAAGAATATCGGTGCGGTAAGTGCTTCCAATTATATATATCTTGGTCCTATGATAACAAGTATTTCTGCATATATCTTTCTTGATGAAAAACTTACACCAATTGCAGTCTTAGGATGTATGTTTATTATGACAGGAGTGTATATAGCGGAAAAAGGTTTTGATATACAATTTTTAGTTAAAGGATTCTTAAAAATTACAAAAAGATAAGAGTGTCCTCTATAATTGGTATAAATTGCAAGAATTAACACATTGTCATCTTAATTTTTATTAGTTAATAAATTTAGGATTGAAAGATGTTTGTAGATGTAAATTAAACCATTTGTATTAAAAATGGTCAAATAGAAAATGAAGACACAACATAATGAGCATAATCATAAAAGGGCTTAATAAGATATACCCTAATGGAAATCACGCACTCAAAGATGTAAATCTTGAAATTCCTCCGGGAATGTTCGGATTGCTTGGACCTAACGGAGCTGGGAAATCTACTTTTATTAGAATTCTTGTCGCATTAATGGAACCATCTTCCGGTTCTATCAATATGTATGGTTATGATATCCTAAAGGAAAGAGAACAGGTCCGCAAGATAATGGGTTATCTGCCTCAGGATTTTCGTTTTTTCGCACCTTATAAAACATATGAATTTCTTGATTATGCTGCGATGCTTTCAGGTATAAATTCACGTCGAGAAAGAAAGGAAAGAGTAGATGAAATGCTACGTTCAGTAGGTCTTTATGAAGTTCGCGATCGTTATGCCAATAAACTTTCAGGAGGGATGAAACGACGTTTGGGAATTGCCCAGGCATTAATACATAATCCAAAAGTTATTGTTGTAGATGAACCAACAACAGGTCTTGACCCGGAAGAGAGGATAAGATTCAGAAATCTTCTAACAAAGGCTGCCGGTAATAATGTTTCAATTATACTTTCAACACATATTGTGGGAGATATTTCGAGCTCCTGTAATAATATGACTCTTCTTAATAAAGGTCAGATTTCTTTTGTGGGTGCCCCCGAGGAACTAATAAAAAAAGCTGAGGGAAAGGTTTGGAGAGCAATCGTACCTGATGAAATTTTTCAACAAATCAATGAAGAGTATCCTGTTATTACGACTATACCTGTAGCCAATGGATGGGAAATACAGGTTGTTTCGGAAACCCCACCTTGTGAAGGCGCCGAACTTTTTGCTCCAAATCTCGAACATGCTTATGTTTATTTCATAGACAGCAAATTTGACCTATGGAGAAAAGGTTAGTTTGTTGAAATTATAAAATGATTCTACTTATTAAATGAAAAAATAGATAATGATTTCATTTCACAATATATCTGCTGTTGCCAAATATGAAAGTCGACTTCTGGGAAGGGGATGGTTTTTCAAAATATTTACGCTTTTATCTATTTTACCTTTAGGTATTACAAGCTTGAGCTTTTTAAATTCCTTCCGTCCGTGGATTCTTGTGGCTATACCGGCAAATATACCTTATTTCAATATGTTGCTGATTAATGTAGGACAAGCAATAATCGCGATTTTCTTGGCTTCTGAATTTATAAAAAGGGACACAAAACTCGATACTTCAGAAGTTTTCTTTGTAAAACCGATGAGTAATACTGAGTATGTAATAGGTAAGACATGGGGTAGTTTGCGGATGTTTATTTCTTTAAATTTCGCGGCTCTTTTAATCGCATTTATATTTAATTCTTTAATTGATTATGTTTGGATAGATTGGGGAGCTTATCTGTTTTATTTTATGGCTATTAGTATTCCTACTTTGGTCTTTGTAATAGGGTTGTCGTACTTTTTGATGATTTTGCTAAAGAATCAAGCAGTAGTTTTTGCCCTACTTCTTGCATATATAGCTATTACCTTGTTCTATATAGGAGATTCTGTTTATTATCTTTTTGACTATATGGGATTTAATCTTCCATTGATGAAGTCAGATATTGTTGGTCATGTAAATCTTATACCTATTATTCTGCATAGGTCTATATATTTATTTCTTGGAATAGCATTTATTGCAATGACAATATATAAATTGCCCCGACTTGCCAATAATAAGAACAATACAAAATATGTGTTGATTACAGCAATCTTGTTTTTCTTGGGAGCCGGAGTTTTGGTGCTTCATCATATTTCAAGTTTTTATATGAAGAGTAATGCAAGAGAAAATTTCCTTGCAATAAATAATAAATACTCAGGGTATGCAAAAATAGCACCCGATTCATGTTTTATAAATCTTAATCAAATGCCTCGTTCCATCGAAGCAGAGATGGTATTTAATGGAAAGACACTTGAAGGAGCAAAAGAATATGTCTTTTCTCTCAATCCGGGATTAACAGTTAATTCAGTTACAAGCAAATCTCACAAAATATCTTTTATAAGAGATAATCAGGTTATTCTTGTAGCATTTGATAAGGAACTGAAAAGGGGAGAAAATGTAGATCTAAAGTTTAATTATAAAGGGAATATTGATCAGAACTATTGTTATTTGGATGTTAGTGATAAGGATCTTGCAAAGACTAATAGTGTTATGCTTTTTAATATTGAAAAAAGTTATGCATTTATTACACCTAAATATCTTCTGCTTACACCCGAAACAGCATGGTATCCAAAACAAGGAGTATCATATAGTCCGGAAAATCCTACATGGTCACAATCTCATTTTACAAAATATCGCCTTGAAGTGACAGCTCTTGATTCGCTGGTTGCTGTTTCTCAGGGAAAGGATACGATAATAGATGGTAAATATATCTTTGAGCCTGATAGACAACTAATGAATATATCATTAGCCATAGGTGATTATGAGAAGTTTACTATGAAAATAGATACTATCGATTATTCAATGTGGATGATAAAGAATCATGATTATTTTACTCAGACACTCGATTCATTAAAGGATACGTTATCGGTAGTTATTCCGGATATTAAAGGGAATATTGAAAGGAGTAGAAATTTGACTTATCCGTTCAATCGTTTTGGATTAGTTGAAGTTCCTGCCAATTTTGAAACATATCCTCGTCTTTGGACCAAAGCACAGGAGTCTGTTCAACCGGAACTTGTTTTCGTTTGTGAAAGAGCATATGATATTGGGCGTGCCGATATCCATGAAAACCTGAGATGGATGAGAGAATACAACAAAAACGGATGGCTGGGACGTGACCATACAGATTTTGAATTGCAACTTAATGTGTTAAGGAATTTGATCTATTATTTTAATGATGATAATGGTGAATATAAATGGAGTATGAAAGCGGGTGGTTCGGGAACTCTTGAAGTTATTCCCAATAAATATAAGATATATCCGCAACTATTCAATTTTAGAGTAAATCTCTTTTCTTCCGAATTGGCTTTTGCTAATAGGCTATTGGAGCAATATGTAGATCCTGATAAAAGTTCGAGATGGATGAGAAATATCAATGGGATTACAGTGGAAGAGAAAGCAAATCTTTTATTTAAAGAATCAAGCTTCAGAGATTTAATGTATTCTGATAATAAAGAACTGACAAATGCGATTGTAACTTTAAAATCAGCTGAACTTTTTATGCCGGGAGAGTTAAAGATTGGCAGAGATGAATTTAGGGATTCAGTATTTTCATATATAAATCGCAATAGTTTTCAAAATATTGATTTTGAGAGAATGATGCTTCACTTTGAAGATATCACAGATTGGGATTTTAAAGAAGATTATTCGATGTGGCTTGACTCAGTATATTGTCCGGGGTATGAAATATCTGAACCTATAGTTTCCTATTTTAATAATGGAGATGAAGATGTGTATGAAACTGTTTTCAAGATTCACAATGTTTCGGATATATTTGGGATGCTAAGAATTGAGGTTCGAGAACAGCAGAATCAGACAACTAATGATTATTTCTATGTGGATGCGGGCAACATGGTAGAACGTGTTATAATAACAAATACACAACCTGTTTCATTTGAAATAACCACTAATATATCGACAAATATTCCCTCTACTTTATCCTTCAGAGCCGGAAATGTAACAACCGTTGTAGATCGGGAACCAAAGGTAGCTGATACTTATAATGTAAATAATCTGGAAACAAAAGGTGTGATCATTGTGGATAATGAAGATCCGGGATTCTCAATTTCAGAGAGTGAGCCTATAGGATTGCTTGCTACATGGATTCTTAAGGAGGATGATGGCACAGGTCTTGATTTTGTGGGATATAATATATGGCGTCCACCTTTGAAGTGGTCTAAAACTACAGCTCCGAGATATTATGGACGAAATGTGAGGTCAGTACATTTTTTGAAGAGCGGAAAGGGAAATGCCTGGGCTCAATGGAATATACCAATAGAGGAAGAGGGACAATATGATCTTTACTATTGGGTAGCCGGTTATGACGAGGTGAGATGGATGAGGTGGAAGCAGGCCAAATATCAATTTTTTGTAAATGCATTTGGAGAGGAGCCTGATGAATATACTTTGAATCTTCGTCGAAATGATCAGGGGTGGGCTCTACTGGGAACTTTTTATGCCGGAAAGGGAGATTTTACAGTTAAACTTACCAATAATACCAAGCTAAATGCAGTCGAAGCAGATGCGGTAAAACTTGTGAAAAGATAAATTTCTTGTTTTGCCAATAAAAAATAAAAAGATGAACCGGTATTTGTTTCCGGAAGAAGATGATGAAAATAATGATTAAATGAATATTATAAAAAACTATATATGAGGAAATTGTGCTTATGGGCTTTGCTTTTGTCAAGTTCGTTTTCTGCTAAAAGTCAGATTGCATTGACAATGGAAAGAGCTCTTGAAATAGCAAGCGTTAACAGTCCTGACATTCAGACTTCATTAATGAATCTTGAAAGATCGAAACTTAATCTATTAGCTCAGCGGGCATCTCTTAAATCAAAGTTCTCTCTTGATTTTAATCCTGTAACCTATTCAAAAAACAGAAGTTTTGATAATCGTCTTTCTCAATGGTATACCAATGAATCTTTTTCATCAATGGGAACATTCAGAGTCGTACAGCCAATTCTCTGGACAGATGGTAGTATATCTTTGGTGAACTCTTTTGGTTGGCAAGATAATAAGTCGCAATTAACCAGTTCGAGTTCAAATGAGAATAAGTCTTTTCAGAATAATCTTTATCTGAGTCTTTCTCAACCTCTTTTTACATATAATCGCACAAAGATGGCTCTGAATGAGCTTGAACTCGATTATGAAAATTCAATGATAGCATATGCTCTACAGCAGCTTAGTATGGAACGTAATATAACTTCGTCGTTCTATACTGTATATACTGCACAAAGTAATTTGCAGATTAGTGAAGACGCATTGGAGAGCGCAAAGAAGAGTTATGAAATAATAAAGAATAAGGTTGATGCGGATTTGGCAGCAAAAGATGAGCTTTTTCAGGCAGAATTAAATCTTTCGACGGCAATGTCGAGCGTAGAAGATGCTATTGTGACTGTCGAAAATTCAAAAGATCAACTAAAACAGAGATTAGGTATGCCTCTTGATGAGGATTTTTCTGTAGTTACCGAAGTTAATGTGGAAAAGGTTTATATAAATCTTGAACATGCAGTAGAAAGTGCAATGCATTCAAGACTTGAATTAAGACAGCGCCAAATTACTACTAAACAACTTGAGTTTCAGATGATACAAACTAAAGCTCTTAACGAGTTTAAAGGAGATGTCTCTCTTTCTATTGGTATAATGGGGGATAATGAAGCGTTTGGTAAGATCTATGAACATCCTACACAGAATCCGAGAGTCGCAGTAAGTTTTTCAGTTCCTATATTTGATTGGGGTGAGAGAAAAGCAAAAATTAAATCACAGGAGACTGCAATGAAAATAAATGTTTTGCAAGGTCAGGAAGAGGAAAAAACTATTGAAATGGATGTTCGACAGACCTATAGAAGTCTTGAAAATGATTACAGACAAATTGAGATAGCTCGTCAGAATGTGAAAAATGCACAGCTTACTTATGATCTGAATCTCGAAAGATATAGAAACGGTGATTTATCGGGAATGGAAATGAGTCAATTTGAAAATCAGCTTTCTTCTAAGAAGATGTCGCTCGTACAGGCAATGATTAATTATAAGATTGACCTGTTGAATCTGAGAATTCTTACATTATATGATTTTTCGGCTAACAAATCTATAATGCCGGAGATAAATAAGCTTTTACAAAAGTAAAAGGGGTACAACATAAGATTAAAAGAAAAATAAAAAATAAAGATATGAAATACATAAATATATTCCCTGCATTAGGCGTCTTGGCACTTCTTTCTTTAAACAGTTGTAAAAACAATAACAATAATGCAAATGCCGATATCGCATCTCCTGTTTCTGTGCTTGAATTAAAACCTGGACCCATAAAAAAATATATCAATACCTCAGGTACTGCAGTTGCAAGCAAAGATGCAGAAGTGAAATCACTGATGTCAGGTAAATATTTTTTACAAAAAAATCCCACTACCGGTCAGGCATATAAACTTGGAGATAAAGTTTCAACAGGAGAGGTTATTGTAAAACTTGAAGACCAGGAATATTTGAATGATATTTCATTGGAAATAAAAAATAAAAACCTTGAAATTGTAAAACAGGAGTTTCAAAAACAAAAGGCTCTTTATGAAAAAGGGGGAGCTACTTTGACGGAGGTAAAGAATTCGGAACTGAAGGTGGCAAGCTCTGAGCTTGAGGTTGAAAATGCTCGTTTCAAACTTGATTATATGAAGGTAACGGCTCCTTTTTCCGGTATAATTGTTGATCTTCCTCATTATACTTCAAATGTCAAACTTGAGACAGGCAAATCTATAGTATCCATAATGGATTATTCTACTTTGTATATGGATATTAACTTACCGGAAAATGCAATAACAAGTGTTACTCCCGGCCAGAAAGTAGCCATAACACATTATACTTTAAAAAATGATACTCTTCAGGGGGTGATAAAAGAGTTGTCGCCTGCAATCAGTTCAGAAACAAGAACATTTAAAGGAAAACTTGAGATCGATAATAAGAAGATGAAATTAAGACCGGGAATGTTTGTTAAGGCAGATATTATCGTTGAAAGTAATGATAGTGCGATTGTTGTGAATAAATCTATTCTTCAGAGTAGAGGACGTAATAAATTTCTATATACTCTTGATAAGAATGTTGCCAAATATACTGAGGTTCAAACCGGAATCGAAGATAAATATTACATAGAGATTACAGATGGACTAAAAAAGGGTGATATCATTATCTCAAAAGGATATGAAACTTTGAGAAATAATAGTAAGGTGAAGGTCGAACGATAATTTTCGAGATTTCATGATTTTCTATAATATTTACTCTAATAGGTAAAACCGGCTAATAATGAGAAAACTAATAGAATTTGCAGTTAAAAACAAAGTGACAATTTTAATGCTTGTATGCGGGATATTGTTGCTTGGAAAGATATCATACGACGAACTGGGTATAGACCTACTTCCCAATATGAACAACCCTCGTCTCTATGTTGAGATAAAAGTTGGGGAACGACCACCTGAAGAGATTGAGAAAAACTTTGTTTCCAATATGGAATCGATGATAATTCGACAGAGTGATGTCACAGGTGTATCGTCAGTCATTAAAGCCGGATCTGCAAAGGTTACGGTTGATTATGTATGGAAAAAAGATATGGATGAAGCTTATCTGGATCTACAGAAGGCTCTCGGTTCTTTTTCTACTAACACTAATATTGATGAATTCACGATTTCTCAAAATAATCCGAATTCAGATCCAGTTATGCTGATCGCACTTTCTCATAATAATATCGACGATATGTCTCAATTGAGAAAGGTTTCAGAGTCATATATCAGAAATAATCTTGTCAGAATAGACGGAGTTGCAGATGTATCACTTACTGGAGATGAACAGAAGAATCTTATCGTAACAACCGATTCTTACAAGCTAAAAGCATTTAATCTAACAGTTGCCGAAATTGTATCGAAAATACAGGAGAAGAATACTTCTGTTTCCGGTGGTAGTATTGTTGATAACGGACGTCAATATATTATAAAAGGAGTTGGTAATATGTCGACAGAAAAAGATTTTGAAAATCTTATTGTAGGCTATAAAGCGATAGACTCGGTTGCTACTTCCACATCGACCTTAATTTCACAAATTAAAGCACCTATTTATCTGGGAGAAATTGCAGAGGTAGAATTTATTAATAATGATCCCTCATGTATTGTTAGAATTGACGGACAACGTTGTATCGGTCTTTCCGTGTTTAAAGAGGTACGTTTTAATACAGTAAAGGTTGTTGAGAATGTTGAAAAAGAACTAAATAGGTTATCAAAGGCTCTTCCGGGTTATGAATTCAACATAGTCAGCAATCAAGGAACGTTTATTAATCAATCAATATCTGAAGTTAAATCTTCACTTATAATTGGTATTATACTTGCCGTATTTGTCCTTTTTACCTTCCTACGCAGAATAGGAACTACAATGATTGTAAGTATTGCTATTCCGATCTCTATTGTTGCGACATTTAATCTGATGTTTTTCGGAGGATTAACTCTAAATATCATGACATTGGGGGGGATGGCTTTAGGAGCCGGAATGCTTGTCGATAATGCTATTGTCGTTATAGAATCTATTTTCAGAAATCAACGACCCGGAGTCTCGGTCGAGGAAGCTGCTATTCAGGGAACTTATGATGTGGCAACAGCAGTTACAGCCTCAACAATGACAACAATTGTTGTTTTCCTTCCAATCGTTTATATGCATGGAGCATCAGGAGAATTGTTTAAAGAGATGGCTTGGACTGTGACCTTCGCACTTATTTCTTCATTGTTTGTAGCTATTCTTGTAATACCTATGCTTTACTGTAAGCTTGCAGGGAAAATAAAACCGCATATTTCAGGAAACGAAAAAATAGAAGGAAAATCAATTAGTTTCGATTGGTATGTAAATATTCTTCGCAATATTCTAAGACGTAAGAAAGCTGTGCTTTCAGGAGCAATATCTTTTCTTATCATTACTCTTTTTCTTTCATTTTTCCTTGAAAGTGAATTTATGCCGCGACCGGACGGCAACAGTTTTGAGATAAATCTAAAACTTGAGGAGGGTACAACAATCACCTCCACAGGTATGACGGTTGGCAATATAGAAAATATATTATATGAAATTGTTGGTGATTCTTTATGTACAGTTTATACTCATATCGGTGATAATAATCTCGCTAACTCTATTTTTGACGGAGAGAATAGTGCAAAAATTAAAGTATTATTAAAAGATGGAGCTCCTTCGGCTGAATATATTATTAATCATATCAATACATACCTTACCGGAATACAAGGTATGGAGGTGGTATTCTCTCAAGAAGATAACTCTTTGACATCACTTTTCGGAAATGAAAGTTCACCTATTGTTGTGGAAATAAAAGGTGAGGATATGGATGTATTGACATCTCTTACTGAAGATGTAAAGTCAAGAATAGAACGTATTCCTTCACTTATGAATATCATGAGTTCTATTGAGGATGGTGCTCCCGAAGTAAATATAAATATTGATCGTGTTTTTTGTGGTATTAACAATATCACTATCAGTAATATCGTCAGTCAGATATCGCAGAGTCTCGATGGCGCAACAGCAGGACAAATGGAATATGAAGGTGAAATGAGAGATATTCTAATCAAAACACCGAAGGTCAATTTGTCTGAATTGGAAAATGCTCAAATTGTTTCATCAAATAAGACATATCGTTTGTCCGATCTTGCAACATTCGATATTTCAAGAGCTCCGCGTGAAATAATAAGAAAAAATCAGATTCGAGTAGGAAAGATTACTTCCGATTTTACAAAGGGAAGTTCTCTTGAAGCAGAAGCAAAGAGTGTAGCCGAGGTAATGGCAGAGGTGCAATTCCCTTCAGGATACTCTTATTCCATATCAGGAGAAGAGGAGATGAGAAAAGAATCGATGGGAGGCCTTATGTTTGCACTTGTCTTATCTGTAATACTTGTTTATATGGTATTGGCATCGCAGTTTGAATCATTACTCCATCCTTTTACAATATTATTGACAATACCTTTAGCTGTATCAGGTGCTATCCTTATGTTTATTGCAACAGCAACGACTGTCAATATAATGGGTGTTATTGGTATTGTGATGCTTGTTGGTATTGCGGTTAATAACTCCATTATTCTTGTTGACCGAATAAATCAATTAAAAGAGAATATGACTCTTGAGGATGCTATCGTAGAGGCTGGTCGTCAACGTATAAGACCAATATTAATGACTACTCTTACCACTATTCTTGCTCTTCTGCCGATGGCTATCGGTTTTGGGGAGGGAGCGGAATTAAGAGCTCCTATGGCTATAGCGGTAATAGGTGGATTGTTGACATCAACTTTTATGAGTCTTGTTGTAATCCCTTCATTATATTATGTTTTTGAATCTTTGAAGGTTAAATTCAGTACAAAAAAACTTTCGCAGTCTTGATCTGAAATATGTTTCAATATTCGTCCTCTCTTTATGGCGATGATGAAATATTAATAATTTGTTATCTATGAAGTTTCTTATAAATCGACGTATTACAATCTCTATGATATTCCTGGCAATTACATTGCTGGGGTTAATATCTTATCGACAACTTTCGATGGAATTGCTCCCTAACGCCGAATACCCGACAATCTCGATAAACGTTAATTCAAGAACAGATCTTAACCCTTCCTATATTGAATCGGAAGTGGTGATGGGGCTGGAAGGTGCCATAAAAACAATCGAAGGTATAGAGTCTCTTAATACAAGTATACGTTCTAATGCAGCTTCTATAAATGTAAACTTCAAACCAAGTGTAAATTTGAAGTATGCAACGATTAAGGTTCAGGAGAAGATAAAAGAGATTAGCAAAACATTGCCTGACGGATTTACCATCAATGTTAATAAAGGGGGAAATGCCGGTGTTCAGAATAGTTTTATGACCCTTCAGGTAAGGGGAACCGGAGGTGTTGACCGTGTTAGATCTTTAACAGATGAGAAAATCACCGAACATCTTGAGAATATTGATGGGGTAGCAGCTGTCAATGTATTTGGAGGACGAGAGAAAAGTATAGAAATATTGCTTGATAAACAAGCTGCTCTGGCTCATAATATCACCTCTTCTACAATTAGTCAGCTCATAAATCAAAATACTCAGGAAAGAACATTCTTGGGAGAGGTAAACTCTTTCAATCGTAAATATTATGTCCATTCAGAGGCTGCTTATTCAAGCCCGATAGATCTCGAAAATCTGGTTATAGGGGCAGGACCAACATATCTTAAAGATGTTGCTGAGATATTTTATGATCTAAAAGAGGAAACTTCGTACAATCGTGTAAACGGTATGGAAGCGATATCGGTATCTCTTAATAATGAAGCTCAGGTAAATATTATTGATGTAGCCGAAAGAACAAGAAAGGTGATTGAAAAACTCAATGAAGAGCTTGCTCCGTATGAAATTGAGATAGCAGTTGCTTCGGATAATGCAAAAGTGATGGCAGACAACCTTAATCAAATAGGTTGGCAGGCTTTAATCGGGGGTATTCTTGCTGTTATAATATTGTGGGTTTTCCTTCGGAATATTCGTCTTGTATTGATCATTGCACTATCAATACCAATATCGGTAGTTACAGCATTTAATCTTTTCTATGCATCAGGAATCACAATAAACAGTCTTACTCTTGTAGGAATGGCACTTGCCATAGGGATGCTACTTGACAATAGTGTTGTAGTGCTTGAGAATATTTATCGTATGATTGCTACCGGAGTAAAACCGGAAACAGCAGTTCCAAAAGCTACAGGTGAAGTGTGGCGATCCATACTTGCAGCTACATTAACTACAATCACAGTATTTCTACCTTTTATATTTTCTGATAACTTTCTTATCAAGTTAGTTGGTTATCAAATCGGAGTGTCAATAATATCTACATTAGGAATATCTCTTCTTGTTGCCTTTTTCTTTATTCCAATGGCGGCATATATGATTATCAAAGCACAGAAGAAAGAGGAAGGTTTCTATAAAAAGATATCTATTCGTCAACGCCCCGTTCAAATATATATGGTGCTTCTTAAGATGACAATGAGAAATACTTTTACTGTATTTGTGTGTGCGGTGGTTGTTCTTTTTGCGGTTATAATACTTGCAATGGGTAATCAAGAGAAGGGTCAGAAAAGCGCTAAATCTGATCGATTCACTATCAACATGAATATGCATAATGGATCGACTCTTGAAAAAGCAGACGGATATGTAAGAATTCTTGAGGACAGACTTAAAGATATCCCCGAATTAAAAGAGCTCATTTGTTATGTAACGGCTGAGAATGCTAATCTGACTTTTGTTCTAAAAGATGATTATGAGAAGATCGGAAAACGAGATATGGCCACCATTCGCGATGAGGTAAACAGACTCTCATGGATAAATAACGGACAATATTGGTATTATATTTCAGATGCAATCGGAGGAGGAAACGGACAGAATGATGTAGTCAGTGGTCTTTCTCGGATGCTTAATATGCTCGGTATTGGTTATCGTGGAGAGTCAATCATTATTACAGGAAAAGACCAGGATTTAATGCGCCTTGTAGGAGAAGAGCTTAATTATCAGATAAATCAACAAGACAATATAGCTTATTGTCAATTAGGTGGAACAGGGCGAAGACCGGAACTGCATCTTTATTTCAATCAAATACTTATGAATAGTTATGATATAAGTAAGAATAGCATTTCACAGAGTCTTTCTGCTTTTAATTCAGGAACATCATCCGGTTCGAAACTTAAGATTGATGATAAAGAGTATGATATCGTAATAAAAGAAAAAATTGAATCGATAGATAGTATCTCTGAACAAGAACTTCGGACCAAAGACATGGCTGATTTGAAGAACCTGACTATTAAGAACAATAAAGGTGGCATTCATACCATTTCAGAGATAGCAACGACAAAACTTACATCAGGTCCCTCTTGGATCAACAGAGTAAACGGAGAAAAACGACAATATATGTGGTTCGGATTTAATTTCGGACAAAAAGATGTTCCACAAGATCTTATCAATGCGAGTCGTGAAGAGATTCAGGATCTTATAGATTCATATCCTTTACCTCCCGGTATTGCCGTTGAACTTGTTGAACAAGAGGATAGCTTTGCAGATTTTCGTTTCCTTATGCTTGCTGCAGCAGCATTAATATTTATGATTCTTGCTTCTGTTTTCGAATCTCTATCAACTCCATTTGTATTACTTTTTACTATCCCTTTAGCAGCAATAGGATCATTGTTCGCTCTTTATGTAGCCGATTATTCATTGTCTAATATAAATACACTTATCGGGTTGTTGATACTTCTTGGGGTGGTGGTCAATAATGGAATTATTCTTATTGACTATACCAATATATTGCGAAAACGAGGATTTGGAAGAGTAAGAGCACTAATAAGCGCCGGTCTTTCACGTGTGCGTCCTATACTTATAACATCGCTGACAACAATTATAGCACTTTTGCCTATGGCTTTCGGAGAGTCGGAGTATTCAGGACTTATTGGAGCGCCATTCGCAATATGTGTAATAGGTGGGTTGGCTTGTTCCTCTTTATTGACATTGATAATAATCCCTTCTGTATATCTTGGACTTGAGAATACCATTGATTGGTATAAAGCCTTACCTAAGAAGATAATGATTATTCATCTTTTAGTATTAATAAGTGCCATATATCTGATAGACACTCTTGTTGAGGGATTATTATATCAGATAATATATTTCGTAATAATATTTATTGCAATACCGGGATTCATATATCTTTCTCGTACAACTTTACGCTCAGCGGATAAACAAATCATTCCTGCAAATAAGCCAATCAAGATTACAATAGAAAATCTTGTAAAAATATATGATAGACCATCACTTATAGAACGTGAATGGGAGGGTGGAATAAAATTGCGTCGCAAGTTAGTTCCCGATTCAATATGGCATAATAAATATGTTGAAATGATACCTTATGTGGCTGTCCCTCTAATCTTGATCTGGAAGGATGACTGGACAGGTGGTTCATGGTTTTTGTACTTCCTATTATCAGCTCTTGTTTTTGCAATAAGGAGAATTTCGGCTTATGTATATGATAATAATATAGAAGTTAGAAATATAGAGGGTAAATGGAGTAGGTTTAAACGAAGTATATTCGGATTTGCTATATCCGTTCCTTTTATTGGAAAACGTCACCGTCCTTATAAAGCATTGAAAGGAGTATCGTTTGAGATCACAAACGGTATGTTTGGTCTACTTGGTCCTAACGGAGCAGGTAAATCGACATTTATACGTATTATATCAGGAATTCTCGAACAAAGTTACGGTACAATATGGATTAATGATCTCAATACTAAAGATCATAGAGAAGCGATACAAGGACTTATTGGTTATCTGCCTCAGGAGTTCGGAACGTATGAAACAATGAGTGCTTACGATTTTCTTGATTATCAGGCAATACTTAAAGGGATAACAGATTCGGATGTAAGAAAAGAACGACTTGAATATGTTTTGACGGCTGTACACATGTGGGAAAGAAAAGATGATAAGATTAACTCCTTCTCCGGAGGTATGAAACAACGTATCGGTATCGCTCTCATCCTTCTTCATTTGCCACGAATACTTGTTGTAGATGAACCTACAGCAGGACTTGACCCAAGAGAGCGTATACGCTTCCGTAATCTACTTGTTGAACTTAGTAAAGAAAGAATTGTAATATTCTCTACCCATATCATTGAGGATATTTCAAGTTCATGTAATCAGGTCGTAGTGATCAATAAAGGAGAATTGCGTTATTACGGTACTCCAAATGAGATGCTTGGTTTTGCCGATTCGCTTGTCTGGAGCTTTAGCGTAACCCCTCAGGAATTTGAAGAAAAACTCGAGATGCAATATGTTGTTCTTCATCTTCAGGATGGTAAAAATATTCAGGTAAGATATATCTCGGAAACATGTCCGTGGCCGGGAGCTGTGAGAGTAGAAGAAACTCTTGAAGATGCTTATTTGTGTCTTTTGAAAAATATGAAGAAGAAAGATTATGAAGAGAGCGTTAATATCATTTCGACTCTTAACATGAACACTATTACTGTAAAAAAGGATAAATTATAATATGGAACTATCACATTTAATACCAACGATAAGAGATATTGTCAAATACAATCTTAAGATTGTATTCTCCGGAAAATTTATTTGGTTCCTGATGGCTTCTTCATTGTTGTACATTTTCTTTATTAGTTGGGGTGTATATTCAGGAGAACCCGTGACCGAGCAGCTTATCTATTCCTCTATGCTCTATCCTGCAATTCTTATCATTTTTTATCCTTGTACCTTCGGTATTCAGAATGATTATGATAATCGTATTTTGGAGATACTTTTCGGAATTCCCAATTATCGTTATAAGATATGGCTCTTGCGAATAATTATGATATATGTCGCTACCTATTTTATGATGGTAATTCTTGCTACGCTTTCATACATACTTGTATATGCCAATAATCCTTTTGAAATGGCGGCGAGAATTATGATACCGGTGATATTCTTTGGAAACCTGGCATTCTTTATTTCAACCCTAACCCGCAGTGGTAGTGGTACGGCTATTATAATGATTATTTTCGGTATCGTCATTTATTTTATGTTAAGCATATTTGATTTGTCTAACAAAAGTGCGTGGGATATATTTCTTAACCCCTATAAGATGCCTGAAAACTTCAATCCGGTAATGTGGAGTATTATGGTTGTTAAGAATATGGTTTATATGTCTTTTGCGATAATCGTAACAATGATGCTCGGACTTCTTAACCTACAGAAAAGAGAATCATTCATGAAATAAACTTCATCAATAAAAATGCTTTAAAGGATAATATTCCATTTAAAGCATTTTTTATTTTTATAAAGCTGTCTTCTTTATTATAAACGATAATTAATAAAGAGCTTTAATATTCAATAATTAGCGATATGCTTCGTTATATAATTGATAAACTCAATTAAATTGAAATATCTTTGATTAATTAAAGTGCGTTCATAATGAAAAATAGTATATTATTATTTGTTTGTTTTTTCATGATCCTTTTCAGCTCATGTGACAAGTCCCTTGACAGTGAAATCCCTTCACTTCCTGTTTACCTTAGTGTTCGCATAGATCATAATAATCTAACTACTGCGGGCAGTTATAAATCATTCACTACTCGTCCGGATGCTTCTTCTTATATAGGTTTTGGAGGAGTCCTTATTATACGCGGATATGAAGCAGAAAACAACTCTGTTTATGCTTATGATCTTGCATGTCCTTATGAGAAAAATAATACAATAAGGGTGACAATAAATTCAGATAATGTAGCAGAGTGTAAAAAGTGCGGTTCTTTATTTAATGGAATATTTTGGGGAAGTCCTGCACCATCATCAGGTCCGGCTTTTGACGAGAAGTTATTTCTACGTCGTTACAACGCATTTATAAAAGATTTTGATATTATAGTCGCAAATTAACCAGTAAATCTTCATGAGTATTATATCAATATTGATAGGATAAATCTAAAATATAATAAACGAATATTAAAAAATATCTAAAATAAAAAGAGATCAAAATGTTGTAATCAAAAATAGATGAAAAAATATGTCTTCTCAGAAAAATAAATAGTCATTCACTCAAAAAAACATAGACGTCTAATGTTTTTATTATTGTCTGAATATCTGATAAATACCCATATGTAAGCCTGTGAGGCGGTTTTTGAATAAAATTAAACAGAAAAAATTACGTGATTTTTCTCTGTAAAGTTTTTGAAATATAAAAAATAGCCATATATTTGCATCGCAATTGCGAAAGTAGCTCAGTTGGTAGAGCACAACCTTGCCAAGGTTGGGGTCGCGGGTTCGAGTCCCGTCTTTCGCTCCAGGATGCCCGGATGGTGGAATGGTAGACACACAGGACTTAAAATCCTGCGATCATTGCGATTGTGCGGGTTCAAGTCCCGCTCCGGGTACGCAGAAAGCCTCAGAATCTTTGATTCTGGGGCTTTTCTGTTTTTTATATCTTCTTTTACTTGAAACGTTTCCGATTCAAGGCAAAATTTAGGCATCAAGCCGAACTAACAATAACTACATTTATCCGTAGATCCACCTTTATTCGACTATCCCAAATCTCAGAATTAAATATTAGCAAATTTGACAGATTGAAAATTACGTGACTAGAATATATCTATTTCGTGCTCATGTCAATCAGTGTGGACTCATTATACAAAAGAGTACAATAAGTTATATGGTTAACTATAATATATATTATTAAAAATAATTCAATATTATTTCAAGAATTATATTTATAAATGTTATTATTAACATAAAAAGATTACATTTACACCATTATTTATTTACCACGTATAACACTTATAAATACACACTTATGAAACATTTATTTACATTTTTATTTTCTCTATCTTTAACTTTATCAATTTTTGCCCAAAACAACGGAACTTGTGGAGAAAATGTAACATGGTCATTATCTGAAAATACACTAACAATCAGCGGAGAAGGTCCGATGTATGATTATTCTGAAACAACTAATCCCTGGGCGTCATTCATATGGAATATTAGAAATATAGTTATTGAGGATGGAGTAACGTCAATAGGGAAGAATACATTCCAAGGTTTTTATAGTTTGGAATCTCTGAAAATTAAAGGTTCTGTCGAATCAATCGAAGAAAAAGCATTTGCAAATTCTAACTTAAGAAGCGTAGAGATTGATGGATCTGTAGGAAACATATCTAAAAATGCTTTCTCCTCTTGTTCATCTTTCGAAAGTTTAATTATTGATGGAGATGTCGAATTGATCCAAGAAGAGGCATTTGCCAATTCTAATTTAAGAAATATAGAGATTAGAGGATCAGTTACAACAATAGAAAGTAAAGCATTCAAATCTACAACTTCTCTACAAAGTATAATTATTGAAGGTAATTCGGGCTCGATTGGAGATGAGGCATTTGCAAATTGTGGATCTCTCAGAAACTTTCAAGTTAATGGTTCTATCAATTCAATTGGAAATGGATCATTCTCAGGTTGCTCTTCTATGCAAAGTATATCACTTTCTAGTACACTCGTTTCTATAGGAGATAATGCTTTCAGCGGATGCCAATCATTAACATCTATAAGTTTAGATGCAACTGTACCTCCAAGTTTAGGTGAAAATGTATTTCCAAATAATTATCATTTATGGATTTCTATTCCTCTTACAGCACAAGAGGCATATAAGGCAGATGAAGCATGGAAGTTAATATTTTCTTCTCTTAACTTTTATATTCCTTCGGGCATAAATAATATGATCAATTCTAGTAAAATTATTTCTGAAATTAATTACTATAATTTAAATGGAATTAAAGTAACTGAGCCACAGAGCGGAGTTTATATTCAGGTAATTAGCTATATTGACGGATCGATAAATACAATTAAAATTGCTAAATAATAGTCTTTATATCATTAATAAGAATAAGATTCAATTTTAAGATTATACAAAGACATTTTAGTTATTCTATAATAAATCTCCATAGTTATAAATTCAAATTATAACTATGGAGATTTTTGTTATCCTCGAAATAATATTACTGCGATTTTCATAAACTAAATATAGATCGTATTATCTTATTTGTAGTATTAATTTTGTTTTTGACTGAACCATTTTTAATCTTTCAAGCAATGTTCTTAATTACACCTTGCTTGGTGTTTATTTAAACCTTGCAAGGTGTTAATTAAAATCTTGCTTGGTGTCGAAACACATCAGGTTAGGAGTGAAAAAAACATATATGGAAGATGAATTATGTAAATCGACAAAATTAATGATGAATCGAAAGTTTAACTATATAGTAAATCAAATATCAACCTGCAACCTGCACCATATCATTCTCAATGGCATTGGATAATATTGAGTGCTCTCATAATAGGCATTAAACAAGTTTTCAGCCTTTATCGACAATGAGATCTTTCTGTGATCCTTAAATCTGAAATTATATCCTGTCTCAACATTATGAATAATATATGCATTCGTACTATATGATTCATCTGCAGAGGTAAATCTTGTATCGGTAAATGATGTATTATAATGGATCCACAAATTCTCTTTATAATCGAGTCTATAACCTAAATTCCATCTGTTTCTCGGGATATATGGTAGTTGTTTACCCTTAGTACCGTCTTCACGATCACTATTATCGACAGAATGTGCATAGTTGTAATTCCCTAATAACATATGTTTTATATTACCGGTTGGTAATTCTACTTTTAAGTCTAACTCCATACCTTGTGAAACTACATCACTGAAGTTAACGGGTTCCCATACATATCCGTTACCTTTAGGTACCCACATAATCCAGTTTTTTACGTCCATTCTATAATAAGTTATTTCACTATTGAACTTAAATAAACCTAATGCAGAATTGCTTGATAATGAAATATCGTATGAAAATCCTGTTTCATCTTTTAGATCAGGATTTCCACCGGGATTCCAGTATAAGTCATTTAGAGTAGGTGTTCTGTGATTATATCCGTTTGAAGCTTTCAAGACAAGAAGATCGTCTATAATCCGAACTCTTGCCGAAAGAGAATATATGGCAAATTGACGATTGTCAACACCGTGTAAAGCTCCATTAAAGTCGGTAGAGAGATATTTTGTCGGGTTATATCCTGCAATAATACCCATAGAATAAGTATGTCTTGATGTTGTATTTCCGATTATATTATCAGAGTTTACAATATCATAACGATAGTTTAAGTTGGTTTTTAATCTTACTTTCTTTATCTTTTTTAAAGTATAATCAAAGGCAGCTATTGCGCTTCCGTTACTGTTTTTCGAGTTATCAGTGCCAAAGTCGGTAAACGTCCTAACGTAATCCATTTCACTTCCAAAAAAAGCTAAGGAGGTATTTATATCATATTTCTCCCTTTGACGATCATAATTTAATATTGATCTTAAACTTGTTGATTTGCTTTGCTCGGTAGCCGTTACATTAACAATAATAGATTGAGGCAGTGATCTGTCGTCACTTTGAAGCCATCCCGTCAACGATAGTTTATCTTTATTTTTTAACCTTAAAGATAACTCCTGCATTATGCCGAATTGTTTGTAATCAGCCTCCCTTCTTCTTTCTATTGTATGATCGTTACTATATACCTTATTCAGATATTTATAGTTGTTTTCAGATTGCTGATAATATGTTCGGGTTGTAGAGGTAAGGCTCTTTTGGGTAAATTTAAATTGGAATGCCTCGGTGAAAGTTTTATTTGATGCAACTTCACTGATAAAATTAACTCTAACGCCCTTTATGGGGGCATTAGAGTTAGTGAAATTTATTGTTCCGCCAAGAGATCCTGAAGAACCGTATGTCGATTCTGTTCCATGAGTCAGGCTTATATCATCAATAAAATATACAGGAACTTGTGACAGGTCGAAATTTCCAAGTTGAGGAGAATTCAGAGAGATGCCACCCCACATAATCTGAGTGTGATTTGAAGAGGTGCCTCTGAATGATGCGGTTGCCATTGCTCCCTGTCCCATACTTTTTATCTGAATACCTGTACTTTCTAAAAGCAATTCTGAAAGAGATCGTGTTGACGATCTGGATAATTCTACCTTATCTATAACAGTTCGGCGAACACCTTTTCCTGAAAGGTTTCTCTTTAAATCGGAAACTACTTCAACGGTATCAATATCTACTGTATATGCGACATCGCTTTGAGCCGATATAATAAACAGTGCCGAAACATAAAATATGATAAAAGAAAAAAATCTCATTGCTATTAATTAAAATCCTCTGTAAAATATATAAAGTGAGGGAAAAGACCTGCGTTAAAAGTTCTGATACATTCCCCCGTTTCAATATTAAATTCATGAATCTGTGCCCGGGATAATGATCCGTATACAACTGCGCACATAAATATTGTATTCTCTTTTGATACGCACATGTTATATATCGTTCTGCGACTTTCAATAACCGGTTCGATAATTGGACTCTGAGGCTTCTTTATGTCATCAATATTAATCGTATATACTCTTCTTGAAGAGTTGAAATATACAGTATTGCCGTCGGGTGATATATCGATACAACCGATACGTTCATTAATTTTCAAGTCAGAAACATCAATACTATTTGTTATCAATTCAGTATTGGGATCGATACGATATACATTATTTCCGGTTAATACCCATAACATGCCATCTTTGTCAACGACAATTTTAGAGAAATCAGTTAGAGCAAAACTGTCTCCTGCACTGTTTCTAATATATCGTCTGCCTTGCTCTGTAAGATTTTCCAGATCAAAAACTGACAATTGAGAACCTCCTACAAATAGTTTGTTATTCACAAGTTGCATTTGATAGGTTTGTCCCTCCATTTTTATATATCGGCGAAGTACCCGGCGATTCTTATCTTTATGGTTGATATCCATAATCATAAGTTTCGAGGAGCTATTGCGCCACATCTGATCTGTAACGGCAATTGAGTCTCCTCCCAGGTGTTGCACATACATCGGTATCACATCTTCATTAATAGACATCGTCTCGACGCTTTCAAATGTTTTGGAGTCAAAAGCCTCAATTTTTCTCGAATTATTTAATGGCACATAATAATTATCACCGATTTTTGTAAGTGATTGAGCAACATCTCCCATAGGTCGATTATTAACCTTGCGAAATACATCGTTTGTCACATTTCCTGTCCATGTTAATAAAGTCAGAGATGATGTTCCATAACCAAATTGTCCCTCATTTACAACTATCGCCCTTGTTCCGTCAGCGATATCTTTAATATCTTCAGATTCATTGATCTCGCTTTCGCATGAAGTTAATATTGCCAATGAAATAAAAAGCAAATATTTTTTCATCGTTTAGGAACATAAATTTGAGATGCGCTAATACCCACTTCATATTCATTGGTTTGTTCCCATGTAATCGGATCAAACTCAAGAACAACGCTTTTTGCACCGTTTTCAAGCTTTTGATTCAAAAATACCAGCTTATCATCTTCCGTCATTTTTAGTTCAACAACGTTCATCCCACCAGAAACGACCGGTGTGAAATATTCAAATACTACATCTTCAGGTTCTGAAGGAGAATCAACATCAACAGTATAGAAAGCACGTACGGCTCTGATATAAAGTTTATCTTTTGCTGAGTTTATTGTCAGTCCGGCAGATGTTAATGAAGTTATTACATATGGCAATTGAATTTCATGTTCTATTCTGCTGTTTTCCACATCTATACAATAAAGTTTAGCACTCTGAACATTGTGGGTTAAAAGCCACATTTTGTTATTCTTATCTATTACAGAGTGAGAATTTCCATCAAAAATATTTACTTCATCTTTTAATATTGTTAAACCTGATTCCGAAATATTATTTTTATCAAGAATAGCTATTTTAGAATTTCTACCATTATTTCTGTTACCGGCTAAAAGGATTTTATCCCCGATTTTGTGAGCTATTCTTATAGGAAAATCTGCTCTGAAAGAACTTTTTACAAATTTTTCTTCATTCAATGATGCAACAGCAATATTGTCTCCGTCGCCACCTGCCGAATAAAATAAAGTTCCTGCCAGTAGAAAATCGCCGCCACCGATTGATTCTATAGCACAAGAGCTCAACTCAAACCCTAATTCACTATATCCGAAAGGTATTTTCTTTAAAGATTGTAGAGTTGAAGGATCTAATAATTCTACAGCGCAATCTGTATAATATCTGTTATCCATTTGAGTGTGGACAGCATATAATGTATCACCGATTAATTTAACAGAAGTTACATTTCCACCGATAAGAGCTGAATTCGTTTCATAATATTTGTCTTCTGTAATTTCATTATCATGTGTTACAAAAGAAATAGTAGCCGGATCACCGTAAGTACTTTCTCCATTAATAGTCAGAAATTTGAAATTGGTTGCATAAGAAGGTTTGATTGGATTTTCGCTTTCTTCTTTGTTTGAATTGTTTTGAAAATCATTGTTTTCTTTGTCACAAGACGATAACACAACTGCTGATAATAGCATTGCTCCAAATAAATGGTTACTCTTAAACATAAAATGATAAAGTATTAATAAATTAAAATAATACTTCAAGTAGAAAATTAGTGAAAATTAAATAAATAGAATAAGCCGGAATATAAGCAGCCATTATATGCACATAAATTCACTATGCTTTTACCCGAAGCAAGATAAATTATGTTATGGCAGGTTTTCTGGCTTATCTCTTTTTATGACGGTCTTCCCATAATTTTTTTACAGTGACCTTTATAGATTGTCATAATTTTTGATGAGAATTACAGCTGCGGGTACAGCCCCGAAATTACATCGGATTCCCTCTTAGCTTTAATCATTGATTATGATTAAATGCACCGATAACGGCGCAAAGATAGCTATTATATTCCATTGTCAAAATAAAGGAATTGTCTGTATGGAAAATATGTTAAATGAAAAAACGAGAATATTCAGGAAATATCCTGATATCCTCGTTGTTCTATATTGTATTATTTTATTTTATTTTTTCTTGTATTTGCTAACCTCGGGTAATGCCTTTTTAATCGCGTCGATTCGATTCTGATCAGAAGGGTGAGTACTCATGAATGCCGGGGGTGCGCTTTTTGAAGAATCTGACATTTTTGACCAAAACTCCACTGCTCTGTCAATATTATAACCCGCCATTGCCATAAAAATCAGACCAAGCTTATCGGCTTCATACTCCTGTTTTCTTGAATATGGAAGCATTACTCCATATTGTGCACCAAGTCCGTAAACCGATTGTGCGAGAAGTTTTGTTTCTGAACTTTGATTAAAAAGAAGACTTTCGAGAACTGATGCACCTATTTGAGAAGCCATTTGCTGACTCATTCTTTCATTAGAATGTTTTGCCACCGCATGAGCTATTTCATGACTCATAACAACAGCAATAAGATCTTCATCAGAGCAATATGACATTATTCCCTCATAAAAAGAAATATCTTTGTACCCCCTACATTAAATGCTTAATAGTCAATAGATTATAAGTCCAATATTTTTTTAATTTTCTGTACAGTAGTTGCACTTTTGCCTGTTAGCGTTGCAATCTTTCTAACAGCTAATTTGGTCTTTAACAATTTTACAATATCTGCATGTTGTTTTAATAACACCTCAACATCTTTATTTGAACCTTTGCTCCTCCCTAGTTTACCACCATTTGCGATATATTGATTCCTCCCGCTATTCAATCTAAATTTTATATTATCTCTCTCTATGCTCGCACATGTGGCAAGAGTTGCTAACATCACGGGTGCAAACATTGATAATTCTTTATTATCATCAAGAAGGGTAAACATTTCTTTTTGACTGTAAAGATTAATTTTATTATCAACAAGAATTTTTATCACTTCTTGAAGCTCCAACACATTACGACCTAGTCGACTCAGTTCACTGATAAGGATAATATCAACATTATTTTCGATACAATAAGAAATGCATTCATTCAATATATTTCTTTCTGAGTTCTTGACACCTCCCGATATTTTTTCACTAAAATTTTTATCAAGTGAATACTGCATTGCATTTGCATAAGATGTTAAATCTAATATTTGTCTATCTGTGTTTTGTCTATCACTTGTAGAACTCACACGACTATATATTACTGCTGTCATATTTTCTATTATTTTTATTATTATAATCCAAAGGTATTATATTATTTCAATGTACCAAATTAAATCAAAGAATATTATTGTTACAAAAATGTGTATTAAAATAAGTGTTTTACAGATTTAAAATGGTACAAAAAACAAATGGTACAAAAAACTATTGGTTATCTCCTTTAGATTCTTTTAAATTATTTATAGTACGGTCAATAATATAGCGGACTACTTTGCTATATGATAGATTCGTTGATTCCTTTATTGATGTTAAGAACTGATATTGCTCTACTGTAAAATTGATGTTCAACATTTGCTTGTTACTAATTTTTTTCATAGTTGTATGTTTTATTATTATTTATCTAAAAAATATTATTAAAAATTTAATGGTGTAATAAGCAAATTTTAAATCGACAATTTCAGGAAAAATTAAATCGACATATAA
>CAMTOJ010000006.1 GCA_947074145.1 uncultured Bacteroidales bacterium
AGCATCTGCCTTACAAGCAGAGGGTCGGCGGTTCGAATCCGTCAACGCCCACTAATTGACTTTCGTTAATGTATAAACCCAAAAAGGGCGTTTAGCTCAGCTGGTTCAGAGCATCTGCCTTACAAGCAGAGGGTCGGCGGTTCGAATCCGTCAACGCCCACCTTTTTGAAAAAAAAGATCCAATGCGGATGTGGTGTAATTGGTAGCCACGTCAGACTTAGGATCTGATGCCGAGAGGCGTGGGGGTTCGAGTCCCTTCATCCGCACAAGGAGCCTATATGGGCTCCTTTGTTTTTTTTTGTAAATATGTATAAACTAATAATTAAAAATTATATCTTTAGAACGAAATATTTATAAATGACGATATACCACGGAAAACTTATATAAATATTTTGTGTTAGTTCTATAAAATAAGGGAATGTGAAGATTTTATTGAGATTAAATTGTATAGATCTCAGATCACAGAAACGGTAAGTTTTACTGAAAGAAGAGTTTATTGTGTTTAGGAAGATATAATTTTAAACCGAAACAAAATCTATTATACTTATAGAATGATTTTTGAATAAGATACTCAAAACCAAGTACCTCAATTGAAAATTCAAAATATTAATTATCTTTGTCACAAGATATAATATTTCGGATACTTAGTGTTTTATATTGAGGAAAGTGTATATTGATATAAAAAACAGAGAATTGCATTGAATAAAAAGCCGCGAGGCTAGAATCTTATAACAAACATAATATTTCCCATGGAAAGAGAACAAGGTAAAAAAAGACCTCGTATTAGTAGAAGTGAGGCTTCAGGCCATGAAGGTAATTCAGAGAATTACGAAAGAGTGAATTTTAACAGACCCGAAGGGCAATCCCGTCCTCGTGTAATCAAAGTTAATAGATCAGAGGGTGATGGCGATCAGCCTGCTCGTAGATATGATAATCAGGATAGAGGTTATCAGTCACGTCCTCAGGGTGGATATCAGCAAAGAGATGGAGGATACCAACGTCGAGAAGGTGGATATCAGCAAAGAGACGGTGGATATAAACCACGTCAACAAGGCGGATACCAACAAAGAGAAGGTGGTTACCAACCTCGTCAGCAAGGTGGATATCAGCAAAGAGAGGGTGGTTATCAATCACGTCAGCAGGGTGGTTATCAGCAAAGAGAAGGTGGTTATCAACCACGTCAACAAGGTGGTTACCAACAAAGAGAGGGTGGCTATCAACCACGTCAACAAGGTGGCGGCTATGGTAATAATAATAACCGTGGCGGCTATGGTAATAATAATAATCGTGGAGGCGGCTATAACAATAGAGGTGGTGGCTACAATAATAATCGCGGCGGTGGCGGTGGTTATAATAACTACAACAACAATAATAGAGGATATAATCCAAACGATAAATATAGTCAGAAAAAACAGCTTGAATATAAAGATCTTCTGACTGATCCAAATGAACCAATTCGTCTTAATAAATATTTAGCGAACGCTGGCGTTTGCTCAAGAAGAGAGGCTGATGAGTTTATTGCAAATGGTGCTGTAAAAGTAAACGGAGAGGTTATCACAGAAATGGGAACTAAAATTCATAGAAATGATAGTGTACTATTCAATGATCAACCAATCAATTTAGAGAAAAAAGTTTATGTTTTATTGAATAAACCAAAAGACTGCGTAACTACATCAGATGATCCACATGGACGTTTGACTGTTATGGATATCGTAAGAAATGCAGCATCTGAAAGAATTTATCCGGTTGGTCGTTTAGATAGAAATACAACAGGAGTACTTCTTCTGACAAATGACGGGGATCTTGCTTCAAAACTTACTCATCCTAAATTTGTTAAGAAAAAAATCTATCACGTTTGGTTAGATAAAGATATTAATGAAGAGGATTTGGCTAAGATTGCTGAAGGAATAACTCTTGAGGATGGAGAGATTCATGCTGATGCTATTAGTTATGCAAATGATACAGATAAAAATCAAGTGGGAATAGAGATCCATTCTGGACGAAATCGTATCGTAAGAAGAATATTCGAACATTTGGGTTATAGAGTAATTAAATTAGACAGAGTTTATTTTGCGGGATTAACAAAGAAAAATGTACCGAGAGGACGCTGGCGTTATTTAACACAACAAGAAGTAAATATGCTTCGAATGGGAGCATTTGAATAAAAACGAAATAGCGAATTGCTTAAAATGGAAAAGATTGTCAGAACTAAAGTCGTTGACTTGTTAAAGAGTGATGTTTTCGATACATCAGTAAACGTAAAAGGTTGGGTTCGAACAAAAAGAGGAAATAAAAATGTAAACTTCATAGCAATTAATGACGGATCTTGCTTAGCAAATGTTCAGGTCGTAGTTGATGTAGTAAATTTTGATGAAGATACATTAAAGAAAATAACAACAGGGGCATGTTTAAGCGTAAATGGTAAGCTTGTAGCTTCACAAGGACAACAGAAATGTGAGATTCTTGCAACAGATATAAAAGTGCTTGGAGAAGCTGATCCAAATACATATCCGTTACAAAAGAAAGGTCATACTTTAGAATTCCTTCGTGAGATAGCGCATCTTCGTCCAAGAACGAATACATTCGGAGCAATTTTCCGTGTTCGTCATAATATGGCAATGGCTATTCATGATTTCTTTCATAAAAGAGGTTTTTTCTATTTTCATTCACCTATTATAACAGCTTCAGATTGTGAAGGAGCAGGACAAATGTTCCAGGTTACAACTATGAATCTTTATGATTTGAAAAAAGATGAGGATGGATCTATCAATTACGATAATGATTTCTTCGGACGTCAGGCTTCATTGACAGTTTCAGGACAGCTTGAGGGGGAATTGGCAGCTATGTCATTAGGATCAGTTTATACATTCGGCCCAACATTTAGAGCGGAAAATTCAAATACACCGAGACACTTGGCGGAGTTTTGGATGGTTGAACCTGAGGTTGCGTTCAATGAAATTGAAGACAATATGGATCTTGCAGAAGACTTTATCAAATATTGTATTCAATGGGCTTTAGATAATTGTATGGAAGATCTAACATTCTTAAGTGATATGTATGACAAAGATCTTATTGAAAGATTACATTTTGTTGTAGATAATAACTTTATCAGACTTCCTTATACAGAAGGTATCAAAATCCTTGAAGAGGCAATTGCTAATGGAAAGAAGTTTGAATTCCCAGTTTATTGGGGTGCAGATCTAGCGTCAGAGCATGAGCGCTATCTTGTAGAGGATCATTTCAAATGTCCTGTTATACTTACAGATTATCCTAAAGAGATAAAATCATTCTATATGAAACAGAATGAAGATGGAAAAACAGTAAGAGGAATGGATGTTCTTTTCCCTAAAATCGGTGAGATAATCGGTGGTTCGGAAAGAGAAGAGGATTTGGAAAAACTTACTACCAGAGCAAGAGAAATGGGTGTTCCAGAAAAGGATATATGGTGGTATCTTGATACTCGTCGATTCGGAACGGCTCCTCATTCAGGTTTTGGTTTAGGTTTCGAAAGATTACTACTTTTTGTAACAGGGATGTCGAATATCAGAGATGTGATTCCTTTCCCAAGAACACCAAAAAGTGCGGAGTTTTAGAGATTAAAGATTTTAATTTAAAATCATAAAACTAATAATATAAAATCCTTTCAACTGTTATGTAGTTGAAAGGATTTTTTGTTTTTTGTTTGTCTTTACATTTTATAAATCGATTGACTCTTCGTTTGTAAGAAGTTCAAATAAATTTATTATAATTCGAATATAAAACGCTAACTTTTTAAATTATGACATATTAAATTAAGAGCTCATATCTTATATAAAGTCATGTTAGGATGAGGTATTCTGATACAAAAAAATGATAATATCCTCTGTACTTTGAGTGTTGTATTTATTATTTTATGTTAGGATTAAGACTTCAAGAAATAGTCTCCTCCATTAATTAAAGATATTGGATTTAAGAATTAAAATAAAGTGTATGTTTCAAAATGTGTAAAATATTAATATTAAATACTTGCATTTGTCTTTAGTCAAAAACCAAAGGCAAAGAGATAGGTTTTTTAATTATTTATTATTTCATATCTTTACTTTCGCTTAGGTAGTCTACATAAACTTATAATAGAAAGCGTTAATATACATTGAAGACAAGACCTGATTAACCAAAGAAATATTCCTAATGGAAAAAAATAAAAAGTGTGCTATAATAGCAGGTGCCGGTCCGGCCGGTTTGACGGCAGCTTATGAATTCTTAAGAAATAATGATGTACATCCCATTGTTTTTGAATCAACCAATGAGATAGGAGGTATATCCAAAACTGTTTGTTATAAAGGGAACAGGATGGATATAGGTGGCCATCGTTTTTTTTCCAAAAATGAGAGAGTAAAATTGTTTTGGGATGAGATTATGCCTTTGCAGGGAAAGCCCTCTCAAGATGATATATTATTGCAAAATAACACGAAAGAACTATCACAGCACGGACCTGACCCAGAAGTTGAAAATCGTGTTATGCTTATAAGGGAGCGTATTTCCAGAATTTTTTATTTAAGACATTTTTTTGATTATCCAATATCTTTAAAATTATCGACTTTTACCGGAATGGGATTATATCGAACCATAAATGCCGGTTTGGGTTACTGTAGGTCTTTGATTTCCAAAAGAGAAGAAAATTCTCTTGAAGATTTCTATATAAATAGATTCGGAAAACCTCTTTATAAAATGTTTTTTGAAGATTATACAGAGAAAGTATGGGGAGTACATCCCTCGCATCTTGGTGCGGATTGGGGAGCGCAAAGAGTAAAAGGATTATCTGTTTTTGCAATATTGAAAGATGTTTTGACGAAGAACTTAGGGAACAAAAAAGATAGTTCACAAGTAGAAACATCCTTAATTGAACAATTCATATATCCTAAATTGGGTCCCGGACAATTGTGGGAAACTGTAGCTGAAGATATACAGAAAAAAGGAGGAGATCTCTATTTGGAATCTGATGTAAAAAAGATAAAAATAGAAAATAACAGAGTCAAATCAGTAGTTATATCTACTTCAGAAGGAGATAAAGAGTATGAATGTGATTATTTCCTGTCATCAATGCCTATAAAAGATCTTATTCCCGCACTTGAGGGAATAGAGGTTCCTGATGAGATAATGAAGATAAGCTCAGAGTTACCTTATAGAGATTTTATAACTGTCGGATTATTAATAAATAAAATGAAAATTGATAATTCTACAAAAATTAAAACCTACAAAAATAGAATACCAGACACTTGGATTTATATACAAGAAAGAGATGTAAAGATTGGGCGTCTTCAGGTATTTAATAATTGGTCCCCTTATTTAGTGAATGATTATGAAAATACAGTGTGGTTAGGTCTTGAGTATTTTTGTACCGAAGGAGATGAAATGTGGGAAACAGATGAAGCCATTTTTCGAAAAAATGCGATTGAAGAGTTGGAACGCATAGGTATGATAGATTCATCGGATGTTTTAGATTCGGTACATGTAAAAATAAAAAAAGCATATCCTGGTTATTACGGAGCCTACTATGAGTTAGATAAAATAATCGAATTCCTAAATAATATTGAAAATCTATACTGTATTGGAAGAAATGGACAGCATAGATATAATAACATGGATCATTCGATGTTGACTGCTATGATGGCCGTTGATAATATTGAAGGAGGTGTAGACAACAGAATGGAGATATGGTCGGTTAATACAGAGAATGAATATCATGAGAGTGAAAAATACAGTAAAAAATAAAACATTTAATAACGTTTATTTTCATATGCATTTGAAAAATAGATGAAAAAATAATTATAATTAAATATTTCATAGTTATAACATTCTCATAACTGATATGTTATAATTATCTTTGTAGTATAAATGTTACACCTATACTTTTATTACATAAATTTTCTAACAATTGTGTTTTGATGAAGAAAAATAAAATTATATCATTTTTAATTCTTGTTACTATTATTCTTTCTTCCTGTGAAAGAAATAAGGGTGTTGAGATAAAGGGGAAAATAGATGGCGCAGAGGGTAAAATTATAATACTTGAATCTAATGATGCCAGAATAAAAACTGATACCCTTAATATTGACGAAAACGGAGAATTTATTACAAACATTATTCCGCTTCAATATCCTGAATTTATGACTTTAAATATTGATAATAATATTATAAGTCTCGCTGTTGATTCCGCTGAAAGAATACACATAACCGGAAATATAAAAGATCTTGTAAATACTTATAAAGTTGAAGGCTCTCCTGAAAGTCAAAAGATTAAGGAAATTTCAGCAGCGGGTTCAAGTTTAAAACAATCATATAATAAATATGATGCTTTGTATCTTACTCATAAAATCACAGCAGAACAATTTGCTGATTCTGTAAGACAGGCACTATTATATTATAAAGAGATTGTTACTCCATACATATACGAGAATCCTTCAAGTGCTGCAGCTTATTTTGCAGTATTGCAAAAGGTAAACGGTTTGCTTGTATTTGATCCGAATGAAAAGAACGATTATGTTGCATATGCCGCGGTGGCTACAGGTTGGGATACTTACCGTAAAAATCATAGCAACACAAAACCAATAAAAGATATAGTATATCTTGCTCTTCAAAGAAGACGAAATGAGAAAGCCACAAAGGAACGTTTCGGAAAAATAGAAGAACAAAACATGATTGAGATTGTTTTACCTGATATTAAAGGAAAACAGGTAATGCTTTCACAAATGAGCGGCAAAGTTGTCTTTCTTGATTTTACAATGTATGGAGCTGAATATTCTCCTACATATAATATGCAACTAGCATCTTTGTATAATAAATATAAAAATAAGAATTTTGAGATTTATCAGGTATCACTTGATGCAGATCAAAACTTATGGAAAAACGTAGCTTCTAATTTACCATGGATTACAGTGAATGATAAGGAGTCTGTTTACTCACAAGCAGCAAAGAACTACAATGTAACATCACTTCCAACGGCGTATATTTTAGATAAAGAGGGGACTGTGATTGTTAGAGTCTCCGATTTCAATGAAGCAGAAAATCAGATACAAAAACTACTTTGATAATATAAAATTGTTGTCAGGTAGTTTGTACTTGACAACGGAACAAAAAAATAGTATATTTGTAATATACATAATTTAGAAAAGAGTTCCGGCATGTCAAATGCCGGAATTCTTTTTTGTAATATATACTAACGTATAAAAAAATAAATAAAAAAATTAACCTATAAAATATATACAATTATGGCAGTAAGTTATATGACAGAAGATGGCTACAAAAAGCTAATTGAGGAAATAGCCTTTTTGGAAACAACAAAAAGACCTGAGATTTCACGTCAAATAGCTGAAGCTCGTGATAAAGGCGATCTTTCAGAAAATGCAGAATATGATGCAGCAAAGGAGGCACAAGGTCTTTTGGAAATGAAAATTGCACAGTTAAAAGATCTATTATCAAAAGCAAGGATTATTGACGAAAGCAAAATTTCAACTGATTCGGTTCAGATCCTTAATAAAGTGAAAATAAAGAATCTTAAGAACAATGCTTCCATGACTTATACTTTAGTATCTGATTCAGAAGCAAATCTAAAAGAGGGAAAAATATCAATAAGTACACCAATAGCCAAAGGTTTATTGGGAAAGAAAGTTGGTGATGTAGTAGAAATTAAAGTTCCTTCTGGACTTATGAATTTTGAAATTGTTGAAATTTCTTGTTAATTTAATAACGAATTAGAATATTTCTATAAATTTACGACCTGTTTATGAATATAAGCAGGTCTTTTTTATTGAAACAAAATCAAAAAAATTACGATATGGCATCAATTTTTTCTTTAATAATAAGAGGTGATATACCATCTTATAAAGTTGCAGAAGATGACAACTTTTATGCTTTTCTAGATATAAATCCGGTCGCAAAAGGTCATACTCTTGTCATTCCCAAAAAAGAGATAGATTATATTTTTGATATGCCGGATGCAGAGTTGGGAGCTTTTAATATTTTCGCCAAGAAGGTAGCTCTTGCTTTACAAAAAGCTGTACCATGTAAAAGGATTGGAGAATGTGTAATGGGATTAGAAGTTCCTCATGCTCATATTCATCTTATTCCGATGACAAATGAAAAAGATATGGACTTCAGAAAAGAGAAGCTAAAATTCACACCTGAAGAAATGAAGGAAATAGCTGATTCTATTGCTTCTAATTTTATATAATAAAAAAAAGGCGACTCATCTCGAGCCGCCTTTTCCATCTTCATCTAACTAAGAACTTATTACCTAAATAACACTCAAAATCATGAAATTTTTATGTTTTTTATAACTAAGAATTTTTATTTTATACTAAGAATTTTCTCTCATTTACTACCATATTAGCCAAATCATCACCAATCTTGATACTACAAATATCAATGCAACAATCCAAATCAAAACTAAACTGAGTTTTAGTGATCCGTTCATCGGCTTACTTTTATTATTCTTTACGAGAATATAATGTATCAGAGATGCAATCGGAATCAAAGCTATCACAACACAAGCGATGTAAAATATAACCTGTAATACAGGAAGAGTAGACAACGTAAGTTGGAATGTGCTATTTCCCATCGGCATCATAGGACCACCCATGTTTCCATTAAGGAAATGACCTGGATTTCCAACAAGAAAAAACATTGGTATAAGGACAAGCAGAATAGGCAGAAGTGTTAAGGTCACACCTACAACAGCTAATATGGCTATCACTTTTACTACAAAACCAAGAACAACACTAAGATTGTTATGATTTTTATCATTATTCTGCGATATTTCTCCATCATTTATCGCTTGTCTTATATTCTCTACACTCGGATCAATACCCTTCATTTGTAGTTTTTGAGCTACATTTTTAGCTTCAGGCATAATCGCCCATAGGATAGCATAAAGCAGAAGAGTCATACCGAAACTGAATATCAGCGATATAATAAATAGAATTCTGATAATAATAGCGTCAACATTAAGATAACAACTCAAACCGGAACATACACCTGCAATAACTTTATTATCAAGATTTCTGAAAAGACGTTTAACCTTTTTCTCTCCGTTTTTATCTGTTGATTTTCCGTTTTGCTTATTTGAAGATTCCGTTTCCTCTTCTTTCACTTCAGCATCACCTGAATAAGAATTATTTTTCGAGTCATCAGTATCTATATCAGTATTATCTTCATTCTCTATCTGACACGGATTCCCCATTATCTTTATCATGTCTTGCACATCAGCTTCGCTGATAACTTGCATTCCGTAGCGCATTCTTTCTGAAAATAGTTCACCTATTCGGGCTTCTATATCTTCCATTATTTCGTTTGCGCCCTCTTCTGATGCAAAAATGTTCTTTAAAGAGTCAAGATATTCATTAAGAACTTCATAAGCATCATCGTTTATATTGTAAACGCGACCATTAAGGTTTATTGTAAAAGTCTTGTTCATAAAGTTTACTTTTTTATTCTTTTTCTCTTATGTGATTTATGACATAGTTCAGTTCATTCCAGGAAGCCTCTAGTTCATCAAGGAAAATTCTTCCCTTATCTGTTAACTCGTAATATTTACGAGGAGGACCTTGTGTTGATTCAACCCATTCATAATTCAGGAGACCGGAATTTTTTAATCTGGTCAGCAGAGGATACAAGGTACCTTCAACAACAATTAGCTTGGCCTCTTTTAATGACTGGATTATATCCGAGACATAAGCTTTTCGTTTGTTGAGAATAAGAAGAGTACAATACTCGAGTATACCCTTTCTCATCTGCGATTTTACATTTTCTGTATTCATCCCTCATTAGGTTTATGGTTCAAATATATATATTATTAGGTACTATGTATCACAAAGTACTTAATAATGCCATATTTTTAACAATGTTTTGCGTTTTCATTTTTATAATGCATGGTTCTGTTAAATTATTAACCGATTATTCTCTCAAAAATCAAACACCTTGCAAGATAGAAAGTGACACTTTGCAAAAAAATATTACAAATCGTGTAAGAAATAGATAAGAACATGGAAAAAACGAAATATCAAACGAGAAATAATTATTCAAAGAGAAAGAGCCCGGTCCAATACCGAGCTCATACATATATAAATTAATAACTTTTTGTTCAACAATTGGGTTGCATTACAAAGAAACGGAACATTGATATATATAAATAATTATTTGTTCAGCTTGTTAATAGCGAATAACTAGATAATGATAATACAATCTCTTAAGTCAGGTCGATATCAATGATAAATTCTGCACCATCTTTATATTCCGGATTTAAAATTATAGTTCCGTTTAATTTTTCGACTATCGATCTACATATTGACAAACCAAGACCGGCTCCTGTGGAGAAATCATCCAATTTTTCAAATCTTTCAAAAATCAATTCTCTTTTATCATCCGGTATTCCACAGCCAGTATCCCTAATATAGAATTTTAATCTGTCGCCATCATAAAAAAGTTCTAATGTAATTTTTCCTTCATCTGTAAATTTAGCTGCATTCTCAAGTACAAAATTAAGTATTTGCTTAAGTTTGTGATAATCGGTGGTAATGATTAGATTTTCATAAAGAGATATAAATTCGAACTCTAAATCTTTTTCAATTGTCTTTGCGAAAGAATCTAAAGTATATTTTGCAAAAACAACAACATCATTTTTCGTATTATTAATATTGATAATCTTAGAATCAAGTCTACTGAGATCCAGGATATTATTTATAAGTTTTATAAGCAAATCTGAATTCATTTTTATTATTTCGCTATACTCTTTTTCTAAACTCTCTTCGCTCGCAGAGGAGGAAATAAGCTCAGAGAAACCTGCAATAGCATTGAGAGGGGTACGAAGCTCATGACTCATATTTGCCAGAAAAGAACTCTTTAATCTATTACTTTCGTTAGCTTTATCCCTCGCCATTTCCATGTGAGATTTGGCTCTAAGCAGATCATTCCTTTCTTTAATCAATTCCTTTTGAGTAAGTCTAAGTTTCGTTTTCATTTTTCTTGAACGAACATAGAAAATAATCATTACAATAATAACGATAAAGATAAAGACCGTAATAATTATAGTAAGCTTGTATAAACTCTTTTGCTGTAATACTTTAAGATGAGCAGACTCCGTTTTGATATTATTTATTTCCTCATTAACAAAATAATTATCAACATTATTTCTTACCCTTTTATCGTAATTATTTTTTTGATTTTCTAAATATTCACTAAGTATCTCGTTTGCTTTTTCATATTCTCCCTTCATTCCATAAAAGAAGAATAACCTGCTAAGCAAAGAACTATCATCCTTTTTATATTCAAGAGCTTTTAAAATTTCATTTTTTGCATTTTCACAATCAAACATCCTAAGATAGAACTCAAAAAGAGCATAGTGAGTACTCTTTTCAACATACCAATCATTTATTTTTGGCATTACCTTTAGCTCTTCAACGTATTTATTTGAAATTTTAAGATCACCCTTTTGAATATTAACAAAGAGTCTGAAAATAGTACAAAACTTTCTGCACCAGTCTTCCGGTAGAGAAGAAGATTCCGATTCAATATCTTTGTTCACATAATCTTCAAAAATATCAATGTAGTAATTCGCTTCATCAAGTTCTTTTTTGTGAAGACTCGTTTCTATCATATAAATATATAACTGAGCTTTTAGACTTATTCTAGTTGCATTGTTTTCCTCAATTATTCTTATTGCATTAAGAAATGATTCTTGACCTTTTTCGTAATTTTCAATCTTGACATACATCTTACCCATAATAATATTATGGATAAGATTAAAATTATAGTCATTTGTAGCTTTAGCAAAATCTTGTAATTTCTTCACAGAAGATAAAACATTTTCAAAACGATTCTCATGAATATCAATAAAACATAAATACGAAAAAGCAGAACAAAATTCAAAATAGAATTTATGTTCCATCGCAATCGGCTCGAGTCGTTTCATATAATACATCACACTATCATTAATATCTCTATTATAATAATTGCGAGTTATATCTCTATATGACTTGATTGTCACTTTGTGATTTTTTGTTTTATCAGAAATACTTATAATGTCAAGACAATAATTCACCTCTTTGCTCGTGTTGAAATTCAAACGAGCCAATTCAGTAAGTATATTTATTTTCTTTTCATTTGAAGTGGTATTTTTAAGTTCATTGAGCAATGTAATTTCGTTCTCTTCATTTTCCGAAAAAGAGAGAAATATATTGAATAGAAAAAGTATAGAAAATAAGATATATTTTTTCATTTAATAATAAAGATATTTTAAAGCGGGTGTTCGAAGATAAACTTCGCTCCGTTGACGTATGTCGGGTCTATATATAATTTTCCATTAAGTTTTTCAGAAATAGAACTACAAATCCAGAGACCGAGTCCTGTTCCACTGTCCTGTTCATTGATTTTTTCAAACTTTTTAAAAACCTTTTCATGATTACTTATCGGTATTCCACACCCGGTATCTGTTACTACAAACTTTAAGTGGTTTTTATCAATTATAATTTCAAGAGTTATTTCCCCCTCTTGAGTAAATTTTGCTGCATTTCCAAGAAGATTAGTAAGAATTTGCTGAATTCGGAAAATATCTGTTCTGATAATAAATGAATCCACATTTGATTTGATATTTATTCTGACATTCGGTTTTATTATCTTATCTATACTACTAACAACATTATGTGCACATTTCATAACATCGGAATCTGCATATTCTATACTTATTGATTCGGATTCTAAACGACTCTGATTAACAATATCATTAACAAGTTTCAGTAATAAGACCGAGTTGCTTTGTATAATAGAGGCAAATTCTTTATCAACGTTTAAGTCATCTCCCTCTTCAATAATAAGTTCGCTAAAACCAATTATGGAATTTAATGGTGTTCTTATTTCGTGGCTCATTGAAGCAAGAAATGCTGTTTTTTTAATGTTACTCTCTTCTGCTTGTTTAAGCACATCCTCAAGGTTACGTTTGGTTATTTCCAACATCCTTTTCTCTTCATTTAGAGATAAGGCTGATGTCTGTAGTTTTCTCTCGTATTTGTTATTGTAAAGAATAAGAGCTATTACAAAAGATAGAATTAGTATAAGTAATAATAATAGAAAATAATTTACTCTGTTTTTTTCACGTTGAGCCAAGTATTCAAGTTCACTATTTTCCAATTGTGCATAGAATAGCTCGGTTTGTTCTTTTAGGATATCAAACTCTTTGACAAATAATTCTTTCCATGCCCCGACCTGCTTATCAAGCGCAAAACTATACTGTGCATAAGCTTCTTTATGGAGCCCCATTTTTGAATAGATATCACCTTTATAGCCAAAATAAGTTTCAGTTTCACGGGTAGGATTAAGATCTATGCTTTTATTAATAGCATCTAAGGCTTTCTCAAGATCGTTTATCAAAACATAGTATTGAGCTTTAACATAGAAAAAATAGGGTCTATTATAGTTAGCAGAATTATCTGAATGTTTATCTGCAAGATCAAGATAATATTTTGCATTTTCTATATCTTCTTCTCCCAGATAATAAAGGAAATGATAATAATAATTGTACCATTCTGCTTTCGCTATGGCAAATGATGGCACAGTTTTTTTCTGTTGATCATCTAAAAATTTAGAAAAATCATTTAATGCCTGTATTTTTTTTTCAGAATCAGTATTGTCAAACACAGCCATTAATAAATAGAGATAAATTTGACATTTCAGAGGATCTCGATGAGGAAGGAATACCATTAAATCAAGTCCTTGTTCATAGAAATTTACCGCTTTTTTATAATTTTTGGTCTGATAATTGATTAATCCTAAAATCTGAAAACAACCCACTTTACCCTCATAACTATTCATTCGTTCTGCTTCATCTTGGATTGAAAGAATCATATTTGAGGCAACGGTAAAGTTTTTGTTACGTACATACCACATACAGCCGAATATTTGAGTATTAAAGTAAAACTCATAGTTATTCGCTCTATGACAGGCTTCAGTAGTTTTGTCTATCCATAGAAAAAGAGAGTCTTTTTGTTCCTTATTAAAATGTACACGAGCAATATTTGCATAAGCTTTTATTTTAATGATATCTTTTCCTAAGCTATCTGCAATTTCAGATTGTAATTTATACCAATGAGTCGAGTTTGAAGCGCCAAGATCCTGGTTAAATAATTCTCCGATTAATTCAAGTTTCCGTTCATAGTCAGATGTATTATTAATCTCTTCTTTTAATAAGGTAATTTTCTTTTGAGATTCCGATGTGTTAGCATTCGCTATGTTAAAACAAAAATTGAATATTAAAAACGTAAATATTAATAAATAATGCATTTAAGGTGATTCGGTTTACATTTCAAAAGTATACAAATAGATTTATTATCATGTTGATGTTGAGTATTCTAAATTGATTTTTTGAATTTTTACGTAAATGGTGTTTTTATCAGCTTTTTTTGGTTAAAAAACAAAAATAAATTATTAATACAAAGGCGAATATGCCATATCTTGTCTGTTTAGACAAAATCTGAAAAACAAAGAGGAATAATTTATAAGTATATATTTTTTGCAAAGAAAACAAATAACATATTTTTGAATAAATATAATAAATACAAAAATCCGCTATTATAATATGAAATAATTAAAAGCAAAAAACTTATATATCATAATAAAATAATCGCAAAAACTTTTGGAATGTAAATTCAACTGTTTATATTTGCACTCATAAAATAAATAAGCCTAATTATTGGAGACAATGATCAACAATTCACTAAATATTAATTCAATTATTATTCTGCTCTCTGGAGATTGAGTAGTAAGGAGGTTATGTGCATGTGAATTGTAAATTATAAAGATATTCAAGCCTTTCTTACTTAAATGTAATGAAAGGCTTTTTTTTGATATGATAATAAGAAAAACTTAAATATATGTCTGATAAATTATTCATTTTTGATACTACATTGCGAGACGGAGAGCAGGTTCCGGGATGTCAGTTAAATACAGTTGAGAAGATTCAGGTTGCCAGAGCATTAGAGTCTTTAGGTGTTGATATTATAGAAGCAGGATTTCCGGTATCAAGTCCCGGTGATTTTAATTCTGTAGTAGAAATTTCCAAAGCAGTAACATGGCCAGTTGTTTGTGCTCTTACAAGAGCTGTAGAAAGAGATATTGATGTTGCGGCTGAGGCATTGAAATATGCTAAACGCGGACGTATTCACACAGGTATCGGAACATCGGATTATCATATCAAACATAAATTCAACTCAACAAGAGAAGAGATTATCGAAAGAGCTGTGGCAGCAGTAAAATATGCTAAACGTTATGTTGAAGATGTGCAGTTTTATGCCGAAGATGCAGGTAGAACAGACAATGAGTATCTTGCTCGTGTGGTTGAGGCTGTAATCAAGGCCGGAGCAACAACAATCAATATCCCGGATACAACAGGATATTGTCTTCCTGAACAATTCGGAAAAAAAATACTTTACCTAAAAGAGAATGTGGTGGGTATTGATAATGTTGTTATCGCTACACACTGTCATAATGACCTTGGAATGGCAACAGCAAATACAGTATCAGGGATAATGAACGGAGCGCGTCAGGCAGAGGTAACAATTAATGGTATCGGAGAGCGTGCCGGAAATACATCTCTTGAAGAGGTCGCTATGATTATGAAATGTCATCATGATCTTAATATCGAAACCAATATTAATACACAACGTATCTCAAGCGTAAGTAAGATGGTTTCGGGTCTTATGAATATGCCGGTTCAGGCAAATAAGGCAATTGTTGGTCGTAATGCTTTTGCTCATAGTTCGGGTATTCATCAAGATGGAGTTTTGAAAAATCGCGAGAGCTACGAAATAATAGATCCTAAAGATATAGGTCTTGATGAAAACTCTATACAACTTACTGCACGATCAGGAAGAGCAGCACTTAAATTCCGCTTAGAGATGCACAATGTCAATCTTGATAAAGAACATCTTGATCAAGTATATGAGAAATTTCTTAAGCTTGCAGATTCTAAGAAGGATATCAATGATGACGATATATTGATGCTTGCCGGTCAGGAGAGAGCATCTTCTCATAGAATTAAGCTAGATTATCTTCAGGTTACTTCAGGAATAGGAGTAAAACCTATCGCAAGTGTAGGATTAGAAATTGCCGGAGAACGTTTTGAAGCGGCAGCAACCGGTAACGGCCCTATTGATGCTGCTATAAAGGCAGTTAAACAGATTATTAGCAGAAAAATGACACTTCAGGAATTTGTTATACAAGCCATTACTAAAGGAAGTGATGATATTGGTAAAGTTCATATGCAGGTTGAACATAAAGGAATGATTTACTATGGATTTGGAGCCAATACGGATATTATAGCCGCTTCTATTGAAGCATATATAGATGCAATAAATAAGATAAACGAGTAAATATATATAATAAAGATGAATACATTATTTGATAAGATTTGGGATTCGCATGTTGTAAGTTCAGTGTCAGATGGTCCCGTACAGTTGTATATAGATCGTCATTACTGTCACGAAGTAACATCGCCACAGGCTTTTGAAGGACTAAGAACAAGAGGTCTTAAAGTATTTCGTCCGGCACAGACAACATGTTCACCGGATCATAATATTCCTACAATAAATCAGGATCAGCCTATTTCAGATCCTATTTCAAGAAATCAGGTTGAAACACTTGAAAAGAACGCAACAGAATTCGGGGTAACTTATTACGGATTGGGAAATCCTAAGAATGGTGTAATCCATATTATCGGTCCTGAAAATGGAATAACAAGACCAGGTATGACTATCGTATGTGGAGATTCTCATACATCAACACACGGAGCATTCGGAGCTGTTGCTTTCGGTATCGGAACATCAGAGGTTGAAATGGTGCTTGCATCACAATGTATCTTGCAGTCTAAACCAAAGACAATGCGTATCAATGTAAACGGAAAGCTTGGCAAAGGTGTAACAGCTAAGGATGTTGTACTTTATATAACTTCAAAGGTGACAACCGGAGGAGGAACAGGATATTTTATCGAATTTGCAGGTGATGTGATTCGTAATATGAGCATGGAGGAGAGAATGACCGTCTGCAATATGAGTATCGAGATGGGTGCTCGTGGCGGTATGATTGCTCCAGACCAGACTACTATAGATTATGTAAAAGGAAGAGAATTTGCCCCTAAAGGTGAAGAATGGGATAAGGCAGAGGCTTACTATCGCACTCTTTATTCAGGTGATGACGCAGTGTTTGATAAAGAACTTTATTTCGATGCTGAGGATATCAAACCGATGGTAACTTACGGAACTAATCCGGGTATGGGTATGGCTATCGATTCAGCAATTCCTACGCTTGACACTATTGATGAGGCAGGAAAAGAAACATATATCAAATCACTTGATTATATGGGATTCAAACCGGGGGAAAAGATGCTTGGCAAGAAGATTGATTATGTATTCCTTGGAAGTTGTACTAACGGACGTATTGAGGATTTCAGAGAGTTTGCTTCTTATGTAAAAGGTAAGAAAAAAGCAGAAGGTATCGTATGCTGGTTAGTACCTGGTTCTTGGGGTGTAGAAAAACAGATAAGAGAAGAGGGACTTGATAAAATTCTTAATGAAGCAGGATTTGAGATTCGTCAACCTGGGTGTAGTGCTTGTCTTGCTATGAATGATGATAAAGTGCCGGCAGGCAAATATGCTATGTCAACTTCAAACAGAAACTTTGAAGGTCGTCAGGGTCCGGGAGCAAGAACAATACTTTGTGGTCCGCTCGTAGCAGCTGCTGCAGCAATAACTGGTCATATTACTGATCCGAGAGAAAATCTTTAAAAAGAAATTTATTATGAAACAGAAATTTACAACAATAACATCATCATATTATCCTCTTCCTATTGAGAATGTAGATACGGATCAGATCATTCCGGCTCGTTTCCTTAAAGCTACAGATAAAGAGGGATTCGGCGATAATCTTTTCTTTGACTGGAGATATACTAAATCGGGAGAAAAGAATCCGGAGTTTGTTTTAAATAATGATAAATATACAGGCGAGGTGCTTGTTGCCGGAAAGAATTTCGGTAGCGGATCGAGTCGCGAACATGCAGCTTGGGCTGTGGCAGGTTTTGGATTTAGAGTAGTGGTATCAAGCTTTTTTGCTGATATTTTCAAAAATAATGCTTTGAACAACGGAGTACTTCCTGTGGTTGTAAGCGAAGATTTTCTTGCAGAGATATTCGAATCAAATAAGAAAGATCCTAAGAATACCGTTACAGTAGATCTTGAAACACAGACAATCACAAATAACGGAACAGGAAAGAAAGAGAATTTCGATATCAATTCTTATAAGAAAAACTGTTTGCTTAACGGATATGATGATATCGATTATCTTTTAAGCAAAAAAGAGGAGATCGTGGGTTATGAGACTCAACATCCTGGGCTTTAAAATTGTTATCGACACGATATAGACTTTAAAGAGAATAATCTTTTTAATTCTCTTTTTGGTCTTCTAATATGAATTGCAAAAACTCTTAATATGAGATTTGAAATAATGGATACTACACTTAGGGATGGAGAACAGACCTCGGGTGTTGCATTTAACTCTAATGAAAAACTTAATATTGCCAGATTTCTTCTTGAAGAGGTTGGAGTGGATCGTCTTGAGATTGCATCGGCAAGGGTATCTGATGGGGAATATCAGGGTGTAAAAAGAATTGTTGAATGGGCTGAGTCGACAGGCCGAATTCCTCAGATTGAGGTGTTGGGATTTGTTGATAACGGTGTATCTATTAATTGGATTAAGTCTGCCGGCTGTCAGGTGATGAATTTGCTAGCCAAAGGATCACTAAAACATTGTGAAAGTCAATTAAGAAAAACTCCTGAACAACATTTTGATGATGTTCGCCGAAATGTAGAGATGGCAAAAACCGAGGGTATAGATGTAAATCTTTATCTCGAAGATTGGTCTAATGGAATGCTTAATTCTCCAGACTATGTATTTGATATGATTGAATCATTAAAAGATTCCGGTATAAAACGATTTATGTTATCAGATACCTTAGGGATACTTTCTCCATATCAAACCTTTTCAATGTGTACCAAGATACTTAAAAGATTTCCTGAACTTCATTTTGATTTTCACGGACATAATGATTATGACCTTGCTGTGTCAAATGCATTTGCCGCAGCCAAAGTGGGAGTACAGGGATTACACTGTACAGTGAATGGACTTGGCGAAAGAGCGGGTAATGCAACATTGTCGAGTCTTGTAGCAGTTCTTCATGATATGCTTGATGCGGAAACAGGAATTAACGAAGAGAAACTTAATCAGGCAAGTCGATTGGTTGAATCTTACTCGGGAATTCGAATATCGGGTAATACACCTATCGTAGGTGAGAATGTTTTTACTCAATGTGCGGGAGTGCATGCTGATGGAGACTCCAAAGACAAATTGTATTTTAATGATCTTTTGCCTGAACGTTTCGGTCGAATGAGAGAATATGCACTTGGGAAAACTTCCGGTAAAGCTAATATAAGCATGAATTTAGAAGCTTTAGGAATAAATCTTGATGATGAGTCGATGAGGAAGGTTACTCAAAGGATTATAGAACTTGGTGATAAGAAAGAGCTTGTAACTCAAGATGATCTACCTTATATAATGGCAGATGTCCTTCAACAGGACTCAGATGATACACATGTAAAGATCCTTAATTATTCATTATCTCTTGCACACGGATTAAAACCTTTTGCCGCTCTTAAGATTGAGATAAACGGAGAGGTCTATGAATCATCCTCTTCCGGTGATGGTCAGTATGATGCTTTTATGAAGGCTTTACGTAAGGTATATACCGAGCAACTTGAACGACAATTTCCCACACTGACCAATTATTCGATTACAATACCTCCGGGTGGACGTACGGATGCATTGGTACAGGCTCTTATTACATGGGATTTCAATAGTTTATCGTTTAAAACCAAGGGGCTTGATGCAGACCAGAGTGAGGCGGCTATAAAAGCAACAATCAAAATGCTGAATAAGATTGAAAAATTGATTTCAGAAGAAAACAAACAGAATTAATAAAAACGAAATAAAAGAGTTTGCTTTATTTTGATAAAGCCCCTCTTTTAAAAAATATATAAAACAATGAAATTAAAAATCGCAGTATTACCGGGTGACGGAATAGGACCGGAAATAATTGAGCAGGCATTGAATGTCACTAAAGCTATTTGTGAAAAATTCGGACATGAGATAGAATATACATACGGAATTTGCGGTGCAGCTGCAATCGATAAGGTTGGTAATCCTTATCCTGATGATACTCATCAGATCTGTATGGAGAGCGACGCAGTACTTTTCGGTGCTGTGGGAGATCCGAGATTTGATAATGATCCATCGGCAAAAGTTCGTCCTGAGCAGGGACTTCTTGCAATGAGAAAGAAACTTGGTCTTTATGCAAATATTCGTCCTGTTACTACTTTCCCTTGTCTTATTCATAAATCACCACTAAGAGCAGATCTTATCGAGGGGGCTGATTTCATGTGTATCAGAGAACTTACAGGTGGTATGTATTTCGGTCGTCCACAGGGTCGCTCAGAAGATGGCAACACTGCTTACGATACTTGCGTTTATACTCGCGAGGAGATTGAAAGAATCGTAACTCTTGCTTATGAGTATGCTATGAAACGCAGAAAGAAAGTGACAATTGTAGATAAAGCTAATGTTCTTGCTACATCACGTCTTTGGAGAGAGGTCGCAAAAGAGATTGCTCCTAAATATCCAGAAGTGGAAACTGAATTTATGTTCGTTGACAATGCGGCAATGCGTATGATTCAGTGGCCTAAAGATTTCGATGTTATGGTTACTGAAAATATGTTTGGAGATATCCTTACAGACGAAGGTTCGGTAATCACCGGTTCTATGGGTATGCTTCCTTCTGCTTCTATCGGAACTTATACTTCAGTATTTGAGCCTATCCACGGATCATGGCCACAAGCAGCGGGACAGAATATCGCTAATCCTCTTGCAACTATTCTTTCGGCTGCAATGATGTTTGATTATGCTTTTTCTCTTAAAGCTGAGGCAAAACTTATTCGTGATGCCGTTGATGCATCTATGGATCAGATGGTAAGAACAGGAGATATTCAGGAAGCAGGAAACAAAAACTATTCAACTTCGGAAGTTGGTGAGTGGATTGTTGATTTTATAAAAAAGAATTAATTACCCGACTTATTAATCGGGGGATATTCGAATAACAGAAAAACAACTAAAATATATATTGCGGAGTATATGTTTTAATTGAAATCAATGTCTGAGAAGACAAGATTTATACTTTTGAATTTTATTGAAAAAACGGTGATGTTGTTAGCATCACCGTTTTTAGTTTATCAAAAAGAAAGTTTTATACCTGCAAAATAAGAACGAGGCGTTGCCGGACCGTATATATAACCTGAATCACGATTTTCACCCTTATCAAAATCAGATTGATAGGCATTAAAAATGTTCTGAATACCGGCACAAATATCCATCTCTATACCTCTGTATAGTTTGAATTTATAAACTGCTTTGAAATTTATATCGAAAAAATCAGGTGTTTCAACATTCATATCAACAGGAATATTGCCGGCTCCTGCTCTGTGTTGAACAAGCATATCACCTGTATATGTACCGGAAAGAGAAAGAGTAACCGGTCTCACCGGGGTATAGTTTGCCGTAAAATATCCATATAGGTTAGGAGTTCTGAACATTCTTCTTTCTGCTTCTACCTCGTCACTCCAAACCTCTTCTTCGTCATATAAACTTTTTTGTATAGTTGCTCCTACCTGAAGATCGAATTTATCTTTATAAGCCATTTTTCCCTCAACTGTTAATCCATATACTTTTGCACCCTCTCCATTGCGTCGTTGTTTGATAAGTATTTCATCTCTATAACCTAAATCGTCTATAATGAAGACGTCATTAAGTCGGGTGTAGAAACCTTCAATAAGAATATTGGTACTCAAACCCCTGAATTGTTTGTACATATCTGCTGAAAGACTGAAACTATTTGATTTTTCCTCTTTAAGATTAGGATCGATTTCAATCATGGAAACCGTGCCTCCAACATTTTCGATATGTAGATCTTCATCAAAAGCCTGAGGAGCACGGAATCCTGCTGTATATGTAGCACGTATGTTCAGGTTTTCGTAAGGATTGAATCTAAGATTCGCTCTGGGACTGAAAATAGGATTTTTCAACATATTATGTTTATCCATTCTCGCTCCAATAAGAAAGCCCCACATATCATTTTTCCATTCATTCTGAGCAAAAGCACCAAACGTTCTTACATCTTGTTTTATGTAACGATCATATCCCCACATATCGTCTTCTATGTTGTCGGATGTATATTCGGCTCCGGTTGTCAGTTCTGCCGGCATGAACAGACATTGATTAAATTTATAAGAATATTGTGCACCTCCGAGAAGCGTGATATTAGTTGTTTCTCCGTAAGCATTAGGATCTTGTCCACCTCCATAATAACTATTTCTCATTATATATTGAGCGGAAGTATAAAGAGTAAATCTCTGACGACTGTCAGGACTGAACATGTCGAATTTTAGACCGCCTCCGTTAATTGAGCTTTCCACTTGTTCTGCAATATCGGCTTCATGGGGTGGTCTGTTAAACATATTACCTCCACGACGAAACTCTTGCATATTATGATATTCTAATGATATTTTAGAGTAATTGCCGGTTTTAACAAATGATCTGAAACCGAAAGTATTATTTTTAAGTTCAGGAAGTTCTGAGAATCGGTCTCCATCATGATCATAATGGTTACGAATTCTGCTTTGACCGAATACATATATTCCACCTTTATGATTGTCTGTGACAAGAGATGCATTTACAGTTGTATTATTATCAACAGCATCCCAATTGCCAATAGAAGTAAGATTATGTGATATTTGGGCTGAGTTGTTAATTGGTTCCTTGGTTATGATATTTATTGAACCGGCAATAGCAGCGGCTCCTGTGATTGCAGATCCTCCTCCGCGCATAATTTCAACTCTTTCAATCATGTTGGCCGGAATTTGCTCAAGTCCATAAACCGCAGAAAGTGCACTGAATACCGGTCGTGAATCAATAAGAATCTGAGTATACGGACCATCAAGACCATTTATACGAACTTGAGTATATCCGCAATTTTGACAATTGTTTTCGACTCTTACCCCCGGTTGAAAGTTTAAACCCTGAGAAAGATTTACTGAATTTGTGGACTCAAAACTTTTTATATCCAGAACATTTATAAGTGAGGGAGATGCCTTTCTTGTTTCCATTATAGGATTGGCAGAGATCACGACATTTTCAAGAGCAATCTGATTTTCTTCAATTTCAAAATTGACTTCAATAGATTGATTTTTTGATATCTGAATCTTTTTTGTCAATGTTGAATAACCAAGAGATGTTACCTCGAGAGTTATTTCGCCTGTCGGTATATCTTTAAGGAAGAAATGACCACTATGATCGGTTGCAGTACCTATTGTAGTTCCTTTTATTACGATATTAATATATGGAAGATGTTCATTGGTCCTTTTGTCTATAACATGACCAAAAATATTGGCATCGCTGAATTTATTTTCAATAGCGAAGAGAGAGTAAGGGAATATAATGGTATAGCATAAGCTGACCAAAATAGATATAATTTTTGTCATAAAAATCTGGTTGAGGAATGATCTGAAAAAAGATATATAAGAGAAGTTATCTTTAATCAGAATTGATTATTTGATAGTAATATATGCGAAGAGTCTGTTTTAAAGGAATATAAAATCGAGTCTATATGATATTTCTTTTGCAATATCACACGACCTTTCTTACCAAAAATGATTTGATGTTTCTTTAAAAAAAGCTTAATGTTAAGACTTTCGGATATATGGAGTCAGTTCGGATTTATTTATAATTTCTCAATTGATATTTTTACATGTCAATTTTAGAAATAAATAAAAGCCGAATAATTAAAAATAAAAAAATATCAAATGACAGGGGGAGCTCTTAGAGAGGTTACTCTGATTATAATCAGAGGGATTTCGGATATTGCGATGAAATTGTCAAACACAGATAATATTTGAGGATAAAAACCTTCAAAATATGAATCTGTTATATCGTCTGTTAATGCAGATGAATTGAAAGAATGAATTAATTCAATCTCCGAAGTATTATGTTCATGAGTCACATCTTTATCGAATGGATGTGAATGGACTATCGTAACTCCGTTAATGATGTGAGTATGCATAAAAAAACTTATGCCTGCCATGTAAGAAATAAATATACACGGTAGGATAAATTTTAATATGTCTAATAATTTACCTTTCATAACACATCTTGAGTCTGCAAATATACTCTAATCTATTATAAAAACTGCATTTATATAATTACATAGATATTACAACTCTTGTAATTAACAAATATTGAATATAAATACAATAACGATAAAAATATTTTAATTTTCATCATATTGATAAGTGTATTTAGTATATTTATCCTGTTGTCGAAAACAATTGTGTTAAGAGTATTTATTAAGATATAAAAAGTAAATTATGGAAATTAAGGATCTACAACCTGAACTTATATGGAAATATTTTGAAGAGATTACAAAAGTGCCTCGTCCATCAAAAAAAGAGGAAAAAATAAGAGAATATCTTATTGATTTTGCAAAAAAACATCACCTACCATATAAAGAGGATAAAACAGGAAATATACTTATCAGTAAGAAAGCAACCTCAGGTTTTGAGAAGAAAAAGCCCGTTGTTCTTCAGTCGCACATGGATATGGTATGTGAGAAAAATAATGATGTTGAACATGATTTTGAGAATGATCCGATTCAAACTTATATAGATGGTGACTGGTTGAAAGCTAAAGGTACAACACTTGGAGCAGATAACGGTATCGGTATGGCTGCACAACTTGCGGTACTTGCAGATAACAACGTTGAACATGGACCTATTGAAGCCCTTTTTACCGTAGATGAAGAAACTGGACTTACAGGAGCTTTTGCTCTTGAAGAGGGATTTTTCGATTCAAAGATATTATTGAATCTTGACTCGGAAGATGAGGCAGAAATATTTATTGGTTGTGCAGGGGGAATAGATACTAAGGCTTATTTTAAATATAAAACCTCGATGTCTCCTGCAAATTATCATTATTGTAAGATCGAAGTTAAAAATCTTCTCGGAGGTCACTCAGGAGGGGATATACATTTGGCAAGGGGTAATGCTAATAAAATATTGAACAGATTTTTATGGCAGACAATGAAGAATACAAATCTTGTTCTTTGTAACATCAACGGAGGTAATCTTCATAATGCAATACCACGTGAAGCTTCTGCAGTTATTGGTGTTCCTTCATCAAAGAAAGAACAGTTGCGCATTGACCTGAATATTTTTATAGCAGATATGGAAGCTGAATATGCCGGTATCGAACCAAATATGCAAATATTAATGGAGTCAGAGGAGAAACAAAATGTCTGTATAGATGCTTCTACTACTAAAAATCTTATCTATTCATTATATGCTTGTCCTCATGGTGTTATTTCAATGAGTAATGATATGCCTGGACTTGTAGAAACTTCTACAAACCTTGCATCAGTAAAGATGAAAGAGGATAATACCATATTAGTAGCTACAAGTCAAAGAAGTTCTGTAGAATCAAGGAAATATGATATAGCCAACATGGTTGAATCTGTTTTCGTTTTAGGCGGAGCAGAGGTGACTCATGGAGATGGGTATCCGGGATGGAGACCTAACCTTAATTCTTCAATTATGAAAACTGCTATTAAAACCTATGAAGAGTTGTATAATGTGACTCCTAAGATTAAGGCAATACATGCAGGACTTGAATGTGGATTATTCTTAAAAAAATATCCCGGTCTTGATATGATATCATTTGGCCCGACAATGACAGGAGTTCATTCTCCTGATGAGAAGCTTAATATACCTGCTGTAGAAAAATTCTATAATCATCTTCTTGCTATATTGAAAAATGTATAGAGATTCGATATAAAATTAGAAACGGGAAAGGATTAATTAATCTCTTTCCCGTTTTTTTATTCAACGATTATATATAATTTCTTTTTGTTATCATATGATAATTTAATAACCTATTAAGATATAGTCGAATTAACTTCTGAAATATCTGATTTTGTTTTGACTTTAGCATCTATGTATGGTATAGTAAACCAGAAAATTGAACCTTTGTTTATTTCTGATTCTACTCCTATTTGACCACCAAGTGATTCAATAATATTTTTGGAAATCGAAAGTCCTAAACCTGAACTCTCGTTAGGAGCATTAAAACGAGTAAACTTATCAAAAATCATATCCATCCGTTCTTTCTCAATGCCAATTCCTGTATCACAAATAATGAATTTTATAAATTCACGATTTTTCTGAGTAATCTTATCAAATGATATGGTTATAGATCCTTCTTCTGTATATTTTATCGCATTTGATATTAAATTATTGAGGACTTGCTTTAATCTATCATAATCTGATTTTATTACAATATCTGATTTATTAGTATTAAGGATCATAATGACATTGTTGCTACAGTCTTGATAATTATTATGATATACATCATTACAAATATCATTTACCTTAAACTCTGAATAGATATAATTATATAATCCAGACTCTATTTTAGAAAGATCAAGAATATCGGAAATAAGGCTCAACAGAAGATCACTATTTGTCTTTATTGAATTTATAAACATTGATCTCTCTTCTTGATTTTCAGCATCATTGACTAAATCAGAGAATCCAACAATAGCATTTAGAGGAGTGCGTATTTCGTGGCTTATATTAGCAAGGAAAGCAGGTGTAGAGCTGAAAGAATCTTCATAGTGCTCTATAGATCCCATTTTATTAATTTCTTTCTTCCATTTTGTAATGTCGCTTATAACACCGACGTAACCAATGATGTATCCGCCTTTTTTCATTTCAAATGGTTTCATTTGAATACTTTTATATATATATTCTTCACTTTCGTTACTATATTTAATTCTGTATTCAATAGGAGGAATGCTTATATCTCCCGTATTCATTTTCTCAAACATTGCTAAGAAATCATCATAATCCTCAGGATGTATAAGATCTTTGAAATATGATGGCAAAACATGAGTGTTTTCGTTAATTAATTGATTATTTAGGAACTTTATTTTTTTAGTGATATTGTTATATTCAATTATCATCATATCACTTTTTGAAATTGATTTTTCTAATCTGTATTTGTATTCCTCAAGTTTAGATTTCGCATTATAAAGTTCAATATCTCTTTCAAATTTTTTAGTCACATCCTTAAAAGAACCTACAACATTCTTTATCGTTCCATCTTTAATAATAGACATCATATTGATCTCGGCATAAACCTTTTGTTCTTTACTATACATAGGAGCAGAGAATGATGCTTTTTTGATACTTAGACTTTGAAGATCATCGATAATATTGAATAACTGAGCTCTATATTTCTCACTTATCATATCAGTCACTTTGTCAAGTGTGATATTATTGTAGAATAAAGAAGAATATCCATGAAGAAACTTGAATTTTTTAGTTTTCGAGTCGTAAATCCATATTATAAGATTATTACTATCAATAGCAAGAGAAAGTTTGTCAAACATACTTTTGTTCTCTTTATTTTTCTTTATTAATTTGATTATAAGATAAAAAATAATGACAAACAAAATCAGTCCCAGTACCCCTCCTATATAAATAAATCTTTTTACAAATGGAGAAATTGCATTAATTTGTTCAACTCCAAACCATTTTTCTCTTATTTTGCTAAATCGACCATCTGTGGTTATTTCTTTGAAACTTGCATTAAATTGAGGAATAAAATGTTTAGTGCTTTCAGAAAATATAAAGCGAAGATCATTTTTTTCAAAATCTTCTATTTTTTTACAAACAATACCTTTTAATTGATATCGTTCAATCATATTCGTAGCTAAATCTTCAGAACAGATAACAGCATCAGCTATACCGGTAACAACAATTTTGATACCGTCATATAAGTCACTTACAATTGTAACATGATTAGAAATATCAGATAATATTGGTAACTCTTTTATTCGCGGGCCGTTGACATACACTATCTTTTTATCCTTCAAATCAGAAAAACAATTAAAATTCGATCCTTCACTATAAATCATAATTCGAGAAATAGATCCATATGAATTACTCACATTATAATTAGATAAATCATTATAAGGGATACTTGTGGCTATAATGTCTATCTCATTGTTTTGGAATTTATCTTTTATATTTTTCCAATTATCAATAATAACTTCATATTCTATATTCGCATTTTCTAAAATAGTTGTCAATAGTTCAAATTCGTATCCCTGCGCTGAATTCATATCTTCAGAAAACTGAAAAGGAGCAAGGTTGGATGCACAACCGATAATGAAATTATTCTTTTCAATAGAAGAATAGAGATTCGGTAATTGCTCGGCATGTAGTATAGATAAAGATTTTATAAATGAAATGATAATAAGAAATGAAATTCTTTTCATAACATATGAAGTTGTTTTTACTCAAATAGTTAAATAATAAATAAAATTAATTATAAATTACCAATTAACTAAACATAAATAGGTAAAATATATACAATTAATACTTATTCGCTTTTATTTCTACCTCCAAAGGGATAACGTGCCTCAGGAATTCTAGCATCACGATCATATCTTTTTTCTTCAATGCCTACTGATGCAGAAATTATATTCTCACATTCTATATAAATAACAGATATTATTGGTCTTCTATAAGGCTGTTTTATAGATGATGATTTAATTGATAAGTTGTTGTTTTTCATGATTTATATATATTAGATTAAAATTTTGGTGTTATTCACAATGAAGAAACCTTTGAAAAGATTTATTTTATTTAATCCGATATTAAGTATATTATGATATATTAATTTACCTGATATATCATATATCTTTATCTCTTGTTCTGTAGGGGAGAAAATAATAATAGTTTGATTTTCTCCTTTATAAATCTTTATATCATCTTTCTCTTCTTCTATATCATTTCCGACAATTGTATTTTGTAAATGTTTCAATTTGAATATAGTGTCATTGTTTTTTCTATTAATCTTTAGTGTGGCCCTGAATGGGGAAACAGATGATTTCTCCGTTCCTAAAGCAAAAAAACTTTTATTTTCATCGCTCACAAGAATATAATCATCTTGAGCACTTCTCTTTAAATAAGTTCCACAAAAAGAGGTTTTAAGACTATTTTTGTAATTAGAATTAATAAAACAGCCGTCATTATTCCGAAATTCTACTAAAGTTTTTGAATCGGAAATATCTCCTTTCCATCTCATTATATAAGGGGTATGTGCTTCTAAAAATTCTGTACTTTGGAAAGTAACGGAAGTATCATTAATTGATATGAATTTTTCAAAATGGAATCCCTTTGGCATATTTTCTTTTGGGACATCAAATGGAATTATTATTGATTCCCATCCTCCATCAGTATATGCATTTCTACTATATAATGCCTTTTTAGCATAAAAATCAATTTCAGTGTTAAATGGCTCATAATCTGTAAGAACAAGATAATCACATGTGATAAAATTGTCCTCTTTTTTTAATATATTAAAAGGATTAATGCTATTTACATTGGGTGGAAGATATATCAGACAATTTGGATTTGCACAAATTAATTTAATATCTATATCAGACATACTACATTGTGATAAATCTGCAAATTTCAAAAATCTATTTTCGCATAATTTTACAATATCATTTTCTGAAATCTTTTCATTAAATAAGATATTACCCACTTTATATCGCTTTAGAGTTTCGGAATATTTATCAGAGGAGGATGCATTAAAATTCTTAAAATAGTTATATGAATATCTAAATTTTAAGAAATTATTAGAAGAAGATGAGCCTTTTACAAAATATACAGAGTCATTATTTTTATTATCTTCATCCTTCTTTTTAGTCCCCCAGATCCAATTAGTTGATGATCCTGATAAAGAAAGTTTGATTTTATCTCTAGAAGCGTTCAAATATTTACCCTCATTTGACATTATTGTTTCTTCGTAAGGATTATCTGGAGATGGGTTTCGGATATCCCAAACTACATTTTTATTAAATATATAAGCTTCATTATTTTCATCTATCCAAACTTCGTATGCACATGCGGCTTCAGATTTTATTATCGAAGACATTGCACAAAATTTATCATTGTAGAAAGTTCCAATAATGTATTTCTCAATTTTTGATAGAGAAACAGAAACAGTATCGCTAATAATATCGTTGATTGTGGCATAGCAACTTATTTTACCTGCATTATAAACTTTCATTTGTGCAGGTGAAATAGCTTCAGTTTTTGTATTATTATGTGTAATAAATAAAGATGCTCCCTTTTCAGAAATGATTTTTATATTACAATTATTATCAAAAGGTGTGTGATATTCTATTAGAGGAGCATCAAGATAAGCAGAAAACCAAAGGCATATGTAATCACTTTGTATATTATCTTTAGATGCACATACTTCTATCTTTTGCAAAGAAGAGGATATTGTTATTTCATCTTCTATTTCATTTCCGTTAATATCAAGAAATATAACATCAGGAACAAGAGATATTATTTTGACTTTTTCGCCATATTTAATTTTAGTAGGATTATTCTTTGTTCCACCTATTATACTTAAAACTGGAGGAAATAATATATTTAGTTCTCCGGTTTTATCCTTTACATTGTTTACATCAGGAATTATTATTGTTGTTTTATCATCTTGCAGTAAAGCCAAACATATAATGTCGCAATAATAGGGAAATTCAAAATCCGAATTGTCACTATTATTAATTATAATATCTGCTATTTTCAGATTCGTATTGCCTTGTATAAAACTGTATTTCCCATCTTCTATATTTTTTAAGACTTTAATATTCTCTAATTTTATTAGAACAGGGAATTTATAATCATCATTGTTAAGCTTCGATAACTCATATGTTAAAACATCAAGAGATTCTTCTTTATAAGAAATTATAATATCGTTGAAGTCATCAGCTATAAAGTGTCTCAAATTATTATCTCTAAAAGAACCAGAAAACCAGCCTGATAGACAATTGCCTTGAGAAATGTTTAACCCATTATTTTTCAAAATGAATGCATCCTGATCATTTTGAAGAATGATAAAATCATCATTGCATGATGTTACAACAAAATCAGCAAAAGAGAAGTAAGTTTTTTTATTATTCGAAGATTCAATAAACTCGATAAATGATGTTAATGGTGTAATTTTTATAAAATCTTGTTCGGTAACAAAAGAACGTTCATTGTTATCAGAATATGAAACAGCCTTTATAGTAACTGTTTCATCTATTTCAATTGGAGCGGTATATTTGGTAGAATTAAAATCAGGTTCCGTTCCATCTATTGTATAATAAATATCTCGGTTTTCTTCTTGATATAAGGAGATGATTTTAGTGTTCAGAAATTCATTTTTATTGAAAATAATTTTAGGTGCTTTTACTTTTTCAATATAAGTATTTCCGTAAAGAATAATATCGTCAATATTAACAGATCTTTCTATTTTCAAAAATTTCGAACTAGGAAATATCCTAATAATTAATTTAAAAGGTGATGTGACAGCTATTGATTCTATATTAATAATATCCTCATTTTTTTTTGGTTTATAAATTTTTTGAGCTAAAACTATTGTATTTGTTTCATCTTTTTCAATTGAAACTTCTATATTTAAAGGCTCATTACTAAGGGCATATTTGAACGAAATTGATTTTAGTGTATCAAAACCAAAGTCAAAATAATCGCTCTTCAACTGTGGCGAGTTAGTAGTTCCCATCTTACAAAAACCTACAAAATTAACCTTTCCTGTTATAACATTTAGATTATTATAACTACCAAAAAAATCACCATAAAGAGTATTCCATTTCATGCCATTTGAAGAGACTGAATTTGGAGTTGCAAAATTGGCCACGGAAGATTTTGTAATATCTTCAAAACCGGTCTGATATAAAATTACTTGGTCATTTTCTGAAAAGACCGATGTGAAATTTAATAAAAACAACAGCAATAAAAAATCTAATTTAGAATCCATAAAAACAGTGTTATTTGCCTATACTTTGATAAAATTTAAAAAACTAAACAATCGTTGTTTCTCAAAAGTTTTCATCTTTTAAGGATTTAACGTTGTATGAATAATTCTATAACAATTCAATCTATATTCTATTGTTATAGAATTATTCATATAAAAGAGATGTAAGAACTATTGAAAATAAAATACATTGAGTATAAATATGCAATAATCGATGCATATTTTATGTATAAAACAAAAGGGAGTTATATAAATTTTATAAAGAGGAATCTAATTAAAAACAACTTTCAATTTTGGTAAAAGGTTATAGATTAGGATTTTATCTATTGTGGGGGATTGAGGTGTTTATGCTCTTGTTTAAGAAAATAGAAAGTTTATTGCGTGTTTTTGTTCCAAAATGAAAGAAAATAACATTTTTATCTGTCAAATAATTATTTATTTATTATATTTGTGACGACATAAGTAAGAAAGATACTATATAAATAGCAAAAGTGTCAGAGTTTTGATTTTAAAAAGAGCTATTATGCAAAATCAGTTTCCCCAGCGACAAGGTCTATATGACCCGCAATACGAACACGACGCATGTGGCGTCGGGTTACTTGTAAACATAAACGGCGGAAAATCTCATGAAATAGTTGAGAAAGGTTTACAGGTATTGGAGAATATGGTGCATCGAGGTGCAGAAGGTGCAGACAGTAAAACCGGAGATGGGGCCGGAATAATGTTACAGATTCCACACGAGTTTATTCTTCTTCAAGGTATACCGGTTCCGGAAAAGGGCCGTTATGGTACAGGTCTTGTTTTTCTTCCAAAGGATGAGAAAGAACAGGCTATGTGTATTAATATTATTCAGACCGAGATTAAAAAAATGGGTCTGGATCTATTGGCATGGAGAGATGTGCCGGTCAACAGCGAAATTTTAGGCGTTGTATCCGGAGCAGCCGAACCAACAATAAAACAGATCTTCGTTACAGGCAATGTTCCAACTCAGGCAGAACTTGAACGTATACTTTACATTCTTAGAAAGAAGATCGAACGAGCTGTATTAGCTTCTAAACTTAAAGTCAAACGCAGTTGCTATATAGTTTCTCTATCTACGAGAACAATTATATATAAGGGGATGCTTTCATCTCTTCAATTAAGATATTATTATCTTGATCTTATTAACCCTTATTTCACTTCAGGACTTGCTCTTGTACATTCAAGATTCTCTACTAATACTTTTCCTACATGGGACTTGGCTCAACCATTCCGTTTGTTAGGACATAATGGTGAGATCAATACAATCAGAGGAAACAGAAGTTGGATGGAAGCTCGCGAAAGTGTACTTGATCCGGGCTTATTAGGAGGTATTGAGAATATAACTCCAATACTTCAACCTGAAATGAGTGACTCTGCATCTCTTGATAATGTGCTTGAGTTTTTTGTAATGTCAGGATTGTCATTACCTCACGCTCTTTCTATGCTTGTGCCTGAAAGTTTCAATGATAAGAATCCTATTTCTCCTGAGTTGAAAGCTTTCTATGAATACCATTCTATCCTTATGGAGCCATGGGACGGACCTGCTGCATTATTGTTCTCTGACGGACGTTATGCCGGAGGTATGCTTGACCGTAACGGTCTTCGCCCTGCAAGATATCTTATCACTAAGAATGATATGATGGTTGTGGCTTCTGAAACCGGAGTTCTTACTTTCGATGCTGCCGAGATCAAGGAAAAAGGACGTCTTCGTCCAGGAAAGATCATCATGGTGGATATGGAGAAAGGAGAGGTTTATTACGACGCAGAGGTAAAAGAGGGTCTTGCAAAAGCTTATCCTTATTCAGAATGGCTTCGCAAAAACCGTGTACGCCTTGAAGATATCTCTTCTGGTCGTTCGGTTAAAAACACAATCGATAATTATCCGGTGCTACTAAAAGCATTTGGTTATCATAAAGAAGATATCGAAAAACTTATTGTACCGATGGCGTCTGCAGGAGCAGAACCAACAGCGTCAATGGGTAACGATACACCTTTGGCTATCATGTCTGATCAGCCACAGAGATTGTTCAATTATTTCCGTCAACAATTTGCACAGGTGACAAATCCTCCGATTGATCCAATTCGTGAGCAACTTGTAATGTCGTTGACCGGATATATCGGAGCAATCGATAAAAATCTTCTTAATCCTTCTCCTGAACTTTGTAAAATGGTGAAACTAAGTGAACCAATCATTACAAATCAGCAATTGGATCTATTATGTAATCTTCGTTATAAGGGATTCCGCACTCTTACATTACCAATGTTATTCTCTGTTAAAGAGGGTGCAAAAGGAATGGAAAAAGCATTGGAAGAACTTTGTCATCAGGCAGAGAAAGCTATTGATGAGGATTACAATTACATCGTTCTTACTGACCGTGGCGTTTCATCCGAAATGGCTGCTATTCCATCGCTACTTGCGGTATCGGCAGTTCACAATTATCTGATTGCTTCACATAAACGTACAAAAATCGCTCTTATCGTTGAATCGGCAGAACCACGTGAAGTTATGCACTTTGCACTTTTGTTCGGTTATGGAGCCAGTGCGGTTAATCCTTATCTTGCTTTTGCAGTACTTGATGATCAGGTTAAGCGTAAAGAGATAATGCTTGATTATTACTCGGCAGAGAAAAACTATATCAAGTCAATCTGTAAAGGATTGTTGAAAGTGATGTCTAAAATGGGTATATCAACTCTTATGAGTTATAAGGGTGCTAAGATCTTTGAATCTTTGGGTATATCGCAGGAACTTCTCGATAAGTATTTCGGTCAGACAATATCAAAAATTGATGGTATTACAATGAGCGACATCGCACAGGAAGTTTTAACTCCACATGTTGAGGCATTTGCTTCAGATGCAGAACCAGAAGAGATGTTGTCTAATCTTGGACAATATTCTTATCGTAAAGATAGCGAGAAACATTCATGGAATCCTGAAACTATCTCTACTCTTCAGCTTGCAACAAGACTTGGAAGTTATAAGAAATTTAAAGAATTTACATCTCTTGTAGATGATAAGAAATATCCGATGTTCCTTCGTGATTTCATGGATTATAAAAAGAATCCTATAGATATCAATGAAGTGGAATCGGTTGAGGCAATTACTCGCAGATTTATGACTGGTGCGATGTCTTTCGGATCTATCAGTAAAGAAGCACATGAGGCAATTGCTATTGCAATGAACAGAATTGGCGGACGCAGCAATACCGGAGAAGGTGGTGAGGATCCAACTCGTTTCAAACCACGTGAAGACGGATCATCTGCAAGATCATCAATCAAACAGGTAGCATCAGGACGTTTCGGTGTAACAACTGAATATCTTGTAAATGCCGATGAAATTCAGATTAAAGTTGCTCAGGGTGCAAAACCTGGTGAAGGTGGTCAGTTACCTGGATTCAAAGTTGATAAGATTATCGCTAAGACTCGTCACTCTATTCCTGGAATCTCACTTATCTCGCCTCCACCGCATCACGATATATATTCAATCGAGGATTTGGCTCAGCTTATTTTTGACCTTAAGAATGTAAATCCAATTGCAAGAATAAGCGTTAAGCTTGTAGCAGAATCGGGAGTTGGAACAATTGCTGCCGGTGTAGCTAAGGCAAAAGCAGATATGATTGTTATTTCAGGTGCAGAAGGTGGAACGGGAGCTTCTCCTGCAAGTTCTATCAAACATGCCGGTCTTCCTCCTGAAATCGGTTTGGCTGAAACTCAGCAGACACTTGTTATCAACGGTCTACGCGGACAAGTTACGCTTCAAACTGACGGACAGATCAAGACAGGTCGCGACGTTGTTCTTATGGCCCTTTTGGGAGCTGAAGAATTCGGTTTTGCAACATCTGTACTTATCATCCTTGGTTGTGTGATGATGCGTAAATGTCACCTAAACACATGTCCAGTGGGTGTGGCAACACAAAATGAAGAATTGCGTGCCCGTTTCCTTGGACGTGCCGATTATCTTGTAAACTACTTCCAGTTCCTTGCTCAAGAGATCCGCGAGCATCTTGCTGAAATGGGAGTTCGTTCTCTTCAGGAAATCATCGGTCGTACCGAATTGATGGAGCCAAAGAAATGGAACAACAATGATAAAGTTGCAAAACTTGATATCTCAAAACTATTATATAAACCTGCTGAAGCAGAATATTATGCAATCAGCAAGATTAAAGATCAGGATCATCAGATCGAAGAGGTTAAAGATCGCGCCTTAATACGTCTTTCAATGCCGGCAATCGAATCACGTATGCCTGTACAGCTTGACTATAAGATTTGCAATACCGATCGTTCGGTAGGAGCAATGCTTTCCGGAGAAGTTGCAAAACGTTACGGAAATGCAGGTCTTGCGGAAGATACTTTACGTGTAAGATTCAAAGGTTCTGCCGGTCAGTCATTCGGAGCATTCCTTGCACATGGTGTACATTTCGTACTTGACGGTGATGCAAATGACTATTTAGGTAAAGGCCTTTCAGGTGGAAAGATAACAGTGGTTCCTCCACAAGGAACAACTTTTGCAGCTGAGAAAAACATCATCGCCGGTAATACACTTCTTTATGGAGCAACTTCAGGTGAAGTGTTTATCAACGGTAGAGTAGGCGAGCGTTTCTGTGTTCGTAACTCAGGTGCTACAGCTGTAGTAGAAGGTGCCGGAGACCATTGTTGTGAATATATGACAGGTGGTCGTACAGTGGTACTTGGATCAGTAGGTCGTAACTTCGCGGCAGGTATGTCAGGAGGTGTGGCTTATGTATTAGACCTTGATGGTAACTTCGATTATTTCTGTAATATGGAAATGGTAGAATTAACCTTAGTAGAGGAAAGTCAAGCAAGAAGAGAACTTAAAGCTCTTATAACAAAACATTATGAGCATACCGGTTCAGAAAATGCAAAGAAAATCCTTGACAACTGGGAAGAATACATTGATAAATTTATTCAGGTAACACCGATCGAATACAAAAAAGTACTTCATGAAGAAAAAATGAAGGAACTTGAGAAGAAAATCGGAGAAGTACAGCGCGATTACTAACAGTCAAAAAAAACAATTATGGGAAATCCAAAAGCATTCTTAACTATAGATAGAAAAGAGGCAGGATATCGTCCTGTTGATGAACGTAAATGTGATTTCGGTGAGGTAGAGCAGACTCTAAATCCCGAAGACCGCCGCCTACAAGCTTCTCGCTGTATGGATTGCGGTGTGCCTTTCTGCCACTGGTCTTGTCCGGTAGGTAACAAACAATCAGATTGGCAGGATCTTGTTTACAAAGGAAAATGGCGTGAAGCATATCTTTCACTTACTGCAACAAACGATTTTCCTGAATTTACAGGGAGAATTTGTCCAGCCTTATGTGAAAAAAGCTGCGTTTTGAATCTTACAATCGGCCAGCCGGTAACAATACGTGAAAACGAAGCAGCAATAGCTGAAAGAGCTTTCTCTGAAGGTTATGTTGTCCCGAAAACAAATATCAAAAGATCAGGTAATAAAGTTGCCGTTATCGGTTCGGGACCTGCAGGTCTTGCTTGTGCTAACCAACTTAACCTAAAAGGTCATGAAGTAACGGTATTTGAGAAAAATGAATATTGCGGAGGTCTTCTTCGTCTTGGTATTCCGGACTTCAAACTTAATAAGAATATAGTTGAACGTCGTCTTAATGTAATGAGAGCTGAAGGCGTTGAATTTAAGAACGGAGTAAATGTTGGAAAAGACATTAAGATGAAAGATATCCTTGGACAATTTGATGCAGTATGTGTAGCAATTGGCTCGGAAACACCACGTAATCTTAATGTAGAAGGTCGTGATCTTCAAGGTGTGCATTTCGCCCTTGAAATGCTACAGCAACAAAATCGTGTAGTTGCAGGTGCAACTGTAAAAGATAAGGAAAGAATATCAGCAAAAGGCAAACATGTTCTTGTAATCGGTGGTGGTGATACAGGTTCTGACTGTGTTGGAACATCTAATCGTCACGGAGCTGCTAAGGTTACTCAGATTGAGATCATGCCAAAACCTCCTGTTGGTACTAATCCTGATACTCCCTGGCCAATGTTCCCAATGGTTCTTAAGACATCATCTTCTCACAAAGAAGGATGTGATCGTCGCTGGAATCTTGATACTGTTCGTTTTATCGGTGAAAACGGTAAAGTTACTGGTGTTGAAGTTGAGGAAGTTGTTTGGAGCAAAGATGAAAACGGTCGTATGTCACTTGCAAGAACAGGAAATAAAGAGGTCATTAAAGCCGATCTTGTTCTTCTTGCAATGGGATTTGTACATCCTGTACACGAAGGGCTTGTTGCTGAGCTTGAACTTGAGAAAGATGGTCGTGGTAATATCATGACAGGAGAGTCTCAACTTACATCACACTCACGCGTTTTCGCAGCAGGTGATGCTAATGTAGGAGCAAGTCTTGTAGTTAGAGCAATCGCTTCAGGAAGAAGTGCGGCAGAATCTATTGATTCATTCTTAAAAGAGAGAAAAAAATAAATAATCTTTGAAAACAGGAGCATCTCCGTTTATTGCTCCTGTTTTCAAATTATAAGATAATATTTATTTGAAAATATAAAATATTCTAAGACAAGTAGTATTTCATCAGGATGTGATATCCCGGTTATACGGTATGTTTTTAATATAAATAGTCTTTTTAAAAAAAGACATTTTGATGTTTTTGCTATTGAGATGGGACAGATGACAGCGGTCATTGTCCCATCTTTTTTTATAATTAATATAATATATAAGATCACTTTATATAGAAAGTAGACATAATTAGCTATTCGCACTTATTTGTATTACCCGAATAACAAAGTATGAACAAAAGAAAGTCTAAATCGTAAAATGTAATGGTAAAACTATATGCTCTAAAAGAAATCGAACATTATCTGTTTTATTAAGAAGAGATATATTTAATTAAAAAATAAAGTCATATATAAACCTGCTTAAACTAATTGAAACAGTGAAAGATGCAACGTATATGCAATATGCAATATAAATAGAATATTTATACTATAATTGGCTTAAAAGTTTAGAAAAATAGTTCAAATGTACTCTGTTTTTGAAATTTAATGTACATTTGTCATGCAAAGTATAAACACGCATTATGACATCTAACGAAATACTTCAAGTCAATCTGGAGAGTGTAATAAAAAAGAAAGCCCCAAAAGCTCACAAACGAATACCTACTTTTATTATCCGACTCGTTGAAATGATCGTTCGTCAGAAAGAGATGAATAGAATATTAGCTGAGAGGAAATATGCAAGCGAGCCAAATGGCACATTGCATGGTGTAGATTTTGCAAGAGGTATATTATCATCTTTAAATGTTGATATTGAACTAATAGGAGAAGAGAATATCCCACAAGATGGCAAATTTATATTTGCCAGCAATCATCCACTTGGAGGACTTGACGGAATGGCTCTTATATCTTTCTTTGGAAAGAAGTATAATAATAATATAAAATTTATCGTAAATGACATATTAATGCATCTCGAAAATCTATCATCTGTGTTTATTCCAATCAATAAACATGGAAATCAGGGAAAAGACAATGCAAAAATTCTAAATGATGAATTTAATTCCGAAAATCAAATTCTTATTTTCCCGGCAGGACTTTGTTCAAGACTACAAGGTAATAAAGTAGAGGATCTTGAATGGAAAAAAGCCGTTATTTCCAAAGCAATAGAATATAAAAGAGATATAGTTCCTTTATATTTTGATGGAAAGAATTCGAGTTTTTTTTACTTATTCGCTAAATGGCGTAAACGTTTAGGTATTAAAGTAAACCTGGAAATGGCACTTTTACCAAACGAAATGATAAATAATAACAATAAAATCTTTAAGGTACGCGTAGGTAAGCCTATTTCATGGGAGGAATTTGATAAAACAAAATCCCACAAAGCCTGGGCGCAATATTTAAAAGATAAAGTTTACCAATTGAAGAAAACAAATTGATATATGAAACCAATTATATCACCTGTTGACAGAACGTTACTTAAAGCCGAACTGACACCTGAACGACTACTAAGAACTACAAGAAAAGCCAACAATGAAATTTATATATTCAGAGCTATAGATTGTCCAAATCTTATGAAAGAGATTGGTCGTTTAAGAGAAATTGCATTTCGTCATGCCGGTGGGGGCACAGGACTAGATTGTGATATCGATAAATACGATCTAATGGATGAGCCTTATTGGCAACTTATAGTATGGAATCCTGATGCAGAAGAGATATTAGGAGGTTATAGATATATATTGGGCGAGAATGTTGTTCTTGATGATAATCAACAGCCGGTTCTTGCAACTTCACATATGTTTCATTGTTCCGAACAATTCATTAATGAATATCTTCCCTATACAATTGAATTGGGACGTTCTTTCGTTACTCTTGAATATCAATCCTCGAGAGCAGGAACAAAAGGTCTTTTTGCTTTAGATAATCTTTGGGACGGATTAGGCGCACTAACAGTAAAACATCCAACATATAAATATTTCTACGGAAAGTTCACTATGTATCCTTCATATGCTTGTGAAGGAAGAAATATGATACTCTATTTTCTGTCTAAATATTTCCCGGATAATGAAAAACTTGTTACTCCTTATACTCCTTTAAGTACAAATATTAATGAGGAGAAACTCTCTTCTATCTTTAATAATAAAGAATTTAAAGACGATTATAAAATATTGAATCACGAAGTGAGAAATATGAGTTTGAATATTCCTCCTTTGGTGAACGCATATATGAGTCTTTCCCCTACAATGAAAATGTTTGGTACGGCAGTAAACGACGAATTTGGAGATGTTGAAGAATCCGGAATCCTAATAACTATAGAGGAGATTACTTCGGACAAAAAAGAAAGATACATTGAAACATACGAAAAATATCTTGCTGAAAAAGAGATTCACGCAAAAGATATATTTGAGAATGTAATCTAATCAAATCATAAAATAAAAAATAAACCGATTGATATTCATAACAAAGAAATATCAATCGGTTTATTTTTTTATCTGCGATATATTTTAAAGTTCATTATTCTTTTGAAGCTCGGCAGCACAAATTTCTACCTCTTTATACCAATCCTCTCCGAATTTCTTTATTAACGGCTCTTTTAAGAACTGATATAGTTTAACTCCCTCTTTTTTCCCAAGTAATTCAGCTGCTTTACAAATACCCCATTTATGATAATTCACTGCAGTAAAAGTTGGGTATTTCTTACATCTTATTGGATAGAGATGGCATGAAATAGGTTTATAAAAAGAAGTTTTTCCTTCGCGAAAAGCCTTTTCTATTGTACAAAAACAAGTGTTGTTTTCACCATAATAGGTAAAAATACAATCTCTGCCATTAACGACAGGTGTAACCCAATCACCATCCTCATCTTGAAAAGCTATACCTTTTTCCTCAATCACTTTTTTTGCTTCAGGCATAAGATCATCCCACACAATAGGCAATACTTCCTTTAAAAGATTTAGCTCCGATTCTTCAAGAGGAGCACCGGAATCCCCCTCTTCATTACAACATGCGCCCCGACACTCTTTTAAATCACAAATAAATTCTTTCTCAAAAATATCAAGGCTTATTATAGTATCTCCAATCTGTATCATTTCATAATTATTTTGACGTGCAAAATTAACCTATTTATCTCTATAAAAAAATATATCTAAACATCTGTATATCAAAATGAGAATAAAAATAACTAAACATTGTAGAGATAATATAAGATGACTTAATGTAAAAAATAAGGATTTTGTAAATAATGAAGAAATCAAAAAACGGTATAAATAAAGAATTATGATATCACAAAGTTTATATCAAACATATTAAAACCTCTATAAAGGCAACAAATTATAGTTTTTAGAGCTGTAAGATCGTAAATATATATTTCGAAGGATTAGCAATTATTGTAAAATATATGTTTATATTTTATTATTTAGACTAATTGCTTTGATTTCAAAGATATTTAATTTAATTTTGACCCTTGAAGAGCCTGTGAAGGCGATATTTTGTAATAAGCCTGTGAAGGTAAATATTTAATGTGTTAATAATTGTTTTAGGAGCATTCCCCAAGAGGGAATGCTTTTTTATTTAATCAACCCTTGTGACTTTATTGCTTCAAGATTTTTTTCTATTTCACTTTCATCACCAAGAAAGAAATCTCTTATCAATTCATCATCATCAGTAAATTCAAAAACATAAGGTATCCCGGTAGGAATATTCAAATTAAGAATCTCTTCATCTGAAATATGTTTTATGAATTTAATTATTGATCTCAGGCTATTACCGTGTGCTGTCACCAAAATTTTTTGATTCTCTTCTGTTAATCCGATTATCTCTTTCCAATAAGGCACCGTACGCTGATAAGTATCTTTAAGCGATTCTGTTAAAGGTAGAATGTCGGGTGAAATAGCTTTATAACGAATATCAAACACAGGATTACGAGGATCATCCTTATCCAAAGCCGGTGCTGCAACATCATAACTTCTTCTCCATATCAGAACCTGATCTTCACCATACTTCTTGGCAGTTTCCGATTTGTTTAATCCCTGTAAAGCACCATAATGCTTTTCATTTAGCTTCCAGCATTTTTCCGTCTGTACCCAATCCAGGTCCATTGTATCGAGTACAATATTATGAGTCTTAATGGCGCGTTTCAAAAGAGAAGTATATCCATAATCAAAGATAAACCCACTTTCTTTAAGCACCTTTCCTGCATTTACAGCTTCTTTAATTCCTTCGTCAGTTAAATCGACATCAGTCCAACCGGTAAAACGATTTTCTTTGTTCCAAACACTTTCCCCATGTCTTAGTAAAACAATTGTTTTCATACAGAATAATTTCAAATAATAATTACCTAATTATAGATAGAATGACAATTAAAAATGTGTCAATACGTTATTTCTAAACGTTCTCTACTTAATTAACAAAAAAGTTATTCCTAGAGTTCGAATTGCTATTTATTAAGTGTTTGTAAACTAATTATCTATAAAAATAATAAGAACGAAAAATAATTCATTTATAATACAATTTTACCAAATACATCAATTGCTAATATTTTGAATAAAAGGATAAAAATAATAACTTTGAGGTCTACAAAATTTAAAAAAAAATAATATTTCAAAACACTGTACACATATCATATAACTAACCAATGAAAAGAAAATCTTTATTTTCCATAGCGGCAGCTGTGCTCCTATTTACTGTTAACACAACCGATATATCGGCTAAGACCAAAGCTGCAGAAAATATCTTTGTGATAGAGGAACCTGACTACAAAACCAACCCATATACGGGTATGAGCAGAAAACATTGGATGGATGCAGCCAAATATCTTTTAAATGGTGCATTCAGTTACATCAAAACAATTGATGATCCGATGAAGTTTCCTAAACATCTTGAGAAGGCATATCCTCATACGGAGGGCCAATTAGCTACAGAAAAACTTGAGGGACTTTGTAGAACTCTATTTATCGCAGCTCCAATTCTTAAAGAGGAGCCGGATCTTGTACTAAATGGAATAAAAGTCGCAGATTACTACCGTCATCAAATACTCAACCTGATTAATCCTAATCATCCAAGTTATATCAAACATCGTGGCAACGGTGGTCCGAGTCAAATACTTGTAGAGTTTGGTGCACTTGCAATTTCTCTTTCGGTTACAGATAATGTACTTTGGAATTCATTTACAAAAGAACAACAAGATGCTATAGCTGCTATGATGATAAGTTATGGCGATGGTCCGACTATCAATTCAAACTGGCGTTTTTTCAATATTTTCGTTTTGAGTTTCTTCAAAGAGAAAGGATATCCTATCAATGAAGCACGTATGATTGAGAATCTTGATAAAGTTCTTGATTTTTATCGTGGTAACGGATGGTATAACGATGCTCCTGCTTATGATTATTATAGTATGTGGGCTTTTCAAATGTACGGTCCGGTATGGGCACATCTATATGGATATAAACAATATCCTGAATATGCCGATTATTTTATCACAAATCTTAGTGAAATGACAACTAATTATCCTTATATGTTCAACCGTGACGGACATATGAACATGTGGGGAAGAAGTATAAGTTATCGTTTCGGAGCAATCGCACCACTTCCGTTACTTACATATACAGATAATCCAAATGTAAATTTAGGATGGCTTCGTTATATCTCATCAAGCACTCTTCTTCAGTTCCTTCAAAATCCTGATTTCATGGAAGACAATGTTCCTACACTCGGATTTTATGGGAAATTTGCTCCGGCAGTACAGATTTATAGCTGTCGCGGTAGTGTATATTGGGCAGGAAAAGCATTTTTTATTCTTTCAGTAATGCCTGAAGATGATCCTTTCTGGCATAGCAAAGAGAATATTGATCCTTGGAATAAAGAATTGAAAAAAGGAAATGTTTATAATAAATTCCAACCCGGATCAAACTTGTTGATCACAAACTATCCTAATAGTGGATCTTCAGAGATGCGTTCTTGGTGTCATGAATCGGTTGCAAGTGATTGGCAGAAATTCCGTAGTACAGAGAATTACAATAAACTTGCCTACAACACCGATTTCCCTTGGATGGCTGATGGCGAAAACGGAGAGATCTCAATGAACTACGGTGTGAAAAATAATAAAGGACAATGGGAAGTTTTACGACTTTATACATTCAAAAGTTATGACAATGGTATATATCGTCGTGATGCAGTGTTAGAAACAAATAAAGATATCAAATTCCAGCTTGTAGATATACCGTTGGCAAATGGTATACTTCGTGTGGATAAAGTTACAACTCCGGTAAAAACAAATATAACTCTTGGACATTATTCTCTTCCTGAGTATGAAACTCCTATTACAGGTATGATTAAACCTGTAAAAGATCAGACAGTTTATACAATTAACAATAGCAAATATGAGCTTGCAATGATACCTCTTGCGGGATGGGAAACATCAAGAGCCGTAAGAGCAAAAGGTATACATCCCCTTAGTGAAAATTGTGAAACTCTAATGAGTTATGATAGAGTGGAAACACAAGAGATTTACATAACTCTTCAACTTTGGAAAAAAGGTGGAAAATCACTTTCAAAGAAAGAGCTTACTCCTGTAAAAAAATATATTATATCAGATGATAAAAAATTGGTAGAGATCTATTTTAGCGACAATACCAAAAAGGTTATCTATTTCGAATAAGATTTTTTTAACTATTGATATCAATAAAAAGATCCGGATGATTTTTCATTCGGATCTTTTTATTTTATTATCATAAATCAAATGAGACAAGTTTAATAAGACCTGTTGAAAAGAGTAGTCTATATAATTTATAAGTTAATATTAATCGAGTCAACTTACTTTGAGAATAAGAGATTTAAGAGTTAAAGAAGAGAGATAAACAATTCTTTTTTTGAAAAAAAATCCCTTAAAGACATTTTTGCTGCTCCTTGCTAGTTATCAACTGATAACTAGCAAATTATCAGTCGATAACTAGCAAGTTATCAGTTGATAATTAGTTAAGAGCAGCAAAAAGAGCATTGAAAAAATAAAAATGAACAAATAGTGGGAAATAAATGATCAATTATAAAAATATATATGTTCAAATAATAAATTGATAAGCATTGTTGTGGGCAAACTATGCCGATTATAAAATAAAAATACCTATTCGATATAGACAATGATGTTAGAGCCGACAAAGAATAATTATTAATAAAAAATTATATCATTATGGCTAATGAAGTTCAGACAGTTGAGTTTGTGGACCTGGAAAAATACTCCGGAATATGGTATGAGATAGCCAGATATCCGAAATGGTTTGAGAAGAAAATGACAAATGTCATAGCAGAATATATACCTGAAAAAGATTATATCAAAGTAATAAATTCGGGTGTTCGAAGTGGTGAACGTCGAAGAGTTGAAGGTAAAGCGTATGTAGTAGAAAATACCGGTAATGCAGTCTTAAAAGTTAGCTTTTTTGGGCCTTTTAAAGGCGATTATCGTATTATTGATCTTGAACCGGATTATAAATGGGCTGTAGTATCGGATAAAAAAATGAAATCTTTATGGATTCTTAGTCGCACAGCTCAACTTGATCAGAATATTTTGAAAGCTATTCTCGAGAGACTATCTCAAAAGGGATATGATCTTCAAAAACTTGAGTTTACTAATCAGTCATAAGATGGAAAAACAAGGTCATGGAATAATAGAGTAACAACAAAATAGTGTGATAGGTGTATAATGTAAAAAGTTTACAAGGTAAAAGAAACTAAATAATAAGGTAATAAAGAAACGAAGTAACTTAGAACCGAATTTTCTAAGTTACTTCGTTTAGAGATGGTAAGATGAATAGATCTCACCCGGTATTTTTATTCATGTCATCTTGTAAGAGAAGACGAAATTAGTGTATTAAAAAATGAATCCGTCTTTAAGTTTTCCGCTTTTGCCAAGATGTTTATATGCAAGGTCGGTCACTTCACGGCCTCGAGGAGTACGTTTAAGAAATCCCTCTTTAATAAGATATGGTTCATAAACCTCTTCAAGAGTACCGGGGTCTTCACTAAGAGCTGTAGCAATAGTTGAAAGCCCAACAGGTCCACCGCCGAATTTATCTATTATTGTTAGCAATATCTTGTTGTCTATTTCATCAAGACCATATTGATCGATGTTAAGAGCCTCAAGAGCATATTTTGATATTTTTATATCGATATTCCCGTTCCCTTTTACCATTGCGAAATCTCTCACTCTTCGAAGTAAAGCATTTGCAATACGAGGTGTACCGCGGCTACGAAGAGCAATCTCAATAGCAGCTTCTTCTGTACATTTTACTCCTAAAATTGATGCAGAACGACCCACGATAGACGACAAAACATTGTTGTCATAATATTCAAGGTGAGAGTTTATACCGAATCTGGCTCTAAGAGGAGATGTAAGAAGTCCGCTTCTTGTAGTAGCACCCACAAGAGTAAACGGATTAAGATCAATCTGAATTGAACGAGCACTCGGACCCTTATCAATCATTATATCAATCCTGTAGTCCTCCATAGCGGAATAAAGATATTCCTCAACAATGGGACTTAGACGATGTATCTCGTCAATAAAAAGCACATCATTAGGTTCAAGACTTGTCAGAAGTCCGGCCAGATCACCGGGTTTGTCAAGCACAGGACCCGAAGTAACTTTAAATCCAACGCCAAGTTCGTTGGCGATAATGTTGGAAAGAGTAGTCTTTCCCAATCCCGGAGGTCCGTGAAGAAGAGTATGATCGAGAGCTTCCTCTCTCATTTTAGCTGCCTGGACAAAAATCTTAAGATTTTCGACAATCTTCTCTTGTCCGGAAAAATCTTCAAATCTTAAGGGTCGAAGAGCTTTATCTATATCTTTTTCCCGATCGGGAACAGAAGAGTTTCTTATATCAAAATCGTTATCATTCATATATTTTTCACATAAAATGTGATTAAGCAAAAAAATAGATCTAAATGTTTATCTGACTATAAATATAATCAAAAAACATCCATCTTCATTCTGTTACAAAGATAAGCGATGAATGATGATTTAGAAGGTGAGGAAAAAGTAAAAAAATGAAATGAATAATATAGAATAAACTTATAGCATAAATTTGCATAAAATTCGTCCTAAAGATTCGTTAAGAGAACAAATCTTGAAGAAACGAAGCATTCTTTTTCCATAAATAATTTTCAGCGAAGGATGTTCATTAAGAATCTGCAATGCCTCCGTACTTCTATCTTTAGCAGAATCGAAACATCTGTAAGTAAAACATTTTATTATAGACTGAAGTCTTAGAGATGCTATACACTCTTTTAATTGAGGATATTCCAGTTTATCCTTTAGAAAATCTTCAATTAAACGTGGATATGTGATAAGATCGAAATAACTTTTCTGAGAAAAACAGCGACGTTTTTCCTCCGGTGCCTTTCTTATATAATGTTTCAGTACAGGTTTGGAGTTTAGTTTTACAATCTTTTTTGAGAAATAAGCAAGTTGAGTTGTAAGTAGTGCATCCTCACCAAGGAAAAGATTGGAATCAAACTTTATTTTGAAATTAGAATAAAGCGAACGCTTATGAAGTACACTCCATATCATCCAATAGTTTTGTCGAAGATAAAGAGTTCTTATGAAATCTATCCCCGAAAGACGAACAAATCGCATCGACGCAGATTCCTTCTCCATGCCGTTGTAAGCATGATTTACAATGAAATTTAGAACGACCATGTCTGCATCACATTCTTGAGCTTTACCATAAAGAAGTTCAAGTGCATCATGCTCAAGAGTATCATCTCCATCAAGATGAAGGATATACTCTCCCTTAGCAAAATTTAACCCTGCTTTACGTGCCATTGGAAGCCCTTCATTCGACTTATTAATAAGTTTTATGCGGGGATCCTTATCCATAAAACGAAGAATGATGTCACTTGTATTGTCTGTGCTACCTCCCTCGACCACTATTACCTCAATATCTTTCAGTGTTTGTCCTAAAACGGATTCAAGACATGCTGAAATGTGATTTCCCTGATTTATAACAGGGATAATAACAGATACTTTGACTGAATTCATAACTCTTAATTTAAGTAACTGTATTTTTCATGATTGTGTTAGATAATTCCTATACTTCAACGAAGTATTATTAAATCAGTTCTTATAAACAAAAAAATTAAATAATAATTAGCACTCGCGTAAAACACTGCAACATAATAAGATGCAAATATATACGAAAATGGGAAAAATGAAATATTCCCATGAATAAAAAATGCATGTTTATTGTTAATTATAATAGTTATGTGAATTAGAGGCAAAATTAACCAAATATTATCGCGTTTTCATATCAATTTATAAAAGGGATTAATTTGTAAACAAAAGATATTCAGCTGATTTATTTAAAATAGCGAAAAAAGAAAAATAAATAAACAAATCATCAATTTTATTTTTCTAATACTATATAATTCAATATAGTATTTAGAATGGCGACAACTCCTAGTATAATAATTGATTGTGATAAGATGAAATATGCCAATACGGGACTATTTTCTTTTTGTTATTATTTAATTACAGAACTCAATAAAGTGGCTGAAAAGTATGATGAAACAATTGCCGTTTTTGCACCTGATAAAGTAAGACAAAGAGAACATTTTCCTGAGAGTGTAAAATTTATATCGAGCAAAACATGGAACAAATATTACTTACATTTACCTTCTCACTATAAAGTTTGGCACTCAACTTTTCAATTAGGTAAATATTGGCCGAAAAACGATATACCCAAGATACTAACAATACATGATTTGAATTTTCTTTATCACGGAGATGATAAAGAGTATGACTATAGTCTTAGCATTTTAAGAAAAAATGTAAAGAGGGCAGATAAGATTATAACAATATCTGAATTTTCGAAAAACGACATATTGCGATATCTAAATGTTGAAGATAAGAAAGTTGAAGTTATTTATAACGGATGCAACTATTTTCATGGAGAACTTGTTGCTCCCGCAGAACAGCATCGAGCGTTCCTGTTTTCAGTAGGAACAATATTGCCGAAAAAGAATTTTCATGTTCTTCCGTGTCTTCTCAAAGACAATGATCTTGATCTTATTATAGCAGGAAACACAAGTGATTACTGTAACGTAATAATGAGAGAGGCAAAAAAATGGAATGTCGAGAACAGAGTTAAGATTGTGGGACCAATCTCAGAGGGAATGAAACATTGGTATTTAAAAAACTGTTATGCCTTTGTTTATCCCTCTATTGCCGAAGGATTTGGTTTGCCGGTTGTGGAGGCTATGAATTATGGCGTTCCGGTATTTCTTTCACGCCATACGAGTTTGCCGGAGGTAGGAGGAGAAACGGCTATATATTTCAATCGTGAATTTGATCCCGAAATGATGCAATTTGAATTTCTACGCGGAATAAACAACTATAACAGCGATTCGAAAGTTAAGGAAAAAATAAAGGAGAGAGCTGGAATGTTTTCTTGGTCAACTGCTGCAAAACAATACTGGGATATATATAAAGAAATAACCTGAATATACTCAATAGGAATATATTCAGGTTATTCTGATATCGGATATTATAATAACTATAAAAGTTCTTTATATATCTTCCAATATTCTCGGGCTGCAGTGTCCCATGAGAATTTAGAAGATTGAGCTTTTATTTGCGTGCTCATATCCGTTTCTTTGTATTTTTTCAATCCTTCATTGAATTCATTTATCATCCCTTCAGGATCAAAGTCTTCGTTAAAATAGGTAGCAACATCTCCTCCAATTTCAGGAAGACTCGTATGCTTTGAAAGAAATACCGGAACGCCATAATTCATAGCCTCCACAACCGGCAAACCAAATCCTTCGGCAATAGAGGGAAAAACGAAAGCATAACAGTTCTTGAGATACCACTGTTTGTTGCTTTCATCAACCGGACCAATGATTTTAACCCTGTCACTTACACCCCATTTATGAGCTTCTTTCATGATCTGAAGAGAATAAGAGGAGATATTTCCTGCTATAATAAGATCAAGATCATTGTCTTTCAGAAGACACGGAAGAACATGAAAATTCTTCTTCGGAAGAATAGTTCCGAGAGAAAATATAAAAGGTCTTGTAGGTTTATTCAAAGGTTCGATGACAGGACCATCATATTTATGACATCCGTTATGAATCACTTCTACTTCTTTTCCGTTAAGATCGAGATGACTAAGTATATCTGATTTTGTAAATTCGGAGATTGCAACTATTCTATCTGCTCTTTCAATATTTCTTTTTATATTTTTCATGCAGAATTCATAATCCTTTTCTCTCCTATGATAGAGAAAATTAAGATCGTGAATAGTAAGAACGTTTGATTGTACGTTTTTAGGCCAATATAAACCAAGTTGAAAAGTAGAGTGCCAAACTTTATAATCGCCAGGTAAGTTGAGATAATATTTGTTCCACAAACGGCGTCTTACGTATGTTATATTTTTATCAAAAAGATTGCGATCTAAAACTGATTGAGGTGCAAAAACAGATAAATATTCGTCCTCTTCAGTTGCGACTTTTCCTAAAGCAGTCGTTAGATAAAGACAAAAAGAAAAAAGTCCTGTATTAGGTTTTTTCATCTTGTCGCAATCCAAAATTATTTTAGGAGAAATATCCATATAAATAAAGTTGTAATAATGTGGGCCAAAGATATGCTAAAAAAACAGTATACTCAATTATTTAATCAATAATGATTGTTTTTCTATTTATAAGAACAAAAAGCTACTATAATTATTCAATTATATAGAGAGGTAAAATCAAATTAATATCTTTGAATAAAAAAGCTTAAATAAAGAAAATGAACATAGCTTTTGATGCCAAAAGGATCACCCATAATTCAACGGGATTAGGAAATTACAGCAGATATATAGTTGATATATTATCGGATTATTATCCTGATAATAACTATTTGTTGTTTACACCTTCTCCGGGTCAGGAACGATTAAGAAGTAAACTCCCTCAAAAGGAAAATATCATATACAAATATCCCACCGGGATAAATAAGCATTTCAAATCATATTGGAGATCACGAAATATTTTACATGATCTGAAACATGATCAAGTTGATATATATCATGGTCTTACAAACGAATTACCTGTCGGTATAGAGAAAAGCGGTATCCCGTCTATTGTGACTATTCATGATCTGATATTTCTTAGATATCCACATTTTTATAAATATATAGACAGAAAAATCTATGATTATAAATTTAGAAAAGCATCAGAAACAGCTGATAAGGTTATTGCAGTAAGTGAGATGACACGTCGGGATATTATCAACTATTATGGTATTGATGAAAATAAGATAATTACTATTTATCAGGGATGTGACGATTCTTTCAGAAAAGATAGCAGTAAAGAGAAGAAAGAAGAGGTGAGAATTAAATATTCTCTTCCGCAAAGATATATTTTAAACGTAGGGACTATTGAGAACAGAAAAAATTTGATGTTATTGATTAAAGCTCTTCCTCTGATAAAAGATAAAGCTATCAAGGTTGTGGTTGTTGGTCGCAAAACATCATATTTTGAAGATGTTGAAAAGTATATAAACGAGCATAATCTTCAGGATCGAGTGTTATTTTTAAGTGGAATACCTTTTGATGAGTTACCTTGCATCTATCGAATGGCAACTTTATTTGTATATCCATCTTTTTTTGAGGGTTTTGGAATTCCTATTATTGAGGCAATGTATTCAGGGATACCTGTAATAGGAGCCACAGGTTCCTGCCTTGAGGAAGCCGGAGGTCCTGATTCTTTGTATGTAGATCCTGAAAATGTGGGTCAACTTGTAACCTATATTAATGAATTGGTAAACGATGATGCTTTGAGAATGAAAATGATTGAGAATGGATTGTCATATGTACAACGTTTCAATCCTGAAGTTATATCATCACAAATAATGACTCTATACAAAGGGCTTAAATAAACGATTTAAAATCAAAAAAATTACTTTAAAATATGGCCGGTTTAAAAGGATTGGTAAAAGATACAGCCTTGTATGGATTAAGTTCTATACTTGGTAGATTACTTAATTGGCTTCTTGTGCCGCTTTATGTAGCTAAAACAAGCGATTATGAGTATGGTCAGGTTACTCAAATTTATGCTTGGGTGGGATTTCTACTTGTATTATTGACCTATGGTCTTGAGACCGGTTTTTTTAGATTTGCCAACAAAGATACAGATACAGACGCTAATCTCGTTTATACAACCTGTCTATCATCAATAATCACAACAACTGCATTTTTTGTTGCTTTGATCTTTATTTTTCTTTCACCTATTGCCGGCTCATTGGGGTATGTAGGGATGGAGAATTACATATCAATGATGGTTATTGTACTTGCTATGGATGTAATATGTTCGATACCTTTTGCATATTTGAGGTTTAAGCAAAGGCCTTTAAAATTTGCACTTGTCAAGTTGCTTTATGTTGGTTTGAATATTGCCCTTAACCTGTTTTTTCTGGTTTTGTGTCCTACGATTTATGGAGGAGAAGATTCTCTATTGAGTCTTGTTTATTCACCACAAAGAAGTCCTGTATTCTATATACTTCTTTCGAATCTCCTTAGTACAACAATACAAACATTGTTTCTTTCAAGCGAGCTGTTTGCAATAAAATATAGGTTTGACTTTTCGTTATTTAAAGATATTCTTAGGTACTCTTTCCCATTATTGATATTGGGAATTGCAGGGGTAATAAATCAGACAGGAGCACAAATATTATTTGAGATTGTTTATGATGATCCTCAGACAGCTATGCAGCAACTCGGTATTTATGGGGCTAACTATAAATTTGCAGTTGTTATGATTATGTTTATACAGGCCTTTCGATTTGCATATGAGCCATTTGTATTTGGAAAATATAGAGATAAGGATAATAAGGAATCTTATATACAGGCAATGAAATATTTTATAATATTCGGTCTCTTTATATTTCTAAGTGTAGGGTTGTTAATCCCCTTCCTGGCAGATATTCCATATATAGCATCACATCCAAGAATAAGCAGTTATATGACTGGTCTTGCCGTTGTACCTATAATAATGATGGCTGAACTATTTTTCGGAATATATTTCAATCTTTCGTTCTGGTATAAGTTAATAGATAAAACTAAATGGGGAGCTTATTTCTCTTTGACAGGATCTGTGTTGACAATAGGGCTGAACATATGGCTTGTTCCCGTATTTGGATATATGGCCTGTGCATGGATCGCTTTTACCACATATTTCGTGATGATGCTCTCTTCTTATTTTGTGGGAAAAATCTATTATCCTATCAATTATGAGATTAAAAATGCTTTATTCTATATCTTAATAACTGCATTATTCTATTTCGCAGGGATGTTTTTACCTATCGACAATCTATATATAAAACTTATTTTTAGAGTATGTCTGATCATAATTTATATATATATTGTTTTTAGAAAAGATCTATCAATCTCTGATATACCTTATTTAAATAAACTTCATGGCAAAAGATAAAATAGACAGATTTGTAAATCTGCTTAAAAGAGCAAGAAACTGGGTAAGGATCTATCTTGATCTTAAACATGATCAGGAAGCAACATCTCAGACATATGAGGCAATAGCTTCGGGAACAGAGTTTAGAGGAACTAATCTTTGGGTCCTAATTTTTGCTATTTTCGTAGCATCGCTCGGATTGAATATGAACTCTATTCCGGTAATAATCGGAGCCATGTTGATTTCCCCTTTAATGGGTCCAATTCAGGGAGTTGGATTGGGTATAGCCGTTTCTGATTTGACGTTGGTGAAAAAATCGTTTATAAATCTTGCTGTGGCTACTATATTCAGTATGCTAACATCATGTTTTTATTTTCTTATTTCACCTATTGATGAAGCAAGATCAGAATTGTTGGCAAGAACGACACCTACAATTTATGATGTGCTGATTGCCTTCTTCGGAGGGATGGCCGGAATTATAGCAACTGCCAGTAAAGGTAAAGGAAATGTGATACCTGGCGTGGCAATTGCTACTGCTTTGATGCCACCCTTATGTACAAGCGGATACGGACTTGCCACTTTACAGATGAAATTTTTTTTCGGAGCTTTTTATCTTTACATGATCAATTGCGTATATATCGGATTTGCAACATGGCTTGGTGTTAGAATACTGAAGATCCCTAAAGTTGCAATGACTGATCTTGTAAAAAAGAAAAAGATAATAAGAGCTGTGACTTTTATTGTGTTAATCACAGCACTTCCAAGTATTTATATCACATATAAAATTCTGAAGGAAAATATTCAACAAAATGAGATAAATAGTTTTGTGTCAAATGAGTTTGATTTTTCTTCAACTCAGGTGATCAAAAAAAATCTTATAACTGATAAGGATGGAAGAGAGATATTGGAAGTAACTTTGGTTGGTGAAAATATTCCTGCAGACTCGATTAATATTATATCATCGAAGATGCATTTTTACGGATTGAAAAATATGGTCCTAAAAGTAACTCAAGGATATAATCCGAATAATACGTTAAATCAACAGGAACTTACTACGACTATTGTACAGGATATGTTAAAACATAATCAAACGATAATTGATGATCAGAGATCTAAAATTACCGAACTTGAAAGTCAATTGTCGAACTATAAAACCCTTGACTCCATAGGAACTCTTATAGCTCCGGAAGTCAAAGTTTTGTTTCCTACAATCAATGATATAGCTGTTGCATCAACCTACTTCAATGAGATAGATTCTTTAAAATTAAAGCCAATCACTTTGGCTTTGGTATCATCTCAAAAAGTAATATCGGAATCGGAAAGATCGAAGCTGAAAGAGTGGTTGTCTGCCAGAATAAGAAGGAATGATATAGATATAATATTCACTACTGATTATAAATAAAAAATAAAAAAAATATAAGATATATAATTGGCAATGAGATGTAGTTCAAATTGAAAATACGTTGATAGACTTAATATAAATAAAGATTATATTTGTGTTGCTCAAATTTATCGAATAATAAAAAGTTAAATAGAAAAATTATGCTTAACGGAAGTATGGGATTACGCAACATTGCACCGGTAACTCTGAATTTAATAATAATAAATGCTCTCTTTTTTCTTGCATCTCTTGTATTTCCTCATTTAGGAATCAATTTGACAAGTGTATTAGGGTTGCATTATTGGACTGCCTCAGATTTTAATTTGGCACAATTTGTGTCTTATATGTTTATGCATGCCAATTTTAATCATCTGTTTTTTAATATGTTTTCTCTTTTCATGTTCGGAAGTACTCTTGAAAGAGTATGGGGCGGAAAAAGATTTCTTACTTATTATATCGTATGCGGACTTGGAGCGGCCCTTGTCCAGGAACTTGTATGGATGTATGAGATAGCGGATATAATGAAATATGAACAGGTGAATTTAGGTCACAAAATAATCTCGGTATCGGAGTATATTAATAGATTTTTTATAACAATAGGGGCATCTGGTTCTGTTTTCGGAATTCTTCTTGCATTTGGAATGCTTTTCCCGAATGCCGAATTGTTTCTTTTATTTATCCCTATTCCGATAAAAGCAAAATATTTCGTTATCGGATACGGAATAATAGAACTATTCCTTGGAGTAAGTAATTTCTCAGGAGACAATATAGCTCATTTCGCACATTTGGGAGGAATGATATTCGGATTCATATTAATTAAGATTTGGAAAAAACAGGATTCCAATAACGGACGTTATTTCTATTAAAGAGATAAAATAATTACTATGAATGAATTGTGGCAAAATATAAAAAGGAGATATTTTAACGGGACGGCGTTGATAAGGATTATATTTATTAACGTTGGAATTTTCATTATAGCGTCTATATTGAATATAGGAGGGAAATTGTTGGGAATGCATCCTGACTTGATTTTCCGATACCTTGAATTACCGTCCAATCTTTTTTATCTTTTGACCAGACCATGGACTTTGATAACATATATGTTTTTTCATCTTGAAGTATTTCATATACTGTTCAATATGTTATGGTTGTTCTGGTTTGGTAATATGTTTTTAAGTAGGTTTTCACAAAAACAGCTTGTGGGAGTTTATTTCGGAGGTGGGATATGCGGAGGTATTCTCTATCTTATTTTATATAATATCTTGCCTGTTTTTGAAACGATCTCACAGTTTAGTTTCTTGTTAGGAGCTTCAGCGTCAGTTTTGGCAATCGTAGTAGCCACAGCATTACGTGATCCTAATGACAAAGTAATGTTGATGTTTCTTGGAGCTGTAAAACTAAAGTATATAGCAATATTTGTTGTTTTACTCTCATTTCTTAATGTTGTATCGGAGAATGCCGGAGGAAACATCGCTCATTTGGGAGGTGCATTATACGGATTTATATTTATATATTTTTGGAAAAAAGGAAAAGATATCACAAAGTGGCCTATCAACCTATATGAAAAAATTATAGCGATGTTTAAGCCTAAAAAGCAGTTTCGGGTTTATCAAAACGGAGAGAATATCGATATGCGTTATAACAGAGATAAGAAAATGCAATCGGACGAGATTGATGCTATACTTGATAAAATGAAAAGAACCGGTTATGACGGTCTTACAAAGGAGGAGAAGCAGAAATTATTTGATGCAAGTAAGAAGTAATTATTGAAAATTTATAGTTTTAAAGATGAAGATTATAGGTAAGATATTAGATGGGATGATGTTGTTAGCCAACATTATAGCATCATTGTTTCTTATAGTTTCCTCCTATTCAGATCATATTGCACCGGATAAATTTATCTATCCATCTTTTCTTGGTATAATGTTTCCTTTTTTTCTTATACCAATTGTTTTCTTTCTAATATATTGGGCATTCAGAAGAAAAATGTATTTAATACTCCCTCTTATTACCATAGCGGTATGTTGGGAGCCTGTAAAAAGATATGTTCCCATTAATGTATCTAAGAATCAGCCAACAGAAAAAGTGCTAAAATTTATTACTTATAATACTTGTAGTATGGGGAGATCAAAGGAATTTGATCCGGACAAGGGTAATAATGTAATCAATTTTCTTAAATCTGAGGATCCTGATATTATTTGTTTACAGGAATATACTTATCATAAGAATCCGAAATATCTTACAGAGAAACAAATAAGAAAGGAGTTAAAAGATTATCCGTATTATAATTATACCAGAGCTACGACAAAACATAACGGCGGGCTTGCTGTATTTTCAAAGTTCCCAATAACTAAGGTTAAGCAGATAAATTATGAAAGCCTTTATAATACATCTTGTCTTTATGAAATAGATGTCTATGGAAAAAAAATTACTGTAATAAATAATCATCTTGAATCAAATAAGCTGTCGAAAGAGGATCGCGAATTTTATAATGAAATGATTAAGCATTTTCAGTCGGAGAAATTAGGGACTTTTAAAAATACACTTATAAGTAAGCTTGCAACAGGTTATCGAATAAGAGCATCTCAGGCAAGACAACTAAAACAAGTGATAGATAAGGTTGAAACCCCTCTTATAATTTGTGGTGATTTTAATGATACACCGATATCTTATTGTTACCAACATATACGCGGTGATCTTAATGATGCTTTTGCAAATACAGGGTTCGGTCCGGGTATATCATATCATGAAAATTTATTTCTTTTTAGGATAGATCATATATTTCATAGTGATCATTTCAATTCTTATAACGCAAATATCCATAAAGTGACCTATTCAGACCATTATCCGATGAGCGTCAGTTTAGAACTAAAGAATTAATATGGATTTTGTTGTTAGATAATAGTTGATTACATTTATAGTCGAAACAATTTTCTATCTAAACTTAAGATTATATATAAAAAAGTCGGATAAATAGCACATTTACCGACAGTATATCAGCTTCATCACTAACCTGAATATTATTAAAGTGCAATAAATATGAAAAAATTAATTTTAACTACTTGTGTTGCAGCTATGATGTTATCTTGCAATCAACAAAAAAACGAGAATCCGTTTTTTGCGGAATCTACAGCTCCTTTCGGAGCACCGATGTTTGAACTTATCAAATCGGATCATTATATGCCTGCATATCTTAAGGGATTTGAGGAGCATAATAATGATATTGCATGTATCATAAATAATAATGAAGCTCCAAATTTTGAAAATACAATCGGCGCTCTTGATCGTGCAGGCGCACTTTTGGGCCGCGTGGGAATGGTTTTCGGAAATCTTACCTCTGCTGAAACAAATGAGGATCTTATCCGTATCGAGAATGAAATTTCACCATTGGAAACAGAACATTTCGATAACATTGCCCTCAATGATAAGTTGTTTGAAAGAATCAAATGTGTATATGATAATCAGGATAAAGAGAATCTGACAGAAGAACAAAAAAATCTTCTTGAAAAGAAATATAAAGAATTTATTCGTTCCGGAGCATTACTATCTTCTGAAGATAAAGAGAAGCTAAAGGAGATAAACAAATCGTTAGGTTTGCTTTATATTAAGTTTTCAAACAATGTATTGGCTGAAACAAATGCATTCAAACTTGTAATTGAAGATGAATCACAATTATCGGGATTACCACAATGGGTACGCGATGGAGCAGCAGAAGAGGCCAATCTTCAGGGAAAATCCGGTAAATGGGTATTCACACTTGCTAAACCGAGTCTTATACCTTTCCTTCAATATTCTGATGTAAGGGAATTGAGAGAGAAAATGTATAAAGCATACAATAACAGAGGAAATAATAGTAACGAAAACGATAATAATGACGTTATCAATCAGATTCTTAAACTTCGATTGAACAGATCACAGTTGTTAGGATTTGATACATTTGCCGAGATGGCACTTGATAACAGAATGGCTAAAAAGCCTGAAAACGTATATAATCTTTTGAATAAAATATGGGATGCAGCATTGCCGAAAGCAAAAAAAGAGGCAGCAGAACTACAAAAGATGATAAAAGCTGAAGGTGGAGATTTTAAACTTGCCGGATGGGACTGGTGGTATTATACTGAAAAAGTAAGAAAAGAGAAATATGCCCTTGATGAGAGTGAGATCAAACCTTATTTTGCAGTTGATAATGTAAGAGACGGAGCATTTATGGTGGCTAATAAGTTGTGGGGCATATCATTTAAAGAGCTTAAAGGGATGCCTGTGTATCATCAGGATGTAAAGGTATTTGAAGTTCTTGATGCGGATAATTCTCATATCGGTATCTTTTATATAGATTATTTTCCACGTCCTGGTAAGAGAGCTGGAGCCTGGATGAGCAGTTATAAAGATCAATATGTTGAAAACGGAGTAGATATACGTCCGATAATCGTTAATGTTGGTAATTTCTCTAAACCTATTGGAGACACACCATCTTTATTGAATATTGATGAGGTGGAAACTTTGTTTCATGAGTTTGGGCATGGCCTTCACGGATTGTTGACAAGATGTAATTATCCAGGAGTAAGCGGAACAAGCGTGGCTCGTGATTTCGTTGAGCTGCCTTCTCAGATTATGGAACATTGGGCAACACATCCTGATGTTTTGAAAATGTATGCTAAGCATTATCAGACAGGCGAGGTGATCTCAGATGAAATGATTGAGAAAATATCAAATGCATCAAATTTCAATAACGGTTTTACAACTACCGAACTTGTTGCGGCTGCAATTCTTGATATGGATATGCATACAAGAACTTCTTATGAAGATTTTAATGCGACAGAAGCAGAGAAAGAAACAGCAAAAAGAATCGGATTGATAAATGAGATAGCTTTCAGATATAATTCTACATTCTTTAATCATATTTTCTCAAGCGAGGGATATGCAGCAGGTTACTATAGTTATTTATGGGCAGAGGTTCTTGATGCTGATGCATTTGATGCATTTGTTGAAAACGGAATATTCGATAAGAATACAGCTAAACTTTTCAGAGAAAATATTCTTGAAAAAGGAGGTGGTGTAGAACCTATGAAACTATATAAAAATTTCAGAGGCCAGGATCCTAATCCTGATGCTTTGTTAAGATGTAGAGGTCTTAAATAAAGGGAATTAACATAATAAAGAGGGGCTGCATCAGATAAGATGTTGCCCCTTTTTTCTTAAAATTCATTTTTAACATTGATATTCAATTAATAGAAGATATTAGAGTGGATAATAAAAAAAAAAATAGTATTACCTTTGATCTATTATCATTATTTGATTATATAATTAACAATGTACAGATTTTTACTTATTACCTTTATTGTAACTATATTTTTGATTTCTACCCGCACTCAAATGTTAGCTTCATATCCATGGGATGCAAGGATGTTACATTCAATTAATTCATGTTCGGGTAAAGGTTTGACAAATTTTAATAAATTTGTATCGGATAGCGAGATATTCCTCCTTATCGGTATACCTATTGGTATAGGTGTTTACGGAGCTGTAACTCATGATGATGCCAAGATAGATCAGGCTTTAAGCATAGGTGTTTCTGTGGTATCGTCGTATGTGGTCTCAACTTTGATGAAAGTAATAATACAGAAGCAAAGACCTTACGATAAATATCCCGGCTATATTGTGGCGCGGGAACGGGAAAATAGTTATGCATTTCCGTCAGGGCATACAATGAGTGCCTTCGGATTAGCAACATCATTGACATTAAACTATAAAAAATGGTATATAATAGCTCCCGCTTATGCTTGGGCTTCAGCTATCGGATATTCAAGAATGCAATTGGGAGTACATTATCCAAGTGACGTTTTTGCCGGAGCAATTTTAGGAAGTGCCTGTGCTTGGGGAAGCTATGAATTGACAAAATTATGGACAAAAGAGCGTAAAAAAAGAGAATTCAACTACTGGTTGAAAAATGATGCGCTTTATTGATTTCAATTGTTTTATATTGGTTTTTTATAACCTCTTTTTATTAAACTATCTAAATAATGGAAGAAAATACTATTTCAAAAAACGATATTGATAATTACGGATCAGATACGATTAAAACTCTTGATTGGAAAGAGCATATCAGACGCCGTCCCGGAATGTATATAGGGAAATTAGGCGACGGTACATTGTCGGAAGACGGAATATATGTATTGTTGAAAGAGGTTCTTGATAATGCTATAGATGAATATATGATGGGATTTGGTCGCCAGATCGAAGTCAATATAGAATCCGGAGTAGTGAGCGTAAGAGACTTTGGTAGAGGTATTCCTTTGGATAAAGTCAATGACGTAGTTTCGAAGATGAATACGGGCGCAAAGTATGATTCTAAAGCTTTCAAAAAATCGGTAGGACTTAATGGAGTAGGTATCAAAGCTGTTAATGCTTTATCAACAGATTTCTACATATGTTCATATCGCGATGGAAAATGTAAAGAGAGTGAGTTTTGTTGTGGTGAGATAACAAAAGATTCTCCAATTAAGCCAACAAATGAAGATAATGGTACTTATGTAAGATTTACTCCTGATAATACTATATTCAGAGATTATAAATATAGAGATGAGTTTGTTGAAACTCTTCTGAAAAACTATACCTTTCTTAATTCAGGCCTTTCAATTTATTATAACGGACGCAAATTTTACTCAAAGAATGGTCTACAGGATCTACTTGTAGAGAATATGACTGTAGATCCTCTATATCCTATCATTCATTTAAAGGGAGAGGACATAGAGATAGTGATGACTCATAGTAATCAATACGGAGAGGAATATTATTCTTTTGTTAATGGTCAGCATACTACCCAGGGAGGTACACATTTGACTGCTTTCAGAGAGCATGTGTCCAGAACAATAAAAGAATATTATAATAAGAATTTTGAATTCTCTGATATTCGTAATGGAATAATAGGTGCAGTAAGTATAAAGGTTGAGGAGCCCGTATTCGAATCACAGACCAAGACAAAACTTGGTTCAAAGGACATGTCGCCTGATGGAGGAATCAGTGTTAATAAATTTATTGGAGATTTTTTAAAAAAGGAGCTTGATAATTATCTTCATAAGCATAATGAAACATCTGAAATACTTTTAAAGAAAATTCTTGATTCGGAAAAAGAGCGAAAAGCAATTGCGGGTGTGACAAAACTTGCAAGGGAAAGAGCAAAAAAATCGAATCTTCATAATAAGAAACTAAGAGATTGCAGAGTACATCTTAATGATACTAAAGGGGAAAAAAGAGAAGACTCAAGTATATTTATTACCGAGGGTGATTCTGCATCAGGATCAATCACGAAAAGTAGAAATGTAGAGACTCAGGCAGTATTCTCTTTAAGGGGAAAACCGCTTAACACCTTTGGTCTGACTCGAAAGGTAGTTTATGAAAATGAGGAATTCAATCTTTTGCAAGCTGCCTTAAATATTGAAGACAGTATAGAAAATCTGAGATACAATAAAGTGATAATAGCGACTGATGCCGATGTCGACGGTATGCATATTCGATTATTGTTGATCACTTTCTTTTTGCAATTTTTTCCTGATTTGATTAAGAAAGGTCATGTATATATTCTTCAGACACCTCTATTTCGAATAAAAAGTAAGAAAGAGAATTTTTATTGTTATAGTGAAGAGGAGCGTCTTTTAGCTATGAAAAAAGCGGGAGCAAATCCGGAGATTACCCGATTTAAAGGACTTGGAGAGATCTCTCCTAATGAGTTCAAGGATTTTATCGGAGAAAATATTCGTCTTGATCCTGTATCCTTAAGAAAAGATGATCTTGTAAAGGAATTGCTTGAATTCTATATGGGTAAGAATACAATGGAAAGACAAAATTTCATTATTAATAATCTTGTTGTAGAAGAAGATGTCGAGTAAAATAATAAATAAAAGGACTCATATAGAAACTCCCATTCTTGATACGGAAGTCGATATTCTTGATCTTATAGAAAAAGATGCCCAATCGAAACCGGAAAATATAAAAAGATCAAAACCTGAGAAAAAAAGTTTGCTTAAGGATGAAATTCAAAAAATAGCAATTTTTCCGGGTACCTTTGATCCGTTTACATTGGGACATCAGTCTGTTGTGGACAGAGGACTGGCTCTTTTTGATAAAATAATCATAGCTATTGGTATTAATGAATCAAAAAGGGGCTACTTTTCTATTGAACAACGTATAAAAATGATTAAATCTTTATTCTTGAACAACCCCAAGATAGAGGTGGATTCTTATAATATTTTGACAGTCGATTATGCTACCAAAGTGGGAGCAGGTTATATCTTGAGGGGGATTAGATCGGTCAATGATTTCGAATATGAAAAAACCATTGCCGATGTTAACAGAGAGCTTTCAGGAGTCGAAACAATAATATTCTTTACTGAACCTAAATACACTCATATTAGTTCTACTATTGTAAGAGAGTTGATTCGCTATAAAAAGGATGTTTCAGGATTTGTTCCGAGTGAAATGAACTTAGATAGCTATGTGAGAAATAATTATTAATATAGAAACTAATATGAAGAATCTTTCCATTTTCATATTTGTGGCAATTTTGAGTATTTCAAACTTATTTGCTTCAAATATTTTTTTAGATGATGACCATTTAGACACAAAAGAAAAAAATCATTATGGAATTTTAGTTGAAAATTCTAATGATCAATTAATTAATAATGAAGAAAATTCATTGTTAGTCTCGATGGCCAAACCTGGCCGTAATACTGCTTCTATAGCTCAAAACAAAGCTATAAGCCCACAACAAAAACTTTCGTATGCATTATATGCTATCGAAAAACTATATGTAGATTCGATAAAGCAGGAAAAGCTTGTTGAAGATGCCATAACGGGAGTTTTAAAGGAGCTTGATCCTCATTCAACCTATCTTAATAAGGAGGAGGTAAAAGAGATGAATGAGCCGCTACAAGGAAATTTTGAAGGGATCGGAGTGCAGTTTAATATGCTTAATGATACCCTTTTTATAATTAATACAGTATCAGGAGGTCCTTCCGAAAAGGTCGGAATAATTGCAGGAGACAGAATTATTTCTGTTAATGACACTGTGATTGCAGGTGTAAAGATGAAAACCTCCGATATAATGAGACGTTTGAGAGGTCCTAAGGGGACTAATGTGGATGTTCTTGTACAAAGAAGAGGAGTGAATAATAACATAAACTTCAAGATAGAAAGAGATAAAATTCCTATCTATTCAATAGATGCAGTTTATATGGCAGATTCCACAACTGGATACATAAGAGTAAGCCGGTTTGGTGCAACAACTCATGATGAGTTTCTAGAGGGCGTTATTAAACTAAAGGAGCAGGGAATGGAGAATCTGATTATCGACCTTGAGGGTAATGGTGGAGGATATCTTAATGCAGCCATAGAGATGGCCAATGAGATGCTCGATGGAAATAACATGATAGTTTATACGAAAGGTCTTAATTCAAACAAAGAGGAGGCTTTATCGAATAATAAGGGAATGATGAAAGATGGTAGGGTTGTAGTTCTTGTAGATGAATCGAGTGCTTCTGCCAGCGAAATTGTTTCGGGAGCTATTCAGGATCTTGATAGAGGTCTTATTGTTGGGCGAAGGACATTTGGTAAAGGATTAGTTCAGCGTCCTGTTCCTCTTCCTGATGGATCTATGATAAGATTAACAGTCGCACGTTATTATACACCAACCGGGCGATCAATACAGAAATCTTATGAAGATGGAGTTGATAATTATAATAAAGATCTTATTCTAAGATATAATAAAGGTGAATTGCAAAATGCCGACAGTATTCATTTTCCTGATTCTTTGAAGTTTACAACTTTAAAAAATAGAAGAGTGGTTTATGGAGGCGGCGGTATAATGCCGGATTATTTTGTACCTCTTGATACTACTCGTTTTACAGATGTACATAGAAACATAATAGCAAAAGGAGTTTTGAATCAATATGTTATCACATATTTTGATGATAATAAAAAATCGTTGCAAAAAGATTATCCAACTTTCGAGATTTTTGAGACTAAATTTAATGTTTCTCATAAGATGATGTCAAAATTGAAAGAGAGAGCTGTAAAAGAGGGATTGGAGATTGATAAAGAACAGTTTGAAAAATCGGAAGATTTGATAAAACTTCAGATAAAAGCACTTTTGGCACGGGATTTATTTACTCCGGCGGAATATTACAGAGTAATGAATACTCAAAATGCTTCTTACATAAAAGCTCTTAACCTAATCAATAATACGGAAGAATATTATAGGTTACTTGGCGTAAGGCGAATGGGAATGAATTAAGATTCAATAATTTAATTAAACGTCTTTGGGATATATACTAATAATATCCCAAAGACGTTTTTTTTGTTTTATGGATAATAGAGAATTTATTACAAGAATCAATAGTATATTGCAAAATAAAATATAAAAATTATTACGTATAATTTCACACTTATCGAAAGCTATAAATAGTAAATGTTTAAACTCGGAATATAGATATGGGACGTATTATATTTAGATTATTTTTTCTTTCAGTACTTTTTGTTTGTATCTCTTTTACCGAGATTAAAACAATGGATATTTATGACAAAGAGTATATCCGTTATTTTAATGAAATGATTTTGCCATCAACTTTGGCAGGAAGTAAATCAAATGAAGAATTTCTAACCCTAAATTCTTCCAGAAAAGAGGTTATTTCAGATAAAAGCGGATTGCAATATATTTGTATTAAAGAGGGTACAGGTGAAAAACCTCGTCATTGGGATGAGAGTTTTATAATTCATTATAACGGATTTCTTAAAGACGGTACACTATTTGATTCATCCAAAATTCAAGGTGGACCTGTACAGTTTGCTTTTGACGAAGTTGTAAAAGGTCTGAGTACCGGGGTGAAGAAAATGGCAAGAGGAAGCAGATATATTTTTTATATACCTCCAAAATCAGGGTATGGAAAAAGAGGAATAAAAGGTGTAATACCATCGGAAGCAATATTGATTTTTGATGTAGAATTGTTGTGATAAATTGGTATTTTAATGTTGGTTCTATAATTAATGAGTTTTATAGTCAATCTAATAATTAACAACTTTAGTGGAGCCATTTATTCCGTTACGATGCCATATAGATTACCAAAAATGATTATTGAAAAACTTATGAAATTAAATTATCAACCGGGTCAGATTGTAGATATAAAATCATTAGGGGAATATAAATTGATTATTTGATTACTTTTTTCTAAATATATTATTAATTTGCTGTCTTTTATTTAATAAATAACATCTTGTTTGATAAATTTGTCTTATATATCATGAGATATTTGCATAATTATTATGATATGAAAAATTAAAGAGGAAAGCTAAAAATGGAAAAACTAACAGTAATAAAAGTCGGAGGAAAAATTGTAGAGGAAAAAGAATCATTAAAGCAATTACTTGATTTGTTTTCAAAAATTGAAGGTAAAAAGGTTTTAGTTCATGGTGGAGGAAGATCTGCAACAAGGTTGGCTACAAATCTTGGAATAGAATCCAAAATGGTAAACGGAAGACGAATTACCGATATAGAAACATTAAAAGTTGTGACCATGGTATATGCCGGTCTGGTAAATAAGGATATAGTTGCTTCTTTGCAAGGACTGGGAATTAATGCTTTAGGACTGTGCGGAGCAGATATGAATGTTATATTGTCTGAAAAACGAGCTGTTAAAGATATCGATTACGGATATGTAGGAGATGTAAAATCTGTAAATTCAGAAACTCTATCAGATATCATCAACAAAGGACTTGTTCCTGTAATTGCTCCCATTACACATGATGGTAAAGGATCATTGCTTAATACTAATGCAGATACAATTGCCGGAGAAACCGCAAAAGCCCTTGCGAAACATTATGATGTTACATTGATCTTTTGCTTTGAAAAGAAAGGAGTATTGATGAATGAAAATGATGACAGAAGTGTGATTCCTCAAATTAATCCTGAATATTTGAGCAAACTTGTAGAAACCGGAATTGTAAAAGGAGGAATGTTGCCTAAACTTGAAAATTCAATGGATGCCGTAAAGAATGGTGTTAAACAGGTTATTATTACTGAAGCCGGAGAGCTTGGTAAAGATAGCGGAACCGTAATTACAGTTTAAAAAGATAAGTTAACCAACTAATTTTATTATTTTTAGGGAAATATCAATCTTATAAATAATATTCTTAATTATGGGAAACACGAAAGATATAAAAGGGAACTTTGTCATAACCATAGGCCGGGAATTTGGAAGTGGTGGACATAGTATCGGGAAAATGCTTGCAGAAATGCTTAAAGTAGATTTCTATGATAGTGAGATTATAGATGAAGCATCAAAAAGAAGTGGAGTTTGTACTTCTTACCTTGAAAAAGCCGATGAAAAAGCTCCTAATTTCCTTGAATATGCTCTTTTTTCAGGATCAAATCAGGAAAATATATTAAGTAGTGGAAATTTCTATGTGCTACAATCCAATGTAATATTAAATCTTGCAGGTAAAGGTTCTTGTGTCATAGTTGGAAGAAGTGCAGATTATATACTTCGTAATCATCCATGTTGCATTAATCTTTTCATTTCGTCACCGTTGGATTTTCGAATAAGGAATGTTATGCAAAGAATGAATCTTAGTGAAGATGCAGCGAAGGTGATGATTGAGCGAAAAGATAGATCCCGAATGAAGTTTTATAATTTCTATACTGAAAAAGAATGGGGGAATGCTACATCTTATGATTTATGTATTGATTCATCTATTTTAGGGATTCAAAATACTGCATTCTTTTTAAGACAATTTGTCAAGGAGGTTTTAGAAAGATAGGATAATAATATAAATATTATCGCTATAATATGATCTTAACAGATTATATTATAGCGATTTGTTTTTTTTAAAGGATAAATTAAACCTCTAATCATGGTTCAAAAAAATATTAAAAATGCCCAAATAGAATATAAATAATACTTTCTGATTAAATAATAGAACTTTTCCACGTTATATTATTATATTTTTGTGAAATAAGAGGTGCCTAAAACATGAAACTCACTGTATCATAGATATTACGAGAAATAATTTTTTTATCTTAATTATTAATAGACTTTATGTTTTTGAATTAGTGCAATAGCCTCTTTGAGGAAGAATAAAATATCACTTAAACAATATAATAATGAGTAGAAAACAAGTTTCAGTTTCATCACTTTTGCTGACCGGAGCAATGGCAGTCACAGTGCCGGCAATCAGTAATGCTGCAGAAAATGTTAAATCGAACGCAGGACTTAGAGAATATGAAGATCCTGGAGTAACAGGTGTAAATCGAGAAGATGGCCGTTCCACATTCTGGTATCAGTATGATGTGGAAAATGCTCTTAAATCAGGATATTATGAAGGAAATGAGAATTTATCGTTAAACGGTGAATGGTCATTTAATTTTTCTGATAAACCATCTGATCGTCCTGAAAACTTCTATATGACAGATTTTGATGTCAGTGCATGGAATAAAATTAAAGTTCCGGGAAGCTGGCCTGTTCAAGGATACGATAAGCCAATTTATATGAATCATCCATATGAATTCAATACAACAAATCCATGGCCAACAAAAGTTCCTAATGATTGGAATCCGGTTGGTTCTTATAGAAGAGATTTTAATGTTCCAGCAGAATGGGAGGGTGAAAGAATTGTATTGCATTTAGGTGCCGTTAAATCTTCTTATTATGTATGGGTTAACGGACAAAAAGTTGGTTATTCTCAGGATTCTAAAATGCAGGCGGAATTTGATATAACTCCTTATATTAAATATGGACAAGAAAATATGGTTGCCGTAGAGGTTTATCGTTTTTCTGCGGGATCATATCTTGAAGGACAGGATTTCTGGCGTTTGGCAGGTATCAAAAGAGATGTTTGGGTTTATCCTACTCCAACTGTATTTGTAAGAGATTTGTTTGTTAAAGCAGGTCTTGAAAATGATTACAAAGACGGGGTGATGGACATTGATGTTGAGATAAAAAACAGCACAAAGAAAAAAGCTGACAAATATCAATTGACAGTTTCTCTTCTTGATAACGAAGGAAATAAGATTTCTGAGAAAAAAGAAAATATCACCGTAAAAGGAAATGAGATAATTAAGAAGAATATAAACTTTAAGGTCGATAATGTAAAATCATGGAATGCAGAGCAGCCAAATCTTTATAAAGTTTTAGTTGAACTTAAAGATTCAAAGGGTAAATCTGTTTATAATTCTGTTGATGCAGGGTTTAGAACTGTGGAGATTAAAGATCGTCAACTTAAAATCAACGGACAGCCTGTACTTGTTAAGGGTGTAAATCGTCATGAACATCATCCTGAGCTTGGCCATTATATTCCTCGTGAAACAACAGAACTTGATCTTTTGAGAATGAAAGAATTGAATGTAAATTCGATTCGTACTTGTCATTATCCTGCCGATCCTTATATGTATGAACTTGCAAATAAATATGGATTTTATGTTGTGGATGAGGCTAATGTTGAATCACATGGATTAGGAGCAGCTCTTCAGTCTTATTGTAATCTTGATAATCATATCGCAACAAGCTCGGAATGGACGGCTATTCATCTTGACAGACAGAAAAGAATGTTCCAAAGAGATAAGAATCATCCATCAGTGATCATATGGTCTTTGGGGAATGAGTGTGGTGATGGAATTAATTTCGAAAAAGGATACAAAATGCTTAGAGAACTTGATCCTACACGTCTTGTACAGTTTGAACAAGCAGGAACAAGACCTCATACAGATATCTATTGTCCGATGTATATGCGTATGGATCTAATGCGCAATTATGCAGTATCTCCAAGTTCTGATCGTCCTTTGATCCAATGTGAATATGCTCACGCGATGGGTAACAGTATGGGTAATTTCCAGGATTATTGGGATTTGATAGAAAAATATCCTCTTCTACAAGGTGGATTTATCTGGGATTGGGTTGATCAAGGATTAACCGATTATAGAAACGGAAAAAGATTTTTCGAGTATGGCGGTGGTTTTGGAATGGAAAACTTCAGAAATGACGGAGCTTTCTGTCTTAACGGTGTAGTTGATCCTGATAGAAATTTCAATCCTCATGCTTATGAAGTAAGAAAAGTTTATCAAAACTTTGCAGTTAAACCATATTCGGAAAAAGGCAAATATCGACTTATCAATAAAAGTTCATTTGAGGATAACTCAAATTATGATATATATTATTATGTATGGGCTGACGGACGTGAGATAGAAAAAGGAATAGTAGACGTAAAAGTTGCACCTCTTAGCGAGTCTGTTTTTTCTTTGCCATTAAAAAATGAACTTAATAATGAGAAAGAACATTATGTAACCTTCCATGTCGCTCTTAAAAAAGATAACGGATTACTTAAAAAAGGTCATATCGTAGCTTCGGAACAGATTTGTCTGACTGAAAAGTCTATTGAAAATAGCCATAATGCGCAAGGTCTTTTAAGCATGAGCAACGATGCCGGGAACTTAAGTGTTAAAGGTTCAGGTTTCTCTGTAACGTTTGATAAAGCAACAGGTGCATTGAAAAGCTATGTTGTTGAAGGAAAAGAGATTTTGAAAGGTAATACTCGTCCTGATTTCTTCAGAGTACAAACAGATAACGACGGATGGGTTAGAGATTCTCATGTATGGCGTGATGCTCCTAACAATTATGAGATTATAGATTTCAAAGTTATAGATGCTCAACCAAAGGCAAAAGCGAAAAACAAAACATATATCACAGTTGATGTTAAGGGTAATATCAAAAATGATAATGCAAGATATAGAATCGCATTTAATTCATCTTATAAAATTTGGGCAGATGGCGTAATTGAAGTAGAGAATGAGTTTAACCCGGAATATTATCCTGCAGAAGGAGAACATTCAATTCCGCGTATCGGTCAATTGTTCTGCTTAGATGGTAATTTTGAAAATGCTAAATGGTACGGACGTGGTCCTTGGGAAAACTATTCTGACAGAAAAACATCTGCTTTTGTAGGGGTTTATGATAATAAAGTCTCACATCTGATGCATAATTATATCAGACCACAAGAGAATGGTTATAGAACAGATGTTCGTTGGTTAGAGCTTACCGATAATGATGGATTCGGAATAAAAGTAGAAGGATTGAAAAATCCCGGTAACGGTTTATTCTGTTTCAATGCTCAATATCACTCGTCGAATGACTATTATACAGCAGAAGGAAAAGCAATAAGAAATACTGTCGATCTTAATAAGCAAGATAATATTTATCTAAATATAGACCTTGGTCAACAAGGTGTAGGAGGCGATAATTCATGGGGTAATCCGGTTCATGTGGATTACAGAATGTTGATTCGAGCTTATAAATATGGTTATAAAATATCACCAATGACAGCAAAATAATATTAATATACTTGCCGGACTAAATGATAAATATTCATCATTCAATCCGGCAAGTTTGTTTTTGTGAATTATTATTTATTTTTGCTATATAAAATGATAATTACACCTACTAAATCAAACACACACATTATTTTTAATATTTATGAGAAAAATTATTAGACCCGCTTTTGCCTTTTTAATTGGATCTGCCATGATGTTTAGTTGTACCGAACAAAAGCAGAAAGAATCATCTGTATATCTATTTTCATATTTCATTGGAAATGGAGAAGACGGACTTCATCTTGCCGCAAGTAAAGATGGAAAAACATGGGAGAATCTTAAAAATGGAGAATCTCTACTTCACCCTATGATAGGGAAAGATAAATTAATGAGAGATCCAAGTATCTGTCAAGGTCCTGATGGAACATTCCACATGGTTTGGACTTCAGGATGGTGGGATAAGGGTATTGGTTATGCTTCATCGAAAGATCTTATAAACTGGAGTGAGCAAAAAAACATTCCTGTTATGGAACATGAACCGGAAACCAAAAACACATGGGCTCCAGAACTATATTTTGATGATGCCGATGGTACCTTTTATATAATTTGGGCATCTACTATACCCGGAAAACATAGCGAAGTTGAAACCTCGGAAAGAGAAGCCGGACTTAATCATCGTCAGTATTATGTGACAACAAAAGATTTTAATAGCTTTTCCGAAACACAAATGTTTTTCAATCCTAATTTCAGTGTAATAGATGGAGCGGTAATTAAGAAGGATAATAATTATTGGTTCATTACAAAAAATGAAAATTCAAAACCTGCAGAAAAGAATCTTAGAATATGTTTCTCTGATAATATGTCAAAAGGATTCCCAACAGAAGTTTCTGAAAATATCTCAGGTAAGTCATGGGTAGAGGGTCCTGCTCCATTATTGGTTGGTGATTCTGTATATGTCTATTTCGATAAATACACAGAAAGAAAATACGGAGCAATAAGAAGTGCTGACGGAACAAATTGGGAAGATGTTTCTGATATGATCAGTTTCCCTAAAGGTGTACGCCACGGGACAGCTTTCACTGTAACAGAGTCTTTCTATAATTCTCTTGTAAATATGCTTACAGATAAATAATCTATAATATCCGGATCGGGATAAAAATTCAGATCCGGATATATTATATAATCGAATTCTAAAAAACAGAATTCATAATCCTTAATATAAAAAATAAAATGAATAGAAAATTACTATTAATTATGATGTTCTTATGTGTCGGACATCTGATAGGCTTTTCAGCTCCAAAAAAACGAATATTACCCAAACAACCGGTTCCGGTTGAGGAGACAAATGGCTGGCAAAAAGGTCCGGGATTCGGACAGAGCAAGTTATTTAATGATTCCTGGAGATTCCATTATGGAGATATTTTAGCCGCAAAAAATAGTGATTTTGATGATTCTAAATGGCGCAAACTTGACTTGCCCCACGACTGGAGTATAGAGATGCCGGCGAGTCCGTATCTTGCAAGTTGTACAGGTTTTTTACCAGGAGGAATAGGTTGGTACCGAAAGAAGTTTACGGTCGATATGTCTCAAAAAGGGAAGCCGGTATATATTTATTTCGAAGGTGTATATAACAATAGTGAAGTTTGGATCAACGGTAAATACTTAGGAAAACGTCCAAACGGATATATCTCTTTTATGTATGATCTTACCCCATATATTATTCATGGAGGTAATAATGTTATTTCTGTTCGTGTCGATCACTCTAAATATGCGGATTCCCGTTGGTACACAGGATCAGGAATTTATAGAGATGTTTATCTTGTTAATGCTGATGAAGTTCATCTTGAAAAATGGGGTGTACATTCATATCTGAAAAAAATAGATGATTCAAATGCCGTTGTCGAGGTAAAAACTACAGTGAAAAACAATGCCTTGTCCAAAAAAAATGTAATTGTAGAAAACAGTATCACAGATCCTAAAACAGGAGTACGTATTGCTCTTTCTTCAAGAACAGTATCACTAGAACCTGCTTCTGAAAAAACTGTAACTCAAAGACTTAGTATAAAGAAACCACATAGATGGAATCTTGATGATCCGTTTCTTTATTTTGTTGATACCAAGGTTAAACAACGTAAAGTCGTATTGGATAAAGAACGTCACCGAATCGGACTTAGAGAACTATCATTTGATGCCAATAAAGGATTTGCTCTTAATGGAAAGAGTATGAAATTTAAGGGTGTATGTATTCATCATGATGCAGGAGCATTGGGTGCTGCCGTACCCCATGAAGTATGGAGACGTCGTCTTGAGGCTCTAAAAGAGATAGGTGTAAATGCTATTCGTCTAAGTCATAACCCACAAGCTTCTGCTGTTTATGATCTTTGTGATGAGATGGGACTTATGGTTAAGGATGAGGCTTTTGATGAGTGGGAATTCCCAAAAAAGAAATGGATTGAGGGATGGAATAAAGGTGTTCCGGGACTTCAGGGTTCAGCAGAATTTTTTGCCGAATGGAGCGAAAGAGATGTAGAGGATATGGTGAAAAGAGATCGTAATCATTCATCAATAGTTTTATGGAGTATCGGTAACGAGGTTGATTATCCAAATGATCCTTATACACATGAGATATTAAAAGAGAAGGGTATCGGACAGCATCATGAAGCCGGTTTCCAGACTACTCGTCCTCATGCAAGTCGTATGGGTGATATTGCAAAGACTCTTATCGCAGCAGTTAAGGCTCATGATACTACAAGACCTGTAACGGGAGCATTGGCCGGACCTGTGATGTCGAATGAAACAGAATATCCGGGCTCTCTTGACGTAGTAGGATATAATTATACAGAAGACAGATATGAGCAAGATCATGAAAAATATCCAAATAGAATTTTCTACGGAAGTGAAACAAGACATGATCTTCCAGCTTGGAAATCTGCAAGGGATAACGATTTTATTATGGGACAATTTATCTGGACAGGTATGGACTATCTTGGTGAATCGGGTACTTGGCCTTCAAGAGGATTTACTACGGGTATGGTAGATATTGCCGGTTTCATTAAACCACGAGGTTATTTCCGTCAATCACTTTGGAGCGAAAAACCTATGGCTTATATAGGAGCTTATAAGATGTATCCCGGACAAGACTATTTATCGATGGATGCGCCTGCAACATGGAATTTTGAAGATGGTGAAAATATAAGAGTTGTATGTTATACCAATTGTGATGAAGCACAACTTGTGGTAAATGGAAAAAAGACAGGAGATAAAAAACGATATAATGATGATACGGCTATATTGAGTTGGGATATACCTTTCAACTCGGGTGAAGTCAAAGTAATAGCATATAAAAATGGAAAAGAGATTGAATCGAACCTTCTAAAAACTACAAAAGCACCACATGCAATAAAGGCTACTATTTTGGAACAGGGTAACGTTAAGCCCGGTCAGGTTTGTCATGTAGTAATAGAAGTTGTTGATGAAGATGGACTGAGAGTTATGAATGCAGACAATGAGATAAGATGCCATGTTGATGGTAATGCAATAATTATGGCTATGGATAATGCCGATTCTTCAGATATGGGTGATCATCGTGACGCGCGAGAAAGGGTTAATTCCGGAAGACTTATTACATATGTGAAAGTTAACGAAAAAGGGGCTAAACTTAAATTCAGCGCAAACTGGCTAAAAGATGCAGAGATAGAGTTTTAAAAATGAAATAAAAAAACTGCTATCTTCAGGCAATAGTTAAGAAATCATCAATTCTTTTTTTGCTTTATCATATATTTGTAGTGCCTAATAATAAATAAAATGAAAAAATTCGTCATATCAATTGCTTTGGGAGCTATTTTGTGTGCATGCTCTGACAATAATTCGTATAAGATAAATGGTAATATTTCTTCCGATTTCAATGGAGAAACAATCTATCTTCAACTTCCCGATAGTGCCTTCAATTACTATATTGCCGATAGCGCAAATGTAATTAATGGAAAATATAGTTTTTCAGGAAAGACACAGTCCATACCTCAGGTAGCAACTCTTTCATTGAAAAATAATGGAAGTATTATCAGACCATTTTATGTAATTCTTGAAAACGGGAATATAGATGTTGAGCTTAATGATGGTGAAATTGTAGTTTCAGGAGGAATTGATAATGAACTTATTAAGAATCTTAATAATGAATTGAAACCTTTTGATTCAGAACTTCATAATATTGCAACTAAATATAAATCTTTAAGAAAAGATGGAGAATTAACTCCGGAACTTGATAAATCTCTTCTTGAAAGATATGATAGTATTGAGATTATACGCTCAAATATGGTCAAAAATTTTGTCGCAAATAATAATATGAATGTTGCCGGTGCTGTTGTTATGGCTGATAATCTTTATGATTTCAATGAAGAAGAGATTGATGCAATTATCTCTACTTCGCAACAACCATTCTTGAAGTCAAGTGTATATAGAAAAATAATCAAACAATATAAACTATTACAAAGAACATCCATTGGAACTAAATATTCCAACCTAACAATGTCAGATATAAACGGAAACGAAATTTCTCTTTCTGATTATGTTGGAAAAGGTAAATATGTGCTTGTCGATTTTTGGGCAACATGGTGTGGACCTTGCCGCAGAGATATGCCAAATGTAAAAAAGGCATATGATAAATATAAAAAGAAAGGTTTTGAAATAGTAGGTATATCATTCGATTCAGATATGAATGCATGGAAAACCGGTTCAGAATCTCTTGGTATAACATGGCCTCAAATGTCTGATTTAAAAGGATGGAAAAGTGAAGGTGCTGAAGTTTATGGCATAAGATCAATCCCTTCAACAATTCTTTTTGATCCTGAAGGAAAAATTGTTGAGAAAAATTTGAAAGGAGAAAACCTGGACAAAATATTACAAGGTTACTTAAAATAAAGATTGTAAAATATTTTAAAAAAAATACCAATAAAGGTAAAGTGTTCCAAGAAAATCGGATACTTACCTTTATTGGTATTTTTTTATTTTTTAAAATTAAGATATTATCCTTAATATATTTAAAGAACAAAGAAAGCTGTTACTTTGATAATTTATTGAAATATAGACCATATATTATATAGATATATAAATTATCATTCTTGTATCAAATCTATCAACTATGGTATGAACAAAAACACATCGATATTTTTTATAATCAATGAATACTATTGATTGGTAATGATAAAATATCTACTATATAAATTTATAATTGCGATATACTCCTTTTTTTCTAATTGTTCAGGCCTAATGCTTGAAAGTAAATTGGAAAAAGAAAAAGAAACGCTTGCAGATAAAACAGCCGGTGTAGCACAGGATTTGCTTAATCATGTCGGTTTCTCACCAACTCGAGCTGATATATGGAATAGATTACTCGTTTTTTTAGCAATATTAATAATTGCATTCCTTTTTCATATTTTTCTAAATAAGGTTCTTGTAAAATTTATTCATTTATTACTTCGGAATCTTAAACTACCATGGGAAAATTATCTATATGAACATAAATTACTCAATCATATATTTGAACTCTTTCCCCCTTTTCTTATTCAGATTTTACTTCCTATAGCATTTACTCCTGATTATGATAATGTATTAAAGGTCTTATCTAAGATTGTAAGCATATATATAGTTATAATATTCACTCATATCATTATAAGTCTCATTCAATCGATGTTTAAATATCATCTGATGAAGCATAATGCTGTCACGAGTCCATATAAGGGAGTGGTTGAGATGAGTAAAATAGTTATTGTTGCATTATGTATCCTTATAATTATTAGTATAATCGTCAATATCCATTTAACAAGTGTTATAACCTATATTGGTGCTTTTGCTGCAGTTATAGTTCTTGTATTTAAAGATACTTTACTTGGCTTTGTGGCAGGAATACAATTGGCTCAAAATAAAATGGTAAAAATAGGAGATTGGATCACTGTTTCAGGAACAGCAGCAAGTGGAACAATTGTCGATATAACCATATTAACAGTAAAAATTAGAAATTTTGATAATACATATGTATTTGTTCCTGCCTATAATCTTATATCTAATTCTTTCCAAAATTGGGTGGGTATGTATGAGACTGGTGTAAGAAGAATGAACAAATCTATATATATTGATACCAATTCTATCAAAGAAACTACTCCGGAGCTTATAGAAAAGATAAAAAATTGCGATTTAGTAAAAAAATATATTGCCGATAAAGATTACCAACAATATCTGGAGATGATCTCTTCCGGTGCAGAGGACGTATCCACTAATCTTGGCTTATTTAGAATATGGGTTGCGATGATGTTTCAAAAAGATCCGGCAATAAGCAATAATTATTATCAAATTGTTGAAAATGAACCGGCTATAGGTACCGGATTGCCTCTTAATTTTATGTTTTTTGTGGATACAACCGACTGGAAAACATATGAAAATGAGCAATCTCGTATATATGAAAAACTAATGAAAATGATGAATTATTATGATTTAAAACAGTTTCAATTCGACACAATGGTACAAAATTTAAAACCGGTTTAACAACTTTAGTTATTCTTATTAAATATAATTAAATGTCTAAGTGCAAACCTTTATACATTTATTATGTGAAAAATTAGCCATACAAAATAAAAATACTTAAATTTGGGTGATTAATTATTTCATTGTAAAATTTATCATAAACGCATGAGTCGAACCAGATTTATAATAACGACCATTTTGATTCTTCATTGCACTATGTTTTTTGCTCAGAAATTTTCGTATAATGGACTCCATTATCAGATTTCTGGCGATAATGCAGTGCTTATAAATCAGCATCCGGATTCAGTTAAAGGGGGGGTTAGAATTCCTTCATATGTGGTGTATAATGGAGTTGAATACGATGTAACAGGTATAAGGTCCCAAGCTTTTTATTTTTGCGAAAAGGTTACAGGTATCGATATCCAAGCACCCATAAGAAAGATAGGAAGTCAGACATTTTTCAATTGTACAGGATTAAGAATGATTATATTACCTAGTACTATTGCTGAAATAGAAGAACAAGCTTTTGCTAACTGTGTATCTCTTGAAGAGATAACAATTCCAAAAAATGTCCGAAGGATTTCTCACGGTGTTTTTTATAATTGTATCTCACTAAAGGATGTTGTTCTACACGAAAGTATCCGATATATTAAAGATGAAGCCTTCTTCAGATGTAAAGCAATTGAAAGATTAGATATACCATTCAGTGTAGATGAGATTGGGTATAGGGCTTTTGGTGATTGTACATCTTTGAAAGAGATCCATCTTGAAACGGAATATCCTCCGCGTATTTATCCTCAAACGTTTAATACTCAGGATGAAAGCGTTCTATTTATTCCAAAAGGAACGGTCGATATTTATAAGACTACTGATGAATGGAATAGATTTAAGAATATGCAGGAGCTTTAATTGAAAATAAACGTATTATTAAATAAATTATATAAAAAGTAAGGGGCTTGACAATTGTGTCAGACCCCTTATTTTTTTATAACAATAGGAGAATTTTACCAATTTAAACCAATTGCATATTAGCTAATCTCTATAAAATTATTCTTCTCTGAGATTATTTTAATTTAATCAAATCAAAATCTACTTTTAATTTCCTCTTTTTTCAGAATACATTATATAATAAGAACAATTACTCCCAAACCTATAAAGCAAAGAAGAATTATAATCACATAATCAAACCACCAATAATTATATAATAGCAGAAATTCAGGTTATATAATAAATCAATTCAACTTAATGTTAGAACAGTAATTTTAAAATGGAGGAAATTTGAATTATATAAAAGATTAATTCAACTTAATCTTGCCACAAATAATTATATAAGGTATAACAGAAAATGGATGAATAAAAAAAAGCAAAAACGTCACACTTATTATAATGGAGTCATCTTTTATTTACCGGTCATAAATAATTCTATATAATGATGTAGCTAATATTGTACAATTATTTAGTCAAATAAAATGTCTTATATAGAGTAATGATTTATGATGAAATTCATAGAGTTGATATATAATGTATTATGAAATTATCTGAGAAATTTAAAAAGACAACTTTTGTTTTGAATAAAGTACCATAAATAACGAACAAAGAGAATTATTATATTCCTCATTTAATAGCATAATTTATAAAAAGGGCTCCGATATGAATATTTTTTATAGTTGAACTCCCCTTAATACAATCTTTTAGAATAAATAAACAATAAGTATTATTCTTTTGGCTTATTTTTGCAATAACACACTAAAAGCAAATCAAAAATAAATACAGATGAAGCTATTTTCAACTCGGGAAGTAAAAGAGATAGACCAAATGACTATAAAAGATCAGAAAATTAAATCTATTGATTTGATGGAACGTGCCGCAATAGCTTGTTCTGAAGAGATCATGGCGCGTTGGGATTCTCGAACTACTATTGTTATTTTTGCAGGTCCCGGTAACAATGGAGGAGACTCGCTTGCCATAGCACGCATTCTTCACAATAGCGGTTACAGAATAGCTGTATATCTCTTCAATCCCAAAAATCAATTATCTCACGATTGTCGTATAAATAAGGAGCGTCTTTCTGAATTTGATGATATCGAATTCTATGAGATTACTCAAGGCTTTGAACCTCCTCTCTTAACTGAAGATGTACTTGTGGTTGACGGTATTTTCGGATCGGGACTTAATGCCCCTTGTGAAGGTGGTTTTGCTTCTGTTATACAATATATAAATAGTGGAGATTCTCCTGTTGTCTCAATCGATATACCTTCAGGTCTTTTTGGTGAAGATAATTCTAATAATATACCGCGTAATATAATTCGTGCAAATCTCACTTTGACATTCGAATTTCCAAAACTTTCGATGCTCTTTGCTGAAAACGAAAAATTTACTGGTGAAGTAGTGATAATGGAGATTAATCTGAGCCAGACGGCTAAATCAGAAATATTGTCAAACTACTATCTTACCGAAAGATCAGACATAAAAAAACTTATAAGAAAGAGAAATAAATTTGCTCATAAAGGAGTTTTCGGAAAAGCATTTCTTGTAGCCGGAAGCTACGGTATGATGGGTGCCGCTGTTCTTGCCGCAAAAGCATGTGCGAGAACAGGTGCCGGAATAACAGTTGTTCATGGCCCCGATGCAGGATGTAATGTGATCCATACTTCTCTTCCGGAAGCCATTTATAAGACTGATAAAAATCCGAAAATTATAACTCTTATTGGAGATACGAAAGAATATAATGCTGTGGCGATTGGTCCCGGTATAGGGACAGACCCAAATACTGCATGGGCACTGCGAATGTTGCTTAAAGAATTAAAACGTCCGGCTGTAATTGATGCTGATGCCCTAAATATAATTGCTTCTTCAAGCGGAATGATTGAAACAATTCCGGCTAATACTATTATAACTCCACATCCAAAAGAGTTTGAGAGACTATTTGGAAAGACAACCAACAGTTATGATAGGCTGAAAAAAGCAAAAGAGATGGCTATTAAGCATAGCCTGATTATTGTGCTTAAAGGAGCCTATACTGCGGTATGTCTCCCATCGGGAAATATACATTTCAACTCTACAGGAAATCCCGGAATGGCTACTGCAGGAAGTGGTGATGTTTTGACAGGAATAATATTATCTTTACTTGCTCAAAACTATTTGCCTGAACAAGCTGCGATTTTAGGTGTTTTTCTTCATGGGTTTGCAGGTGATATCGCTCTGCCTCAAAGCTCTGAACAATCGATGCTTGCAAGCGATATTATAAATCATATTAGTACAGCATACAGACAATTGAAGATTTAAAATCTGATTTATTATTAAAATATGAAAAAAAATATTTTATCTGTTTTTGCCTTTATTTCATTGTCTATGACAGCTCAGGAAGCTGTTAAACTGACAGCAGGGAAATTGAACGACTTCGGTCTTGTTTATAATCTTCCTACCACTTTGGCTGAGGTGAAAGTTCATATCACTAAAACGGAAAATACGGCAGGTCCATACTATAAATACGCTCAAAAATATCTTGGCGTACAGGATGTAATAGCAGAAGATGCCACTATATATAATATAGATGGTATCGAGATTGTGGAGAAAGGTGTAGCTGATCCCGAATACTCATATCTTATTAAATTCAGAACAGGCTCTACTCCTTCAATCTATCTTTCAAGTGAGGGCAATCTTGTATCTGTAAATGTTGAACCGGAATCAAAAGCCAAATCAACTTCAAAAAATAAGAATAAAGCAGATAAAGAAAAAACAGAAAGACGTCCCTCTTATTCAGTTCTCAATGAAGAACAACTTTCTGCCGGTTCAACAGCAAAGATGGCTGAAAGTGCGGCAAAGCAAATATATCGCCTTCGCGAAAGTCGAATAAATATTGCAACCGGAGATGTTGATCATCTTCCTGCCGATGCCGAATCATATAAACTGATTATGCAGCAACATGATGATCAGGAGGGTGCATTAACAGAGATGTTTCTTGGTAATGTTGATAAAGAGAGTTATGTAGAAACACTTACTTTTGATCCGGCGACAAGCGTTGGAAAAGAGGTATTATTCAGATTTTCTTCAAAATTGGGACTTCTTGATAAAGAGAATCTTGCCGGTGAACCATATATAGTAAATGTAGAAATCCTGGAAGATTTAAGACCTGAAGATAATCCTCAGGCTAAAAAGGCGAAAGAGAAAAATAAAGAGAAAGGTCTTGCTTATGTCCTTCCCGGAAAAGTTGCCATTTCTTTAATAAATAATAATAAGAAGGTGTCAAATGTAATTCTTCAGATATCCCAACTTGGTGATATTAAGCAATTGCCTGCTACTATTTTTGATGATAAAAAAGCTCCTGCAAAAGCAACATTTAATCCAAATACCGGAGCGCTTATCAATCTTACTGAATAAGAGAAAAAATATATTTAATATATAAACTCCAAAAAGAGGGAGTGTCAATAGATAAATTGACACTCCCTCTTTTTTGGTTTGTGCATCTGATTAAATGCTAAACAATCTTGCATAGTTTATGCTAAACCTAAATAATTGTAACCTTATAAAATAGATAGTCTAAATTCTGTTTTTTCCTATTCTTAGAACCTTTCTATATCTCTCCAAACTCTTTTTTACGACCATTGCTATTTTCGTCAAACACATAAACTATGGCCGAATTACTAAGTAGCTGTGACCAACCGGTTCATCAGCTAAAGAATCAATCGTTCATAGCTATGGAGTTTGTGGCCATAGCTTGCGAATTTTTCGATAATAACATTGGTGTGATAAAAGGGTAGTGGGAAATAAAAAAAGGGAACCGCTTCTTTTACTGAAGAGGTTCCCTTTTTAATAAATTTCTTATGTCATTATTGAAAGGTTAAATAAGTTTTTTCTCATTTATTCAATTCCGTACTTCTCTAAAACCTCGTTCATTTCTCCTTCTCCCACATAAAAATATTGATCAACCACATCTCCGTCTCTGTCAACAAGCAAATATCTTGGGATACCATTTATTTTAAATAATGCTTTGAGATGATTCATTTCATCATTTTCGATATAATGTTTATAGCCGTCAACATCTTTCATAATCTTCTCATAGCTATCTCTGGGTGAGCTTCCTTTATCGGTTATAAAAACAAAAGCGACATCTTTCCCTTTCAGTCTTTCTCTAAGTTCTGCTGTATGTTTTATGCCGGCTATACATGGTCCACATGAAGTTGCCCAGAAATCTACCACTACAATTTTTCCTTTATGAGGAGCAATAATTGAATTGAAATAATCTTTTGCTACGCCATCGGGTAGCACTATTTTTTCATATTCAATCTTATTGTATTCTCTTTCAAAATAGTCATCCATCTGATCAGTCATCTCTTTATAAGAAACATATTGTTTTAGAGTTTCCAAATTTTCTTTTGCAACAGCTTTGTCTGAACCTAATTTTTCAACCATATGGGAATACATCAGAGTGTAGAGTAGATCTTTTTTAAGATTAAGAGAGTCGATGTGATAATCTGACTTTCGTTTTGCTTCTCCGCTAAAACTATTACCTGCCATTTTATTAATCTCATCAAGCAAAGGCATAGCAATATCATTATATTTATTTACGAATCGGTCAGTAGCAATATTTAACTTCTTTATTTTATCCAACTCTTCCTCTGTTATATTATCTGTTATTGACCTATCATTATTATAATTGGTAAGGAAATCACAAAATGCCCTTATTGAGTCCTTATAACTCGTGTCATATTTTATTTTTTTATTGTCAAGTTCAGAAAATAGATCATTTGGGAACTTCTCGTAATTAACCTTTGGTTTTGGGGCATGCCTTGGATAGGTATATTCATAACGATTTACGAAGACCCAGAAGTCGTGTATTGACAAGAGATAAAGATCGTTAAGATCGAAATTTTCTAATGACTTGAAATCTTCAGCTTTAGGTATGTAATTGTCTCTGTCATAGTTATAATTCAGGATTCTGGAACCTACACGACATGTTACATGTGCTTTTGCAATACGTTTACTTTTCTCTGAGATCAGCTTTTCATTTACGCTGTTATTCAGACGTTCAATACTTTTATTGTAGTAACCCATATATTGCGATTGAAACTTTTCAAAAGACAATGTCTCTATCTCTTTATGTAAGTTGTACGGATTATATCCCTGATAATCTCCCAGACTCAGTAAATCGCGGTTTATATCTGACTGATTGCCCATAAATGAAGGCTGACTATTATTATGGAAATATTTAGCCGGTTCGGTATCATCTTTCTTTATTTCATTGATATCATATCTTATCAAAAGTGTATCTCCCGGTTCAACGTAAAACTTGAGATTATAGTTACCATATTCACCCCATATTAATATAGGTTGGTTAAGAGGTATATTTAGTTCTGCGGTACCATTGTCATTTAAAGCAACAACCATTTGGTTGCTTTCTCTCGTTATATGGTTCATCATATGTAGGTTAATTGTTTTATCCATATACTTAGGATTAAAATTATCCATGTACACTCTTAAAACAGCATTTTCATTTCTGAAGAACGGTTTCTCTTCAACCTCCTTATGTTTAAATATTTTTGTTTTGGAGGTTGTATAAAGAGGATTTCCCTTTTTCAGATCTCCTATTTCAGCAGTTCCGTTTTTATTCTTTTTCAGATAAAGAGTTTTTTTATCTTCCCCTTTTTTAAGTCCCACTTCATAACCTTTACCTTTCTTTTTAAGGTAGTCATATTCCCAAAAATCCATATCTACAATAGCAATGCTATCGTAAAAACCATATTTCCATTCATTATACTCATCGGTAGTGCGCCACTCTTCGTTTAACTCTTGCGGTAAAAAAGAGGTTGGATTAACAGTTTTTCCTGTTAAATCTATTCCAAACATATCCCATTTATCTTTTTCAATGTAATTAAATGTTTCTGTTCCCTCTGGAAGAGGTTCAAAAACAAGAGTATATTCTTGAAAACCACATTCCGGAGTCCAATTCGCCTCCCTCTTATCCATTATCATACCTTCAGCCGAAAGAAACTTATATTTTTTGCCTGATTCACCATCTTTATCTGTCAGATAAGATTCTGAAGAAAGTTTAATCCACCAGTGAGGTGAAAAAGTAGCTTTAAAACTTATTCGGGTGTCTTTATCGGAAAGTTCTACTTTTTTGATTTCAAGTATTCCTGTTGAACAGTAGTCATAAGCAGGATTTTCGATAACTTTCTGTGCTTTAATTGATAATGAGGACAATAGGCAAAGTGATAAAAGCAGTTTGAAAAGAGTTTTATTCATGGGTGTATATTTTAAAAAGTCTATAATTACTAATGTGTTAATAAATATTAGCATACAAATCTAAATAAAAGTAAACAAAAAGAGGGTAAAATGGGAAAAATAATCAAAAACTAAATAGATTATTTCGATGATTAATAATAAAATACCAGGTAATATTATAACTATAACACAATATTAGCCATGTATAGAAAGCATAAATGTGTTATACTTGATTTGTATATAAGTCAATTATGGAAAAAGATATATGTCTTATTAAAATATTTGCACCTTTAAAGTGACGGAAGGCTCATACCATATAATTTACGGTATAGATCGAGCGCATAAATATCAGTCATACCTGATATATAATCAAGAATAGCCATCACTTTACCATATTTTGATTGTGCACCGATCTCATATTGATCAGGTATTCTGTCGAGAAGAAGTTTAGAATATGCCTTTTCTGGATTATTGACAGCATCAATAAATTTATCAAGAAGAAATGATATAATCTGATGACCTGCAATCTCGATATCGACAACGTCGGAAGATTTATAAAGACGTGAGAATGCTATTTTAGAACAATCTTTATATGCATTTGCCGGTGTGTCGGAGATAAGTTTGATAAGAGGTTTTTCAAGTTTGCCCTCTAAAAGCAGAGATTCATTTTCAACAAAAACACGAGAACACTCATCTATAAGATGGCCGATAACAGAGGAGCGTAAATATGCAATCTGCTCATTGATATCTGTCACAATCTCAAAAGTGCGTCTCATCTTTACCTGTTTTTCCGCAGTAAAGAAATTAAGAAACAGATCGAATGTTTCATCGTCACTTAATATTTTCAGTTTATGAGCATCCTCAATATCCATAATCTGATAACAGATATCGTCGGCAGCTTCCACAAGAAAGACAAGCGGATGTCGACAATATTTACCTTCTTCGATTTTTATAAGTTTTAGTTCAGACGCAATCTTCTCGAATGTTTCATTCTCTGATCTGAAAAAGCCGAACTTTTGTTTGTTGCCTGCATGAGTGGAGGCGTAGGGATATTTTACAATTGAAGCAAGAGTGGAGTAGGTAAGAGCATAACCGCCCTCTCTTCGTCCTTTGAACTGGTGAGAAAGAAGTCTGAAAGAGTTTGCATTACCTTCGAAATGGGTCAAATCGTCCCATTGTTGCTGATACATCTCCTCTTGAAGTGTTGCGCCGGAACCTTCAGAAAAGTAGGCAGAGATAGCTTTTTCACCTGAGTGACCGAAAGGCGGATTTCCAAGATCATGGGCAAGACATGCCGCTGCTACAATTGCACCAATCTCGCGTAGCTTGTCGTTCCATGGTTCAGCTGCATATTTTTCTTTAAGTTGTGAGTAAACATTATTGCCAAGAGAGCGCCCTACACTTGCAACTTCAAGGCTGTGGGTAAGACGGTTATGAACAAACACGCTGCCGGGTAAGGGGAATACCTGAGTTTTATTCTGAAGTCTTCTGAACGGAGATGAGAATATCAGTCTGTCGTAATCTCTTTGAAAGTTAGACCGGGCGTCTTTCTTTTCATCATGATATTTTTCCATTCCCAAACGAATAGTTGTCAATAGTGAATTCCATTCCATTTTCTCAAAAGTACTCATAGCTTCGTGTGATAAATAATGATCTTTGGTTTAATGAAACAAATGTAATTAAAAAGATCTCATTTTCTGATTATTGTTAATTATTGATTCCGGTATGGGAGGTGATATCATCTGATTTACATTTTTAATATAAATAAAAAGTGAAATAATTCCGAACGTGGTCAAAGCAAATGAAAATTTAATCAATAATAATACAACTATTTAGGTTCTAATAATTAAAACATAATGACTCTTTCATCCGTTTTCGTTATTTTCGCATATTCTAAAATAAATTTGAAACGATGAAAGTTAAAATAGTAAATAAATCGCAGCATGATATGCCTGCATATGCAACTTCGCTATCGGCAGGTATGGATCTTAGAGCAAATATCAATAAACCGATTATTATAAAACCTTTTGAAAGAGTACTTGTACCTACAGGTTTATTTATCGAATTACCACAGGGTTATGAAGCTCAGATTCGTCCAAGAAGCGGATTGGCATACAAAGCGGGAATTACGGTATTAAACTCGCCGGGAACTATTGATGCAGATTACAGAGGTGAGATAAAAGTGATATTAATCAATTTGTCACAACAAAACTTTGTTATTAATAACGGAGAGAGAATATGTCAGATGGTAGTTGCACCTCATTCTGTTGTTGAGTGGGAAGCCGTTGATTCACTTGAGGAATCATCAAGAGGAGCCGGTGGTTTCGGTCATACCGGCAAACAATAATTGCAAAATATAAAAACCCAGAGTGACCGCTTATTGTTGTAAATAAATCTGTCACTTATAAATTAATTTAGGAGAATAATAATTTGCTGATGAGAAAATTTGTCTATTTGATTTGTTTGATTTCTTCTGTCATGATAATTTCCTGTTCAACGGGAAAGAAAAATATAACATCTTCATATCACGATAATCTAGATGAAACCCAAAAAAGAAAATTCAATTATTTCTTTCTTGAAGGGGTGAGACAAAAACAGTTAAACAATCATGATGCAGCATTCGATCTTTATCGTAAAGCGTTATCAATCGATACAGCCAATGCGCAGGTTAGATATGAACTTGCAAACTATTATCTTAGGCTGAATCGACCTTATGTGGCTCTTGAATATCTTGAAAATGCATATTCTAAAGATCCATCAAATTTCTGGTATGCAATGACTCTTGCCGGATTATATCAGAATATAAATAAGGATGAAGATGCCCTGAAAGTTTACAAATATATTGCAGGGAAGTATCCCGGCAAACCTGAAATCAATTATGCTCTTTCAGATGCATATTCTCGTATTGGAGATCACCGTAATTCCATTGACGCACTTAATGTCCTTGAGGATAACGTTGGTATGATGCAGGAAATATCAGTTGAAAAGTTCAAAGGATATTATGCTCTGGAGGAGTCTGATAGTGCATTTTTGGAGATAAGGAAACTTATAAATCATTTTCCAACCGTTGTTGAGTATAAAATACTTTTAGGTGATCTTTACTTGAATGTTGGAATGCTTGAAGATGCTAACCTTGCTTATGAAGAAGCAATGAAAGATGATCCGAATAATGCTTATCTTTTGTTGTCACGTTCAGATTATTTTAATCGTATCGGTGATATCCCTGCTTCAAATGCACTTCTTAACAGTGCATTGATAAATGAGCAACTTGATGTTGAAACGAAACAGAAATTGCTTACCAATTATCTTCAGACTCTTATTCAAAAGCGAGAAAGCCTCGAACAGGGAGATTCACTTTTTAATATAGTAATAGAGCAACATCCGCAGGAACCTTCATTGAAAGATCTTTATTCAGAACTTCTTATTTTTACTCAACGTCCGGAGTTAGCGCGTGAGCAGATAGGTTACGCAGTTGATCTTGATCCCAATGAGAAGAAGTATTGGATGCGTCTTATAGGACTCGATCTGAATGATAAAAATTATAAAGGTGTTGTTGAGGAGACTAAACGGGCTATGGAGTATCTGCCTGAACTTCCCGAGCTTTACCTTTATCAGGGTGTGGCATATTCACTTCAGAATAAATATGGGGAAGCACTTGATACATATAAACTTGGTATTGAAAAGATTGCTAAAAACAATGTCAAAATGTTGTCGGTCCTTTGGGGACAGATAGGCGATATTTATCATAAGCAAGACGACATATCGGCTGCTTATAAGGCTTACGATGAATCGCTTAAATATGACGATAAAAATATTTCTGTATTAAATAACTACAGTTATTTCCTTTCTCTTGATAAAAGTGATCTAAGTAAAGCAGAAAGAATGGCGGCTCAGGCGGTAAAGATAGAGCCTGACAATGCTACATTTCTTGATACTTATGCGTGGATCTTTTTTCAACAGGGTAATTATACGCTTGCCAAATTCTATATAGAGAGTGCTCTTGAGAAAGAAAGTGAGGCAAATGCCGAAATGCTTGATCATTATGGTGATATTCTTTATAAATTGGATGATCCTGAAAAAGCGTTAGAGCAATGGGAAAAGGCTTATGATGTTGCCAAGGATGAAACTGATCCAAGCGTGGATATTAAGCTCTTGAAGAAGAAAATAGCAAATAAGAGTTATTATGAAAAATAGATTTTATAAAAACATTAGATTCATACATAATTCATATATCATATTCGGACTTATTCTATTTCTGACTTTTACGGGGTGTAAGAAACAGAAAGAGTTATTAAGTCCCGGTTATAAGACAGAAAAGGCAAGAGTGGAGGATAAAATACAAAACAGTATATCTAATTATTCCACTTTTCAGGCCAAGACTTCTGTTACTTATAATGACGGAAAAAAAGATATGACCGTGGGTGCTCAGATAAAAATGTTCAAAAATTCGAAGATTCAAGTTTCGATACAACCTCTATTGGGAATTGAACTTTTTAAATTAGAGATTAACAAAGATTCAATAATAGTTATAGATAAGATTAATAAACGATATATGGCAGAACCCTATAGTCAATATAAAGCATTGTTGCCTGTAGATCTTGATATATCAATACTTGAAGCTCTGTTTTTGAATAATCTGTTTATGCCTGGAGATGAAAGCTTTACCATTAATGATTTTAATAAGTTGAACTGGAAGAATTCATCTCACGGAGAGTTAATTGGAGATTTGAAGAAAAGTAGTCTTTTCAATCTTTCGTTTGTTTTAAACAATAATTCTTTTTTGACCACGACAACTGTTTCGACACGCTCCGGTGGTCATAAAGTTGACTGGTTTTACTCTCAGTTTCAAATACTGGAGGAGGTTGATTTTCCAAGAGTACAGAAGATAGTTTACAACAATGGGAAAAAGGATAAATCGTTGGAGATTAAATATCAGAAAATAGATATTAACAAGAATATTAACGATAAATTTGATATACCGCGTTCATATAAAAGAGTAAGTGCTGCTCAGATTATGAATATGCTTTTGAAAAAATAGTTACATCCGCTTATGAGGCTTAAATCAATATTTATTATTGTCTTTTCATTATTTATACTTTTCATCACAGCTCAGGATTCTAAGAAAAAAAGCGAACTTGAACGTTTGAAGCGTGCCGCTCAGGAAAAGATCGCTCAAACCAATAAGTTGCTGACTGAGACAAGTAAAAGTGCAGTTTCTTCATTAAACAGACTAAATGTGCTTAATGAGGAGATATCGGTACGTCGCACTCTTATACAATCTCTTAATAATGAAATTTCAATAATTGAAAAAGAACACTCACAACTTTCCCAAGATATCACCATACTTGAAAAAGAGTTAGATCTAAAAAAGAAGAAATACGGAGATGCGATGCGTAGCATTTATAGTAAGCGATCTGGAATTGATGAGGTCGTCTTTGTGTTGTCTGCTCAATCTTTTACACAGACATGGCGACGAATGAGGTACCTTAAGGAGTATTCAGATTGGCGTAAGCGACAGGCACATGAGATAAGCCTTAAACAAAAAGATCTTGGAGAGAAGAAGGAATCTCTTGAAAAATCAAGAAAAGAGAAAGAAAAAGTGATGGATGAGCGTAAGGTTGAAGCTCAGGATCTTAGAGAGAAAGAGAAAAGACAACAAACCCTTGTTGCCAATCTTCAGAATCAAAAAAAACGTCTTGAAGGGGATCTTAAAAAACAGCAACAAGCTGCCAGAGATCTTGACAGACAGATTCAGAAAATAATAGAAGAGGAAGCCAAGAAGTCTGTTGCCAAATCCAATACAAAACCTGCCGTTTCCGGAGGTTATTCGATGACAAAGGAGGAAACAGTTCTTTCGGGTACATTTGAGAAGAATAAAGGCAAATTGCCATTTCCTACAACAAACGGAGGTATTATTATTGGGAAATTCGGGTCACAGCAACATCCGCAGCTTAAGCATGTAGTAACCAATAATAGTGGTATTGAGATTAAGACTAATGCCGGAGCTGATGCCAGATCTGTTTTCGACGGAGAAATTGTAAAAGTGATTATATTACCCGGCGCTAATAGTGCTGTAATTGTTCGTCACGGTAATTATATGACTGTTTATTCTAATCTTGCACAGGTTTATGTAAAAGCAGGTGATAAGGTTAAGACACGTCAATCTTTAGGGAAAATCTTCACCGACGATGATGGAAAGGGTGATACGACAATGACATTCCAGATATGGAAAGAGTCTGTGAAACTTAATCCGGAGCATTGGATAGTCAGATAGAATATTTAATCCGTTTATATGGAAAAACTTAAAGAACTTCCTAAGATATATGACAGACGAGGTAATCTCTCTTTTATAGAGGGGTTAAATCATATCCCTTTCTCAATAGAGAGAGCTTATTGGATATATGATGTTCCCGGAGGTCAGGAAAGGGGTAGTCATGCTTTCAAAACGCAACATGAATTTATTGTAGCTCTTTCGGGGAGTTTTGATGTTGTGCTTAATGATGGAGAAAAAGAAACGAGATATCATCTTAATCGTTCATATAAAGGGATATATATTCCACCCATGACTTGGCGTAGTCTTGATAATTTTTCTACAAATTCGCTTTGCCTGGTCTTAAGTTCTAAGAAATATGATCCTTCCGATTATATTCATGAATTTGAAGATTATTGGAAAATAAAAAAAGAGGATGTTTTATCTTTTATAGAAAAGGATTTATCCGTAAGAGAACTTATAGATGCATCGGCAAATGAAGTTTTGCTTGATTCTTGTTTCGGAAAATCATCAATCCATGATTGCAAGGAGTTTGTTCTTCCTCAGATTCATAATATAGCAGGTAATCTTACTTCGCTTAACAATAACGACGATATACCTTTTGAAATTAAAAGAGCTTATTATCTCTATGATGTTCCGGCAGGAGCCGAAAGAGGGGGACATGCTCATAAACAACTATATCAATTTATCATTGCGGCAAGCGGAAGTTTCGATGTCGTGATTGATGATGGAAAAGAAACTAAAACGATACGTCTTGATCGTCCTAATCGTGCATTAATGATAGTGCCGGGAATATGGAGAGAGGTGATCAACTTTTCTGGAGGCGCAATATGTATGGTGCTTGCTTCCGAGATTTATATTGAGGATGATTATATAAGGGAATATGACGATTATAAAACATTGAAAGATGAGAATAGAACTTTATAATGCTAAATATAAAGAGTTGTGGGATTCTTTTGTTGATAACTCTAAAAATGGAACATTCCTTCATAAGCGGGATTATATGGAGTATCATAGTGAAAGATTTACCGATCATTCGCTATTGATATTTGAAGAGGATGGTATTGTGGCTCTTCTTCCTGCCAATATATCTGAAAATATACTTTATTCGCATCGGGGTCTGACGTATGGAGGACTTATATTATCGAGGGAAATTTATCAAATTACCGTTGTCGAGATATTCAAAGAGATACGATCTTATCTTGCTACAAAAAATATAACAGAATTTTATTATAAAGCTATTCCGGCTGTTTATCATAAGATGGCGGCTGATGAGGATCTTTTCGCAGTTTTTTGTCTGGACGGGAAACTTATTGACAGAAAGGCTTCGAGTGCTATCTATCAGGGCGATAAACTCAGGATTAATAATAGCAGACGAAAAGGGGTGAAAAGAGCGGTGAATCATGGAATAACTTTATGTTCGAATGTTGATCCGGCTCCGTTTTGGGATATCCTTACGGGGAATCTTAATTCCCGTTTCGAGGTGAATCCTGTTCATACACTTGAAGAGATAGAGAGTCTGAGAAAGAGTTTTCCTGAAAATATTATTTGCCATACTGCCGTATGTGAAGGTGAAACAGTGGCGGGAGTGTTGGTATATCTGACAGAAACTTGCGCGCATGCTCAATATACTTCTGCTTCTGCGAATGGAAAAAAGATTAATGCCGTCGATTTTCTTTATGATAAACTTATAAATGAGGTTTATGCAGATAAGCGTTGGTTTGATTTCGGAGTTTCTACAGAGCCTTATGATTGCAGGGTGCTGAACGAAGGTCTTATAAATCAAAAGGAGAGTTTCGGCGCGAGAACCATTGTTTATGATACTTATGAAATAAAAATATAATTGCGCTATGAGCAGTGATATTATAAAATATAGTGATCTTAAAAAGATCAATGACAGTTATGAACCGGCCTTATCGGATGCTATAAAGAGTGTTGTTGATTCGGGTTGGTATATACATGGAAAACAGAATGAAGAGTTTGAAAAGGAGTTTGCCGATTATTGCGGTGTTGATCATTGCATAGGAGTTGGCAACGGACTTGATGCTCTTTCTTTGATTATAAGGGCTTATAAGGAAATGGGAGTATTAAAAGATGGAGATAAGATAATGGTTCCTGTCAATACTTTCATTGCTTCTGTTCTTGCTATAACAGCAAATGATCTTATTCCTGTATTTATAGAGCCTAACGAAGAGACTCAGAATATTGATCCTTCGATTCTTGAATCTGAATATACTTCTGATGTAAGGGCTATTCTGGTTGTTCATCTTTATGGAAGAATATGCGATATGACTCCTATATTGAAGTTTGCCGACCGTCATTCCTTGAAAATAATTGAAGATTGCGCTCAGGCACATGGTGCTTTATATCGTCCGTTTGCAGGGAAACCTGAAGCCGAAGCTGCTACATGTGGTGTACGTTCGGAGCTTGATAGTTTCTTTATGGGAGATGAATATGAGGGAGCTTCTTTCGAATATACAAAAAGAGCGGGAGCTATTGGCGATGCTGCCGGGTTCAGCTTTTATCCGGGAAAGAACCTTGGCGCTTTGGGTGACGGTGGAGCGGTAACGACTAATGATACGGAGCTTGCCGAAGTGATAAGAATGTTATCGAATTACGGAAGTTCAAAAAAATATGTACATGAATATCAAGGTTTAAATTCCCGTCTTGATGAGATACAGGCCGCTGTTTTGCGCGTAAAACTTCGAAGAATAGAGGAGGATAACCAACGCAGAACAGAGATTGCGGAGATGTATTATAACGGTATTGATAATCCGCTATTAAAGTTAAGCTCTCGAGCCGTAGATGGCGAGAATGTTTATCATATTTTCCCTGTTTTCTGTAATGAAAGAGACAGATTGCAGAAGTATCTTCTTGATAATGGCCTACAAACTTTAATCCATTATCCTATCCCTCCACATAAACAAAAGGCTTATAGTGAATTTGAATCTTTCTCTTTTCCCGTAGCCGAAAGGCTTGCAGATACCGAACTTAGTATTCCTCTTAATGTTTCGATGAGCGATGATGAGGTTATTAGGGTTATTTTTTTGTTGAATGGGTTTGTTTAGACAGTTAATAAGCTGATAACTGTGAAGTTGCGCTTATTGTAAATTTATTTTTCATATATCTTATTTATAAAATCTGTTGTTTAGTAATTGATGTACTTAAAAATATAGTTTAAAATATTTGTGGTTTAAATTATGTTTTTATCTTTGTACATAAATTACTGAATTTTTTATATGATAAACTTAAAAGATATTGCAGAAATACAAACTGGAGTTTTTTTAAAGCCGGCACCCAATCCGGATACAATATATCTACAGGCTAATGATTTTGATAATGAAGGAGTTGTTTTACCTACAACTAAACATTCTGTCATTACTAATAAAAAAAATCAACATCATATTCTTGCCTCGGGAAATCTATTGTTTATGGCAAAAGGGTATAGAAATTTTTGCTCAGTTTTTAATGATTGCGGAGTGAAATGTGCAGCCTCATCTTCTTTTTTAGTTATAAAAATTAAGGATGCAAAAGTGATGCCTGAGTATTTGAACTGGTATCTTAATTTGCCTGCAATAATTACACAATTAAGAGTAAATGCTGTAGGTAGTGCTATACCTTCAATTACGAAAGCGATGATTGAAGAGGTCGAGGTACCTGTGCCTTCTATAGATAAGCAAAAAGCAATTATAGAATTAGCTGCTCTTCAGAAACGAGAACAGCAAATCTATAATGAGATTGCAGGGAAAAGAAAACAATTAATAGATAATAAATTAAAATATATAATAGAAAATGGCAAGTAAGTTAAATCAGGAAGATATTAATAAAGTTGTTTGGAAGGCATGTGATACATTTCGCGGCGTTATTGATCCAAGCCAATATAAAGACTATATATTGACAATGCTGTTTCTGAAATATGTCAGCGATGTAAACAAATCAAAATATAACGAATATCTTGATCGCTATGAAGGCGATGAGGAGCGTGCCTTGCGAGCTATGCGACATGAGCGTTTTATAGTTCCTAAAGAGAGCACTTTCGACTATTTATATGAACGACGCAACGAAAATAACATTGGTGAACTTATAGATATAGCTCTTGCAGATCTTGAAAATGCCAATCGTGAAAAACTAAGCAGTGAAGATGGCAGCGGATTATTCCGTAATATCAGCTTTAACAGCAGCAATCTTGGGGAAACAAAAGATCGTAATACACGACTTAAAAACCTTTTGATAGATTTTTCTGACGAGACATTGCAGTTTGACGAATCTCATCTTGAAAACAATGATGTTATAGGAGATGCATATATGTATCTTATTGAGCATTTCGCAAGTGATGCAGGCAAAAAAGCCGGAGAATTTTATACTGCAAAAGAGGTATCTACTTTGTTGGCAAAGCTGACTAAGAGTGCTCCGGGAGCAAGAATCTGTGATCCGACGTGCGGATCGGGTTCTTTGCTTATCAAGGCAGGTAAAGAGGTTGGAACAAACAACTTCTCATTATATGGACAGGAGCTAAATGGAAGTACCTGGGCACTGGCAATGATGAATATGCTTCTTCACGGTTTTGACAGCGCAACTATTCGCTGGGGTGACACTTTGAGAAATCCTAAGCTTAAAGAGGGTGATTCTTTGATGAAGTTTGATACTATTGTGGCAAACATGCCTTTTTCCCTTGATAAATGGGGTGCTGAGGATGCTGAATCTGATCAATACAGCCGTTTTTGGAGAGGTGTACCACCTAAGAGTAAAGGAGACTGGGCATTTTTAAGTCATATGATAGAGACGGCTTATGCTGAAAGAGGTGTTGTCGGAGCTATTGTTCCACACGGCGTTTTGTTCCGAGGTTCAAGTGAAGGGAAGATACGTGCTAAGACTATTGATGAAAATATTCTTGAAGCTGTAATTGGATTGCCTGCAAATCTATTCTTTGGTACCGGAATCCCTGCTGCAATTATAATTTTTAATAAAGGTAAAAAGACAGACAATGTGCTGTTTATTGATGCAAGCCGTGAGTATGAGAACGGAAAAAATCAAAACCGATTGCGAGATGAAGATATTGAGCATATTGTTTCTACTTATCGCAAATTTAAATCAGGTGAACTAAAAGAGGGGGTTGCTGAAGATAAATATGCTTATGTTGCTACACCAAAAGAGATTGCAGACAATGATTATAATCTGAATATACCCCGTTATGTAGATACTTACGAAGAGGAGGAGGAGATTGATATCGTTGCCGTACAGTCTGAGATAGACTCTCTTGAAGTCGAACTTTCAAAAGTTCAGGCTAAGATGAAAGAGTATTTAAAGGAGTTGGGATATTAAATTAGATCTATTATGACAAATATTATAGACAAAACACCGTCATCTTTATTTGAAGATATAAAAAAAATAGATGAAAATGGTAATGAATATTGGATGTCAAGAGAATTTTCCAAGGCTCTTGAATATACTGATTACAGGAATTTTCTAAATGCTGTCAATAAAGCTAAAGAAGCTTGCAAAAACAGCCTACAGAGCATTCCTGACCATTTCGTTGACGTCAACGAAATGGTCACAATCGGGTTAGGGACTACAAGAGAAATGGAGTCAATCAAACTCTCCCGTTATGCCTGCTACCTTATTGTACAGAATGCAGATCCAAGCAAAGAAATCGTTGCTCAGGGACAAACATATTTTGCCGTACAGACTCGTATCGCTGAGATTAAGCAGATGGATGAGTATAACAGCTTATCTACTGAGGAGGAGAAACGTTTGTTTTTGCGTGAAGAGATGGCAAGACATAATACTCAGCTTGCCGATGCCGCAAAAGATGCAGGAGTAATAGAGCCTATTGATTATGCCATCTTCCAAAACCATGGTTATAAGGGACTGTATGGTGGATTAGGAGCAAAAGAGATACAAGAAAAAAAAGGTCTGAAAAAGAGTCAGAAAATACTTGACCATATGGGTAGTACAGAACTTGCCGCTAATTTGTTTCGTGCTACACAGGCAGAGGAAAAACTAAGACGAGAGGAGATTAAAGGTAAAGAGAATGCTAACAAAACTCATTATGAGGTTGGTGCTAAGGTTCGTAAAACTATAGAAGAACTTGGTGGAACTATGCCGGAAGATCTGCCTGTGGCTGATAGTATTAAGAGTTTGGAGTCGAAACAGAGAAAGGCTTTAAAGGGAGGGAATAAGGATGGAAAATGATGTATCTGAGATTTCTGCAACAGTGTCGCAGAAATTCATTACAACTATGGAGCTATCGATAGGTAAGCTTTCTTTTTTTAACAAAAATGAGAATAATAATGAATAAGGAACAACATATACCCAATGGTTATAAAATTTCTGAGTTAGGGGTTATTCCTGAGGATTGGGAGGTGAAGAGATTGGGGGATTTATGCGATTTTCTAAGTGGTGGGACCCCTTCAAAAGAAAATTCATTATACTGGAATGGATATATACCTTGGATTAGTGCTTCCTCGATGCACAATCAAAAAATTCAGGATTCAAATTTAAAAATTACAGATTTAGGCTTACAAAATGGTTCAAAGTTAGCAATAAAAGATAGTTTGCTTTTACTTGTTAGAGGAAGTATGCTATGGAATAGGATTCCTATATGTATATGCTTAAGGGATGTAGCATTTAATCAAGATGTAAAATGTTTGAATGCAAATAAACAAACTTCAAATAAATACTTACTATATTGGTTTTCAGCAAATGAAAATATCCTATTGCATATGGTAGTTGGTACAGGGATTGGAGCCGGGAAATTGGAACTTTCGGATCTTAAATCTTTAAACGTAATATTACCACCAATAAATGAACAAGAGCGAATAGTAGAAGTATTAAGTACCTGGGATAAAGCAATCGAAAATCAATCTAAAATGATTGATTTATTAGAACGTCGCAAACGTGCTTTAATGCAAAGATTGCTAACCGGAAAAACTCGTTTGCCTGGGTTTTCTGAACCGTGGAGAAAAGTACGACTTGGGAATATTTGTGACATAAAGAAGGGGAAATCACTTTCTGCAAAGGATGTTACAAATGGCATTTATAAAGTAATTGCAGGTGGTAAAACGAGTCCGTATAGTCACAACGAATATACAGATGAAAATATTATAACTATAAGTGCTAGTGGTGCATATGCTGGATTCGTAGCATATCACAATTATAAAATTTGGGCTTCTGATTGTTCTGTGATTAGAGATATTTGCGATAAATCTAATATACAGTATTTGTATTATTTACTATCTTATAATCAAGAATATATATACTCATTACAGACAGGAGGTGCTCAACCTCATGTCTTTCCTAAAGATATATATGGGTTAGAATATAAATTCCCTAAAATAGAGGAACAGGAGGCTATAGCAGAGATATTAAATTTTGCTGATAGAGAAATTGATTTTATAAAATGTAAACTTGAAACTTTTTGCATTCAAAAACAATCTCTTATGCAACAATTATTAACTGGTAAAAAAAGATTGAAATATGTCCAATAGTAATACGGATAAATTAAATAACACCTATGATGAAAGATTAACGCTTCTTCCGGAATATTTAAAGGATAATGATTTTATAGTTGAACTAAATTATAAGTTATGGGTAACTAAAGGGAGCCGATTTAAAGCTGCAGAACGTTGTGAACGACAAAATGATAGATATACAAAAATTATTGCCTTTGTTTCGGCCTATATGATTATTATAAATGTAATAAACTTATGTAAAATTCCAGTATTAACTCTTGAAGATAATTATATAGCTACAATAACAATTGGATTTTCTATCATATTGTTAGTTGCAAGTCAATTTATATATGCTAGAAATTACTCAGTACAATCAAATAAATTTCATTGCTGTGCATTAGAAATATCAAATGTTTATAATCGTCTACGTATAGAAAAGAACCAAGATGAAGTTGATGTCAATAAGTTAACATTGGAATATGAAAGTATCTTATCTCGCTATGATAACCATTTACCAATAGATTATGAAATGTTCAAAACAACTAAACCCAAATATTTCAAATTAACAAAAAGGGAAATATATTGGTCTAAACTACAATATTTCAACTCATGTAACAGTCTGTATTATTTTTCAATGATAGGTGTCCCATTGTTATATCTATTTTTAGCATTGTTTATTAATAATTACATCTAATAGTTATGAATCTATCCTTCCTCGAAGACCACATCTCCCAAATCCCTGCCCTTATGCTCCTTGAGAAATTAGGCTACACCTATCTTTCTCAATCGGAAGCACTGGAGCAGCGTGGATATAATACATCAAATGTTTTGCTTGAATCAATCTTGCGAAAACAGTTGACAGAGATAAATACATTGAATGTAAGTTCTACTAAGACATCTGTGTTTAGTTCGCAAAATATAGAAAACGGAATTGACGCTATAAAATCGGTATCAATGGATGATGGTTATATAGCAGCATCACAAAATATATATGACTTATTAACAGCCGGGAAAACACTTGAGCAATCAATTGACGGAGATAAGAAGAGTTTTACACTGCAATATATAGACTGGAAAAACATTGAAAATAATGTATTTCATGTTACTGAGGAATTTGCAGTTACTCGTAACGGTATGTCTGATACTTATCGTCCTGATATTGTACTGTTTGTAAACGGTATACCTCTCTGCGTAATAGAATGTAAACGACCTGATATAAAGGATTCTCTTTCTCAGGCAGTATCACAACATCTGAGAAATCAAAAAGAGGACGGTATACGCTCACTTTATGTTTATTCATCACTATTGCTCTCTACCTCAGTGCAATCGGCAAGCTATGCAACGACGGCAACACCTGAAAAGTTTTGGGGTAAATGGAAAGAACAATTTGCAGATTCAATAGAGGAGAAGGATTATAATAATAAACTAAAGGAGCTTGTAAACAGAAGAGTGCTTAATGATAAACTGTTTACAGACCGGTTTCGTTATGTAAAATCATATTTTGAGGATCTATATTCATCTCCAATCACGCCCTCTGTACAAGATCATTATTTGTATTCTCTTTGCAGGCCGGAACGCCTTTTGAAACTGATGTTTAGTTTCACGCTTTATGATGACGGCATAAAGAAGGTGGCACGTTATCAGCAATTCTTTGCAGTGGAGAAAACATTAGAGCGTATTAAAAATATTGAAGCGGGACGGCGTAACGGCGGAGTGATATGGCATACTCAGGGGAGCGGAAAATCTCTGACGATGGTATTGCTTGCTCAGGCTATTGTATTGGAGCCATCAATACGTAATCCTAAGATTGTGTTAGTTACAGACCGTACGGATCTTGACCGCCAGATAACTGCAACATTCAAAAAATGCGGTACTTATGTAGAGAATGCAAAGACCGGAAGTCAATTGATAGAATTGTTAGAGAGTAAAAGCGATGCAGTTATCACAACTATAATCAATAAGTTTGAAACGGCAGTAAAGGGGATTCGCAAACCGCTGACAGATCACAATATTTTTGTTCTTATTGATGAGGGACATCGCAGTCAGTATGGCGAAATGGGTATTAAAATGAGCAAGACATTGCCAAATGCCTGTATGATTGCAATGACAGGAACCCCTCTGATGAAGAGGGAGAAAAGTACTGCTTTGAAGTTTGGCGGTATCATTCAACCTGTTTATACTGTTGACCAGGCTGTGAAAGACGGAGCTGTAGTACCACTTCTTTATGAGGGTAGATTAGTGTCGCAAACGGTGCATGAGAACTCTATCGATCGCTTTTTTGATATGGTGAGCGAGCCGCTTGGAGAGTATCAGCGTGCTGATTTAAAAAAGAAATTTAGTCGTGCAGATCAACTAAATCAGGCGGAACAGCGTATATATGCCATTGCATGGGATATATCACTTCATTTTAAAAAGAATTGGCAGGGTACTAAGTTTAAAGCTCAGCTTGTAGCACCAAGAAAACGTGTAGCAATACTTTATAAAAAGTTTCTGGATGAGATTGGTATTGTTTCATCTGAGGTATTAATCACCTCTCCTGATACAAGAGAGGGTGAAGAAACCGCTTACGGCGAGACTTCAAATACCGAACTTGCATTCTGGAATAAAATGATGGATGAGCATGGTACAGCTAAACGTTATGAAACGAATATTATAAATAGGTTTAAGAACAGTGATAAACCGGAGATAATTATTGTTGTAGATAAATTGCTTACCGGTTTTGATGAGCCTAAAAATACTGTGTTATATCTTGACCGTAAGTTAAGAGATCATACTCTTTTACAAGCTATAGCCCGTGTGAATCGTGTATGCGACGATAAGGAGTTTGGTTATATTGTGGATTATTATGGTGTGCTTGGTAATCTGAATGATGCTTTTGATATATATTCAAATTTTGATATCGAAGATCTCGCAGGAACATTTACCGATATAAGTAAAGAGGTTGAGCAGTTGCCACAACGCCATTCCGACCTTTGCAATATTTTTAAAGGTATAAAAAATAAAAACGACCTTGAGGCTTATAGCGAATTGCTGCGTGCTGAGGATATTCGTGCAGAGTATTATGAGAAACTGACAGCATTTGCCGGAACACTAAAGATTGCTTTATCATCTATTGATTTTCACAAGAAAACCCCTGAGTCGGAAATAGATCGTTATAAGTCTGATTTGGCAATGTTTATAAAACTTAGGAGTGCCGTACAGGAACGTTATTCCGATACTATTGATTATAAACAGTATGAGGGGCAGATACAGAAACTGATTAATACTCATATTGAGAGCGGTGAAGTAAAGATTATAACAGAGCTTGTTAATATTTTCGATAAAGAAAAGTTTGCCGAAGAGGTTGAAAAAATTACGGGTAAAGCTGCTAAGGCTGATACTATTGCCTCCAGAACAGCAAAACATATTACAGAGAATATGGATAAGGACCCTGTTTTTTATAAGAAATTCTCACAGTTGCTAAAGGAGACTATTGAGGCTTATGAAAAGGGTCGCATTGATGAGGCTGAGTATCTGAAGCGAACAACAGAATATATGGATAAGATATTATCACATACAGACAGTGATATTCCGGCTGTTTTGCAAAACAATAATGCCGGCAGGTCTTATTACGGATTATGTTTTGAGGTTTATAAGGAGTTTATTAAAAAGAAACAGGAGCTTGATATAAAAAAGATCTCTTTAGATACCGCAATTGCTATTGATACAATTGTAAAAAATAATATTATTGAAGGAGATACCTTTATTATTGACTGGCAAAATAATAAAGGGAAACTTATTGGGAATATTAAACTTGAGATTGAGGATTATTTGATTGATGAGGTAAAGCGCAAATATGATATTGCTATCACTTTTGACGATATGGACAGAATAGTGGATAGTTGTATTGATGTGGCTAAACAATGGTTTAAGTGATGATTGATAAAATAAGATTTGGGACAACAGATATAAATTATTCAGTGTTGTTTTCAAAAAGAAAAACTCTGGTAATAACTGTAAATCCTGATGGGACGGTGCTTCTTAAAGCTCCTTTTGACTCTACTCGGCAACAACTTGAAGAGAAACTTATAAAGCGTGCTTCATGGGTATTGAAGCAACAGCGTTATTTTACATCTTTTGGTGAACGCTCTCCTGAAAAGAGATTTATTAGCGGTGAGTCTCATTATTATTTAGGCAGACAATATATGCTTAAAATTGAGGAGGGTAAGCCTGATAGCGCAAAATACAAAGGACGATATTTTGAAGTGATATGCACACCGAGATCAAAAGCAAAAGATTTAATGAATATCTGGTATAAAGATCGTGCTAAAGTGAAATTTATAGAGATATTACAGCCTTTGGCTTCTCGTTTTTCAAAATATAATGTAGAACCCTCTTCCGTTTTTATAAGGGAAATGAAAGGGCGTTGGGGGAGTTGTACTCCTAATGGTAAGATAATTCTAAATACAGAACTTATAAAAGCTCCGAAGCCTTGTATTGAATATGTAATTATTCATGAATTATGTCACCTGGTACATAGAGGTCACACTAAAGCTTTTTTTGATCTTTTGGAGAAAGAGATGCCTGATTGGAAGAGATGGAAGGAGAGATTGGAGCAATTTATGTTTTGATATTTTGGAACATCAAAACTATCTTCAAGTCTCAGTTATAATAAAAAAGGGAGAATCAAAACTAAATTTGATTCTCCCTTTTTAATATCTTTTGAACCCGGCTTAACCCATTCACAGAATAGTTATCCGAAACTCATAACAGATTAGCGCATTTCGCTTGATACTGTAAGATTTTTACGTCCTTTAGCGCGACGTGCAGCTAAAACTCGGCGACCATTAGCAGTAGCCATTCTTTCGCGGAAACCGTGTTTGTTTCTTCTTTTTCTGTTTGAAGGTTGAAATGTTCTTTTCATTACCGTGTATTATTTTTTGTTTTTAATTTCTCTTGTAAAATGTTCGATCTCAGATATATGTAATAAAACCTTAAAACACTAATCAAAGATTATCTCATTCGGAGTGCAAAAATAGGGAGATTTTTTCAAAAGAACAAGAAATAAGTCATTTTTGCTTAAAAGTTTTGTGCTTTTTCACCTTTTGAATTACTTTTACGGATATAAATGCATAGCAATAAAAACTATAACAATATAAATTTGAGATTTTAAGTATGATAAATTCACAAGACATTAAGAACGGAACATGTATCCGCATAGATGGGAAACTATACTTTGTAATTGAATTCCTTCACGTTAAACCGGGAAAAGGTAATACATTCATGAGAACAAAAATCAAAGATGTGATCGATGGACGCGTTATTGAACGTCGTTTCAATATCGGTGAAAAACTTGAGGATGTACGTGTTGAACGCCGCCCATTCCAATATCTTTATCAGGAAGGTGAAGATTTTATTTTCATGAATAATGAAACTTTTGAGCAAATTCCTATCGCTAAGGATTTAATCACAGGAGTTGATTTCATGAAAGAGGGTGATACAATCGAGGTTGTAGCTGATGCTTCAACAGAAACTGTTCTTTATGCCGAAATGCCTGTTAAGACTACTCTTCTTATCACTTATGCTGAACCGGGTCTTAAAGGAGATACAGCAACAAATACTCTGAAACCTGCAACTGTTGAAACAGGTGCAACAGTAAGAGTTCCATTGTTTATCAATGAAGGGGAATCAATTGTTATCGATACTCGTGACGGTTCTTACCTTGAGCGTGCTAAATCATAATCCGGATTATATTCGGCTTTAAATAGAAAATCCCGTTTGAAATTTTCAAACGGGATTTTTTTATGGGATTTCCTTTTAAGAATATTCTATTATAGGATCAGATGTAAGCTTCAAAAACCGATGCAAATTCATCACCACGTGTTAGCTTACCATTTATAACAGAAATTACATCAACCGTTGCTTTTACGCATAGCTTATTGTCTGACACCCTATATATATCCTGAAGAAACACAAATCTCGCACCTTCTCTTTTAATATTAAGACAGCTTGTGAATTTATCCCCGCTTCTTAGAGGTGATTTGTAAAATATCTCAATTCTGCCAACCATGGGAGTAAGACCTTTTTCAGTCCATTCGGCAAAACTCTCGCCAAGTCCGGCAAGAAATTCATGTCTTGTATGTTCAAGATAGTGTTGATAATTAGCATTATTGACAACCCCTTGCATATCACATTCGTAATCTCTCACTTTCATTTCAAATGAAAATATATATCCTTCCATAATTCAAAAAATATTTCTTGCAAAAATAATGATATATAGTTAACTCTTAATTGTATGATTTGAACAAAATGGAATTTAATATGATATAATGAATGTTTTTGGTAGTATATCAACATAGAATTTATAATCTCTGAAGGGTATTAATTTACTTTATTAAAGCTCCTTGTAATAACGAATTGAACATACGCTTTGACCATTCGAATCATATGTGTAAAGAACCTGTGAAGTAATTGTTGAAAAAGTAATATAGTAATAGTTATCGTTGTCGCTGTCATATGAAGCACACCAATAATACCCATTATCATTTTCATTAATTATTTCACCGGAGGTATTATCTCTTTTTCCGGCTGCTCTTAAAACAGCGATCCCTTCATCTACAAAATAGATAAATCCGGGATATGGAGCAATCGTCCAGGATTTCATATTTCCGTTCAGAAGTGAAGAAAAGTCATAATATGGAGTTTGGAAATCGTAAGGAGATGGATCATAAATTGATTTACTGTAAGATGATGTTTCCCATAAAGTTTGAAAGAAAGTACTGCACCAACTTCCGGAAGTACAATAAAAAACCTGTGGATTCTGTATTGATGTTGCTAAAGATATTCCTGTCGAAGATTGTTGTGTTACAAATGGAATAGGAGCAAAATTGGATGGTGAATTTATTGAATCTGTTTTCATTCCAACAGGACCGAAATAGGTCTTATTTTTACCATTACCGTTTGATGAGAGAATCGGATCTTTGCGTCCCCATTGATAATAAGGACTATTTGCATCAAAAGATAGAGTGTCGCCGATTTGTGTTATTGTAATCTCTTTCTCTATATTGCTCTGATTCTGTTTAAATCTGATTGTAATGCTTCGTTCAGGATAATTATAGTTGGCTTTAGAACAATATCCTATATTAAATTCCATCATTTCATATCGTTCAATAATATCTGTTTCAAGGACAGGATTTGAAGAAGAATAAGACCAATTGGTAACCCATATATGCCAACTCCACATGATGGTTCCCCCCGATTTTATAGCAATAAGAGCATTACCTTGACGTATTGTTTCCGGAGATACATAAAATTCAATATATATATTATCATCAGAAATAGAAACATCATTTATAAGTCCTGGGGCATCCTGCCACAATAGTTCAGCACTGGCATCGTTCGTATCTATACTAAGAGAAGAAGACTCGGAAATTGTAGATCCATTATATGTCTGAAAAAAAGGATATGATGTAGGATAACAAGAACTGTTATTAATGCCCATAGAGGAAGATTCTGCTCCGTTCAGAGCATTTCCCATAACCCAACACGGAAATTTATACCATCCCGGACCATTTACAACATAGCAATTCGCAGTAGTGTAAGAGCCTTGGAAATATGAAAGATCATTAATATTCTCTTTCGATATTGGAGTAACTTTTTTCAAATCGTTATCTATGTCACTATCCGTATTATAAGAAGCGACATTTGCCCATAGTTTTTTTGATATTTCCCCTCCGACAGTATCATATGCGAGCTCTGATATACCATTTATCCAACTACTGTCTGATGATGTAGATGAGATTATTTCATAGCTCCAGCCAATATCTTTGGCATTGCCTTGCTGTGGAGTATATATGCTTTTTATATCAAGTTTAAACTCCCCTCCGTAATAATTACATGATGTAGTATCTATTTCTACTTCAAAATCGTAAACTCCCTCCTTTAGATCGTAATAATATATTTCTCCTGCTTGCCAATTAGATATAGATGTATTTTTAAGATGAATCACTTTGGGGTCAATTCCAGAAAAATATATTGTAAGAGTAGCGCTGTCGCTAAGTTGCTGGGGAATCATCATAAGAAAACCATCAGAAGCCATAACTGTATCGTTATTTTCTGTTGCTTGCGCACCAGCTATAAGCCCCAATTTAAAATTATCTTTAGTAACAGGTCCTACATTACTCCATACTATTGAGTCACCTCCATAATCAAGAGAAATGCTCCCGGTAACCGAAACACCTTTTAAGATAATAGAATCTATACCGACATTTGGACCTGAAACATTTACACCCACACATGCCAAAGCATGACTGAAAGTTATAGGAACAACCTCTCTAAATATATCCTTCTGCGCTTTTGCAATCATAAGGTCCGGTTGTAGTGTTATTGTTGAAGGAACAGTATATGAAAGAACCGGAACTTTTAATGAATCATAATCAATCTCAATTCCTTCACCGTTGTATGGTGCATAAGCAAAAAACGAAAGATAGCCCGAAGATGGCCAGTAATATAATGAGTCTAAAGGCCATCCATTATTTTCCCTTACTATCTTTTTATTAGGTGAAAAAAAATCTATGATATTATCTGAAGAATCGAAATTTTCGATATTCTTATAACCGAAAATGCCAAAATCGTTAAATAGAGAATTGTCTATATTATTTATTGGTGTTCCTTTTGTTTTAGTATCTGCAATAGAAACTAAATATGAAATATAGATAGACTTATCCTCGTTTTTATTGGTTATTATATCATCTTGACAAGAGATTATTAAAATAAAAGATGTTATTAATAAACAGATTTTTGAGTTCACTATTTAGTTTTATGTTTAAATATGTTTAATAATGCATTTATTCCCAAAACATAAACAATCCCCAAAAACTAAAAGTTTATCTAATCACTAATTTTAATTTCAATCAAATAGAATTTATTCGAACAAATCTTTTCAAAACTTGTTTTTTTATTAATTCTCAAATCTCCAGATTCAATCAAAAAAAGAAGATTCACTATGAATACTATAGATATTGATTATTCGAAATCATCAATAACCTGGAAAGGTTTTAAACCTGGAGGAGGTCACACAGGAACTTTAGGTATAAAAGACGGGAAAGTCGATTTAGATGATAAAAACGTGCCTATAGGTGGACGTTTTACTTTTGACATGAATGCTATAGATGATAAAGATCAGAGTGGTATGATGAAAGCGGAGCTTGAAAAGCATTTGAAGAGTGATGAATTTTTCGATGTTGAAAAATATCCGTTAGCAACATTTTCAATTACTAAAATAGATCCTAATTCAGATAATGATGGTTTTTATATGGTTACAGGAAACCTTGAGATAAAGGATATCACTAATGAAATCTCTTTTAAGGCAAAATACACCAAAATTAATGATGAATTAGAGATTGAGACTTCCACCCTAACGCTCGACCGTACAAGATGGAAAGTGAATTTTGGGTCTACAAATATATTCAAGAAACTAAAAGATCATATCGTGGCTGATAATATAGAAATCAATGCTCAGATATGGATTAAAATATAATTTTTAAAAATTACAATTACTATTTACTTTTTTGAATTTACTGTTTAAAAATTGTGTTCTTAATAGCAAAAAACAATCTGATTCATTAACTGTTAAAAACTAAAAGAAAATAAGTCGGATAAAAAATGTTAACAATACACTTTTATTTATTCAAACTATTGACAGATAAAAAAAAAGCAGTACATTTGTAATGTGTTTTTCATGGTATTAGATTTAAGGTTAATAAAGGTTGGGTTGTCGCGATGACAACCTTTTCTTTTTTATATAGGTTTGTAACCAGTTTAATATCAGACGTTTTTTAATTGCTAATTTAAAAATTATAAGCACTGTTGTAAAACTGTTGCTTTTTATATAAAATAAAATCCTGATTTTGAATAACTATTCTGAATCAGGATTTCTTATTTTAATGATATTGTAATCTGTTGAGTATAAAAAAAGATGAAATTGTTTATCGGAATAAAATAAATCTGTAAGTTTATCGAATCATATAAATACTGAAGGTGGCAAAAAAGAAATATACATATATTTCAGTCCTATTGATTGTAATATTTTCACAAATGTTTTTTGTGAAAACATTCCATGTTCATACTTCAGAAAAAGATAAATGTTGCCATCATTCACATAGGGATCAAGCATCCGACTACGAAGTTGACTCTTCACATGAATGTCAGATTTGTCATTTATTACTAACGCCATTTATCGAATCGCCAATATTTAAGAGCGATTTACAAGCAATTCCAATACCGATGGAATTTGAAACAAGAGAAATAAAACCTTTCTCTTGTAAAATCTTTAATTTCTTTCTTCGAGGCCCACCCTTAAGAGTATAAATTCAGAAATGATATGTAAGTACATATCAAAATTATTGAAATCTGATTTTATCACTTTTTATAACAAAAATCATGTATTTAAGGATACGAGTTTGTATCGCGATATTAATATTTATATCGCTACACAATCTGTATGCCGATACTATCTCAAATATCTTTCTCAACGAAGTAATAGTAAAAGATTCATTTTTAGACACCAAGAAAAAAACGACAGTACAATCGATGGAGATAATTGCAAAAAATTATATCCAAAAACGTTTTTCAGGGAATATAATAAATTCTATTGAAGATGTTGCCGGCGTTCATTCTATGGATATCGGATCGGGCTTTTCAAAGCCTGTGATTCGTGGCATGGCCTTCAACCGAATTGCCGTTGTCGAAAATAATATAAAACAGGAGGGACAACAATGGGGAGCCGATCATGGTCTTGAAATTGATGCTTTGAATGTTGAAAATATTACGATACACAAGGGTCCCGGTGCATTGCTGTATGGCAGTGATGCTATGGGTGGTGTTATTGAGATAAATGAGAAAGTGATCCCTTTTGAAGATATCTTTTTCGGAGAATTTTTTGCAGCAGCCAAATCAGTTAATGAATCTGTCGGCGCCTCATTAATGATCGGATTAAAGAAGAATAACTGGTATTCACAATTGAGATATACGGAACACAGATTCGGAGATTATAAGATCCCGACAGACACAATAATTTATTTGACTCAAAAGATACCTATATATAATGGTCGTCTGAAAAATACTGCAGGAAAGGAAAATAATATAAGCTGGCTTTTGAAATATAGAAAAGAGAGAACTTCTCTGCAATTGCAGATAAGTGATGTATATCAGAAGACCGGATTTTTTCCCGGAGCACATGGTATTCCTGATCTTTCGAGGGTTGAGGATGACGGAGATTCAAGGAATATAGATTATCCTTATAGTTTTGTTAATCATCTTAAAGCCATAATAAATGGGAAATATTCTTTTGATAATGTCATATTTTCTGCAGATGTGAGTTTTCAGAATAATCACAGAGAGGAGATTAGTCTTTTCCATAGTCATTATCCCGGACAAACTGCTCCGCAAAAAGATCCAGATAAAGAATTGGAATTTCGGTTGAATACCTATCAGAGTATAATGAAAGGAGTGATTCTTTCGGGTGATAATGTACGACATACTATAGGGGTAGATGTTCAGTCTCAGAATAACGAAATTGGAGGGTATTCTTTTCTTCTTCCACAATATGATCGAGTCACTTTAGGAGGTTTTATTATAGGTGAATATAAATTATCATCTACTTTAAATTTGCAAGGGGGGGTAAGATATGATATAGGAAGAATAAGAGCAGAGGGATATGATGATAAATATCTTTATGAATATCTTATTTCACAGGGATATGAATCATCAATGGCTGACAATTATCAAACAAGAAGTTATGATGTTGATAAATCATATAAATCTTTATCGGGAGCAGTAGGTATTTCATGGATTCCATTTAATAATCATTCTTTTAAATTCAACATCGGTCGTAGTTTTCGACTTCCGGGTGTAAATGAACTTGCTTCAAACGGAGTACATCATGGGACGTTTCGTCATGAACAGGGAGATCCGAATATAAAACAGGAAGAGGGTTGGCAGTTTGATTTTTCATATGATTATACGGGAGAGTATATTGGTTTCTCTGTTTCTCCTTTTCTTAACAGATATTCAAATTATATTTATCTCAGACCTACGGGTGAATGGTCTGTGCTTCCACATGCGGGACAGATATATCGTTATACGGGTTGTAAGGCGATGCTTGTAGGGGGAGAGTTGACGGGATATCTGAAGTTACCGATGAATTTTCGATATGAATTGGCTGCTGATTATGTATATACCCGAAATGAGGATGAAAAGTTGCCTTTAGCATTTTCTCCCCAACCTGCACTAAGACAAACTTTATCTTTCGAAAAGAGTGGTTTTAATATTTATGTTCAGTCACATATTATAGGTGTTCAGAAACGAATCGCAAGAAATGAAGATATAACAAAGAGTGCATCTTTATGGCATGGAGGAGTATCTTATGAATTGCCTTTTAAAAAGTATAAGGCTGAGCTTATATTATCAGCCCGAAATATTTTTAATGTCAGATATTATAACCATTTGAGCTTTTATCGAAAGATGGAAATTCCTGAACCCGGTAGATCTTTTAACCTTATGTTGAAGATCCCCTTTAAGGCTAAAATATAGGGCGTAAAGAACATTTAATGGTTATTTTTCTTTGCTTGTCAAAGAAAATGAAAATTATTATGTGGCGCTTTTATAACAAATTATCAAAAAATAAACTTTCATCATATCATATGATATTTAAATATGATGATGAATTAAACAAACAATTATGAAATCAATTATATCAAAAATCAAATTAGTATTATCTCTTTTATTAATAGTATTTGTTTCATCATGCGATGACGACAATGAAATAGATGTCGTGAAACCGGTTATAAATTTGATAGAACCGGAGAATGAAGATATCCTTTTAACGGGAGAGGAAGTGCATTTTGAGATGGAATTATCCGACGATATTATGCTCGGCTCTTACAAGGTAGAGATACATAATAATTTTAATGGTCATGATCACTCCAATTTCAATAATCATAATCTTTATATCTTAAACCAAAGCAATCAAATTACCCGTAGTGAATCTGAAAGAGATCCTTTTGCTTATAATCGTTCATGGGATTTATCGGGTAAAAAGAATGTCCATATTCATCATCATGAGATTGTAATACCAAAAGATGCTGCTACCGGTGAGTATCATCTGATTGTTTACTGCACAGATGCTGCTGGTAATGAGAGTTATGTGGTGAGGCATATTGTGATAGATGATGCTGATTAATATTTAATTCTCTATATTTTATATACAAAGTCCGAAATCTTACAAGGTTTCGGACTTTGTTGTTTTAAATAAGATATAATTATCAATTTATAATAACAACATAATCAGAAAAGTGTGTTTTTCATAATACGCGAAAGAGAAACAGAGGAAATAAATTTACTATTCTTAATTTTAGTGAGAATTTTGACTTAATTATAAATCTGAAGGAATTGGAATTCTAACCGATAAAGAAATATTATTGTTTATCCAAAAGCATATAAATGCATAAGAATTATTGCCTAAACTGCATATTTATACAACCAATACAACTTTTCAAAATGACAAGTTGTAAATATTCTCAAAACAATGTTATAAAACAGTATGATAAATTAGCAAAAAAAGCAAGAAATTGTAATCTCAAGGTTGCATAATATATAAAATTAATTACATTTGCGGAGTTTAAAAGCAAAAATTTTGGAAGCATTCTTCAGGACACATAAGTATTTGGTTGAGCATATTAATGCACCGGTACGTCGGGGGTTAATGGACGAAATAGATTGGGACAGTCGCTTAATTGGAATTAAAGGGAGCAGAGGTGTAGGAAAGACTACTTTTCTTTTGCAATATGCCAGTGAAAATTTCGGGACAGAAAGAACCTGTTTATATATAAACCTAAACCATTTTTATTTTACGGATCATAGTATAAAGGAATTTGCAGCTGAATTCTTGCAGAAGGGGGGAAAGACCCTTTTAATAGATCAGGTATTTAAATATCCGGGATGGTCTGAAGAATTAAAATGGATATATGAGAATTTACCGGAACTGAAGGTTGTTTTTACCGGTTCTTCAGTGATGAGGCTAAAGGAAGAAAATCCCGTTTTGTCGGGGCTTGTAGATTCCTATAATCTCAGAGGTTTTTCTTTTAGAGAATTTCTTTTTCTTATGACAGGAGAGGAGCTTCCGGTTTATAGCTTAGAAGAAATTTTACAGAACCATGAACAAATAGCCACAGATATCTGTAAAAGGGTAAAGCCTTTAGCTTTTATACGCGATTATATTCATCACGGGTTCTATCCTTTTTTTCTTGAGAAAAGGAATTTCTCAGAGAATCTATTGAAGACAATGAATATGACGTTGGAGGTGGACGTGGTATTTATAAAACAAATTGAGCTTACTTATTTGTGGAAAATACGCAAACTCCTATATTTATTGGCCGTTAATGCACCTTGTGTTCCTAATGTAAGTTCGCTTGCCAGTGAGATTAATACGTCTCGTGCCACTGTAGTCAATTATATCAAATACCTGAAAGACGCACGATTGATTAATATGCTGTATTATGAAGGAGAGGAGTTTCCAAAGAAGCCATCCATGGTATATTTGAATAATACTAATCTTGTATATAGTGTAAGACCACAACAGGTCGATAATCAGGTGTTAAGTGAGACATTCTTTTATAATGCTTTGCATAAAGATTATCAGCTTAATAAGAGTAAGACAAAGAATGTGCAGTTTTTGGTTAATGGTAAATATGAGTTCAGGATTATTGATAAGTCAATGAGGCGCAAAATAAATAAAGAGTATTATTATGTTGTAGATGATGTGGAGATGGGGAAAGATAATATGATACCTCTTTGGTTATTCGGATTTTTATACTAACAAAATAATATATATTCTAACATAATTAATATTATGACTAAACAAAAGAAATTTTTAACCTGTGATGGTAATCAGGCTGCTGCACATATTGCTTATATGTTCAGTGAAGTAGCCGGGATTTATCCTATCACTCCATCTTCGACAATGGCAGAGTACGTTGACGAATGGGCTGCTGCCGGAAGAAAAAACATCTTCAATGAGACAGTAAAAGTAGAAGAAATGCAATCAGAGGCAGGTGCTGCCGGTGTTGTTCACGGTTCTCTTCAGGCCGGAGCTCTTACTACTACATTTACAGCTTCTCAGGGTCTTCTTCTTATGATCCCTAACATGTATAAAATTGCCGGTGAGCTTCTTCCTTCGGTATTTCATGTATCGGCTCGTGCTTTAGCTTCTCATGCATTATCAATCTTTGGTGACCATCAGGATATCTATGCTGTTCGTCAGACTGGTTTTGCTATGCTTTGTACAGGTTCTGTACAGGAAGTTATGGACCTTGCAGGTGTGGCACATCTTGCTACTATTGAAACAAGAGTTCCTTTTGTTCACTTCTTTGACGGTTTCCGTACTTCTCACGAAATTCAGAAAATCGAACAACTTGACAATGAAGATTTAGCTCAGTTTATCAACTGGGAAAAACTAAATGAATTCCGTCAGCGTGCGATTAATCCTGAAAGTCCGGTTGCTCGCGGTATGGCTCAGAATGAGGATATTTATTTCCAGGCTCGTGAAGCTTGTAATCCTTTCTATGAGGCTGTTCCTGAAATCGTACAGGAATATATGGATAAAATGGCTACTGTAACAGGTCGTTCATATAAATTATTCGATTATTACGGAGCTGAAGATGCTGAACGTGTAGTTATCGCTATGGGTTCTGTAACAGAAGCTGCTCGTGAGGCTATCGATTATATGACAGCTAAAGGTGAAAAAGTTGGTTTGATCTCTGTTCATCTTTATCGTCCTTTCTCAGCTAAACATTTCCTTGCTGCTCTTCCAAAGAGCGTGAAACGTATCGCTGTTCTTGACCGTACTAAAGAACCGGGAGCAACTGGAGAACCTTTGTATCTTGATGTTAAAGATGTACTTTACGGTACAGCTAACGCTCCTCTTGTAGTAGGTGGCCGTTATGGTCTTTCTTCAAAAGATACTACTCCTTCACAAATCGTTGCAGTATTCAATAATCTTGCTTTACCACAACCTAAAAATCAGTTTACTATCGGTATCGAAGATGATGTTACATTTACATCTCTTCCAAAACTTCCGGAACTTGAACTTGAAAACGGTTGTTTCGAAGCTAAATTCTATGGTCTTGGTGCTGACGGTACAGTAGGTGCAAATAAAAACTCTATTAAAGTTATCGGTGGAAATACTGACAAATATTGTCAGGCTTATTTCGCTTATGACTCAAAAAAATCAGGAGGTTTCACTTGTTCTCACCTTCGTTTTGGTGATGATCCTATCCGTGCAACTTATCTTGTAAATACTCCTAATTTCGTGGCTTGTCACGTTCCTGCATATCTTCATATGTATGATGTTTTGGCAGGTCTTAAGAAAAACGGAACTTTCCTTCTTAACTCAATCTGGGATGTAGAAGAAACTAAGAAAAATCTTCCTGACAACGTTCGTCAGTATCTTGCTGCTAATAATATCAAAATGTATATTATCAATGCAACAGCTATCGCTCGCGAAATCGGTCTTGGAAATCGTACAAATACAATCCTTCAGGCTGCATTCTTCAAAATCACAGGTGTAATTCCTTACGAATTGGCTGTTGAGCAATTGAAAAAAGCTATCGTTAAATCTTACGGTAAAAAAGGTGAAGATATCGTAAACAAAAACTTTGCTGCTGTTGATCGCGGTGGAGAGGTTATTGAAGTTGATATCCCTGCTGAATGGGCTTCTCTTGCTGATACTGTTAATGCTGAAGAAAGCGATGTTCCTGAATTCATCAAGAAAATTGTTTACCCTGTTAATGCTCAAAAAGGTTATGATATTCCTGTTTCTGCATTTAAAGGTAGAGAAGATGGTACTTGGGATCAAGGTACAGCAGCTTACGAAAAACGTGGTGTTGCTACATTCGTTCCTGAATGGGCTGCTGAAAACTGTATCCAGTGTAACCAATGTGCGCTTGTTTGTCCTCACGCAGCAATTCGTCCGTTCCTTTTAACTCCTGAAGAAAAAGCAGGTATGCCTCTTGCGGGTGATACTCTTAAAGCTACAGGAAAACAATTCGACGGTCTTGAGTTCCGTATTCAGGTTTCTCCTCTTGATTGTACAGGTTGTGATAACTGTGTTGATGTTTGTCCTGGTAAAAAAGGAGCTAAAGCTCTTGTAATGAAACCTCTTGCATCTCAGATGGAAGAAGCGGCTAACTTCGATTACATGGTTAAAGAGGTTAAGACTAAACAAAAACTTGTTGATATCAAATCAAACGTTAAGAATTCTCAGTTTGCAACTCCTTTGTTTGAGTTCTCCGGAGCTTGTGCTGGTTGTGGTGAAACTCCTTACGTTAAGTTGATCTCTCAATTATTTGGTGATCGTCAGATGATTGCTAATGCAACAGGTTGTACTTCTATATATTCTGGTTCAGCTCCTGCTACTCCATATACTAAAAACGAAAACGGACACGGTCCTGCTTGGGCTAACTCTTTATTCGAAGATAATGCTGAATATGGTCTTGGTATGTCTATCGCTGTTGAGAAAATGCGCGATCGTATCGTTCGTCTGATGAATGATGCTCAAACATGTTCTTGCTGTTCTGACGAATTAAAAGCTTTATTCGTAGAATGGATCAACAACAAAAATGATGCTGATGCTACAATAGCTCTTAGAGATAAAATCGTTCCTATGATCGAAGCTTGTGATTGCGATATCTGCAAACAGCTTACAGGTCTTAAACAATATCTTGTTAAGAAATCACAATGGATTATCGGTGGTGACGGTTGGGCATACGATATCGGTTACGGAGGTCTTGACCATGTAATCGCTTCAGGTGCTAATGTTAACATCCTTGTTGTTGATACTGAAATTTATTCTAACACAGGTGGACAGTCTTCTAAATCTACTCCTATCGGTGCGGTTGCTAAATTTGCGGCAGCAGGTAAGAGAATTCGTAAGAAAGACCTTGGTATGATTGCTACTACTTATGGTTATGTATATGTTGCACAGATCGCAATGGGTGCTAATCAGGCTCAAACTCTTAAAGCAATCCGCGAAGCTGAAGCTTATGATGGACCATCATTAATCATCGCTTACTCTCCATGTATCTCTCATTATATGAAAGCTGGTATGGGTAAAGCTCAGGAAGAACAAGCAAGAGCTGTTGAATGTGGTTACTGGCATCTATGGCGTTTCAATCCGGAATTGGAAGCTAAAGGTGAAAATCCATTCTCTCTTGACTCTAAAGAACCTCAATGGGATAAGTTCCAGGACTTCTTGAAGGGTGAAGCTCGTTATACTTCTCTACTTAAAACATTCCCTCAGGAAGCTTCTGAATTATTCGCAGCTTCTGAGAAAAATGCTCAGTATCGTTACAAAACATACAAACGTATGGCTGCGTGCGACTGGTCTGATGTTAAAGAAGAAGAATAGTATTAAGAATTTAGCTCCGGTAGTTTCTGCCGGAGTTTAAATAATATTTTAAGAAGAGGATAATCCTGAAATATGGGTTATCCTCTTTTTTTGATTTAATAATTATCTATCCTGCCTTCAAATATAGATTGGTATAAATCCTTCTCAATAATATGTTTAATTTATTAAATATATTATGTTTGTATTAAAACATTAACACAATGAAGGCCACAATCAAAATTCTTTCTCTGATATTTACAAAAGCAGTATCTGTTGTTTTATTATCTTTTCTTATAATTCCATCATGTAAAACTAAAGATAAAGAAGGAGATCTAAAAAGTTATAATATATCTATGGATTTAAGTAGATCATTATCGTTTACAGATTTTATTGAAAGAGTTGAAGTGATGACATTTGAAGTAACAGATAATTCCTTAATAAAGGATATTTCAGAAATAAGATGTTATGAGAATTATATCTTTTTGTCAGATTGCGACCAACAACAGATTTTTATCTTCTCAAAAGATGGAAAATTTATAAACAAGATAAATTCGAGAGGTTCGGGTCCGCAGGAATATTTAAATCTCGGATCATTCGAAGTTGATAATTTCGGTAATAGATTATGTGTGCTTGATCCGATGAAGGGTAATCTTATTTCTTACTCGTTAAATGGTGAATTTATTAAAATTGAAAAACTGCCATCACTTTCTGAAGGGGCTTATAGAGATTTTAGTTTTATTGAAAATGACTGTATCCTTTTTACTGCTCACAATCCTTTTGCCAGAATAAGAATTTATAATACTGAAAAAGGTATTACTGAAAGAGAATTTATGCCTCATAATTCGGAATATAGTTCTCGCTCAAGCTGTAGAATATTTAACAAAACCTATATCAGTGAAGAGTATTCAGATCTTGTATATCAATATGCTGAAGGAGAGTTTAGGCCCTCATATCATGTCAATCTTGATAATCTATCTTGTAGTCTTGTTGATAATATTGACAATTATGAATTTCCTGAAAATATTAGAAAACTTATAAATTCTGAATTATCGGATTATCACATAAATTCAATGAATGGGAATTCCGGGATTATATATATAAATCTATTTCGAAAAGGAGGGGGCTATTCTTTTCTGATAGATAGAGATTGTAATGAATTCTTTTGCTTCAATGCTATAGGAAAAGAATTTTTTCCTAATATAAAATATATGGATAATGAGATTATGATAGGTCTTTATTATGAAGAGGGTAAGGAGCAATATCTAAAAGCTTTATCCGAATATGGTTTTTCTTTGCCATCAGACGAAGAGCTTGAAGGGATGAATCCTATTCTTATTAAGTATCATCTGAAAAATAGGTAGTTATAGCTGGCGATAAAAATCTACTGAATTAGATTTGCATAGATTATTACAATAATTCCATAAAAAAATCATGAAACACTTATCTTTTATATCGATTTCGGCTCATTATGTCCTTTGCTTTATCACATTATTATTTTTCTCTCTAATCTCTTGCAAAGAAAATAAGCCAACTATTTCAGATGCAGAGCATACCTATAATATAGAATTAAAAGAATTGATTAATTCGAAGAATCTCCTGTCGGACGACATGTTTGAGATTACGGATATTGTTTGTCTTGAAACAAACGACTCGATTTTAGTTGCCGATATAGCTAAATGTGATTTTTTCGATGATAAGATATATATTGAAGATTCGAAGGGGCAGTTCTTTATTTTTAATAAAGATGGGAGGATTATAAAAAGAATATATGATATAGGGAGAGGGCCGGGACAATATTCCCAAATAAGCAGTTTTGCATTATATAAGAATAATCTTTCATTTTATGATAGCGCGCAAGATAGATTTACTACATATGACACTAATGGAGAATTGTTATCTCAGAGAAAAATTGATATCCCTTTTGATGATTTTAAATATTGTAATGATTCAATAATACTATTAGCATGTTCATCAACAAATACTCCGGGTATGTTATGTGTATATAATATTAATTCAGATAAAATAGTCAATAATTTTTTTGAACATGATGAAGATTTATATTGGGCAAGATCTCAAAATTTTAATAGATACAAAGATGCTTGTTATTTTAAAAGCAATTATGGGCAGACGTTATATGAGGTAAAAATAGATGATGAAGGTGAATGTAAAGTGTACCCTAAATATTATATTGATTTTAATAAGGGTAATTTTGATAAGGTGAAGATGGTCGAAGTTAAACTGCCTGATGCTAACATAGCGATACTTGTTCATGCGCCTTATATGGCTTTGATTAATTTTTTCTATGAAACAGATCTGTTTTTTTATATGAATGTCATATCTCAGGATATAAATGAAGATATAGGAATCGATATTTATATATCAAAATCAACCGAAAAGGCTTATTACAATATGAATGCCGATGAAAATGATACAAATTACTTAAGACCACTCTGCATTGATTCTGAGAATAATTTTGTCACAACACTTGATCCGGGGTCAATTTCAAATCTAAATCGGGATAGATTAAGTTTGAATATTAAGGAAAAGATAAAAAAACTAAGGGATTCTGATAATCCCATTATTGTGAAATATAAGCTCAAGAATCTTAATTAAATCGCAATACTCAATTTTATGGATATTGATTCTGTTGTGTCTTTATATATTAAGATGTTTTGCCTAATGATATTTTCGAATTTTATAAAATTGTCCAAAGTGATGACTCACACCTTGCAAGGTATTAGGTTACACCTTGTAAGGTGTGAATTAAAACCTTGCCGGGAGTGGCATAAATTATTTAGGGGAAATATGACAATTAACTTATTAAAGTTAATATCAAGCAAAGAAATATATCCTATAACATATGAATAATTAGAGCTTAGAGATGTTTTGAAGGTTTGAGAAAAATATTTGAAAAAAAATTCGAGAGTTAATAATTCTCTAATCTGTTGATTGAATGTTATGTTATGAAAATGTTATCTAGTGGCATTGAGATTTGTTGAAAAAAATAAATGGCAGGAGTGTTGTGAGAGTGAAAAATTACCCTACCTTTGCATCCGCAATCGAGAAACAAACAACGCTTCGCAAGAGGTAAGATAACGGAAACATCTTGAGAGTATGGGTTAACG
>CAMTOJ010000007.1 GCA_947074145.1 uncultured Bacteroidales bacterium
TATATCCCACATATTATCAAGATATTCCATTCTGGTAGATATCCATTGAATAAGATAATCTATCTCATTATCAAAATTAAGAGTTCCTGCATCGGTATTAGTCCATCGTGTCACCTCTCTTTCACTTGCACCGGATAGATCAAACATCTCTTTATAATCAGTGAAACGTTTTATTATTGTATCAGTATGAAGTTGAGCTGCACGTAAATCGCGATATCTGAATCTTATTGAATCCTGAAAATTATTAACATTCAACTCTTTGACACGCTTGAAAAGATTATAATCGCCGTGTTCATGTTTCGTAATATACTCTGTATAGTCTTGTCCGGGGGCAATCTTTGACGAGTTCCATCTTCTTCCGAATGTTGAATCCAGATCCCATGGTCCAAAACTTATCTTTTTATCTTTATTCCTATTATATATGTAGAAGAACATATTTTTACCGTGATTATCAGCACTTAAGATTGTTTCCATAAATATGTAATAATCCATAAGTACAGGCATATCAAAATAATCGGATACTCCATTAACAAAATCGATATCAGAAGCTGTACATACGAAATTAACAGCATCATAAAGCTCATTCCACCTGATTGGTTCGCCATCTCCAAGATCGGGATATTCCATTTCATAACCATCCCACCAATCGGAATTATTGTTATACATAACCGGACTTTTCATCGGATAGTAATTACTATCATAATCATGCCCCATAAATATAGAATAACTCCACTCTTTTCCTTTATATAGCAATCCTCGGATATTGTCCTTAGCCTCATCATATTTCTTTAGCTTAAGTTGTTTTCTATCCATTTTTTCAGTCATACAATATATCCCAACATACTGATCATTTAAAAATACTTCTACAAAATGACCTCGTGTACCGTTTACCATATTAGGTTCGTCTTCAAAATAATAAGGTTTGGCAGCATACGACTGCATAAGATCTGTACAAACACGGTTTCTCATACGTGCTACATCAATACTCATTCCGTCAAGGATCCAATTATTATCATTTCGAAGTCCAAAGAAACTCATATCCATAGACTTGCCTTCAGGATCATATAACTTCACTGCATATTGCTTTTTATTTCTATATAATGTAGAAGCTCCTCTCCAACGTATTCTGGCATTTATCAAAGTGTCGTTACCGGCTTTCTCCGGCTCCCATACTCTTATTGTTCCTTTGCTATAGGTTTCCGAAAAATTACCGTTAATCTGCACAATTGGCAATCCGGTAAAAGAAAGATAAGCGTCCGATTCTGTATCAGACTCATCACTGACAGAGAATACAAATTCATTATTTGCTGAAATTCCATCAAAACTATAAGTCGCACCACTTAGAACCTCAATTCCGTTGATCTTTAAGTTACCCCAACCTTCTGTTTTTGTATATGTTACAACAGCATCAAGAGTCCCTCCATTCATAAAATCAAGAGGAACGGTAGATAGATAATTTTTATCGATTTGATTATATGCAACAGGACTACCGTTAAAACATAAGTTCTTTATTCCCTTCGAAAAAGATGAAGTATTAAACTCCGATACAATATCACCCATAACATCGTAGAAGGTGTAACTCTGTATATCATTAGGAGTTCCACTATTTGTATATGTTCCAACCATTAAAGATCCGCTTCGTGTATCCCAAAGTTCCTCAGGTTTCAAAACGTTGCGAATACAAAAACGGGTATCATCTATTTTATTTAAAGTCCATAACGAACTATCGCCACGAAACGTTTCTGTTAGATCCATGTATCTTTTCGATGACTCTATGCGTAGACCATCCCAAGTCACATATTTACCGTTTGATACATTTCTGATTGAATATTTTCCTTTTGACTCCTCCCTTATATACCAATAGCCTTCTTCTTGTTCAACAATATTATTATTAAAATATAAAGGATATTCTTTTCCCGCATAACTTCCGGGCACAATACTTCCATCACCATAAGAAGGTGAAGAGATTCGATAACTTGATGCTGCTTTTTCACCTGATGAGCCAAGATATTTTAATGTGAAATTTCTAAAACATGTCCAGTTACCATCTTGTGTTGCAAGATTTCTAATACCGATATACATATCTTCTGCCTTGGCATTATAAAATGTTACTGTGTTATCATTATAAAAACCATCAGCGAAAACAACACTTGCATCATACATTGAGTTGGCATATCCTCCTGTATTATTTCTAAAAATGCGAGCAGCTTGCTCCTGATATAATGACATCATAGGTTTTTGTTGTTCATTACCATAGATAGCACATGATTTATTTGGAAAATCTGTTATTCCGTTATACCATGAAGAGGTACGATAAAACCCCTGAACATTCAGTTGATAATTTCCTTCAGGCATATTTCTTATAATCTGATACATATCAAATGTTCGATTATATATTTCCGCCTCTCCGTAACCTATAGTAGGGATTACAGACCAGCCAACGCTATATTCGGAAAGTTCAGGGTTGATAATAAGAAATGTATAGTCAAAAGCATAGCCATTGACAGGTTGTGCATTGATAACATATGACCGAATCAATGATTCCAGAAAATCTTCCGTTTCGGATAGTTGTTGAGAAGATGTAATATTAGTGTTTTTTATCACTTCAAGATTATCTTTAAACACCTGTTTTTCAGCGCTCTCACTATTTAATACGATTTGATTGGCTTCATTGATAAGGGATGATAGTTTTTCGGACGATAATGCTCCAAATAGAAGTTGCCCCGATAATATAAAGGCAGCAAGAAGATATATTTTCTTCATGGTGATATCGGATTTAAGTTTATGTGTTAGTCAATTAATTAATGGTTATCGGTAAAGATATTAAATATATTGAATAAATATTACATTAAAACTATAATAGATTCAATATTTACTGAATTTGAAAAACCTATATATTATTATATATAATATTAAGATTCAAGACAATAACAAGACAACATGATTTTGCACGATAAGATGCCAAAACAAAGTAAGCCCGGAAGATTACCGAGCTTACCATATATATAAATTGGGTATTTATTATCTTTTTTATAACAAGAACCTCTTTAAAGAGAGGTGTTTCAACTTTATTATATTATTATACCACTACCAAGACATAATTCCTGTTCTTTATCATAAATTACACCAAACTGACCCGGTGCAATTCCTTGAATCTTTTGATCTGATATTATTCTGAATACGTCACCTATTCTTTGCAGTTTTCCGGTAGAAAACTCAGGAGTATGACGGTTTTTAAAGGCTATCTCTCCTAAATCGATTACCTTTTCAGGTATAATAATATCATCAAATTGCTCTTTCCAAGGATTCTCGCTTATAAAGCTGAAGGCTCCCAGATTAAGTACATTCCCATACTGAGTCTGCGGATCATAACCTCTTGATACATATATAATATTCTCCTCTATATCTTTTTTTATTACAAACCAAGGACCGCCACTAAGTCCCAGACCTTTACGCTGACCAATTGTATGAAACCAATATCCACGATGTTGACCTACAACTTTACCTGTTTCAAGTTCAATTATTTTCCCCGGTTTTACACCCAAATATCGTTCAATAAAATCATTGTAATTTATTTTACCAAGAAAACATATTCCCTGAGAATCCTTTCTTTGAGCACTTGGTAATTTCTCACTTGCAGCAAGTTGTCGCACTTCGCTTTTCTGCAAGTCGCCTATGGGAAACATAAGTTTGTTTACTTGAACATAATTGATCTGACCTAAAAAGTATGTTTGATCTTTATTGTGATCTGCTGCTGTGGCTAGAAAAGTTTTTCCATCAATCTCTTTTGTTCTTGCATAATGACCCGTCGCGATCTTATCAAAATTATGTCCCCAATTTTTTTCAAATGAGCCAAACTTAATCAGTTTATTGCACATCATATCCGGATTGGGAGTCAAACCTCTCTTCACATTTTCGATTGTATAACTCACAACATTATCCCAATATTCCTTATGTAAAGAAACTATCTCAAATTTACATCCATACTTTTTTGCTATATATGATGTTATCTCAATATCTTCTTCTGCCGGACAATCGATATAACCATCTTTATCCTCCATTCCGATACGGATATAAAAGATAGTAGGATCATATCCGGCCTCTTTTAGCTTATAGACGACTACCGAACTGTCGACACCTCCTGAAACTAATGCAGCTATATTCATTATAAAATTATTTTTTTGCAAAGATAATCTCTCTTTACCGCTCTTTTCCCAAAAAAGAAAAAACTATAATTAAAAAACTTTGTGTGATCCAATATTTAGAATTAATTGGTTTTATTATTATAAACCGTATTAGAGATTAAATTTAAAAATGCAAACTAATTTCAGGGAAAGTCAAACCTATTTTGGTTACACCTTGCAAGGTGTAATAGATAATCTTGTAAGGTTTTAATTCTCACCTTGTAAGGATTTAATTATCACTTTGCAAGTTTTAAAGAAAACTTATTGAGCTTATTAATTTTAATATAAGAATAAATATTATGAAAAAGAGATTTTTATAGCTTGTCAATTATCATATAGAAAATATTTAATTATTATTTTTGCGCCATATAAAAATCTATAAGATTGTGTTGAAAAGAATAAAAGATTTTATGATGCCGATTGCCATGGTTGTGGGAGCAATCGGATACGATTTATTTGAGCATTTGACATTCCTGATGCCATATTTAATTTTTTTCATGTTACTATTCACTTTTAGTAAACTCTCACCCGAAGGAATAAGATTTAAAAAGTTACATTTCATTCTTCTTGCAATACAAATTTTTGCAGGGTCATTAATATATTATCTGCTTTATCCTTACAATCCTATCATTGCACAAGGTGCAATGATATGTATAATAGCACCAACAGCTACTGCTGCTGCTGTAATTACCTCTATTTTAGGTGGGGATCTAAAATTTATTACAGGATTCGTACTTCTAAGCAATCTGGGAACTGCAGTACTTGCACCTCTTCTTTTCTCCTATGGAATGGAGATCAACGACATATCTTTTTGGGGCACTTTTATTACAATATTCTTAAAAGTTTTTCCTTTACTTTTCGCCCCTTTGGCTCTGGCCTGGATTATAAGATTCACTATGCCTAAGGTTCAGGATTTTATGATCAAATTCTCAAAAGCACCATTTTATTTTTGGTCAACATCTCTGACCATAGTAACAGCTTCAACTGTAGCTTACATGGTAAGACTCGAAAACCATAATATCTTTATTGAATCATCAATGGCAATTGTTTCTCTTGTTATCTGTGGTGTTCAGTTCCTTGTGGGCAAACGAATAGGCTCTGCATATGGAAATAGGATTGCAGCAGGTCAATCATTAGGCCAAAAGAATACGATACTGGCAATCTGGATGGCACAAATGTTTCTTAATCCTGTTACCGCTCTTGCTCCATCAACCTATATTCTTTGGCAAAACATAGTAAATTCTTATCAGCTTTGGAAAAAAAGCAGAAAGGATGAAAAGAATGAAATTATTGAAGAGCAAACAGCAATATCATAATGGTTATAATAATTTACATAGATAAAAATAAACCCTCTGTCATTGATTAAATAATCAAAGCAGAGGGTTTTGTTTTGAGAAACATAATCCCTATTGTTTTATCTCTATTAAAAAAATAGTACCATATTTTATTCTGTGAAATAAATTCTGAATTCTCCCGGTTCAAGCTTTATATCTAACTTATCACCAGTAAATGTATCATTTCCGAAATAATCTTTCCACGTAGCGTCTCTGGAAAGAGTAATTTTGGCTGACTTAGCAATTACATCAAAGTTTGCAATCGTTATGGCATCTTTTACAGCAGAATTTAATTGTATATATTTTATTGCTCCGGTAAAATCTATCGTATAATTAGAGGTAGAGAATATATCGTTGTTTGCTTTCATTTTTGCAAGTTTTGCGAAAACATCATATAGTTCCTTTCTATCCGGATCATCATAATAATCCCATCTTACAGGCTTCTTACCCAATCTGTCATTATTAAGTTCATAATCGTAACCCAATTCTCCAAATTGCCAAATCATCTTAGGTCCAGGAACAGACATCATAATGGCTGCTGCTGCGCCTGTTCTTTTAAGAGCTGTTGGTAAATCTTTAACTTTATATGAGCCTGAAGAGTTGCCATAAGCCAGATTTTTGAACATTATTCTCTCCTCATCATGACTCTCCATATAACCAACAAGATTCGATTTACCCCAACCTCTCTTCTTATATGAGATCCAAGATAGATCAGAGTTTGAAAGCCATCCCATTGTAGCTTCATTAAATGCAGGATTCATATTACCCCAAAGCAATATTCCGTAATTAGCAAGAACTTTTTCTTCAGAGTTATCTGAAAGATGTTCACATATCATAAGAGCATCGCTTTTTCTGGATTTAATGAAATCATAGATTCTCTTTAGATTTGCAATTCTGGCAGCATCATAAGGTGAGCCCCAAGAAGTGCTTCCTGAATTAGGATATGGTGTATTACTAAAGCCTTTAGTAAAGTCGAAACGATAACCGTCAATTTTATATTCTCTCATCCAATAAGAACATACGCTATCCACAAAAGCTTTTGTATATGAACTTTCGTGGTTAAAATCATATCCCCATTGAGCTTCAGGATTCTCAAAATTGGATTTTTCATTATACCATGGATTCTCATAAGAAACGCTATAATCTGCATTTCTGTACATTCTGACCATAGGGCTTTGTCCGAAACTATGATTAAGAACAAGGTCCATTATTACAGCCATCCCTCTTTGATGACATTCATCAATGAACTCTTTATAATCGCTTTCGGTACCATATGCTTTATCTGTAGCAAAATAGAAAGACGGATTATAGCCCCAACTTATATTACCTTCAAATTCATTAAAAGGCATAAGTTCAATTGCATTAACTCCTAAAGCTTTAAGATAATCAAGTTTTGCTGTTGCAGCTTTTATAGTTCCCTCTGTAGTGAAATCACGAATTAGCAATTCATAGATAAAAAGTTTGTCACTCTGAGGAATTGAAAAGTTTTTAACCTTCCAGTTATAATCATTTTTTTTAGTTGAAACAATCATAGCTATCTCTGAAGTCTTTCCAAAAGGATAAGATGGCAGATTTGGATATACCGCCGATGAGATGTAACTATCATTGTTCGGATCTGAGATTTTCTTTGCATAAGGGTCTGCTATTCTTATTTTACCATCAATAAGATATTGGCAGATATACTCTTTCTGTGGGTCAAGACCTCCGATTTTTATCCAGAATTTCTCTCCGTCTTTATTCATCTTAAATTCGGGGTGTTTTTCCCAGTAGGTAAAATCGCCAATCAGATAAACATTATCCTTTAAAGGAGCCTGAAGCACAAAAAGAAGGGAATCATCACTTATCCTTGTCACTCCATAAGGGGAACCGGAGGGAGCTTTATCAACTTGTCCTACCCCAATATCATCTTTCTCACATGATGGAAAAAGAAATATCATCAGAATTAAAAAAATATATATCATAAAAATTCAATTTATTATTAAACGGATAAATGAGAAAAAGCTTGCCATAAAGCTCATAATTTTTTTTCATGGCAATATGGCAAGCATACTTCATACAATCATATAAAAACTGAAATATATAGAAAATGAAAACAACTATTTAATTTCGGCTTCTCCTGTGCGGAAGTTTAGATAGGCTTTTTGTCCTGCAGTTGCGATAGCAGGATCGAGTTCATCGTCTATGCGGTGTACAATCTTATTATCCGTAATGTGGAATTCTCTCTGCCACCATGAATCAATATATGGAGCTATAGCATACATTCTTACTTTACCTGCTTTCAAATCAGGGCTTACAAATAGATCTCCTTCTAAAGTAAATAGTTTATCGACTGAGATATCTCCATGAGTTCCAGTTTGATCATTTCCTGTAAGATATATTTGCACATCATTTACAACTGCTATTTTTTCATCTTTAAGATTAAGCGATACAACATAATAACCTGTTTGTCCTTCTATTTTAATATCACTTTTACCTTGACCATATTCAGATCCGCCTTCGATTTCTGATGGTGCATCACCATTAGAACCGAAATCTCCATTCCATTCATTTGTTGGGTCAAACTTAATACCACCTCCCTCATGAAGATAAACAACATTCCAGAATAAATGAGCATTACCCGGTACTCTTGATAATTCTATACTATAGTCAGCACCCCAACCTGCATCATCACCTGTAATACCGCTACCTCTTAACCACATAGATTCAGGATAATCAGCAATATCAGCATCACCTGTTCTTACTATTGATACTTCAAAATTTTCTTTTCCAAGTTCCCAAGTAACAGAAACTGTATAAACACCACGATGATCTTTTGTCAAAGTTGCATTATCTCCACCAGGTGCATGATTTGTAAATGTGAATTTATTATCAGCAAGAGCTCCGGCAACACCAGAGAAGTTTGTATTGATTTTTACAGCTTCTTCAGCTATATCCCCGGGAGCTTCTAACAATGTTTGCTTCCAAGCTGCAGAGTGTCTGAATTTAAAACCACCCTCTTTTAAAGTAATACCTGATTTAGAATATGTGATCTTAGAATCATTGTATATTCCTTTCAATACATTAATATCGTCATTGTCATTCCAACCTGCTGCTGAAACATCTCCAATTATACACCATTGAGTAACAGGAACTGCAACGAATTTCTTAGTTGACTTATCTATTGCCACATGATAAAGATTAGTTTCACCTACTGTAAAACTTCCACCCTCTGCGAAGTCGCCTTTTAAAATATCTCCTGCATATTCTTCACTAACATCCTGATTAACTTTATATTCTCCAGCTGAGCCATAAGTTGTTGTTGATGCACCTTTTACTTCTGTAAAAGAAAAAGTTTTACCTGCCTGAAGAGTAATATAGATATCAAATAGTCCATCGCGAGCGCTTTGACCATCTGCTTCATTTATAGCAGCTTTCATTCTACCTTTTACATCAACTCCTGTGAATGGTAAAGCTTCTCCTGAAATGTAAAAACCATCTTCAATGATATCATCGATACTTGGTTTGTCAGTACCACCTTTATTATCATCTTTGTCATCACAAGAACTTAACGTTAGTGATGTTGCTGCTAAAGCAGCTACTGTTAAATACTTAAATGTTTTCATAATACTAAATATTTGATTTACAAATAAAAAATGTTGTTTGATTTTAAATTATCATTATGGCTAATTGCTTAGCCATAATGATATTTATGTAGTTGTTTATTCTATTGATTAATAACCCGGATTCTGTTGGTATACTCCTGAATTAGCATCTCTTACCCATTTCGGAATTGGGAACAGATTATAAATCTCTGATGTAGCTTTACCGTTAGCATTTTCTGTTGCATTATCCGCAGGTTTTGCACCTTTCCAAGGCCATAAATATTTCCCTCCTGTAAACATTCCGAATCTGATAAGGTCTTGACGGCGGTGTCCTTCCCATGCAAGTTCTCTTGCTCTCTCTTCTATAATTTCAGATAGATCAAAATCAGCCGCTGAATAAGCGCTTACTCCAGCTCTTGCTCTTAGCTGATTGACATAAGAGATATCTTTGACCTGTCCATTAAGACGAAGTTCAGCTTCTGCTTTCATCAGATATATATCTGCAAGTCTATAGATTGGAAAATCATTGTTTGCATGATGATCTATGTCATCTTCAACTTGAAATTTTACAAATCTTCCACCTTCGAAAGTATTAGATTTTGTTACATCTTTAATCGATGTGATCTGTGGTGTTATTACAGCATCTACAAGATGTTCTTCAATTCCGTTTGTTTTATCGGCTGGAATTGTATATTTCAGCACTTTACCTGTTTTATCTTTAATTTCACCTACAAAAAATTGGGCTTTACGAGCATCGTTATCTGAGAATTTATTTAGATAACTATGAGTTGTACATGGACCGTTCCAAGGTTGAGTTGTAAAACCATAAACATCCTGATGTACATAATGAAGAGTCATAAGGTGAAACATATTACCTTTTGCATAAGTAGCATCAAACACAATAGGGAAAATTATTTCAGGATTACCTGTATTGTTTATAGCAAAAACATTAAAATAATCAGTATCAAGGGCATATTCGAAAGAAGGATCCATTACTTTTTCACATTGTTCGATACATTCTTTCCATTTTTGTGTTCCAGTATATACCTCTGCATTAATGTATAATTTTGCAAGCATAGCATGAGCTACTCCTTGTGTAATTCTACCATAATTTCTCTTTGCAGGAAGCTTTTCAAGATTGTCTAAAATCTCTTTTTCAACAAAATCAAAAACTTCTTTCCTTGTATACTGCTTTGGTGTATCTGAAGAAGATCTTACGATTGCTACATTTCCGTATAAATCCATTGCAAGAAGATGGTAGAATGCTCTCAATATTTTGGTTTCAGCGATAGCAGCAACTGTTCCTGCATCATAATCACTTTCAACATCTCCTTTAAGTAAAACAATGTTGTCGAGTACTTCATTACATTTACCAACTCCACCATATACGAAACTCCATCCGTTATTGATATCACGTGTATCAAATTCCCAAGAGTGTCCATGCATCTGGATAGGTACACCATTGTCCCACCAGTCTGAACCGCGTGTCGGAATTATAACAGCATCAGCAGTATATTCCTGCATACTCCAATAACCTTCACGATAAACATATCCATATTCACCCAATAACTGAGAATATGCATTGGCAACTAGTGTACCGAATTGTGCTTCATTTTGAAAATAATTATCTTTTAGAACATCTGAAAAGATTTCAGGTTCTAGATCCGTACAAGCTCCTAAGGAGATTGCTGAAGCAAGGAATGTATATTTTAAATATTTGAATTTCATAATAATCAGATTTTTAATCACTTGGATTATAAATTAATTTTAAAAAGCATTTTGATAATAAGTAATCGGTTATTAGAATGTCAATGAAGCACCGAATTCAAATGATCTCTCTGCAGGATAATATGATCTGCTGTCAAATCCAGGAGTCAATCCATTCATACTAACTTCAGGATCTACACCTGTATAACCTGTGATAGTAAATACATTCTGACAGTTTACAAAAATCCTAGCTTTCTTTACATAATTATTATTCAAAGGGAAATTATATCCGATTGTAATATCTGAACATTTAAGGAATGTTGCATCTTCAAGATAGAAATCAGAAAAACGACGAATATCATTCAATTTTGAAGCTTCATTACTTTGATCTATAGCAGAATAAAGTACATTGTTTCCGTCAATCTTGTTTTCATAGAAATATCTTGTTTCATTGAAGATTAGACCACCGAATTGTCCACGGAAGTTAATTGCAGCGTCAAAGTTTTTATAACTTCCTGTGAATCCGAATCCATAAGTAAAGTCAGGAAGGGCATTACCAAGAATCTGTTTCTGGCTCTCTGTTGGAGATGTTGTATAACCACCTTCCGGAGTTTCAAATACCCATTGTCCTTTACTGTTGATTCCATAATATTTCCATCCATAAAAATTACCGATAGGATGACCTTGTTGTAATCTCATTACATAGTTACCAGTCTCTCCTGAACCTGAAGATATGTATCCTACATTCAAATAACCGGGATTATTTTCTGCATATTCTCCTCCGGTGATTTTTTGAACTTTATTTCTATTAAATGCTCCTACTAAACTCATTGATAGAGAATAATCTTTAGCTTTTATAATATCTCCGAAAAGAGCAACTTCAAAACCGTAATTCTGTAGTTTTCCATAATTATCCCATTTTTTACCTGTTGGATATGGAGGAACCGGTACGTCATATTCCCATAATAAATCAGATGTATTTCTTACATAAGCATCAATCGAACCGCTCAATCTGTTTTTAAGAACAGCGAAATCTATACCAACGTTATACTCTTCTTTCTTTTCCCATCTGATATATTCATTGATATTTGATGTTGCACCCCATGGACGAACGAAAGATCCGTCGCTGTATAATGGTTCGCCTGTTTGACCAACTCTCATAAGATATAGATAACTGTCACTTGGCATATTACCTGTTACACCATAACCAGCTCTTAACTTAAGGTCATCAAATACACCCCAATCTTGCATAAATCCTTCTTCTGCAATTCTCCAGCTACCACTTACTGCAGGGAAAATACCCCAGCGACCTAATGTATCATGTGCTTTAGGCCCAAATTTGGAAGAACCTTCCATTCTGGCAGAAACATTGAAGAAATATTTGTTATCATAATTATAAACGATACGAGCGAAGAAAGAAGATAGTTTATCTGTGTATTTTGAACTATTCATTCCCATAAGTTCACTATTACCTGTTTGCAAGTTTTCTCCCATTCCTAAATTATTGTACAATAAATCATCTATTGGGAAATTTGAGTTGTTTGCTCCAAAACTGGTAAATTCGTTGTATTGGTATGATTGACCAACGATTGCAGAGAAATTGTGACTTCCCCAAGTATCAGTAAATTGTAAAGTATTTTCAATAGTCTGAGTTTGGTTATTAGCTTGTGATTGACTTGCTACACCATTTTTCCCATCTACTCTTCTTGAATATGCACTTTGATATTTTCCATTCCAAATACCTTGCTGTTGAAGAGTATAGAATGTTGAAAATTTCAAGTTTCTGGTCAAATTCAATGATGCTTTAACACTTCCTAAAAATACTTTATATTTTTCATGAGAATCTGTATTATTTATATCTGCTACAGGATTCCAATAGTGCCCTGCAAAAGCATCAGATTCATAATATCCATTATATTTCTCATAATTTGCAGAGCTTGGATCAGAATAAATAGGCTGAGTCGGATTTAGCTGAAGAGCCTGATTAAAATTATCATAATCAACCCATGTTTTCTTTGATGATGAATAATTGAAATCGTAAGCTATTTCCAAAATATTATTAAGAGCTTTTTGATTAGCAGCAAAACGAGCATTCAACTCTTCAAAATCTGATTTTTTTGCTAACCCTTCCATATAACGATATGAAATCGCTGAACGGTAACTAAAATTCTCAGATCCTCCAGAAAGAGAAACATTATGATATGTTTTAAGAGGTGTTCTTGTAATTGCATCAAGCCAATCTGTATCAGCACCAAGGTCTCCACCAATATGCTCTTTATATTCAGATGCTGTAAGAACTCTTAATTTATTTGAAATCATACTTGTAGACACACCACCGTTATACTCAACAGAACTTTGTCCTGCTTTACCGCGTTTTGTTGTGATAAGGATTACACCGTGATTTGCGCGTGTACCATAAATAGCAGCAGCAGATCCATCTTTCAATACGTCGATACTTTCAATTTCGGAAGGTTGAATACTTGAAAGATCTCCGCCGGCTACTCCGTCAATGATATATAAAGGCTCACTATTACCTTTTAAACTACCTACACCACGTAGCTGAACTTCATAATTGTTTTGTGCCGGGTCACCTCCACCTTTCTTAATAATATTAAGACCGGCTACCTTACCCTGTACAAGTCCCATTGGGTTAGCTACCACACCTTTTACAAAGTCGTCAGCTTTTACACTAGCGATGGAACCTGTAAGTTCCTTTTTAGTTTGTGATCCATAACCAATAGCTACAACTTCATTAAGAGCAATACTAGATTCTTTCATTTTTATTGTAGCAGCTGTTTTTCCATCAACAGGATACAATAACTTTTCATATCCTACATAAGTAAGAACCAATGTCGATTTAGGACCTACCGATAAATTAAATTTACCATCAAAATCGGTGGTTGTTCCTTCGGTTGTTCCTTCAATTTGTACATTAACACCTATCAAAGCGTAACCAAAGTCGTCTACTACAGTTCCATTAAATGTAATGTTTTGAGCAAATACCGGAACTACAAGCACAAGACTCATAATAAGGAATAAAGTCCTTAATGGATTGTATTTGAAGATTGTGTATTTCATAAATATTATTTGTTTAGATGTCAAATAATTCACATATGTAAATTATTATTCCGTTAAAAATTAAAGTGTTTTTCAAATCTTTGGCTTAATTGTTCAATTCTTTTTAATAGTTCTTTTTTCAGGTTTTATTTTCCGATCATTAGATTTTGTGGTTTGACATGTAACAAAAGTAACCAAACGTCGATTTTCTTAATTTATTTCTATTCACTATCGCTTGATTTTAACTTGCAAACGTTATCGCAAACGTTTGCAAGTTTTGAGTTTTGTTAATTTAATTTTATTTTTAATTGTAAATATTTATACTATCCTTATACTTTTTAATATTAAAAAATTGAATGTGATTGTTATTTATATATATTTGCGATAACAACGTGTATCTAAGACCAACACACCATTCTATAAATATGTCCAATTCTATTACTATTAAAGACCTGGCACGAACATTGGGAATCTCTGTTTCTACAGTATCCAGAGCTCTAAAAAATCATCCTGATATTAGTAGCGAAACATGCCGTGCAGTACAAGACCTTGCTAAACAACTTAATTACACGCCTAATGCGGTCGCATTAAGTTTACGACAGAGAAAGTCAAATCTAATCGGGATAATTATCCCACAAATTATTCATCATTTTTTCTCTTGCGTGATAAGCGGGATAGAAACTATTGCTAATCAGCATGGATATAATGTGATCATTTTCCAAAGCAATGAAGATTTTGAACGAGAAAAGTCAATTTGTAAATCTGTAATGAATTCCCAAGTTGACGGTTTACTTGTTTCTATATCTAAAGAGACGAAATCGTCCGATCATTTTAAGGAGATTCAAAAAGCGAATATTCCTATTGTTTTTTTCGATAGAATATTAGGCGATATAAACTCTGATAAAGTTATTGTAGATGATTTCAATGGAGCAATATCAGCTGTTGAACACTTAATATCTATAGGATGTAAAAGAATTGCTCATCTTTCAGCTCCACAAAATTTGCAAATTGCACAAAAAAGACAACTCGGATATCTCGAAGCTTTGAGATCTGCCGGTATGATTCCTAACAAAGATTTAATTTTGCCTTGCGACAACCAGCATGATGCTCTTGAAGTAACAAGAAAATTAATGAGTTTACCCAATCCTCCTGACGGAATATTTGCAGTTAATGATTTAACGGCTGCAGGTGCAATGTATGCATTAAGAAAAATGGGTTATAGAATCCCAGAAGATGTAGCTGTTTGTGGTTTCACCGATGGTCTTGTATCTACATTAACCAATCCAACCCTCACTACGGTAGAACAACATGGAGATATTATAGGTAAACTTGCCACAGAAATGCTTCTTAAAAGGATCAACAATAAGAATATTACATTTGATTCAGAAACAAAGATTGTAAAAACAAATCTTGTTGTAAGAGAATCAACTTTAGGATTTATTGCAAGATAATTTTATAATTACAGTTCAAAAATACCTTTCAAATATTATACAAAAACTACCGGGACAATTTTCATTCCGGTAGTTTTTATATAATAGTATCTGAACAATTGTTATATTATTTGCTAATTTTTACTATTTTTTATTTATAATCGATATAAATTACAGTTTATTTTAATATTAAAAATGTATAATCGAAAACGTTTGATATTATAGATTTAAAGCCTAAAAACCTACTCCAGACACGTTTGAGAAAGGATTATGATTTTGTAATTAAAAAAAATGACTTTATATTTGTTACGGCTAAATAATCAATTTCTTTTTTCAAACTCTACAATTGAATTGTAATTTTCAATAAAATTAAGTTATGCTTTTTCAAATCAAGCCTAAACTTTTTAATTGGAAAATTATAAATCATCATTCAGGTTATTCTTTTCAGACGTTGCAAAAGGATAACACCTATGAAATCAAAAAACAAACTTAGTTTTTGGCAAATTTGGAACATGAGTTTCGGTTTTCTGGGAATTCAATTCGGTTTTGCGCTTCAAAATGCAAATGCGAGTCGTATTCTTCAGACTTTCGGAGCAGATGTCGAACATCTCTCTTGGTTCTGGATAGCCGCCCCACTTACGGGAATGATAGCACAACCTATAATCGGGCACTTCAGTGATAAAACCTGGTGCAGACTTGGTCGTCGTCGGCCCTATTTCTTGGTAGGAGCAATATTAACTTCTCTTGCTCTTGTATTGATGCCTAATGCTCAATTACTTACAAATGTGATCCCTGCAATGTTTATCGGAGGAGGTATGTTGATGATGATGGATGCTTCGATCAATATTGCCATGGAGCCATTTAGAGCTCTAGTTGGAGACCTTCTTCCAGGAGAACAACGTACACTTGGTTTTTCTATACAAACTTTTCTTATCGGTGTAGGAGCCGTAATTGGTTCATTATTACCGTACGCACTTGCAGAATGGTTTGGAATAGGAAAAACTGCTGCTGAAGGAGTAGTTCCGGAAAATGTGATCTATTCATTTTATTTCGGTGCCATAGTTTTGTTTTTATCTGTTATCTGGACAATTGTAAAAACCAAAGAGTATCCACCTGAGAAAGAAGAAAAGACAGAAAAGAAAGAGAGTGGACTCAAAGAGGTATATAATGATGTAAAGAATATGCCTAAAACAATGAAACAATTAGGAATTGTTCAATTCTTCAGTTGGTTTGCGTTATTTGCCATGTGGGTATTTACAACACCTGCTATTGCTCATCATATCTACAGAGCTCCTATTGGTGATACAAGTTCTTTAGCGTATCAAAATGCTGCAAATTGGGTAGGTATCATATTCGGTATATATAATGCGATTTCAGCAGTTTATGCATTAATGTTACCAATAATTGCAAGAAAGATAGGACGTAAACAAACTCACTCCATTTCATTATTGATAGGAGGAGTAGCTCTTGTATCTATATTCTTTATTTCCAATCCGATGATGTTGATAATACCAATGATAGGTGTTGGTATAGCATGGGGATCAATTCTTGCAATGCCATATGCGATTCTTGCAGGAGCTTTACCGGCAAAGAAGATGGGTATTTATATGGGTATTTTCAACTTTTTTATTACCATACCTCAAATTGTAAACGGGGTTATAGGTGGTCCTCTTATTAAAAATGTATTTGATTCTCAAGCAATTTACGCTTTAGTTATAGCAGGTGGATGCCTTATTATTGCTTCTGCAACTGTGGTATTTGTAGAAGACAAAGATGATATTGTTGAATGGAAATTATTCTCAACAAAGAAGGATATTAAAAAAAATAATTTGGAAGACGAATTCGTGAATTCTCAATCTTAATACTATCTACATAATTGATTGATTAATATATAAAAAGAACTCGGAAATGACACAATGTTGCATATTTGATCTCGATGGAGTAATTGTCGATACAGCTAAATACCATTTTCTTGCATGGAAAAAAATTGCAGAAGAACTAAATATAAATTTCACAGAAAATGATAATGAACGACTTAAAGGTGTAAGTCGAATGGCTTCTCTTGATATATTACTCTCATTGGGAGATTTAGAATTAAACACAAAAGAAAAAGAAAACTTAGCTAAAAGAAAAAACGATATATATCTGGAATATATATTAAAGCTAAGTCCTGATGATATTTTACCAGGAGTGGATACATTCTTAAAATCTTTAAAACAAAGAGGTATTTCGATAGCTCTTGGCTCTGCAAGCAAAAATGCGCAGACCATTCTCAACCAACTAAATATAGAATATCTTTTTGACGCCATCGCTGATGGTAATAATGTAGTAAAAGCAAAACCTGACCCTGAAGTTTTTCTCAAAGCTGCATCAATGGTCCAAAAAAAATCAAACCAATGTATTGTATTTGAAGATGCTATCGCAGGTGTTGAGGCCGCAATTGCAGGTGGGTTTAATTGTGTAGGAGTAGGAAATCCTGCACTTATGAACAAAGCGAAATTCACAATTGACAGTTTTGAAGATATTGAGAGTCTGGAGCGTATCATTGAAACTATTGATTAATACATATTCTTACAAATAGATCTGTAATTTCTATTACTAAAATTTTAAAAAGAGAAAACTATGAACAAATATATTATACCTGATGAATGGTTGATCATAGAGGACAACTATTCAGAAAATAATAATCTTGCATCAGAAAGTATATTTAGCCTTGGTAACGGTTATATGGGACAAAGAGCCAATTTCGAAGAAGCTTATTCCGGAAAAACGTTACAGGGAACATATGTTGGTGGAGTGTATTACACAGATAAAACAAGAGTGGGTTGGTGGAAAAACGGATATCCTGAATATTTTGCCAAAGTACTTAATGCTCCATATTGGAACGGTATTGATATAACTGTAAATAACGAACAGCTTGACATTGCAAAATGGAAAATTCACAGCTTTAAACGAGTTTTGAATATGAAATCAGGTATTTTGCATCGTGAATTTGTTGCCGAAAATTCTAATGGTGATATCATTGAGGTACATGCCGAAAGATTTATCAGCATGAAAAGAAAAGAGATTGCTGCTATAAAATATTCACTAAAAATATTAAAAGGCGATTGTGATCTGTCTATTTTGAATTACATAGATGGTAATGTAAGAAATCAGGACTCTAACTATGATGAAGAGTTTTGGAACATACATCAAAGCAAATGCACCGAAAGAAGATCATATATGCTTGCTGAAACCAAGAAAACTGGTTTCAATGTTGCAATATCAACAGGTTATGATCTGCTTATAGATAATGGAAAATTTAATCATATTTTCTCCGAGAAAATATCTACTCCCCTATTTGTGGGAAATAAAGTTTCATTCTCTATTGAAGAGGGATGCTCTATCGAATTTATTAAATACGTAGCATTGACAAATTCATTGAATATCACAAGTGATTATGAAGAAAAAACATTTTCACATCTTGACAATGCTATGAAAGCCGGATATTCTCAACTCAAAAAAGAGCATATTGCAGAATGGAAAGAGATATGGAAGGAGGCAGACATCAAGATAGAAGGAGATGTTGAGGCTCAACAAGGTATCCGTTTCAATATTTTTCAACTTAAACAAACCTATACAGGTGAGGATTCAAGACTTAACATAGGACCAAAAGGTTTTACAGGTGAAAAATACGGAGGTAGTACATATTGGGATACTGAAGCTTATTGCTTGCCTTTTTATATGGTAACTTCTTCTCACCAAATAGCAAGAAATTTACTTGTCTACAGATACAATCATCTTGACAGGGCTATAGAAAATGCTGAGAAATTAGGATTTAAAAATGGTGCAGCTCTTTATCCTATGGTGACTATGAACGGTGAAGAGTGTCATAACGAATGGGAAATTACATTTGAAGAGATACACAGAAACGGTGCTATTGCATACGGTATTTATAAATATATAAAATACACTGGTGATGCAAAATATCTAAATGAATATGGTCTGGAGGTATTGATAGGCATTTCAAGATTCTGGGCTCAACGAGTTAACAAGAATGAATTTAAGGACAACTATATGATTCTTGGTGTAACCGGGCCAAATGAATATGAAAATAATGTAAACAATAACTGGTACACAAATAAGATTGCTTCATGGTGTATGAAATATACATTAGAAGCTATTGAAAAGGTAGCAAAATCAGATTCTCAGAGATTAAATGAGATCTATATAAAGACAAAATTTGATCAAGACAAAGAAACATCTAAATGGAAAGATATCATCAGTAAAATCTATCTTCCGGAAGATAAAGAGATGGGAATATTCCTTCAACAAGACGGATATCTTGACAAAAAACAAACTCTTGCTGAGCATCTGGATCCTAAAGTCAGACCTATCAATCAACATTGGTCTTGGGACAGAATATTAAGAAGCTGTTTTATTAAACAAGCCGATGTCCTACAGGGAATATATTTCTTTGAAGATGAATATGATAATGCTACAATTGAAAGGAACTTCGATTTTTATGAAGCACGTACCGTACATGAATCTTCTCTTTCTGCTTGTATTCACTCTATTCTTGCTTCTAAAATCAAGAACACAGACAAAGCCTACGATCTTTATATGAGAACTTCGAGACTCGATCTTGATGATTATAACAAAGAAGTACATGAAGGTCTGCATATAACATCAATGGCAGGAACATGGCTTTCGGTGATTGAAGGTTTTGGTGGTTTAAGAATCAAAAATGATATGCTTTCATTCAATCCTGTTATTCCGGCACAGTGGAGAGGTTTCTCTTTCAATGTAAACTTCAGAGGTAATATACTTGAAGTAAATATTGGTCATATAGATATAATCATTAACAATAAACAAGGTGATAGAATAAACATATTGATTAATGATAAGGAATTTCCTGTAGAAAAGGATGCTAAATTGCATACTTCCTATTTGGCACACTCTCTTGATCGGGAAAATGCATAATAACTTTCATTGATTTAGTTTTATTTCTTAACAATGCTATAATTTAAAATCATGATATATATACCAAAAAACATTTTTATAAAATCTGTTCTACCAGCGACAATTCTATTTTCTTTTATTAATGTCGATAATATCTCTGCTGCAACAAGCAAAAAAGAAATATCTTTTTTGACAAACGAATATTTCGACAATGCCAAAAGAAACGATATTAATAATAAATTTATATCATCGACTTTATCTGTCAATAAGATAACTAAAATAGAACCCGGTAACTGGTGGGTTGGAATGAAAGATAAAAATCTTCAGATTTGTATATATGGTAAGGATATAGCATTGTTAAATCCCAATATTGATTATCCCGGCGTAAGAATAACCAAGGTTGAAAAAGTACAAAATCTTAATTATATTTTTCTTTATATCGAAATTGACAAAGATGCCAAACCCGGATATATGCAAATTGATTTTAAGAAAGATAATAAATCAATTATAAAATATAATTATCCTCTTTTGGAAAGAGATTCAAATCCTGAAGATAAAAAAGGTTTTAGTTCCTCTGATGCTATGTATCTTCTTATGCCGGATAGATTTGCCAACGGAGATCCCTCCAACGACTCCCACCCTACTATGTTGGAAAAAGTAAATCGAGATGATTTAAATGGTCGACATGGAGGTGATATAAAAGGTATTATCAATAATCTGGACTATATTTCCGATTTAGGTTTTACTGCTCTTTGGAGCACTCCTATGATGGAAGATAATCTGCCGACTTACTCATATCATACTTATGCTATTAGCGATTATTACAATATCGATCCAAGATACGGTACTAATAATGACTATAAAGAATTATCATCAAAGGCTAAAGAAAAAGGTATCAAATTGATAATGGACGTTGTAACCAACCATTGTTCTACAGAACACTATATGGTTAAAGATCAACCTACTCAGGATTGGGTACATGATAAGGAGAGATGTAATTTCAGAATCTGGACAATACAGGACCCATATGCATCCGAAAATGATAGAAATTTGAATTCTTGTGGTTGGTTTGATGTGACTATGGCCGATTTGAATCAAAGAAATAATCTTTTAATGGATTATTTAACTCAAAACTCAATTTGGTGGATCGAGTTTGCCAATCTCTCCGGATTAAGAATAGATACTTATCCTTACAACTATCCTGATGCAATGACAACATTTAATCAGAGAGTTATGAAAGAGTATCCAAATCTTAATATTGTTGGAGAGGTATGGATGCATGAACCCTTAGAAATCGCTTATTGGCAAAAAGATGCTTATAACAAAGATGGTTTCAACTCCGAACTTCCCTCTGTTATGGATTTTCCTCTAAGCGATGCATTAAATGTTTTTACAAAAGAGGAACAAGGTTGGGAATCGGGGATTATGCATGTATATAAGAATTTTACGCGAGATTATTTATATACCAATCCTAATAACCTTCTTCTTTTTGCTGATAATCATGACACTGAAAGACTTTGGAAAACAATAGATAACAATATCGATGATTATAAATTGATTTTCACCATTCTTTCAACCGTAAGAGGGATTCCTCAGATATACTACGGTACTGAAATCATGATGAGCGGAATAAAAGAGTTAGGAGACGGAGATATACGTAAAGACTTTCCCGGAGGATGGCCGGGTGACGAAAGAAACTGCTTTATTGAATCCGGACGCACAAAAGATGAAAATGAGGTTTTCAATTTCACACGTAAACTTCTGAATTGGAGAAAAAATACTCCTGTAATTCATAATGGAGATACTAAACATTACCTTCCACAAGACAATGTTTATGTATTTTTCCGATATAATGACACAAACAAAGTAATGGTTATAGTCAATAACAATACGAAAGAGATATCTCTTGATCTTTCAAGATTTGAAACTATGATCGGTAAAAATATAAGTGGTAAAGAGATCATTAAAGATAAAGAGATTAACCTCAGTAATAATCTTGAAATCAGTGGTAAATCATCTATGATAATAGAATTAAAATAGTTTTAATAATCAAAATCATAGTATATCAACCATATTTATCTTTTTATTGCGACACAAAATAAAATTATTATGAAAACGTATTTTTTTGCCCTTGCAACTCTTGCCTTAGGGATGAATTTACAGGCTGAAGAGTTATTCTCGCCTGATAATCAAATAAAGCTTAATGTTGACCTTGATAACCAAGGGCGTCCTTTTTATGAATTAAGCTATAAAGGAAAAGAAGTGATAAAGCGTTCTGGGCTTGGATTGGAATGTAAAGAGAATATTTCTCTTATGAATGGATTTTCAATTTCCAATATTTCTAAAACTTCATTCGACGAAACATGGGCTCCTGTATGGGGTGAAGTAAAAGAGATAAGAAATAATTATAATGAGATAGAACTATCGCTTACTCAAAAAAAGGAAAAAAGAGATATCGTTTTACGTTTCAGAGTCTATAACGATGGAATAGGTTTCAGATATGAATTTCCTGAACAAAAAAATCTAAATTATTTTGTTATAAAAGCAGAAAGAACTCAGTTTGCAATGAATGGAGATCATAAGGCATTCTGGCTACCAGGCGATTATGACACTCAGGAATATAGCACAATGATCTCTAAACTTTCTGAAATAAGAGGATTAATGTCATCTGCAATTACTGAGAATTCTTCTCAGACGCCATTCTCTGAAACAGGAGTACAGACTGCTCTTCAGATGAAAAGCGACGACGGATTATACATAAACATTCACGAAGCAGCTTTGATCAATTATTCATGTATGTCTCTTGATCTTGATGATAAAAACATGATTTTTGAATCTCATCTGACTCCTGATGTTCAAGGTAACATGGCATATATGCAAACTCCTTGTAATACTCCATGGAGAACTGTTATGGTTAGTGACGATGCTCGAGAAATGCTATCATCCAAATTAATTCTTAACCTTAACGATCCATGTGCATACGATAATACAGAGTGGATCAAACCTATTAAATATGTAGGTGTATGGTGGGAAATGATTACAAATAAAGCATCTTGGGCTTATTGCGATCTTCCGGCTGTTAAGATTGGAGAAACTAAATTTGATATGCTTACTTCAAATGGACGTCATGCCGCTAATAATGAAAATGTAAGAAGATATATTGATTTTGCTGCTACTCACGGTTTTGACGCCGTACTTGTTGAAGGATGGAATGTTGGTTGGGAAGATTGGTTTGGTAAATCGAAAGATTATGTTTTCGATTTCGTAACACCTTACCCTGACTTCGATATTAAAGGACTAAATGAGTATGCTAAAAGCAAAGGTGTAAAACTTATGATGCACCACGAAACTTCAGCATCTGTAAGAAATTACGAACGCCACCTGGATAACGCTTTCAAATTGATGGTAGAACATGGCTACAATTCAGTTAAAACAGGATATGTAGGGAATATTATTCCTCGTGGTGAATACCATTATGGACAATGGATGGTAAACCACTATCAATATGTGCTTGAGAAAGCGGCTGAACACAAAATCATGATAAATGCTCATGAAGCGGTAAGACCAACAGGACTTTGTCGTACATATCCTAACCTAATCGGTAATGAGTCGGCAAGAGGAACTGAATATGAATCATTTGGAGGTAATAACCCTGATCATACCACAATACTTCCTTTCACAAGACTAATGGGTGGACCGATGGATTACACTCCGGGGATCTTTGAACAAAATCTTAGCAAAGTTTCGCCAGATAATAAATCATGGGTAAATACAACTATAGCACGTCAGCTCGCTTTATATGTTACTATGTACTCTCCTCTTCAAATGGCAGCAGATATTATTGAAAACTATGAACGTTTTCCTGATATGTTTCAATTCATAAAAGATGTACCTGTCGATTGGCAGGATACAAAAATATTGGAAGCAGAACCAGGTGATTATATCACCATAGCCAGAAAAGATAAGAATAGCGAAAACTGGTTCGTAGGTTGTACTGTTGATGAGAATGGTTATAATTCAACTATCTCTTTCAATTTCCTTACTCCGGGTAAAAAGTATGAAGCAACTATTTATTCTGACGGAAAAAATGCTCATTACAGAAACAATCCTCAGGATTATCAAATAAAGAAAATAAAGATAAATAGCAAAAGTAAGTATACACAAAAATGTGCGCCGGGAGGTGGATATGCAATTTCTATCATTGAATTGTAAAAGTTAATAAATCAGCAAGCTAATTTTCAAAGGAATATTTTTTGTTAGACTATCAAATAAATATCAGCAATTTATTTGATGATTTTCCAAAGTAGATCTGAATAGATTTACTTTGGGAATTTTTTATTTATAGAAATATCTTTTAGTTGGTTACCTTTTCTTTAAACCTTACTTTTTTTTAATCAACACCTTGCAAGGTTTTAAAGAATACTTTGCTAAGTTTTTATTGGCACTTTGCAAGGTGTCATTAAAACAATCTATATTTCTACTCTTTTCAGTCTAATAACCAAGATAAACATTGAATAATAAAGACATAAAAAAACCCGCGCAGGCGGGTTACTATTTTTTGTAAGAAGAAATTATCCTTTATTCTCAGTTTCCATCTCTTTCATTATACCTTGGATCTCGAGCTTTATACCTTTTAATTTCTCGATTATCTCAAAATTCTTAATCACAAGGCTTTTATTCTCCTTCAGTTTCCTTCTTGCACCAGGTATCGTCATCCCTTTTTCCTTAAGCAGATGATAAATAAGACTGATATTATCAATATCTTTTTTGGTATAAAATCGTGTTCCTTTGGCATTTTTTCTTGGCGAAATAATGTCAAATTCTTTCTCCCAGAACCTTAGATTCGATTCATTGATATTAAATTGCTTTGCAACTTCACCAATTGAATAATAAAGTTTTTCTCTTTCCATGCCGGTTTAATTTTTTATCGCCCCTAAAATACCTATTTTTTTACAAAAATAACATTCTTTTCTTTAGTCAAACATTAGTCCGTTATTATCTGCTATTTGGGTCATAGCTTCATATTCATCAGGCGTAAGATCAAGAAAATAGTAATGCATAGGATTCATGACTTTTCCGTTAAGATGTACCTCATAATGTAGATGTGGCCCGGTAGACTTTCCTGTGTTACCTACAAGACCAATCTCCGTACCTCGAGTCACCTTCATCCCTTTTTTTACTTTGAATTTACTAAGATGAGCATAACGAGTTGTATATCCGTGACCATGATCAACATATATTATATTGCCATACCCCTGTTCATATCCTGCCTTTGTTACAATTCCATCGCCTGTAACATAAACAGGAGTACCCTTAGGCGCAGAGAAATCCATGCCTTGATGAAAGCGTCTGGTCTGATACACCGGATCAACCCTCCAGCCAAATCCGGAAGCTGTTCTTTTCAGATCTTTATTTGAAACAGGTTGTATTGCGGGGATCTTTTTAAGTTTATCTTCATGAGTACGACATAATTGAGATATTTCTTCCAGCGAATTTGACTGAATATATAATTGTCGTCTCAGATAATCCATCTTCTTATTAGTTGTGATAGCTAAATCGGCATCTTGCAAATTCATCATATCTTCATATTTTGCAAGCCCCAAAGATGCTTTTCTTGTCTGTTGAGATATAGGATCACCTTGTAAAATTACTCTATAAAGGTTGTCATCACGCTGACGTATATCGTTAAGTACAACGAGAGCTTCATCTAAACGTTTGCTTACGATATCATATTTTATCATAAGAAGTTCTCGTTCCTGTGATATCTGACGCACCTTAGGAGACTTAAAATAATGCATATATATTGCAAATAAACCTATACCAATTAATATCCCACTCAAAAATCTTTTTATTATAATAAGAGTTCTTTTGTATCCGTTAATTATTACCGGTTCATATGTATCTGTATCAGAATTATAAATATAATATCGTTTCTTACTCATTTTTTAGCTATTCACTATCTACAAAAATAATATTTTGAATTATTTTTGCAAACTGTTTTATCGTTACTAATTAAGTATGAGTGTTTTTTACTTTATAAAAAAGTAAGATTTTATCAAAAGTCATTTCTTAAGATGATAAATACCGGAATAGATTAATAAATAAACAATAAAATAATAACCAACTATGCTTACAGCAAAAGAGATCAGAGAATCTTTCAAACAATTCTTTGAGTCGAAACAACATCACATCGTTCCTTCTGCTCCGATGGTGATCAAAGACGACCCGACACTAATGTTCACCAATGCAGGTATGAATCAATTTAAAGACGTAATCTTAGGGAATGCCCCTATTAAATACGCCCGTGTCGCGGATTCTCAAAAATGTCTTCGCGTAAGCGGTAAACATAATGACCTTGAAGAAGTAGGTCTTGATACTTACCATCATACTATGTTTGAAATGCTTGGTAACTGGTCATTCGGCGATTATTTCAAACAAGAAGCTATTGATTGGGCTTGGGAATATCTTGTTGATGTTCTTAAACTTGATCCAGATCGTCTTTACGCTACTGTATTCGAAGGTTATGCTCCTGAAAATTTGGAGAGAGACAACGAAGCTGCTAAAATATGGGAGAAACATCTTCCTGAAAGTCATATTATCAATGGTAACAGAAAAGATAATTTCTGGGAAATGGGTGATACGGGTCCTTGCGGTCCTTGTTCTGAGGTTCATATTGACCTTCGTTCAAATGAAGAAAGAGCAAAAATTGACGGACGTACTCTTGTAAACGAAAGCAATCCTCAGGTTATTGAGATTTGGAATCTTGTATTCATGCAGTACAACCGTAAAGCTGACGGATCTCTTGAAGGTCTTCCTGCTAAAGTTATCGATACCGGTATGGGCTTCGAGCGTCTTTGTATGGCTATTCAAGGGAAAATCTCAAACTATGATACTGATGTATTCCAGCCAATTATCAAGGTTCTTTCAGATATGGCAGGTATTAAATATGGCGAAAGCGAGCAGACCGACATCGCTATGCGCGTTATTGCCGATCACATAAGAACAATTGCATTCTCTATCACCGACGGACAGCTTCCTTCAAATGCAAAAGCTGGTTATGTGATTCGTCGTATTCTTCGTCGTGCAGTACGTTACGGATATACTTATCTTAATCAGAAACATGCGTTCATGTATAAATTGATCCCTGTACTTATCGAGTCTATGGGTGACGCTTATCCTGAACTAATTGCTCAGAAAGAGCTTATCATGAAGGTGATTAAAGAGGAGGAAGATTCTTTCCTTCGCACTTTGGAAACAGGTATAAAAATGCTTGACAAGGTGATGGATGAAACAAAAGCTGCAGGTAAGGATGTTGTTGACGGAAAAGTGGCTTTCGTGCTTTATGATACTTACGGTTTCCCTCTTGACCTTACTGAGCTGATCCTTAGAGAAAACAATCTTACTGTAGATAAATATGAGTTCGACAAAAATATGCAGGCTCAGAAAGAGCGTGCGCGTAATGCTGCGGCTATTGAGACAGGCGACTGGATCAGCGTAAGAGAGGGTGAACCTCAATTCGTAGGTTACGATCATATTGAATGTGAATCTGAAATTCTTCGTTATCGTCAGATTAAACAAAAGAATCAGACTATGTATCAAATCGTACTTGACAAGACTCCTTTCTATGCTGAGAGTGGTGGTCAGGTTGGTGATACAGGAACTCTTTCAAATGCAGAAGAGACTATTCAGATCATAAATACTAAGAAAGAGAATAATCTGAGCGTACATATCACAACAAAACTTCCGGCTGACGTAACAGCAACATTTAAAGCTGAGATAAATAAAGAAAACCGTATGGCTACAGCTTGTAATCATACAGCTACTCACCTATTACATTTGGCTTTAAGAAGTGTGCTTGGCTCTCATGTTGAACAGAAAGGTTCGCTTGTTTCTCCGGATTCACTACGTTTCGACTTTTCTCACTTCCAAAAAGTGACAGATGAAGAACTTCGTCAGGCTGAAATCCTTGCAAATCGTATGGTAAGAGAAAATATTCTTCTTGAAGAGGATCGCGCAATGCCTATTTCAAAAGCCAAAGAACTTGGTGCTATGGCTCTTTTCGGAGAGAAATACGGTGATGAAGTGCGTGTTATCAAATACGGAAATTCAGTAGAACTATGTGGTGGTACTCATGTTCTTGCAACAGGAAGTATCGGTATTATCAAAATAGTTTCTGAAAGTTCAGTTGCAGCAGGTGTAAGACGTATTGAGGCAGTTACTGCAGAAAAAGCAGAAACTCTTATTAATCTGCAACAAGATATGATAAAAGAGATTAGAGGATTGTTTAATAATGTTCCTAATCTTGCCGCTTCTATCAAGAAAATGATTGAAGAAGATGCAGATCTTAAGAAACAAATCGATGAATTTGCAAAGGAAAAACAGGGTCAGGTAAAAGATACTCTTCTTAAAAATGCAGAGATTATCAACGGTATTACCGTTATAAAATTTGTTGGAGATATGCCGGCTGATGCTATCAAAAATATTGCTTTCCAGATTAGAGGTCAGGTATCCGAAAAATTATTCTTCGTTGCGGGGACTCAAGAAGCAGGAAAACCTCTTCTTACAGTAGCTCTAAGCGACGATATGGTGGCTAACGGATACAATGCTTCACAGCTTGTAAGAGAAGGTGCTAAATTAATTCAAGGCGGCGGCGGCGGTCAACCTCATTTCGCACAAGCGGGAGGAAAGAATGCTGAAGGTCTTAATGCTGCTGTTGCAAAAATAGTTGAAGCAATCAATTAATTCTCTCATTTGTATTCTTGACTAAAAAGATAATTAATATCAAGAGCGTTACAGTTTCATTTGTAACGCTCTTTTTTTTAAAATTTCATTCTCAATTTTTAGCAATAAATTGTTACCATCAACTTTTAAAAGCTCTTTTTTTATTCTTGTAAAAAATTATTTTGATATCAAATATGATTGTATTTTAAAAATAAGCATCAATTATTTAAAGTTTTAATGACTAAAATATTATAATTTTACGTCATAAATAACCAAAGCAGGTTATATGAATTATTACACTATTATATTTTATTTCTCAGAATCGCGTTATTGATAGTATTTCATTAATCTATAATGATAATTAGATGAATATTAAAGAGAAAATAGAAAGACATTAAACAATAAAGAAACATTAAACCAATTTAAAATCTAAAAGAATGAAAACAATCTTAGAGGAAAGATTAGAACTTAAAAGAGAGATAGAAAAAGTCGCAGAAGTAGCAGGATATCTTTGGACAAAAGGGTGGGCAGAACGTAATGGTGGTAATATTACAATTAATATTACCGATTTAGCCGATTCAGGCATGAAATCGATGGCCGCTATTTCAGATATAATAAAGCTTGATGTGGAACTTCCGAATCTTAAGGGAGCATTCTTCTATTGTAAAGGGACAAACAAAAGGATGAGAGATCTTGCTCGTTTTCCTATGGACAACGGTTCTGTTATCAGAATATGTGATGATTGTAAAAGTTATGAAATAATTGCCGATAATCCGGTAAAACCAACTTCTGAAATTACAGCTCATCTTTCTGTTCACAATCATATGGTAGGAAAAGGATCAAATTATAAAGCAGTATTGCATACACACCCTATCGAACTTGTTGCAATGTCACACAATCCTGAATTTTTGAAAAAAGATGTACTTACTAAATTACTTTGGTCAATGATTCCTGAAACAAAAGCTTTTTGTCCTCGCGGATTAGGAATTATTCCTTATAAAATTCCGGGATCGGTTGAGTTGGCAGAATCATCTCTTAAAGAGCTTGATGATTATGATGTAGTGATGTGGGAAAAACATGGAGTTCTCGCTGTAGGAGATGATATCCTTGAGGCTTTCGATCAGGTGGATGTACTAACGAAATCTGCTCAGATTTATATAGCAGCAAAAAATATGGGATTTACTCCTGATGGAATGTCGGATGAAGCAATGAAAGAGATGTCTGTCGTTTTCAATCTTCCTAAATAAAAACAATATATAATCTGATTACAAAAACAGTCAGATAATAACATAGATAAAAAAGCAACGCAGAGATTTAAATTTCTGCGTTGCTTTTTTATACCCTTAAAGGATTAGAATTTCATTTCTTATAAAATACAATATATTAACTGTTTCTTATATGTGTACGGAAATGAATATCGTTTTAGAATATTACTTAAATGAATTACTTAGTGAATCAGAAAGTACTTAATTTTCGATATTCCAATGCCTGCTCTCTGTAGTGTTGTCTTAATTGTGCTACAACAGGATTAGAATCGAACTCGCCTCTTACATTTGAGAACTCTGCTCCTTTTTGATCTTCGGGTTCATGAGTTCCATAAGAAACTTTCAGCTTATCATCATACTCTTTCAAAGCATCCTCCAAAACAAATTCACCATTCATTAAGATTGCATTATAACCTAATTCAAGTATACGTTTAAGTTCTGCTTTCTTGATATTGTTTACATCAATACTATACCAATCAAGTATAAGTTTGGAGCACCAAATCCATTCATATTGTTCATATCCTGAATTCAGTTCCTGGAATTCTGCTTCAAGATCATCAATTGAAGTTACTCGACCCTCTTTTATATCAAGAATTATCTGATCTATTCCCTCTTTTGGTGTGATCATTCCTGCTATATCTTTCCATGAAATTTCACCTAAATTGGGTACGGCTAATGCTTCCTGGAATTCAGAAGGATCTTCATTAGCATGAAGTCGTTCAAGAACCTTTTCACTTATATAACTTGTAATGGCATTATAATAGCAATCAAGCGATCTGTCAAGTCCGGCAGTTTTAATAAATGTTCCGTTATATTGAATATATTCTTGTTTTGGCTTCAGACTTCTGCTTTTCTTCAGTAGGAAATTATACCCTTTAAGTGTTTGAGATATGACATAAGGAGTAAACAGTCCGTGAGTTATTATATCTCGTTTTTCTCCTATTCTTTTATCTCTTTTGGGCCATTTTTGAGAATCTCTTATTATTCCAACTTTATTAAGATTTACTCCCGGAGTAAGCCATGATTCTGTGCCTTTCTGTATTAACATTGAAAAAGGCATACTCTCAATATCGGGATGTGAATAATGACGTCCCATTACAAAAGTAAATGCTCCTATATGAGCAGGCCACATTATGTAAGAGTCAGATGCAAGTGCACCACCTCTTTCAACAATTCCCTCATGAATAGGTCCTAGTTTATATAAATGATTACTTTGATTAGAACCGGAACCGGCATTTAAAAAAGCAAAATATCCACCAATTAGTAATGATGATTTATGCATTGAAACTGAATAAGGTGCAGCAAAAATAGAGCATGCTTCACCGTTTTCCATTATAGAATTTGCAAAAAACAGAGAATCATGTGAAGTAAATCCTTTTGAGACTCTTGATCTTTCTCCGATATAAGTATTATAAATTTGGGCCGATTCCAAAACCTCAGCTCCGGGAGCCAAAACAAAACCTTTTGCAATAACAGAAACACCGACTTGAGTCGGAGAGTCTTCTCTACTATCAATAGTCCCGTTTTCAAGCAATGACACACCGCTTATTTCCGCAAATGGTCCTATTTTTACATTCTTTATTTCACCGCTATTAATGATTCTTGCTCCCTGGCCAATGTTCATTGTTGACGATAATTGCGAGTTAGCATAATCAAGAAAGAGTTTCTTCAATGTTGTAGTCAGACCTTTGTCATGTCTGTACATTGCAAGAATATAAGCGTTTTGAGAGGTTAATTTGGAAGACAAGGCCACTTCTCGTCCTCCTGTTTCAATCATTACATTAGCATTTACATCATGCCCAAAATATGATTCCCCTTCACAATAAACGGGACCGGAGAAACTTATTATAGAATTGTCGCCTACATTACAGTTAGAAATATATCCTTTAATATTCTCAATAAGAACATTATCTCCAATAGTAGAATTATTGATGAAAGCATTAAATATGCCTGAGTGTTTATTTATTCCGCCCTTTAAAATATGGATTGATTCTGTTATACCTAACAAAACATCCCCATCAAAGACTGCATTTTTTATATATTGAGTAGAAAAACCATCTTTTACCTTTACTTTACCCCAATCAATACAAATACAGCCGTTAATCTCAAGTTGTTTAATTTCAGTTTTCGATAATGACCTATAGTTCATATTACATAAAGATTTTAAATTATTACGCGGCTTAAACTTAATACAAAAAATTTTAACCTATATATATTAAATGAAATTATTAAAAAACATATGAGATTGTTGATATATAATATTATTACATATCAACAATCTCATTCATTGTATTAAGAAGTAAAAGACAATGGTGAAATTCTCTAATATAAATTAGATTTCATCAATATCATCATATTTTTGGAAAAGGAAATCATTATAAGGGAATCGAGTTATATGTATCTCTTTTGCCATTTCATAAAGTTTATTCTTGAGTTCCTCAATATTGTCTTTATCTCGAGCAGAAATAAATATGCAATTATTCTGCATTTTGGCCATCCAACTCTCTTTCAATTCATCGATAGATATATTCTTTTTTGTTACCGGAGATAAATCATCAGGATCTTTCTCAACATGTTCATATGCATCAATCTTATTGAAAACCAATAGCATCGGCTTATTCTGAGCCTGGCATACTTCATTTAGAGTTTTATTAACTACCTCTATCTGATCTTCAAAATTTGGATGAGAAATATCAACTACATGCACAAGAATATCAGCCTCTCTAACCTCATCAAGAGTTGATTTGAACGATTCCACAAGATGAGTTGGTAATTTTCTGATAAATCCTACTGTATCGGCCAGCAAAAAAGGCAGATTATCGATTATCACTTTTCTTACAGTTGTATCTAGGGTTGCAAAAAGTTTATTCTCAGCAAAAACCTCAGATTTACTCAAAAGATTCATCAAAGTGGATTTTCCCACATTAGTATAACCAACCAAAGCAACTCGAACCATTTTTCCACGATTCTTTCTTTGTGTTGATTTTTGTTTATCAATTTGCTTAAGCTGTTGCTTCAAAAGTGATATTTTATCGAGAATTATACGACGGTCTGTCTCAATCTGAGTTTCACCGGGACCACGCATCCCTATTCCCCCTTTTTGGCGTTCCAAGTGAGTCCACATTCTTGTTAATCGGGGAAGAAGATACTGATATTGAGCAAGTTCAACTTGAGTTTTTGCACTTGCGGTTTGTGCTCTTTTAGCAAATATATCAAGAATAAGAGTAGTACGGTCAAGAATCTTTACCTGTAATTCTCTTTCAATATTCTTCAATTGTTTTGGTGAAAGATCGTCGTCGAAAATCACCATTCCAATCTCATTCTCCTCAACATAATGTTTTATTTCGGTCAGCTTACCGGCTCCAACAAAAGTCACAGTGTTAGGTTGATCCAAACGTTGAAGAAACTTTTTAACCGGTTCAGCTCCTGCCGTTTCAGCAAGAAAGGCAAGTTCATCAAGATATTCATTTGCTCTTGACTCATTTTGTGACGGTGTTATAAGTCCGACTAAAACAGTCTTTTCGCTCTCCTGCTTTGATAATATAAATTCTTTCATACAATTCTTTAACGTAATAAGTGCATAATATACACTCCTTATTATTACAAAAATAGATATAAAAATTGGTTTTGCTTTAAAGGTATCAGATTTAATCAGATTCAGTATGCTATCCAAAAACTATATTTATATAACTAAACCGGATGATTTATTGTTTTAAATCATCCGGTTATTATAAATCCATAATAATAGAAGGTATATATTTTTATATAAGTTATTTATCTGTATTCAGAGGGAAGACAACCGAACTTATCCTTGAAGCATTTTCTAAAATATGCCGGAGTATTCATTCCCACTGAATACATAACCTCTTGTATCGTCATATCGCTTTTCTTAAGTAGTTCTGAAGCTTTCAACATTCGTCTGTTTTGAATAAATTCAGAAACAGTACATCCGGCTAATGCCTTAATCTTTCTGTAAAGAGAAGAATGACTCATATTCATTTCAGAAGCCAATTCAGAAACATCAATATCTGAATTTCCCATTTTTAAATCAATTGTCATATCTAATCTCTCAAGAAATGCTCTATCAAGGTCATTTAATTGAGAAATTGAATCATTTTTTACTTCATTATTAAGCTCCGTATCTTGGGATTGCTCTTTATAGGCATTTATTAATTTATCCGATTTCAAAGAAGAGGAAACAGAATTTGTTATTAACTCTATAAAAAGTTTTCTTCTGTTTAATATATTCTCAATTCTTGCTTTAAGAAGATTAGAATTGACCGGTTTCGTTAAATAAGAATCAGCTCCATTTTTATAACCCTCTAACTTATCATCAGCAGAATCTTTTGCCGTAAGAAGAACAACCGGAATATGAGAGGTACGCAGGTCACTTTTTATGATCCTACACAGTTCCATTCCATCCATATTAGGCATCATAATATCACTTATTATAATATCCGGTATTGATTCAAAAGCAATATTTAATCCCTCTTTTCCATCGGAAGCTCTCATTACTGAATATATATCAGATAATGCAGAAACAAAATAATCTTGAATATCCTTATTATCCTCAACAAGGAGAATTTTTATAGTTGAATCATCCTCCCCTTCCTTTAAGTTTATTCCAATGTTAGGTTGTAATTTCTCCCTTTTATTCACACTTTCTAACCTTGATTCTCCCATATATTCATATTCCGAATCAAAAAGAATTTCAAAAATTGTGCCCTCTCCAATATTACTTTCAACAGAGATTTGTGCATTATGAAGTTCTACAAGATTTTTTACCAATGCGAGTCCTATCCCAGTTCCCTCGGCTTGAAACTGGCCGTTACCTTGATAATAACTATTAAAAATATAAGGAAGATTATCTTTGGCGATTCCACACCCTGTATCAGAAATACGAAGAAAATAATATTTTTTTTCCTCTCTTATAACCATCCCACTCTCTATAGAGATTGAGCCTTTAATTGTATATTTTAGGGCATTTGAAATTATATTATTTAAAACTATCGATATCACATCCTTATCATACCATAGCTCTATATCTTTTTCAAGATTACATTCAATTTTTAATAGTTCATTATTATTATTCGCCTTAAATTGAAGCACTACTTCCGATATTATACTAAAAGGATCACCATATATAAGATTTAATCGTCGGTTGCAAGTTTCTGTCTTTCTAAACTCCATTATTCTGTTAATCAATTCATGCAATCTTTTTGCATTTCTATTAACAACAGTGAGTCGATCCTTCATTTTTTTATCACTAATCTCCTCTAATATATCCTCAACCGGCCCCATTATCAGTGTCAGCGGTGTTCGTAACTCATGAGCGATATTAGTAAAAAACTCCAGACGCTCAGAATTTATTTTTTTATCCTTATTATGATTTTCAGTCTCTATAATCAATCTGTTTTCCGCTTTTACCCTTCTGTGATACAGATAAAATAATAAATATAATAATGCAAGACACACCATTGAATAAACAGTAATTGCATATGCCGAAAACCACCAAGGACGACCCACTATTATATCAAGAGTAAGTAGCTTATCATCCCAATCGTCTCCACGCAATCTGTGTCGCAAAAGGAAATTATATTTACCCGATGGAAGATTCCTATAAGTGACATTATTTTCGGTAGTCTTATACCAAATATTATCAAGCCCCTGTAATTGATATTCATATTCTATAGCTGAAGAATATGAAATATCTTTACATGAATAATTAATCTGTATTGAATTTTCATCATAATCAAGATTTACAGAAGCATTATTATGTATATAAATATTTCTTTCATAATCATCATTTCTTTTTCTGTAAACAATAAAATCAGAGATCGAGATACTGCTCTTAGCTTCTGTTTTCCTAAACTTAATAGGATTAAAATATACTATACCCTCTCTTGATCCGAAATATATCATACCCTGATCATCTATAGTTGTCGATCCGTCAATATATTGACCACGATGTATTCCGTCATACCAATAATAATTGGTAAAACTATTACGATTAGGGATATATGCGCTAATTCCAATGTTTGTACTCATCCATATATTGCCAAATATATCCTCATTTAAAGCTCTGATATTTCCATTAGCAAGACCCGACTCCTCTCCTCTTACTATAAAATTATCAAAATCAGGAGTATCAAAATAACGATTAATAAAAGTGACAAGTCCCTTTCTTGTACCTGCTAAAATCTCTTCATCTGTATTTATAAATAATGTATTTACACATGTTGAAGGGAATTTATTATTCTGGAGAGAACGCCACAACAATTTTTCATTTTTATCAAAACAACTTAAACCGCTACTAAAAGTCGCAATCCATATATTTCCATTAAGATCACATTTAATGTCCATAATGATATTATCATCGATAGCATTGTTTAACAATTTATCATGAGTAAATTGCTTCGTTTTCATATCATATTTAAAAACACCGTGATGTGTTCCTATCCACATAATATCATTTTGCCCCTCAGCAAAACACTTTATATGGAGCGGAATTGAAGGATCGGGATCAAGCGATGACAATTTTTCTGTTTCTGGATCATAAACAATTATTCCATGCAAGAATGTCCCTATCCATATTTTGCCATCTTTATCTTTATATAAAGTCTGAACAATTGCATCGTCAAAACCATCCGGAAGTTTACTCTTTATTTTTTTCTCCTTAGCTTCATCATTAAGTATAGTAATTGAACCGGCATCGTTTCCAATCCATACTTTTTTTCCATTATCTGCGCAAAACGATATTGCCATCTTGCCTCTCTCTTTAGTAGATATTGTTTTAAAGTATGATGAATAGTGAGTAATACAATCTACACCGTCACCCTCATATCCAATCCATAAATTGCCGAAACTATCTGCCAAAAGTTTATATGAATGAATACTTGAAAGATCGGTTTTCTCTTTTCCGGATCTTATATGCTTAAATTCTATTTTTTTATTTTCATCATAAATATCTTGAGAAAGATCAAGCACACTGACTCCTCCCATTCGACAAGTTATCCAAAGAAAATTATTCTTATAGGCAAAGTCATAAATTCTATTTGTCAATATTGTTGTTTCATCATTCGGATCATGTCTGAAAACTCTGAATTTCCCGGTATTGGGATTAAATAGATACATACCCTCCATCGTTGCAATCCATACGTTATCGAGAGGATCAACATAGACATTCATCACAATATTATCACTTGGCCCTTCTTTCTCGGAAATGAAATTTTTATAGTTTCTGATTTTTCTATCCTTCAAAGAAAGTACACTAAACCCTTCTCTTAAAAATCCGATATAAAGAAAACCTCTTCTATCCTCTTTTACTGTCCATACAGGATTATCGGGCATCCCTTCTATTGTAGAGCTATTATAATAACTAAATTTATCTGTTTTGTTGTCATAATAAGCCACACCTGAATTATAGGTTGCAATCCATACTCCATCACTCTCCGAATTGGAAATATCTAAAACTCCTGCACTATGAAATGAATCAACGCTATTATAATCATTAATAATTCTTATGAATTTCTTATTTTGCATATTAAAGTAACATAGTCCGTCCCTCTCGGTACCAACCCAGATTCTATCATTTTTATCATCTACCGCAATACAATTGAGTTCATTACCCGAAATATCAGAATTAGCGGTTTCATAATTGGTAAAACGATAGCCGTCGAATCGGCTTAAACCTTGTTTGGTGGCAAACCAGATCGAACCATCCTCGCTTTGTATAATATCTGATATATTGGAATTAGGAAGTCCAGACTCAACTCCTATTCTTTTTATTGTCACATCTTCAAATGCAAAACAGGTGGTTAACGATAATATATAAAATAATAAGATTGCCGGCTTTATCTTTATGACAAAGCTCGGCAATCTGTTTTTTCTAAAAATTATGCTATTGATTAATTTCAACACTTTATGTAATCCTTTTGGTAATGACGTATACAATATAATAAAACAATTTCAATTTTATCTTATTGATACGATTCTGTTATTTATAACATATTCGGATTTTGGTAATTCTATGAAATGATCACCCTCCTTCAATTCAGCATTATACACTAAATTTCCGGTTAAACTATATATTTTCACCATCTCCTTTTTGTTACATTTTAATTTTACACCCTCTGGAGTAGATATTACTGAAAAAGTATCATCTTTCGAATTATTTTTTTTTATACTATTTGGATCAGACAAAGCTGGTGTAATCTTATATAATCCGGCGCCGTGCATATTGATAAGAGGTGAGAATTCGTCATTTTTGAATATTCCAAGCTCTTCTCCACTCCACATATCTGTAATTCTACAAGTTTGTTTATTTTCAAAACCAATATCTCTCAGATCTATACTCATCACTTCTGATTTCTGAGGTGCAGGATCCTGAGTAAATACCATGAATTCCATAGTTACTCCGTTAGGAGCACTGTCCATATTTGAATCATATCCGCACAAAGCCTCGAATGTTACATAATCGTGTCCTTCCGGCAAATCAAACTCTATGATAGAATTTGAATTAACTCCAAATCCGTTCGCATAGCTTTTCCCGTTTATAAGAAGACGTCCGCCATCTATATTCATATTCTTTTTAACAGTTGACCATCCGCTTGTAGCACTTACCCAATTAAGTGTTGTAAGTTTTTTACTATTTCCTTCAGAGTCTTTCAAAACAGGATTAACCCAATTGCCATGATCATAATTATAATTGTCTCCTGCATCAGTTACAACAAGATATAATTTAGAAGCTCCTTTAATATCAGCTTTTACATCTACACCCTCTTTTTTGAAATTTCGGCTTACAAGTCCGCTATTAAATATTGCTTTTTCAGGATCGATACCCTCTCTTGTTGTTCCATCTTCATTAAACACGAAAAATTCAACTGTTGAAGAGCTACCTTGATCAGATCCGGTATTATCTATTCCGATAAACGATTTAAATTTTACTGCTCCTTTTGGTAATGGCAAAAGAATTACAGAATTTGAATGTACTGCAAATCCTTTATTATATTTCTGACCGTTTACAGAAAGAGTTCCGCCGTTAATATTCTTATTTATTCCAAGATTTCCCCATCCAACAGATGACTTAAGTATATCAAGAGTTGTGACATCAACTTCAGTACCATCGTTAAGAACTACAACAGGATTTATCCAGTCTGCATGATCACAATCATATCCGTCACCTGCATCGGAAACTGCAAGACACAACAGTTCACTGCCTTCAGGAATATCCACCTCCATATCAAGTCCATAGCCTGTAGTAAGATAAGAGATTGTTCCACTTCTGTAAATTGCTTTCTTTTCATTGATAAACTCATCACCTCCAAGATTGAAAATAGCGGCAAACTTATCTTCTGATTTCGAATCATCAGCACTCCAAAGGACTTTATTATCCGTACGGTACACTTGTCGGTTGTTTGTAGAGTTAGAATGCATATAAAGTACATCCTTATTTGTCAATAAAGAGTTGGTAAATTCATCATTTTCCGGCATATGACCTCCAAACATTAATGGAGATTTGAATATAGTCCATAAAGACATCATCGCTATTTGTTCATCTTGAGTAAAATTGGTAAATCTCTCTGCTCCACGTTCACCTCTAATGCTTAATTTACCCATAGGCAACATATCTGCATCCGGCCATGTTCCGGGAGCGATATAGGGAGCCCATTTCGCACATACTGTAAATTGATATTGAAGTTGAGTCCAGTTATCCCAGAAGTCATCCACTGTTCTCCACATATTGGCATGATTATGGCAATGTTCATATTCCGATAAAGGAGTTTCTCCCGGTGACATACTTAATACTATAGGTCTGCCGGTTTGGTCGATTGCTTTTCTAATCATTGAGATCTCTGATGCATGATATGGACGTGATAAATCATCAATTTTTATAAAATCAACTCCCCATTCAGCATACATATCAAAGATTGAATTATAATATTCTTGTGCACCCGGTTTTGTAATATCAACTTTATAATTATCTCTCAGCCATGTACAAGCTGAATCATTATTAGCAATCATATCACAAGTAATACCATCAGTCCCTTTTACAGGAAGTTTCTTTTCCGCAGCAACTTTAGGCAATCCTCTCATTATGTGAATACCGAATTTCAACCCAAGCGAATGTATATAATCGCCAAGAGGTTTAAATCCCGCTCCGTTTGCAGCAGATGGAAAACGATTCAAGGCAGGTGTATAACGTCCATATTCATCATAAACATAAATAGGATTTGTTTGATTATATCCCCCGGCTTTATCATTTTCAACAAACCAACGTATATCAACAACGATATATTCCCAGCCTGAAGAAAGCAGATGCTTTGCCATATAATCGGCATTCTCTTTAACTTCTGACTCTACAACAGTTGGTCCGAAGCAGTCCCATGAATTCCATCCCATTGGCGGGGTTTGTGCCCACTCCTTAAATTTCAAATTCTCTTGCGAATTCATATTTAAGCTTAAAATAAAGGCTGATACTACAAATAGAAGTGTTCTTTTCATAAATGTATTAATTATTTGTTTTTTCTATTTTCTTCAATGAAGGTTATAATCTAAAGTTTAGTAATCTCTGTGATTAGTAGTTCTGCAAAGTTTATAAATATCAATATTACATAAGATAAATAATTCGTCATATAGAGATAAATAATTCGTCAATCCCATTCTTATCTACCTCTAACACATCTAAATCATATAAAACTCCGTTTTTAGATTTGCTAAAATAATATTCAAAAAATTACATTACTTACATCTTAAAGCATTTTTGATTATTTTATTATCCCTAAATGATTAAAAAGAATTCATCATAATTTTCTTAGATAAGTAATTTTGTCATATTCATATCACTACCATTTATATATTATTTATATCCTCATTCGAAAGAATAACTTTTCTCTGTACACATAAAAAAATACACATTTAAACATGAAAAAGCATCTTAAACCTAATTTCAAATATCTTATAGGTATTGGAATATTATTAAACAGTTCCTCTGTTTTTGCTGAAATTACCCACAAAGCTCCCCTTATGGGTTGGAGCTCATGGAATACCTATGGTATAGATATAAGTGAAAATCTCATAAAGGATCAGGCTGATGCCATGATCGAAAAAGGTCTCCATGATGTGGGATTTAAATATATTAATATTGATGATGGATATTTCGGAGGACGTGATGAAGAAGGAAATCTATTGTTTCATCCAACTCGATTCCCTAATGGTCTTAATGAAATCGTTGAATATATACATTCAAAAGGTCTAAAAGCCGGAATATATTCCGATGCCGGAAAAAATACGTGTGCATCATTCTGGGGAGGCGATCCTTTCGGTATTGGAGTCGGACTATACGGTTATGACCAAAAAGATATGGATCTTTTCTTTAAGGAACTTGATTTTGATTTCATCAAAGTGGACTTCTGCGGTGGAGCTTCAAATCATAATGTCGATAAACTTCAGTTATCGGAAGAAGAACGCTATAGAGCAATAGCACAAGCAATTGCAAATACAGGAAAAGAGGATGTGATTCTAAACGCTTGCCGTTGGGCATTCCCGGGAACATGGATACATGAAGTAGCTGATTCATGGCGAACTACTGAAGATATTTATCTTGGTTGGAACTCTGTAAAGGGGATAATCTTGCAAAATCTATATCTATCCGCTTTTGCCACTAACGGACGTCATAATGATATGGATATGCTTGAGGTTGGTCGTGGGTTGACAGAGGAAGAAGATAAAACACATTTCGGAATGTGGTGTATCATGAGTTCTCCTTTGTTAATAGGTTGTGACATGGGTACTCTTTCCGGTAAATCTCTCGAATTACTGACAAATAAAGAGATAGTTGCTCTGAATCAAGACCCGTTATCACTTCAGGCCTATGTTGTAAAAAGGGAAGCGGGAACCTATGTTTTGGTAAAAGATATAGAAACTCTTCACGGAACTACAAGAGCGATTGCTTTATACAATTCAAGCGATGCAGCAAAAAACATTTCAATAGATTTTCTTGAGCTTGACCTTGGAGGCAAAATCAATGTAAGAGATCTATTTGAAAAAACCGATCTTGGTCAACATGTCGGTTCATTTTCGGTAAATGTTCCTGCTCACGGTACAAGAATTTATAAACTTGAAGCAGAAGAGCGCTATGAACGTACTCTTTATGAAGCTGAAACAGCCTGGCTTAGTGCTTACCAGGAATTAACCAACAATCAGAGTGCAGAAACTGCAATATATACAGAATCTGATTACTGTTCCGGAGGTGCAAAAGCAAACTGGCTTGGTCGATCTCTTAATAATGACCTTCAATGGAAAAACATATATAGTCGTGAAGGTGGTGAATACACAATGACTCTATCTTATATATGTAATGAAAACAGAGATATTTATATTCAAATCAATGATCAGGAAGCGGTCAAACTTAATGTAAATTCAGGAAGTTGGGATAAACCGGCTGATGTGGAGCTGAAAATAAATTTAAATTCAGGAAATAATACAATTCGTCTTTATCATCCTTCTGCGTGGATGCCGGATATTGATTGTATTAATTTAACAAAGGAAAATTCTCTTGAAAAATATAAACAACAACTTTATTCACTTCAACTGAAAATCGAAAAAACAGAAGAAGATGCAATTCCTGAAAACATTTATAAACTTATCAGTGATGCCTTACTTCAAAGCCGTACAATTGATGAGAATGTTGAAGCATATGAAATGGCAATTGCAACTCTTGAGGATATGATCTCTCTTGCCCAATATTCTCAAGAGATCAAGTTTTCATTCCTTGAATTAAAAAAATCTTGCGAATTAAATGCATTAAGAGCTACAGAATCTGATGATTTGAATACATTAAAAACTGAAATATTAAGTTCTGACAACAATCTTTCTTCATCTTCCACACGCGAAGATCTTGATAATTCACTCCAATCATTGCACAATGCCACCATTAAATATCTTTCGTCACAGGGTGCTATCCCGGTAACAGGGCAATTCCTTGATATGAGCATATTTATAAATAACCCGACATTCGACTCAAATTGTTCAGGTTGGGCAAACTCTCCGACTTGGGGATACGGCGCAGCTGAATATTGGAATAAAAATTTCGATACTTATCAGAATATATCTGGTCTGAAACCGGGAGTTTATACTCTGCAAGTATCTGCGTTATACAGAACAGGTGAAAATGATAAAGGAGTTGCATACCAAAACAACACAGAAATTATACCGGCAATAATATATGCAAACAATGAAAATATACCGGTTAGTTCTATTTATTCTTATATATACGACGGTTCGATCGAAGAGATGGGTAATCTTGACCTAAAAAACGGATATATAAATAGTATGTATGCTGCAAATAAAAGTTTTGAAAAAGGACATTATCATAACTCTCTCGATGTTGAAGTTACAGAAGGAGATCTTAAAATAGGAATCTCCAATAGTGGTTCAAAATATGATTCATGGTGCTGTTTCGACAATTTCAAATTATTATATCGAGGAACTAATATTTCTTTAAATATCGAAGAAAATAGTGTTGACAACTCTTTAACAAATGTATATTCAATCTTAGGAATAACACTTAAACAAAACATATTGAAACAAGATGCCCTAAAACAACTTCCTCGTGGTATTTATATCATTAATGGGGAAAAACACATTATTAAATAATTTAATTAGCCAAAATTCTCAAATACAAACATATAGTTGTATTAATTAGTCAGAAATAAAATTTCACAAAAAACAAATGCCGATAAGAAAGAATAAATTCTCTTCTTATCGACATTTGATTTCTGACAGAACTATATTAAAAAATTATTTTCTTTATAATAGAACCTAATATTATAAGAACTCAACTTCTCCTGTATGAAGATTGAAGATTGCTCCCACTATCTTTATCTCACCCTCATGTTCCATGTGACTTAGTATTTCGCTCTCTTTTCTTACGCGATCAACCATTATTTCTACATTTTTACGAACAACATCATTTTCAAAACCTGCGCAATGAGCATCAGGATTCACTTTTAGACAACTGTCGATTGCCGGATAAATTTTTTGAAGCATCTGTGTCATATTTCCTGCCTGAACATATTCGCAAGCAGAGTGAACAGCACCACAGCTTTCATGACCAAGTACAACCACTACTTTTGAACCTGAATGTTCACATGCATACTCCATACTTCCGAGAATATCTTCATTCACAATATTTCCCGCTACACGTGCAACAAAGATATCACCTACACCTTTATCAAATATCAACTCTACCGGCACACGAGAATCTATACAAGAAAGAACAATGGCAAGAGGATGCTGACCGTCGTTAGCCGATTCTACAAGCTGTGCCATAGCATCACGATTACTTGTATGCTTTTGCATAAAGTTGCTATTTCCCAATTTCAATATCTCAACTACTTCATCCGGCGTTTTCGATTCTACATCTTCTGCATGTAAAACATGTGTTTCAGCATTTGTCTGATCAAGTTTAAAATTCTGTGCGCAGCTTGCCATACCTATTACGGCGATAACTGCAAAAACCAATTTTTTCATTTATTTCTACTTAAATAAGCAATACGTTATTTTAAAATTGGCGCAAATGTATGTAAAAACTTCTCTCGTTATTCTCCAAAGGTCAACTTTTTTATGTCGTAAAACATATTTTTTATCTCGTAGAATATTTTAACGTAATACAATTCTTTGTGAACCTATAAAATTGTCACTTGTTTATACTATAAACAATAGTTTTCAATATTATGATACAGACTACCGATACAGTAATGATGGTGCGCCCTGTCAGATTCGAATACATTGACGATAAGGCATTAAATGACGCTTTTCAAAAAGACGGTTCTATTCGCTTTGCTCAAAAAGAAGAATTGGACGAGTTTGACAATTATGTCAGAATGCTTCGGGCCGAAGGTATAATTGTGATGGAGATAGAAGATGAAGCAAAACCTTTTACTCCTAAGTCAATATTTCCCGATTGTTGGTTTTCAGTTCACACGAAAATTGAAAGGGCAAATCAATATAAGATATTGAAAAACGATCTTATAAAATCTAGTCAATTCATTAATGATCTTCCCGATGCGGAAAAATATATTGTTATTTATCCTTTAAAATGTGTTGAGAAAAGAGAAGAGAAATATAAAACTCCTATCAAAATACTTAAAGAACATTATGACGGGAAATATTATGTGATTGATCTTTCCTCTTTCGAAAAAGAAGATAAGTTTTTGGAAGGAAACGACAGCCTTGTATTCGATAGAGATAATAAAGTGATATATGCCACAAATTCGGAAAAAACCAATGAAGAGGTACTCGAATATCTGGCTTCTTATCTCGATTATAAATATTTTCTTTTCGATGCAACAGATCAAAAAGGGGAGGTTATTTCTAAAACCAACAGTATACTAAGTATTGGAAAGAAATTTGCATTTCTTTGTCTTGAAGCAATAAAAGATACAAAACAAAAGAAGGCTATTACCACTTTACTTAAAGATTGCGGTAAAGAGATTATTGAGATTTCACCTGAACAAGTAGATAACTTTGCCGGAAACATTATAGAACTTCATACCATGAAAGATGGTATACGTCAACCTGTATATGTGATCTCGGCAAAAGCTAAAGCATCTCTTAAACCTGAGCAGATTGAGTTGATATCCGATTATTCAATTATATTATCTCCAGAGATCTGCGGAATAGAAAAAAACTGCGGAGGTTCGGCAAGAGATATGTTAGGTGAAATATTCTGACTCCCCCGATAACCTTTGATTTGATTTAATATACTATTTTGACAATCATAATCAGACAGATATAATTTCTGTTTGATTATGATTTCCTTTTTTATTTATATCCTTAGCATTACTTTTGCATTCGTGTTTTAAATTAAGGTAAGTGCTATGAAAAGGTATACAATAAAAATAGAAGAAGGTGTCACAAGAAACCCTCTGGTTCGAATGAAAACTCCTGTAAACCTCTCTTTCGAGGCTGATCAACAGATTGCCATTATAGGTGAAAACGGTAGTGGTAAATCACTACTTGTTGATATTATTACAAATAAATCGCCTCTGCTTTCAGGCAAGATAAATTATGACTTCTTCCCCTCGCAAAGTACTTTGGCTTATGAAAACATAAAATATATATCATTTCGCGACTCTTACGGTGCCGCTGATGCAAATTACTATTATCAACAAAGATGGAACTCTCAGGATCAGGATGAAATTCCTCTTATCGGAGAGATTCTTGAAGGTATAGGTAATGACCCCTATTTTAAAGAATCACTTTATAATATTCTTAATATAAATTCTCTTCTTGACAAAAAGATTATATCACTTTCAAGCGGTGAGTTGCGCCGATTTCAGCTTGTTAAAACCTTGCTTACAAATCCACGCGTACTTATTGTAGATAATCCGTACATAGGCCTTGACGTGAAAACTCGTGATCTATTGTCGTCTCTTTTCACAAAACTTATTGAATCATATACTATCCAGATTATAGTTGTGATTTCATCGCTCGACGATATATCCGACTTTGTAACTCATGTTCTTAAAGTTGAAGATCTTTGTTGTAATGAAAAACTCTCTAAGCAGGAATATCTCGCTTCATTTTGTTGTGACGATAAAAAAGGGAAACTATCCGAAGATTTGAAAGGACAGATCATATCATTGCCATACACCAACCCCGCTCCCGAATCACAAGAGATAGTACGTCTTAATAGTGTATCTATAAAATATGGCAATCGCACTATTCTTAAAAATCTTGACTGGCTTATAAGAAAAGGTGAAAAATGGGCTCTTGGCGGTGAAAACGGAGCTGGAAAATCAACTTTGCTTAGTTTGATCTGTGCCGATAATCCTCAGTCGTATGCCTGCGACATATCTCTTTTTGGTAACAAAAGAGGAAGTGGGGAAAGCATTTGGAGCATTAAAAAACATATAGGTTATGTTTCGCCCGAGATGCATCGCTCCTATCTTCAAAATGTCCCAACTATAGATATCGTTGCAAGCGGATTGCACGACTCGATAGGTCTATATAAAAAACCGGATCTCTCACAAAAGGATATCTGTCTTTTCTGGCTCAATGTGTTCGGTATCGCAAGATATGAAAACACCCCATTTCTTCAATTATCATCAGGTGAACAGCGACTTGCTCTTCTTGCACGTGCTTTTGTGAAAGATCCGTCACTTCTTATTCTCGATGAACCGCTTCATGGTCTTGATACATATAATCGTCGTCTTGTGAAATCAGTGATCGAAACTTTTTGTCAACGAAGTGATAAAACAGTAATAATGGTTACTCACTATAAGGAAGAGATTCCGGGGGTAATTTCAGGATCATTATTTTTGACTAAAAATTAGATTTAAGTCCTATATATAATTTTTATATAGGACTATTTTACTTACACCTTGCAAGGTGTCAATTAAAAACAAGCAAGGATTTATATTACACCTTGCAAGGTGTAATATAAAAAGTAGTAAGTTAATGCAAAAAGGCCCTTATTAAAATCAAATAAATTTTATAGAATTGAATAACTTTTGATCAAAAAAGAGGTCTGTAAAGAGTTTGATAAATAATTAAAGTATTTTACTTTTAGAGTATTATTAAAATCCGGAAATCATCACTTATGGAAGAAACAAACCAACCAAAAAAAGATTATTTTGAACCGAGCCATACGGCAGAACATATCCTAAATCAAACGATGATAAGAATGTTTGGCTGTGAACGTTCAAAAAATGCACATATAGAACGGAAGAAAAGTAAGATTGACTATTTTATTACACCTCAACCTACAGAAGAGCAGCTTAAAGAGGTGGAGAGAAAGGTGAATGAAGTGATAAAACAGAATCTTGATATAACGGAAGAGTTCGTTACAAAAGATAATGTTCCATCCGAAGTGGATCTTAGTAAACTGCCTGCTGATGCTTCTGATACATTGAGAATCGTCAGAGTTGGAGACTATGATATTTGTGCCTGTATCGGAGCTCATGTTGACAATACCTCCGAAATTGGAGAATTTAAAATGCTTAACGCTGACTATGAGAATGGAAGGTTAAGGATGAGGTTTAAGATTGTACAATAGATTCCCGAAATAAATCTTAATAATCTTCTATTATTAATATTTCAGTAAATAATTCTGATTATTGATGCTTTGAATAAATTGTGTTTACAATTTATTCAAAGCATTATCAAGCCATTCAAAACGATTATTAATCCAGTCAATCAGATATTGTACCTCCTTTTCATAAGAATCAAAAACAACATAATTGGGCCAAACCGGAACACCAAGATATTTCCATACATTGTTATCTTCTTCTCTTGCCTTAGTAATGTACAAGGATTGGAAACGGATATATGAAGTTATAAAACTCTTATTGGCTTTCATCTTTTTGAATCTATCCTTAACCATTTCAACAAAAAGAGGATCCTGGAATAGTCGATTATACCATGTTGCGTTTTTTATTAGGAAACCTTCATAAGATTCACCGGTGTTGTAATTACAGTTTCCAAAGGCAATATCAAAATCCCAGACAGGTCCCATTTTTAGTTTTTCTCCGGGAATGATGTTCATAAAACAACTTGCGAAAAAGGTGGCATCTACATTTTTTGCCAATTCATTTACAATATACCAGTCTACAAAACTTTCAACATCTATATAATTGGCATATCCATTTTCAGGATCGGCAAAATCAGAACTATATAATATATTTTCAATATTATTTATATACTCTGATATCCAGTTATAATTTTCAGTACCGGGTTCGACATCTGGTTCTTTAAATGTGAAATGAAGACGTTTGGTTGAGAAATATGGTTCATCAGCCTCTATTCTATTATAAGGGGTTATTTCAATTACATAACCTTTTTTACCTACATTGATTCTATCACCCGAAACCTTAAGATGCTCAGTAAGAGCATAAATACCTAAATATTCTCCATTAAAATAAAAATCGCAAAATTGCATACGTGGAGTATATTCAAGATTGGTAAGTGAGGCAATCTTAAAGGCAACATTATTTCTTAAGGATGTACGATCGGTATAATTAGCAAGCAACGCCCAATCTTTATCGGCAGGCATATTGCCCATCATTTGTTTTTTATCAAGTTTAAGACGGTAGGGTTTCTTTGGCAAAGTCCATGTACTGTTTCCTCTTCCTCTGACCCTCATCTCTCCTTCTGTGTTGGAAAAATGAGAAAACCCTTCCATATGGAAATAACCATTTATATACTCTTTCTTTTCTATCACGGGAGTTCTGTTTTCTGTAACAATAGATAAAACAGGGATATTATTATTGTATGCTATGAAAACTTCATAATTAACCTCCTCTCCCTTATAATTTACAACGGTAAAAATTGGTAAAGTTGAAAAATCGACAGCTTGTTCAAATACCTTATCATCATTTACATATATCTTTTCCCCTTTTTCATTAGTAAAATATAATGTTTTACCTTCAAAATATATTTGAGGAATAAAACAAAAGTTATCAATGGAGTATGGTATAAATGCTTTTATATATTTTCTCTGTTGATCAATTTCACAATGAATATCATTAACCAATTGATCAAAATTATCGTTTTTTGAAATAATAAAACTTTTTATAGAAGCAGCATATAATGATTTTGAATCCTGATATATTGTAATTGTGTCTGATCTCCCTGCGTCTAAAGTATTAAAATAGATTTTGGCACTTCGAGATTCTGTTGTCTCATTTTCTTTACAAGAAAAAATAATTGAATTAAATTCTATCGTTTTTTCATTTTTACTACTAATCCAATCCCCCTCAGCCTCTATTCTATAATCAAATTTAATATCATGAAAGGCAAAAAACTCTATTGAATCACCAAAAGCCGAAACTGTATAATTTTTACATATCGACTCAAATAAGATGTTTTCAATACCAGATTGAGTCACATCTAAACTTTTGTATTTTCCTGCTTTATTATATAGAGTAATAGTGGCTCGACGATCTTCAAGAACCTTATTTTGATCATAAGAGAAAGTTAATCTGTGATATTGATCCTGATAAGTATCTGTATGTTGAAGCCATATCGAATCACTATTTATATTTATAGTATAATCGATATTACTTTTTACATAAATGTTGATTTCTCCTGCTTTAGAGGCTAAATTGAGATCAGAATGAAAGACTTCCAATATTTGTTCTGAATCATCCTGACAAGAAGGTAAAAAGATTATAAGGGATAAAAATAGTAAAATAAAAACCCGTTTATTCATAGTTATAAGCCTGATAAATAATATAATTGTGAGGAATATTTATCAAAAATAATATCTATGAATTTTATTAAGAATACAAGAAAACAGGTGTTTGAGTTATTTAGTTTTTATTATTTTGAGGTATTAAATAAAGATTTAATGTGAAAAATTTATTGATTATTTGATTAATGATTATAAAAACCTATTATTAAGGAACATAGCATGATGCTCTACTTCCGTTAAAGGTTGCAAAATATCCAACTGCTCCACCTTTTATATTAGTTTGAATATTGGCAGCCGGACCACCGAACATAGGATTTTCACCTTCAAACTCTTTATTACATTGAGCAATGAATTCATAATAATGATTGCTAATTTCACTCATTTCAATCTCTACATAGTCACCGGAAGTTAGAAAAAAGTAGTTTTCGATTATTTCTTCTTCATACTGATCTATATCGGAGATGTTGGGGAAATTATAAAAACTAATATCTGAGATATATTGATTATCAAACATTTCGTCTGATGTTATCAAATAATCACTAATCTTATCCCTTGCCATTAAACCATTCAGATAAAAACGGTACATATAAAAATTCTTTCCTTTAGGCTCCATTACATAAACAAGAGCATTATAATAATTTTTATTGAAAAAATTCATAGGCTCCAGTTTCATTGAATCTAACTCAATTTCTCCGTAAACATAAGATTGCGCAGTATACAATTCTTCTATTCCGTCCTCATTAAAATCGCATCTTACCTCTAAAGTATAATTCATATTTGCTTTAGCGAATTCAGGTTCTAATGTAGTATATATTCCGGCTTCTGTGTATTCGCAAAGTTTCCATTCAACTCCTTCGTCATCTCTTATTACAACGTTCGCTCCTGTTACCTTTTTATTGGGTTGATTATCAAAACATGGAGCAGATGAAGACAATGTAATCTTTTGATACTCGTTATTAGTTGTAATCATACCATATATACAAAGTCGGGCCTCCGCATCATCTGTTTTAATATCAATAAGTGCTGTACATGATGTCATACAGATGATGATAAAAAATAAAATTAACGTGATATATTTATTATATGAAGATTTTTTATTCATTATAATTCATTGTTATGTTTTAAAACTTAAAATTATAAGTCACAGAAGGTAAAACGCCAAACAGATATACCATTTCGGCATAAGGCGTACCTCCCTCTTTTTGAATATAAGATATTGTCCAAGGATTTTTTTGTCCGTAAGCATTGAAAACAGAAAACACCCATTCACCTTTATATCTTTTTTCTGTATTTGGTTTAGGAGTATATGTATATGAGAGGTCAAGACGATGATAATCAGGACGTCTGTACTCATTGCGAGCAGAATATATAGGAAAATACTCTCCGTTTATTTCAAATCGCCCAACAGGATAAGTAGTCGGCATCCCCGTTGCATAGACCCATGTAGCAGAGAACATATGCTTTGGTGATAATTCAAAATTTGCCGCAATATTGAAACAATGGGTTTTATCGAATGGAGCCAGATATGTTTTTCCATTATTTATTTCGGCAATAGTTCTTTCTGATCTTGATATTGTATAATTTATAAATCCGTTTAATTTCCCACTGTTCTTTCGTAACATTAATTCAAGACCATAGGCTTTTCCTTTTCCCGAACGAATTTCGCCATCAAGATATTTGTTTAACATCAATTCTGCATGATCGGCAAAGTCAATCACATTAGTCATTCTTTTATAATATATTTCTGCCGACGCTTCATACATATCATCATTGAAGTTTTGAAAATATCCTCCCGAAATCATATCTACTTTCTGAGGCTTAATATTTTTACCGGCGGCAAACCATATATCCATTGGGGAACCGGCTGCAGAATTATTGGCAAGTTGAATAAACTGTTCGTTATGAACGATAGATCCTTTTATTGAGTTATTGTCGCTGAGTTGCCAGACAAAAGCAAGTCGTGGCTCCCAGGCATAATATGTATTATAAACATCACCTTTTTTATGTATTACAGAATCAGAAACTTCATAATTATTGTCATAACTATACACAGTTCCCTTACCTACATTACTGAATGAGGTGAATCGCAATCCGTATTTTAGAGTGAATTTATCTGAAATGGTTTGCTCATTAGATATATATGCTGAATATTCAAATGATAAATTGTTTTCTATTTTATAATCATTAATTCCGGGTTGACAAACAAGTCCGGGACGAAATTTATGAAAGGTTGACGATGCTCCATAGGAGATATTCCACAGAGAAGAAATATTGTTTGTAAAATCAGCTTTCAAATTATAATCACTAATGGATGCTTCCCAACTCATTTCGTAATTTTGCATTCCTGAATATATTCCATAACTATAATCTGAATATGAAGCGGTTATTGAGGAGTAGAAATCAGCAGAGAAATTATGAGAATAGATTGCAGATAGAGCTGTATTCTTATAATTAAACTCCTGAGTATCTGCGCCAAACATATCTTTCCCCATATATGCACTAAGTTCAAGACGATCTTTAGAGGTAAATCGATGAGTTATCTTTGCGTTAAGATCATAAAAATAAAGAGAATTGTCTTTATAGTCTTCAGTCATTTTAAGAAACAAATCGGCATAACTTCGACGCCCACCCAATAGTATGGATGTCTTCTCTCCCAATGGAGATTCGATAGTTAGACGACTCGAAATAAGACCAATACCTCCTGTTGCTGAAAAACGTTTAGGCATATTGTTTTTGGTTCTTATATCAAGTAAGGATGCAAGACGGCCTCCATATTTAACAGGAATATCGCCTTTGTAAAGATCGATACCGTTTATTATATCGTTATTAAATACAGAGAAAATTCCTAAAAGGTGTGATGCATTATAGATTGTTGAATTATCAAAAAGGATAAGATTCTGATCGGGAGCACTACCCCTTACACTAAATCCGGATCCGCCATCGGAAGTTGATTGAACACCGGGTAAAAGTTGTATTGCTTTTATTACATCCACCTCTCCCATCATAGCCGGAATACGTTTAATCTCAAGACTGCTTAAGCGCTCAGTACCAACTATAGGTGCTGTAATATTATCTCTTGAAGCAGTTGATGTAACTACAACTTCTGAGAGTTCTATATTTCCTTTTAACAAAAAGTCTTTCTTAAGATTTTTGTTTAATAATATATTCCCTTTTAAGTTCTCATAACCAACATAGGAGACGATGAAATTATATTCACCTGATTCGACCGATAATTGATATTCCCCTTTATGATTAGAGGTTGTACCTTTTGAAATCTCTTCCAGATAAATAGTTGCACCTTCAAGTGATTCTCCCGTTTGAGAATCAATTATTTTACCCGATAATATAATCTCTTTTACTTGTGAATATAATTTTTGTGATGAAAATACAGATAATGCAACCAATATATACGACAATACAACCTTTCCCACTTTAAATAATTTTATATTATGATTCAAAAATAACACAAATATCTAATTAAGAATGTGTTTTTTTAACATTGGATAAAACTATTAATAAAAATTTCGTATTAATACAATTTATGAACCGATAGAATAACTATTTGTTTTTTAATAAACCATTTATTGTAAACGATATGTTAGTTATTATTCCTCCAACTACTACAATGGATATGTCGCGCATCGAAACAGAGTTCGTAGCAACAAAACCGGAATTCCAAAAACAAGCAGAATATGTAATAGAAAATTTTTCTCAATATTCTATCGAAGGCCTTATGCGTTTATTTGATATTAGCGAAAAACTTGCAAAAAAGGCTTATGACGAATATCAAGACTTTTTCTCATCCGAATATGCTAAGCCTGCCATATATGCCTATACGGGGTCGGTTTATAAATCTCTTAATCCTCATAGTTTTCAGATTGATGATTTTAATTTCGCCCAATCTATTGTGAGAATAGTCTCATCAGTATATGGATTACTACGACCTCTTGATGCGATAAAAGCTTATAGATCAACTTTTTTTTTAAAGAAAAAAGATCTTCCTGAACAGGATCTTGTTAGTTTTTGGCATGATAAGATAAATGATTCTTTAAAATCTGATGCTTTCAGAGATAACAGACAGATACTTTTTTTATGCGTACATGATATGCTTAAAATTATAGATCAGGAGGAGCTTGAAAAAGATAATCGGTTTGTGGTCGTAACCTTTAAGGATATGAAAGATGGAGAATGGAAAGTGATAAGAGAGTTTGAGAAACCCGCTATTGGAAATATGCTTTCTTGGATTATTAAGAATAAGATTGAACATATTGACGATATAACAAAATGGAATGAAGACGGATATAAATTCAATTTAAGTCTTTCAAAACGAGATGAATTCGTCTTTACAAGGGAGCATAAATGAGAATAATTTTAATAAAAGATCAAGTATAATATTTGATTCTTCATTTTATTTAGAAATCATATATGACAATAATTTGTAATTAAGCCTCTATGAGAATACTTATCGTCACCAATGAAGATGTAGATACTGCCATGATAGCAAAGGGTTGGTTTTATAAATTCGAGCCCGATATTGATGTGCATATTTGTAATACTGAGAGTAATAAAACGGCATCTTCCTCAGCAATTAAATTAATGAAAGAGAACGGAATAGATATTTCTCTATATAAATGCGATGATCTTGATAAATCATTATCTGAAAATTGGGATTTCGTTATTTCTGTAGCCGGGGATGAGTTGTTGAGCAATTTATGCTTTTCGGGTAAAACCGTGAAAAGATACTCTGTTCAACTTCCCTATCCAGAAGAGGAAACGGGTGATAAGGCTCATAAAAAAGAGATATATGAACAGACTATTGACGATGTTAGAGTTATGATGTTTGATTTCTATCTGAAAGAGATAAAAGAAAAAGATATTCTCGGTGCCGATAGTTGCGGTGCAGAGTGTGACTTATAATATAATAATTATGGCTTTAGAGAATTATAAGAGTGACAGTTTCAAAACCAAGTCGGGTAAAATTCTTAATATAACATTTCTTCATCATGCATCATTGGTATTCGGTTATGAAGAAAAATTCATTTATATAGATCCGGTCAGTGAGTATTTGGGTAATAATATCGATTTTAAATCATTTCCAAAAGCTGATTTTATAATTATCACTCATGAACATTGGGATCATTTTAATCCCGAGACAATAGCAATGTTAAGAAAACCCGAAACTATAATAATTGCTAACCCTAATGTTTGCAAACTGCTCAATGAGGGAACCGTGATGAGAAATGGAGATACAATTACTCTTTTTTCGGGAATAATTCTTACGGCAGTTCCGGCTTATAATATCACAGAAGGGCATCTTGAATATCATCCAAAGGGTAGAGATAATGGATATATTTTTGAATTCGATTCTCTTCGTATCTATGTAAGCGGTGACACCGAAAATATTCCTGAATTAAAAGAGATTAAGAATATTGATATAGCATTTCTTTCAGTAAATCAACCATATACAATGACCACGGATCAATGTATAAAGGCTGCTCTTACAATAAAACCGAAAATTCTTTATCCTTATCATTATCACGAAACTAATGTTTCTGAAATTGTGGAAGGGCTTAAAAACTCAGGTATTGATGTGAGAATAAGGGATATGGGATAATATTTGTATATAAATAATATGTCTTATTACTATAAATATTACGAATATGATGCTTCTAATTATTTAATGAAAATAATAGATCCTTTTCTTAATCAATTAAATGTTGTTGAAACAAACAAATAATGATACTATAATCATTGTAAATTAAAAAACAGGATAAAAGCGATGGAAGATAATGACTTCAGAAATGGTAATTCAAAAACCAATATTTTCGGATCTAATCGAATGTTACAACCGGCTCCTTGGGATATTATACCTGAAGAACCGACTAATCCGGATATAGCATATCAGATGGTGAAAGAGGAAACATTTCCTCAAACTCAACCACGTTTAAATATGGCGACATTCGTTACAACATATATGGATGATTATGCCACAAAATTGATGAATGAAGCTATAAATATCAATTTTATTGATGAAACTGAGTATCCTCGTATTGCTTTGATGAGTGCAAAATGTATTAACATTATTGCTAATCTTTGGAATACTCCGGATAGTAATAAATGGAAAACAGGAGCTTTGGGGATAGGATCAAGCGAGGCCTGTATGTTGGCAGGTGTGGCAGCCTGGTTAAGGTGGAAAAAGAAAAGAGAAGCACAGGGTAAACCTTTTGACAAACCAAACTTTGTGATATCGGCAAGTTATCAAGTTGTTTGGGAAAAATTTTCTCAACTTTGGCAGATAGAGATGAGACAAATTCCTCTTACAATGGAAAAACCGACTCTTGATCCTCATGATGCTTTACAAAAATGTGATGAAAATACAATATTCATAGTTGGTATTATGGGGATTACCTGGACCGGAATGAATGATGACATAGAGGCGCTTAATGATGCACTTGAAAAGTTCAATTCTAAAAATAATCTGGATATATCAATACATGTAGATGCCGCAACCGGAGGGTTTATTTATCCTTTCCTATATCCTGAAAAGAAGTGGGATTTCCGTCTTAAATGGGTTACTTCTATCAATACTAGCGGACACAAATTCGGACTTGTTTATCCCGGACTTGGTTGGGTAATATGGAAAACCAAGGATCTGCTTCCTCCTGAAATGTCATTCACTGTTAATTATTTGGGTGGAGAGGTTACTCAAGTAGGACTTAATTATTCTCGTCCTGCGGCTCAGATACTTGGGCAATATTATCAATTCATCAGACTGGGTTTTAACGGATATAAAAATATTCAGTTTAATTCTATGTCTATTGCAGGGTATATGCACGATGAAATAGGAAAAATGACTCAGTTTAAAAACTATTCTGCTGAAATAGTAAATCCTTTGTTCGTCTGGTATTTAGACCCTGAGTATGATAAAACTGCAAAATGGACATTATTTGATTTACAAGATAAATTATCTCAAAAAGGATGGATGGTTCCGGCTTATACACTACCTGATAATATTGAAAATTTTATTGTAATGCGCACTGTTGTGCGTCAAGGGTTTAGTCGCAATATGGCAGATATGCTTTTAGGAGATATAAAAACTGCAATTATTGATCTTGAAAAATTTCAATACCCTACTCAAACAAGAATAGATCATAATAATAAAATAAAAATAGCAACCAAAATCTTCAATCATAACGGAATAAGGAGGGACAAATAAGTTTATCTCATTAAATAAGTTTTCTTTCATAATAAAATAAAAAGATAAAAAGATAAAAAGATAGGAATCTATTCAAAAAACTTAATAACCTTTTCAAAAAAACGGAATAGGTTATTCTAAAACGCCAAGATTTTATTCAATAGTATAAGAGGTTATTCTAAAATAATAAGAGTTTAGTCTATAACATAAAGAGTAAAAAATAACCTAAAGAGTAAAAAATAACCGTCGCCTGAAAAATAAATATTTTCAGGCGACGGTTTGTTTATGATAATCAATATTGACTTAATTCAGACTCAGTAATTTCAACGATTTTTATTCGTCTGATTTTTATCTAATGTAAGATATCGACACTTAGCTGATATGAGCTCTAATCATCCAAGCAGTTTTCCCCAATCTGTAAATCATATCTTGAAGGAAACTTATTGTACCTTCATCCATTACTTTCTGAGTTTCAAGAATTTTCAAATCTTCACGTATCTCACGAATAATAGTTTCATAATCATCAAGAAGAATAGCGAACATTGTTTTTGCATCAGGCAAAGTTTCACCTGCATTATAATCTTTTATTCTTGCATGTTCGATATATGAACGTAGTGACTGCAATGGAACTCCGTCAAGAGCTCTGATACGTTCGGCAACATCATCTATATTATTGAATGTCTCAGTGTAGATTTTTTCAAGAAATGCATGATAAGAGCCAAAAGATGGACCAACTACTGTCCAATGAAAACTCCATGATTTTGCAAGTAATACAAATTCATCTGAAAGAAGTTTATTTAATAATTCTATGCTAAGGTTCATAAGTTCCTTAGGTTCACCAATGTTAATAGACATAATCAGATAGTTTTAGTTATTAATCAAAGATTTCTGATATATATAGAAACCTCCTATGTTAAAACACTATCCGAAATCATAGGTTGAATATGATTATTCATTATTAACACGCGTGAATAAGATTATTTATATGGATACAATATGATAAAATAGAAATACAAGTTCCAACTTTATATAAAAGTAATGTTATTTTTCAGTCGGTCCGTCCCAATTCATTATACCGTTAGCCAGATTATATACTTTATAACCTTTATCTGAAAGAATTTTAGCAGCGACTTTACTTCTTGCTCCACTTCTGCAATATACAGCCACGGCTCTTTCTTTATCAAGAGAATCTACTTTAACTGAAAAATTTTGATTTTTTACATCAATATTTAAAGCACCCGGGATATGAGACTCTGAAAACTCTTCAGGAGTTCTAACATCAACCAACTGTACGTTTTTATCAGAAATAGTCTTTGCAAAATCCGCATTATTCTGGGATATAAAATTTTCTCTTGAGCCAAAAAGAGATGAAAGAAAAGATACCATAATAATTATTATTAGAGTTAATTTCATAATTTGATTCTATTCATTTTATAAGATTTTCATTTCTATCAAAGTGGCACAACTATATAGCTAAAAATAGAATCTTCAGGATTGTTATGATACCTTAATTAACGGTTTTAGGCCAAATTTACCTAACAATAAACAGATTCCGCTTAATGGTTATTATGCCACAAATTCTGCTTTTGGCCGAAATTACATGCTATAAACTTATTACCATTTATTAGTGTGAACATTCCCTTCCTTCCATTTATTTTTAGGTTTGTTTTCACTATCAGGATACCCTATTGGAATGAGTGCAACAGGAATAACATCTGCCGGAATTCCCAGTATTTGTTGTACAATTGAAACACGATCATTTAAAGGATAAAGACCTGTCCACACAGCACCCAATTCCATTGCATGAGCCGCAAGAAGAAGATTCTCAATTGAAGCCGAAACATCCTGTATCCAATAATCTTTAGCATCACCTTTAAGAGTCTTATCCATCACACCGCAAGCCACGATAGCAAGAGGCGCTTTAGCGGTCATCTTTGCATAAGGGAGAGAATCGGCAAGTTGCAAAAGAATATCTTTTTGATCAACGACTACAAAAGCCCAAGGTTGTGTATTTACAGCCGTTGGTGCAGCCATTGCAGCTTTAAGAAGTTTCTCAACTTTATCTTTTTCGACCTCCTTGTCTGTATAAGATCTTACGCTTGTACGTGTCATTATATTTTCAAGAATAACATTTTCTTTTTCTTCCCGACTCATACCGCACGATGAGATTGTTAACGTCATAACAGTCATGAATATTGACCAGATTGCAAATGAAAACTTTCTTAATAAATTCATAATAATAATGTTTGTTTAATTTGTTTTGTTTAAAACTAAGATACGATTCATTATCATTAAATAAAATTTTAAACAATGAATATAGCTGTTTTTAAGAAGGTTTATATTATGATAATTTATAAGATATAAACTTTAGGCACGAATAGATGTTTTAATATTTAAATGCTAATAAATAAATATTAAAGCAATGGATACCGATACCACTACTGAAAATAAGACTCCTGACCACAAATCAAAATTAAGGCTTATCATAATGGTGATAATAATAGTTATTGCATTAGTTCTGGCTCTTATATGGTGGTTAAATTTTCGGAAATACATTTCTTCTGATGATGCCAATCTTGATTCATATCGTATCGATGTTGCCCCTCAGGTCACAGGACTAATCACTCAACTTTATGTACATGAAGGAGATAGCGTAAAAAAAGGAGATACTCTTTTCACAATAGACAATAGAGCGATAACATCTCGATATAATGCCTCTGTGGCACAATATGAACAGATATTAGCACAAACTGATGTCTCAAAGCTATCTCTTAATGAAGCCCAAAAAGAGCTTGAACTTGCCATTGTAGCCGAAAAGCTTGTTAAGATTAATTTCGACAGAGCAAAAGCTCAATATCAAGGCGATGCAATACCTCTTGAAGAGTATCAGACTCAGGAAGAGAATTGGAAAAGTGCAAAACTAAAGGTTGCTATTGCTCTCAACAGAATTGAATCGGCGAAAGCGTCGATACTCTCATCTCTTAAATCGGCAGAGGCGGCCAAGGCTGATATGGCAACAATTGCCACTGATATGACTTATTACTATGTCGTAGCTCCGGCACCTGGTATCATCGGAAAACGTTGGTGTTTAGCTGGCGATATTGTAAATGCGGGGCAAAATGTATTTACATTAAATAAAGGAAAAGATATATGGGTATCAGTTTTTCTTGAGGAAACAAAATTCAAAAATATTTATTTAGGTCAAGAGGTAAAATTCACTCTTGATGCGTACGATAAATTGACTTTTACCGGAAAGATATATTATATAGGTGACAATGCAGCATCGGAATTTGCATTGGTTCCTCCAAATAATGCATCTGGAAACTATACTAAAGTTACTCAACGAATAAAACTTAAAATATCAATAGATAAAATAGAAGGCAACGAGGCACAGAAAAAGAACTGTAAACTTGTTTCCGGGATGTCGGCAAACGTAAAAATATTAAAAGAAGACTTATGACCCTGTCTGCAGTAATAGCAACTGAATCTCCGTTCTATAAGTGGATAGTTCTAATCAATGTAATGATAGCCACTTTTATGGCTATTCTCGATGCCACGGTTGTAAATACCGCCTTACCCGTTATTATGGGTACTCTTGGAGCATCGATGAATACTGCCGAATGGATTCTTACGGGTTATATGCTTTCAATGGCTACAGTGCTGGCAACAACAGGATGGCTGTCAAACAGATTCGGTTTCAAGGATATGTTTATCGTGGGACTTATCATCTTCACAGGAGGTTCGTTTATGTGTGGAAACTCCACATCAATCGGTGAATTAATATTCTGGAGAGTAATTGAGGGTATTGGGGGAGGTATTCTTATGCCTGTAGGTATGTCGATAGTAACCTCCACATTTCCACCAAAAGAAAGAAGCATGGCACTTGGACTTTGGTCTATAGCAACAGCCGCATCCGTATCGTTCGGACCAATGATAGGTGGATATTTAGTCGATAACCTTAACTGGAACTATATATTTTATATCAATGTTCCTATCGGAGCATTCTGTACACTTTTCACAATAATAGTACAAAAAAGATATCGTCTCCAGAGTAATCTGCGCCTTGATATACCGGGACTTATCACCTCTTCCATATTTCTTCCGGTCTTTCTCTACGGCCTTTCGCGAGTAAACTCATCAACCAATGCCATGGGATGGAAAGATCCGATTGTTATGGGTTGTATGTGGCTTGCTACTCTCTCGTTTTTGTTGTTTATACTGATCGAACTAAGTTCTGATTATCCTCTTATAAATATCAGACTTTTCAAAAACAGGAATTTCGCATTTGCCAACATCGTTATTTTAGTATTTGCACTCGGTATGTTCGGGAGTACATTTCTTATTCCTCTTTATATGCAGGATACTCTCGGCTATTCGGCATTTCAAACAGGACTAATATTTCTGCCTGTAGGAATGATACAGGCATTTGTCTCCCCTGCCGCCAGTCGTGTAATTAAGTTTATAGATGCGCGACTTGTTATAATATTCGGACTTGTGCTGCTATCCGGAAGTTTTCTGATGAATTATACTTTTTCTCTTCAGACGAGTCGAGAATTCATTTCTCACAGCATGATACTTCGAGGTGCCGGCATGGGTATACTCTATCCCCCCTTACTTGCCGTAGCAATAAGAGAGATAAATGCCATCAATTTAGCCCAAGCCTCAAGCATTGTCAATATAACCCGACAGGTGGGAGGAAGTATAGGTGTATCGTTTTTCACTTATACACTTGCAGTCAGACGCACCTATCACAAACAAATATTCTCAGAATCAATCAATTATGTCGGCACCCAATATGATGAAAGTGTACGAAAACTATCTGAATTCTATATAAGAGTAGGATCTGAAAATCATTCGGACGCAATCTCTAAAGGAAAAGGTTATATAACAGAATGGCTTGATACGCAAGCATATATAAGCGGACTTAACGATGATTTTCTGCTCGGTGCAATAGTCACAATAATGGCAATAATTCCCGTTATATTTCTTAGTCTTAAGAAAAAAACAAATAATGCAAACAATCAATGATATGAGAACCTATATAATGATATTATTTCTTTCAATGTTCCTCAGCTTGTCAATGGCTCAGGAGTATGCATCTTCTCTTACATTGAGAGAGGCGGTCGACAGAAGTGTGGCCACTTATCCTACCATTAAAAAAGCAATTGATGATATTGATATAGCAGAGATTAATAAGAAAATACAACAGGACGTTTATCTTCCATCGATAGCCGGTTCTGCCTCATATTTGTGGCTCGATCCGATATCCAAACTTACTATGAACGGCCGTACAATAAGTATCCAATCACACAATAATGCATCATTCGGAGTGTCCATTTCGCAACTGATTTGGGATTTCGGAAAGTCTGCTCCCAAAATTGAAGCGGCAAAAATAAAACGCGAGCTCGCCATTCTTGAAAAAAATCAGCTCATTCAGAATCTTTCTCTTCAAACAATTGAAAGTTACCTGATGACAGCTTATGCAAAATACTCAATTAACGTCAAAGAAAGACAGCTTTCTGATTATGCTGTATTATTGAAAATGACAGAGATAAGAAGAAACACCGGCTCTGCCACTAATTTTGATTATCTAAATACCAATTCAGGATATAATGCTATAAAAACAGAACTTATTACATTGAATACGGTGAAGGAGAAACAATATGTATCTCTTAGTCTGCTTACAGATACTTTGATAAACGACAACACAAATCTCTCTCTTTCTTTTGATAATCCGAAGGAAAACCAAAATCTTGATGAACTGATAACATATGCCATGGACAACAGAATTGAGATGAATATTATCAGAAAACAATATGATCTGGCTGTTGAAGAGAGAAAAGCAGGCGACAGAATTCTCAACCCTACTTTAAGCGTAAGTGCATCAGCCGGAGCAAAAAACGGTTATGAACCAAGTATCGAAGATATACGATTCAATTATTCGGCAGGAGCCACTCTCAATATCCCAATTTATGAAGGAAGTAAAAGAGCAAGACAACGCTCCTTGGGTAAACTTGATGTAAATAAAGCTCTAAATGCTATTGATATAGCAAAAAAAGAGATCACATCACAAGTTGCAGACAGCTATCTTTCTTTGATATCATCTTTTGCAAAAATTGAGCAACTTAAGATCCAGAAAGAGGTGTCAGATAAGGCTTACGAACAGGCAAAAGTAAATTATGAATCGGGAGCAATAACTAATCTTGAACTTCTCACCGCCTCAACTAATGCGGTAAACAGCGAACTTTATCTTATTCAGGAACAGATCAGTCATCGTATATCATACTTCAAACTCATGATCGATATCGGTGTAAATATTGATACTATTATTAATTCGGAGCATAACGATATATATTAGAAAAAAGATCATCAAATCATGAATGTAATTCATAACTGATGATCTTATTTTTATATTATTCGTTTTTTCGGCTCAGAATAATAATTTTATTTTATTTATCATAGCCGTTAAAATTAACAACACTTAAAGTTCAAAACTCTCAAACAAAGGTGGTGTAGGTTTCAAATCGTAATAATCCACCTTCGACATCTTTACACTGAAATATGCCATTGCCGAATAGTCGGAATACAATCTTTGAAGTACTGGATTTGTATCAAAAATCTCCTTTGCTGTCTCTGTATCAACGTCAAAGAGTGCTTTTCCTTCGATTCTGACAGAAATATCTCCTGCCATTGAAAGAAGTTCAACATTCGGATTTATCTGAAGCTGACGAAACACCTCTTTTTTCGGACTTGTTGCAAAATAAAGAATATTACCACTCTGTTTCATTATTTGAAACACTCGTATCTTAGGTTTGTCACCCTCTACGGTAGCGAATGCAAGATCTTTATGCTGTTTCAAAAAATCATATACTTTATCCATATCTATAATTGTTTTATATTAATAACTCATTATAGCTATAAAAGTATTATTTTAAATTTAACTAACAGATAATATTCGTTAGTACAAATCACATTACATGGTAATTTTCATGTATTACATAAACCGATCAAAGAGATTATATTTGCAATATGAAAGAAGTGAAATTAACAATCAGCAATATAGAAAATTCAGACTCGGAGTGTAACATTCCCTTTATCGAATCGAAAATAGCAGCAGGCTTTCCATCTCCTTGTCAGGATTATATGGAAGGCTCCATTGATTTTAATAAAGAGCTTGTAAAACATCCTTCAGCAACATTTTGCGCTCGTGTTTCGGGCAACTCTATGATTGACGAGGGTATTGACGATGGCGATATACTCGTTGTCGACAAATCGATAAAACCTTCTGACGGGAAAATAGTGGTTTCTTTTATCGATGGTGAATTCACACTTAAACGACTTGCCATAAAAGCTGACGGCATTTGGCTTTGTCCGGCAAACAGTGATTATAATCCTATTAAAATAGAGGATGAAAATAACTTCCAGATCTGGGGAGTTGTGACTTATGTAATAAAGAAAAAGTGATCAAAATAAGATGATAGCACTTGTCGACTGTAATAATTTTTTCTGTTCATGCGAAAGAGTGTTCAATCCGACACTCGAGGGAAGAGCAGTTGTCGTGTTGAGCAACAACGACGGCTGTGTAATCGCGCGCTCCAATGAGGCAAAAGCACTGGGTATCCCAATGGGCGAGGCGGCATATAAATACAGACAATTGTTTAAAGACAAAGATGTGGCTGTCTTCTCATCCAACTATCGACTTTACGGCGATATGTCGCAGCGAGTGATGAATATTCTTTCTGGATTTACACCCGACATAGAGATATATTCGGTCGACGAGGCGTTTATGAATTTCGGTCAATTCTGTAATATCGATTATCGGGAGTTTGCATTACATATCAAAAAGACTGTAAAGCAGTGGACAGGTATGCCCGTGGGTATAGGTGTGGCTCCAACAAAAACACTTGCCAAGATTGCATCTCATTTAGCTAAAAAAAATCCGCAATATTCAGGCGTATGTGTTCTTTCAACACAAAGTGAGATTATTGATGCTCTTCATTCTATAAAAGTTGAAGATGTATGGGGAATCGGTCGTCGTTTATCCGGCATGCTTCACTCTTTTGGAATACATACGGCTCTCGATTTCTCTAAGTCTTCGGAAAGTTGGGTAAAACAAAGAATGACAATAAACGGAGTCAGAACTCTCAAAGAACTTAACGGAGAAAAATGTTTTAATCTGGAAACCAAACAGGAAAGGAAAAAATCAATAGTTACAAGTCGTACTTTCGGTCAGTATATCACTGATTTCACACCTTTGTCGGAAGCAGTTTCCAACTATGCGTCCAAATGTGCGTATAAACTAAGAAAAGAAAAATCGTGTGCCCGCGAACTCTCTGTTTTTGTCAGGACAAACCCTTTCAGACACGATATAACTCAATATCAGGAGAGTAAAACAATAGAGTTACCCGTGGCAACTAACTCTACAATTGAGATTATCAAATATGCCAATCAGGCTCTAAGAGAGATATATAAACCGGGAGTATTATATAATAAAGCTGGCGTTATGGTTCACAACATTGTGCCCGACAATCAGATTCAGGGTGATCTGTTTGACACTATCGACCGTGAAAAACATAACAGTCTTATGAAAACTCTTGATGGGTGCAACGATTCTATCGGTAGAGAAAAACTCAGGGTTCTTGCCCAAGGATTTTCTCGTCAGTGGCATCTTAAAAACGAACATCTCTCTCAATGTTTCTCCACAAGTATAAAAGAATCGATTATTGTGAATTGCAAAAAATAGTATTCTATTTTTTCTACACCTTGCAAGGTGTAGGTTAAAACCATGCTTGGATTAATATTACACCAAGCAAGGTGTAAATAAAAAGTTTACTAAGGGCAATAAAACTTGCCCTGCCAAGTATCCCTTTCAATAAGCCTTTTATTAATCTTGGCTGTGAACTCATGATTCTTAAGCCCCCAATCGGGAGCGATAAGAAGTTCTTTAGGCGATTGTGACACAAATCTCTCAATCACAATCTCCGGATTAAGAAGTTCGATAAAGTCGATTGCCATATCGATATATTCGTCAGCGCTAAAAAGATTAAAGATCTCAGGATTCTCGCGAAATTGACGAGCCATCTTTGTGTTTTTAATAAGCTGAAGCTGATGAAGTTTCAAAGTTGTGATAGGAAGTTCAGAGAGTCTTGCGGCATGACTTTTTATCTCCTCAATGGTTTCGCCCGGCAACCCCAATATCATGTGAGCTCCGGTAATAATACCTCTTTCAGCTGTTTTTCTTATCATATCTGCCGAACATTGAAAATCATGACCGCGATTAATAAATTCAAGAGTTCGGTCAATAGTCGATTCCACCCCATACTCCACCATTACGAATGTGCGTTTTGAAAGTTCGGTAAGGTAGTCGAGTAAAACATCAGGCATACAATCGGGACGAGTGCCGATAATAAGCCCTACGACATCCTGACAAGAAAGTGCCTCCTCATATTTAGCAATGATACTCTCCACATCACCATAGGTATTGGTGTATGCCTGAAAATATGCCAAATATTTCATTTGTGGGTATTTACGGGAGAAAAACAGAATTCCCTTCTCTATTTGCTCTTTTACACTTTCACCGGTATGACAATAGTCGGGGCTGAAAGTCTGATTGTTGCAATAGGTGCAACCTCCCACTCCTTTTGATCCGTCGCGATTGGGACAAGTAAAGCCGGCATTTACAGAGATTTTTTGTACTTTATATGGAAACAGGCTGTTGAAAAGCTCTTTTAAATCTTTATATCTTTTATCAGAATTCATCCTAAGAAATTAATTACAGTGTGAAGATAATAAGGATTTTCACGATAAGGAAAATAAACTTTTATCAGAATATCTATAAATATAAAAATGACCTTTATAATAATTCAAAATTTACAATTCATTCATTAACTTTGCGCAAATAAAATCATTATACTATCTGAATGATAGAAAGAATAATAATATTAGAAAATATTGATCCCGTAATCTTCTACGGTGTAAACAATAGCAACATCCAGCTTCTAAAATCTTTGTTTGCCAAACTAAGGTTCGTGGCGCGTGGCCACGTAATCAAAGTGATTGGAGAACCTGAACTTATCGACAGGTTTGAAGAAACGGTGCGCAAACTTGAAAAATATTGTGAAGAGTTCAACCTGATGAATGAAGAGATTATTCTCGATATTGTTAAGGGTGATGAACCCAAAGAAGTGAAGCAAGACAATCTAATCATTCACGGTGTAAACGGTAAACCTATTGTTGCTCGCACCGCCAATCAGAAAAAACTTGTTGAAGCTTTCAAGAAAAATGATCTTGTTTTCGCTCTTGGACCTGCCGGTTCGGGTAAGACTTATGTTGCGATAGCTCTCGCTGTTAAGGCATATAAAAACAAGGAGGTAAGAAAGATTATCCTTTCACGTCCTGCTGTAGAAGCGGGTGAAAAACTCGGCTTTCTTCCCGGTGAGATGAAAGACAAACTTGATCCATATTTGCAACCTCTTTACGATGCTCTTCAGGATATGATACCTGCGGCAAAACTGAAGGAATTAATGGAAAGCAATGTGATACAGATTGCGCCATTGGCTTATATGAGAGGTCGTACTTTAAGTGAGGCTGTAATAATACTCGACGAGGCACAAAATACCACAACTCACCAGATAAAGATGTTTCTTACTCGACTGGGGCTTGGCGGTAAAATGATAATAACAGGCGATATGACCCAGATCGACCTTCCTAACTCAGTAACATCGGGGCTTGTACAGGCAAGAAAGATACTTGATGGAGTAGCAGGAATAGGAACGATAGAGTTTGACAAAAAAGATATCGTACGTCATAAACTCGTACAAAGAATTGTTGAGGCTTACGACAAACATGATGACGAAGTCAGAAAAGCAAGGAAAGAGGCTTTTGCCGCAAATAATGAAAGTGAGAAAAATCTTGCTTCAGAGTCCGACGATAAAGCTAAAAAAGCAAGAAAGACCAAATCGCCGGAATAATAATTGAAAATCATCCATTTATTTAAATATATTAGTTAGAAAATGAAAAATGCTTTGACAAAAACGGATTTTAATTTTCCGGAGCAAAAAGGAGTTTATCACGGTAAGGTAAGAGATGTGTATTTCATCGGTGACGATTTGCTTGTTATGGTAGCAACAGATCGTATTTCCGCTTTTGACGTAGTGCTTCCTGAGGGTATCCCTTACAAAGGACAGGTGCTTAATCAGATCGCTGAAAAGTTTCTTGATGCAACAGCCGATATTTTACCTAACTGGAAGATTGCTACTCCCGATCCGATGGTTACTCTTGGTGTTAAATGTGAGCCTTTCAAAGTAGAAATGGTTATCCGCGGATACCTGACTGGTCATGCATGGAGAGAGTATAAAGCAGGAAAGCGTATGATCTGTGGTGTGCCAATGCCCGATGGAATGGTTGAGAATCAGAAGTTTGAAACTCCTATTATCACCCCTACAACTAAAGCTGATCAAGGACATGATGAAGATATCTCTAAAGAAGAGATAATTGCTCAGGGAATTGTTAGCCGTGAAGATTATGAAGCTCTTGAAAAATATACTCAGGCTCTATTCCAACGCGGACAGGAAATTGCAGCATCTAAAGGTCTTATTCTTGTAGACACTAAATATGAGTTCGGAAAAGCTAACGGAGAAATTATCCTTATGGATGAGATCCATACTCCTGATTCATCAAGATATTTCTATCTTGAGGGATATGAAGATCGTCTTGCAAAAGGTGAAGATCAGAAACAGCTTTCGAAAGAGTTCGTTCGTCAGTGGTTGATAGCTAACGGATTCCAGGGAAAAGATGGACAAGAAGTACCTTTCATGTCTGAAGAGTATTGCAACTCTGTTTCTGAACGTTACATCGAACTTTATGAAAATATCGTTGGTGAGAAATTCGTAAAAGCTGACGTTAATGACGTTGCAAAACGTATTGAGGAAAACGTAAATAATTTCCTTAAAGAGTATAGAAAATAATCTATAAAACATATAAAATATCTCCTGCATTTCTGTCTTGCAGATAGAAATGCAGGTCTTTTTTTGTTTCTGAAAATGAAAAAACGATATAATGCCGAAAAGGTAGTACCTTACAATGATAGTGAAGCGAAAACCAAACAGGTTAAAACAATGTTTGATTCAATCGCTCATTCTTATGACAAACTCAATATAACTCTCTCTTTCGGGATAGATAGATTGTGGCGAAGGAAAGCTCTTGCTTCTTTGAAGAGGTTTGCTCCCAAGTCAATACTTGACGTTGCTACCGGAACGGGGGATCTTGCTATTCTTGCATACAAAAAATTGTCGCCCGACAAGATTACGGGAATTGATCTTTCTGAGGGTATGCTGGAGATAGGAAGAGATAAGGTTAAGGCTGAGAATCTTCAGGATAAGATCACGTTGGAGTGTCAGGATTGTCTGAATCTTGATTTCGAGGATAACACTTTTGATGCTATAACAGTAGGGTTCGGAGTGCGAAATTTTGAGAATATCAGTAAGGGTTATGATGAAATGTATCGTGTTTTAAAGCCGGGAGGCGTTTTGATGGTTCTTGAACTGTCTACTCCTGAGAAATTTCCAATGAATGTGCTTTACAATTTCTATTCATCAACAATAATTCCTACAATCGGGAAATTAGTATCAAACGATACAAAAGCTTACAGCTATCTTAATCAATCGATCAAAGCTGTACCACAAGGTGAAGAAATGGCTTCTATCTTTAAAAAATCGGGATTTAGAGAGGTTAGCTTTAAAAGATATACTTTCGGAATTTGTACAAATTATATGGGTATCAAATAACACCGACAACAATTCAAACACATTATTGGTTATTAATTATAATGACCTGATATCTTTACCCGTATATTTAAATGAAAAGAACCCAAATAAGACAACAGATTAACAAGGTAAAAAAGGATCGCCAATTAAGAGTTCAATTCCTGAAATTCATAGCTTTAGGAGTAATGAATACGGCAGTATCTTTGATTGTGATCTATGTTCTTATGAAAATAGGTCTTAATTACCGCCTTTCAAATTTTATAGGTTATATTGCCGGTCTTATCAATAGTTTTATATTCAATAAAGTATGGGTATTTAAAACTAAGAAAAATCTTATCAAAGAAGGACTTACATTTATCATCGTTTTTGCATTATGTTACGGCGTTCAATATTTGATGCTACTTTTAATGGTGGAAAGATATGATATTAATAAATATGTTTCTCAATTCCTTTCTATGGGAATATATACCTTCTTGAATTTTATTCTAAACAGAATTTTTACTTTCAAAAATAGAAATGAATAATTTTTAGCTTTTATTAAAGAAATCTTTTCTTTGTAAAAAAGAAATTTTCATTTGGATAATGTTATATCATTGAGTCTTTATGACGTATGATATATCAGCTGTTGAGAATTCATAGTTGATTATGAATATCGACAGTTTAATAATACAATACAACATGAAACTGAATATAATTATTCCTTGTTTCAACGAAGAAGAAGTACTTGAAGAATCTTATAAAAGATTCGTTACGGTGATGTCGAAGGTAAGTTATGATTATTCTATGATTTTTGTGAATGACGGAAGTCATGATAAAACACTGGATATTTTAAAAAAACTTGCCGAAAATGACAACAGAGTTTCCGTAATATCTTTTTCAAGGAATTTCGGTCATCAAAATGCGGTGAGTGCAGCCCTTCATCACACAGATGGCGATGCAGCTGTAATTATAGATGCCGATCTTCAAGACCCACCGGAAGAGATCCCAAAAATGGTTGAAAAATGGCAAACGACAGGTTGTAATATAGTTTATGCCGTAAGAGAATCAAGAAAAGGGGAATCATTTCTCAAATTAATGACGGCGAAATTATATTATCGTACACTTAATGCATTTTCCGAATATGCGTTTCCTGTAGATACCGGAGATTTTAGACTCGTTGATAGGGCTGTGATTGATACCTTTGCGCGTTTTCCTGAAAAACATAAATATTTGAGAGGTCTTTTCAGTTGGATGGGGTTTCATCAAGAGCCTCATTATTATAAAAGAGAGGAACGATTTGCCGGAAATACAAAATATTCATTAGCGAAGATGGTTCATCTGGCAGCTGTGGGAATATTCGGATTTTCAAAGAAGCCTCTTAAAATTGCCATTTCATTGGGGATATTATGTATTTTTTTCGCTATCATTCTTATTATATGGATGATATGTCTTAATATTTTCAGACCAGAACAGATAGTTCCGGGTTGGTCGTCTACAATATTCATAGTTCTTTTAATGGGGGGAATTCAGCTTTTCACAATTGGTATTCTCGGAGAATATATCGGAAATATTTTCGATGAAACAAAAAACCGACCTGAATATATCATAAAGGATAAGATAAACCTGAAATAGATATTTTGAAATATATAAAACGAATATAAAATGGATAAAGAAACAAGAGGATTGCTTTTTCTTCTTTTTATAATTTTATGTGCAACTTTGCTGCCATTCATAGGGCTAATAGATTTTCACACAAAGGGAGAACCTCGTGAAGCGGTTGTAGCACTATCGATGCTTGAAACAGGTAATTGGATTTTACCTTATAATTTCAGTACCGATATGGCTTATAAACCTCCTTTTTTTCATTGGATGGTAGCTTTAGCATCACTTCCCTTTGGTGAGGTTACCGAATTTTCTTCACGCCTCCCCTCCACTGTGGCTTTTATTATAATGTCGATATTCTTTTTCCTTTTCTATGCAAAGCGAATTGATACGATGAGAGCTTTTATAGCTACTCTTATTACTGCGACCACATTTGAGGTACATCGTGCAGCAATGAATGCAAGAGTTGATATGGTGCTTACTGCTTTGATTGTAATAGCGATAATTGAATTGTATAAATGGTATGATCATGGAATGAAGTGGATCCCTTTTTGGTCAATCATTTTCATGAGTTGTGCTACTCTTACCAAAGGTCCGGTTGGCTTTCTGTTACCTTGTGCAAGCATGGGACTGTTTCTTATATTCAACGGAAGAAACTTTTTTTACGCATTATGGAAAATGGCATATCCGGCTGTTTTATCGTGTATATTTCCTCTAATTTGGTATATGCTTGCTTATCAACAAGGTGGTGAAGAGTTTTACAATTTGGTAATGGAGGAAAACTTTGGTCGCTTCTTTGGAAAAATGAGTTATGAATCACATGAAAATTCTGCTTTTTATAATGTTCTGACTTTGCTTACAGGATATCTACCATGGACTCTTCTTTTGATATTTTCTCTATTTACTTTACAATACAGAAGGGGTTGGAGAAATCTTGGTTTGGGAGTAAATACAAAGGCAATAAAAGTGTGGAGAGATATAAAAGAGTGGTTTGAAGAGATTGATCGTCCACGATTATATGCAGCTGTTACGGCATTCGTAATCTTTGTTTTTTATTGTATTCCTAAAAGTAAAAGATCTGTATATCTTTTACCGGTTTACCCTTTCCTTGCTATATATGTAGCCGATTTCCTTATCTGGATAGTAATGGACAGAGGACGTATCTATAAATTATTCAATTGGATAATAGCTTCTCTGACTTTTATAATTATGGCTTTATGGGGTATTATAAAACTTGGATTACTTGAACCGGAAAGATATCTGTCAGGAAAAACAGCAGTAAAACTTGCACGTTATACTCATGTCATAGAATCATCTGATTATACTATTATCGGCTTAGTGAGTATCGGAATTTGTCTTCTCTGTATAGCTTTATTTTTCAGAAATGCTATTGATAAGAAAAGGATATATATAAGCTCCTCTTTTGCTCTGATTTTTGGTGTACAGTTTCTTCTTGACGGTATGATTCAACCAATAATACTTAACAATAAATCGATAAAGAATTTCTCTTATGAAATAAATAAAGCAATTGGAGATCAACCTGTATATCAATATATATCAATAGATATGCTTAGATTTTATATCACTAATTTTTATTTAGGGGATAAAATAAAGCTGTTTGAAGAGTATAATCCTGAATCAGGTTATCTTATGATAGGAGAAAAAGATTTTAGAGCATTCAATGATCAATATGGAGATGGATATCTCTTTGAAGAAGTTATGAAATCACCTCATAATGAAACCGATGTTAGAGATTATATCTTATTATATAAATTCAACAAACAGAAAGATTCGCCTACTTCATCTTCAGAGATTGAGGAAAAGGAATCCACTTTACAGTAATAACAATTTTCAAAACACATTAAAAACCCGATGAATAAAATCTATAATTCATCACTAAAAATTATGCCATAATATGAGAACTTTATTAACAGCTTTAATAAGTTGCCTGATGTTAATAGGATGTAATATCAAGCAACAAAATAATGAAAATAAAGATTCCGAAAGAGCGGAAATATTATTTCACACAACGATGGGCGACTTTAAAATGGCTCTGTTTAATGAAACACCTTTGCATAGAGATGCTTATCTTCTTCTGACTAAATGTGGATATTTCGATTCTTTACTTTTTCATAGAGTTATAAATAATTTCGTTGTACAAGGGGGCGATCCTAATTCTAAGTTTGCTCGTGAAGGTGATTTTTTAGGAGAAGGTGAGGCTTTTAGAATTCCCGCCGAGATAAGATTTCCTCAGCTATATCATAAAAGAGGTATGGTGAATGCTGCTCGTATGGGTGATGATGAAAATCCAAAAAGAGAATCATGTGCTCTTCAATTTGCTATTATGACTTGCGGACCATTGAGTGAAGAAAGAATAAAAAAAGGACAACAAAGAATTCATGCCGGAACAGATTCTACAGTTAATCTTTCATCTGAAATGATTGAAACTTATAAAAATATCGGAGGTTCACCTCATCTTGATGCTCAATATACAATATTTGCAGAGATAGTTGAAGGTATGGATGTGGTTGATAAGATACAGAAAGTAAGTGTAGATGAAAATGATAGACCTATTACAGACGTTAGAATAATTAAGGCTTCGGTGGTAAAAGAATAGATCCTTATATAAAATAAATAAGCTGATATTCCTTAAAATATAATTTGGGCTTATTGATGAAAATTTTGATTTTGTAGAAAGATTAAGCTGTAAAACCGAGAAAGAGGTCTTTTTTATTGCTTTTTGAAAGCATTTCCCATTAATACGATAATTTGTAAATATGATTATTTGATTTATTTATAATCAACAATTATTTGTTTATTATTTTCCAGTGATGTTGTTGTAGTATCTGAAGCTAGATTATTACAATCTGCTGTATTTATAAGCCTATTAGTTTCAGAATTGTTAGTTTCTACTTCAATATCGTTTTTAGAGCAACTTATAAGGATAATGAGAGAAGCAATAGTTATGAATGTATAAATATAAAATTTCATCTTATACTCTTTTAGTAATTAAATTTGAATGAGTTTATTATAAATTCAAACAGATATTTTTTCAAATAGTTTATTTCCTAATTATGCGTTTTTCTTAATTGGAATATTTTCAGCAATAATCACTACATAATAGAATGAAAAGATTAAATAATATCTAAAAAAATAGATATTAGTAACTTTTTAGATATATATTTTGGATAATATACGTATAATTAAGAACCTTATGTGAAAGAATTATACTATTTCCATCTATTATGGTCTTTTCCAATATTGAGATCTACTGAAAGGCCCTATCGAACCCTTTACTATAAGAATATTTGAATCTCTGGGGTCTATTTTCACAGAACAATTATAAGATTTACCATTTTGGGGATCTGTAATTGTGCCATCTTTATATTCATTCCCCTTTTTAATCAGATTTTCAATTACATTCATTCCTATAACAGGCTTATCTTTCTTATCCCCTTTACATTTATCACAAATTACATCTTCAGGATTCTGATTTGCTAATATATTATATAGCTTAATCACTTTTCCATAATATTTTCCTTGTTGTTCATATATTTCAACCTCTGACTTCGGTTTTTTAGTCTCATCATCATAAGATACCCATTTTCCTAATATATCCTGAGCATTTGTAAAAAATGAAGATAAAATAAACATTATAAAAAAAATCTTTTTCATAATAATATTTATTAGAATTATTAATAATAAATACTTTAGTTTTACATAAGATGTGAAAAGAAAGAGATCGAAATAAATAAAAAAACGATCTACTATATTGAGAGTTTCACATATGAATTGAAAGAAAAACATCGAAATTAAAAATATAGTTCTGTTTCTTCTTTAAATTATATTGCATTTGAATCTTTTTAAAGAATCTTCTAATTCATTCTTCTTATCCTCTTCAACAATAAGGTAATCAACATCTCCAATATTCCCTATCACATAATTTTCAGCTTTTCCAAGTTTATGATTATCTGCAATAACTATAACCTTATTTGCTCTTTCAATCATAAGTCTCTTGATAAGCGATTCTTCTCTGTCAGGAGCGGTAAGTCCTGCATTTATATCCACACTACAGACTCCCAGAATAAGAAGATCCGCAAGCACTGTTTGTAACCCTTGAAATACATTCATTCCGACCGTTACTTTGGAACTTCTAAACAATGTGCCTCCAAGAAAAATAAGATCTATCTCGGGACGTTTCATCACTTCATTTGCAATAGGAAAACTATTAGTATATATCGTTAAAGATAAATTAGAAGGCAAAAGGCGCACCACTTCCAGATTTGAGGTTCCTCCATCAATAATAATTATATCATTGTTTTTTATCAATGGCAAAACTTTAGATGCAAGCTCTCTTTTCTTCTCCACCATTCTGTGCTCTCTACTTTCAAAATCGAGAGGCAAATTCATTTTTGCTATCGCACCTCCATGAACTTTGATTAGTAAACCTTCCGATTCCATCTCTATCAAATCGCGTCTTAACGTGTCATCTGAGACATTTAACTCATTGCTTAAATCTGTAATATATATTCTTTGATTATCTCTGATTTTTTGGAATATAAAATCATGTCTTTGTTTTTTATTCATATTTGCGGTATTTTAACGCTATAATACCGCAAATATAAGTAATTTAGAAAACAAAAAGGGATTAATTGCGGTATTTATCCAAGTTATGCGGTTTTATTTTATTATCTAATATAAAAAATCAGAAAACTACGCAAACAAATGATTAGTTCGCAAACTCCGATTAAAATATAACAATAATGAAAACAAAAATTTTAATAGATATGGATGGTGTATTGGCTGATGTTTATAAACCATTGATTATGGAAGAATACACAAAGAATAATAAAATAATTAATGAATCAGACTTAAATGGAATTGCTGAATATGATGCTTTCCCGAATCTGAGAAAAATAGTCACATCAAACAACTTTTTTAGAAATGCTCCTATAATGGATGGAAGTATTGAAGGACTTAAATATCTAAATGAAAAATATGATGTACTTATTGTATCTTCTGCTACCGAATTTCCAAATTGCATTAATGATAAACAAAATTGGTTAGAAGAACATTTTCCTTTTATAAGTTGGGAACAGATGATTTTTTGCGGTAAAAAAGAGAGCGTATGTGGAGATATTATGATTGATGATCATCCGAAAAACCTTGTTTATTTTAAAGGTAAAAAGATTATTTTTACTCAACCACATAATTATAATATCAATAATTCCGAATATATTCGTGTATTCTCATGGAAAGAGATACAAAATATATTATAATCGAACTTAATGGTCCTTTATATTATTTTGAAATTAGAATTAATGAATGTATAATTATACGTTAATGCAGTTTATTAAAAAGGAGAATTTTTATTCACTACACTGAGAAGAGCTTATATCTATCTTTAAATATCAATCATAATAAATAAAACAATACACATGGAAAATTTTATCAAAACGGAGAAATTTTTTATTATATTTCTGATAATTATGTCATTTGCTACTTCATGTAGTGATTCTTTATCAGATAAAACTATCGACACTACAATTCCCGGACCAAGCGGACGACTTTTTGTAACTCTTGAAATTCCCAAACTTAAGAAAAATGAAAAATGTCCAATGGTAATACTTATGCATGGTATTTTTTCAAATCGAAATACTGAATTAATGACGATGATTGCCAATAAGTTGAAAGCGGAAGGTATAGCATCTATTCGTTTGGATTTTAATGGTCATGGTGAAAGTGATGGTGACTTCCAAAATATGACAGTCGCCAACGAAGTTGCGGATGCGAAAGCTGTATATGAGTATGCAAAGTCTTTAGATTGTGTAAGCTCAATATCTCTTTTAGGTCATTCTCAAGGTGGTGTTGTAGCAAGTTTACTTGCCGGAGAATTAGGAAATGAAAAGATTAAAAACGTTGTTTTGATGGCTCCTGCTGCCGTTCTTGAAGATCAGGCAAAAGAGGGAACTACATTAGGACAGAAATTCGATCCAAACGATATTCCTGAATACTTAGAGGTATTTGGACATAAAATAGGCAGAGAATATTTTAAAGTGGCTCAAAATCTTAATATATATGAGAATGCGGCAAAATATAAAGGACAAGTTTATATTATTCATGGAATAAAGGATTTTGTCGTACCATATACTTACGCTGAAAAATATAATGATGTATATAATGACAGTAAATTATCATTATTAGAAAATGAAGATCATTCTTTTGATAAAGAAAAAGAAAAAACAACAGATCTTGTTGCTAATTTCTTTGCTAATACACTTATAAAGAGTAATGAATAAGAGATTAAAAAAAATAGATTAATAAGCTAAATTTACTTTTAAATAGAAAATAAGAGTGTTTTTTAATAAAAATCAAAAGAGATAGCCGGGCATAATACCTGGCTATCTCTTTTTGTTTTTTTATAATAATCTCTTAAGATATTATCTTAATCTCTTTTTGATATTATATTATTATAATCTATAATACGTTTCCACTAAAAATCTCATCTTTTCAGAAGATATTTAATCACCAAATATCCTCCGAAAACTTGAAGCAACATACCCGGAATTCCTATTCTGAAATCCTGAATTGCTTTAAAAAAATCTCCTATTATTGCCCACTCAATAAGAGTTCCGAAAAGCTGATATGCAAGAACGACTAAAGCAAGGATAGGAAGAGATATCTTTTTAAAATACCCAGCGGCAAAGGCTGCCGATAACGCAAGAAAAACCGATTTAATCAATATTGCAGGAAGAACAGCCAAAGGGGGCATTCCGAAAAGCAGATGATTTGCCAAAGGGGACAAAACAGCCGTTAAAAGTCCTGCTTTCCAACCATATTTATAAGCTGCAATAAGTGTAAAGAAATATATCGGAAGGAAAATAAATCCTCCCTGAGGGATAAGATGGCTAACTTGTGGAAGTACAATATTTCCAACCACGAACATCATAGCTATTATATATGTTCTTGCATCCCTGTAATCAAGCGAATAAAGTTTTAAAGCCTTAGTTTGCATAAAGTTTTATTTGATTTGTTTAAAAATTCATATTAATTCCCCCCATAACCGTTGTTCCTGGCATTGGGAAACCTGTGTTTATTTCATATTTTTTGTTTAAAAGATTCTCCCCTTTTACATAGAGTTCTATCTTTTTAGTTGGTTTTACCTTCAGTATTGCATTCCATAACAAGAAGTTTTCCTGTTCCACGGGACTTAAAGATGTATACAATCCATCAATATATTGTGCACCGGTTGAAACCCCAAACCATTTTGAATCATAATTTACTCCACAGTAAAACTTATGTTCAGGGGCTGCCAAAACAGGCGTTTCCATATGTAACCAACTATAATTAGTCAAAATACTAAATGCTGTCGAAAGTTGATAAGAAGCAGAAAGTTCCGCTCCCCAATTCTCAATATCACCGGTATTTACATTTAAAGGTCTTCCGTTTACAGGCATTACCCTAATTATATTATCACCCTTAATATAGAAAGCATTAACCGAATAAGAAAGCTTATTATCTAATAACCTTTGAGAAAAAGAAAATTCATAATTCCACAAAGACTCCGGCTTCAAATCCGGGTTTTGTGGTGGGAACATATACATCTCTCTAATTGTAGGGTTTCTAAACCCGCGACTTGCGATTATCTTGATCTCTGAAGTTTGCAATGGATATAAAGATACACCGAATTGAGGTATCCAATGAGAACCACTGACAGAATGATGGTCAAAACGAACGCCTGCGTTAAGAGTAATAAAAGAAGCCAGATTCTGTCGAATATCAATATATCCTGCAATATTATCCTCTGTCTTATCAATTATATCGGTATTTGTACCATCATTAAAGGCATTCCATGCATGTCCTCCAAAATTCTGATAATCAAAACCGAAAGTAATTCTATTGCCTGAGAAAAGATTAAAGCCCTGATACCAATTAATACCATACATCTTATCAGTTGAATTAAAGAGATAATCACGAGGAGATCCTCCCTCATTAAATCCGTCATCTATTTTATGACGTCCCCAATTATAAAATAACTTGATTGCTCCTGACGAAAGTTCATAATTATTTTCAATAGCTACAGATGCCACTCCCCTTGTAATCTGAGAATCATTATCAAAAATCGGATTTATATCAGTTCCGGGATTTGATGCATTAAAATGAGTCAGACTAAGATCAGTGAAAACATTCCAGTTTTCAGTTATATCATATCCCAATTTTGCATAACCTCCATATTGTTCAAAATCCATATTTTCACGATGTCCGTCACTTCTGTTATAAGAACCTGTAATGACAGATGAAAATTTATTCTTTCTTACTCGGTTTGAAAACTCTGTAGTGAGAGTATTATATGATCCATATCCAACTTTCAGATTGGTGTTCACTCCATCATTTTTCTGTTTTTTTGTCAGAATATTTATCACACCACCCATTGCATTAGAACCGTAAAGCATCGAAGATGGGCCCCTTACTATTTCCACTTTCTCAGCAATCATTGACTGATAAGCATCTGCGATAGAATGCCCCATTAATCCCATATATTGAGGATGACTATCAATAAGAATCAACATTCCAGTAGTTGGGGAACCGCCCACTCCTCTCATAGAGATACCTCCAGCTGCTCCGGTAGAAACACCATAACCCATTACTCCACGAGAAGTTGTAAAAAGGCCGGGTACAAGTTCTGTCAAAACCGGAAGTAAAGATTGTTCATATCGCTTCTCAATCTGATTATTATCGACTATAGAAACACTTAAAGGCAAATGTCTTAAATCCACCTCACTACGCGCTCCGGTCACTACAACTTCAGAAATAAGTAAACTATCGCTTATGGCTGTATTTGCCATAAGCATTGAATTTTGAGCAATACCGGATATCAGTGTAAATCCGAATATTGAGCCTATTAATATTTTATTCATCTATTTTTTTGAAACACTTTAGTTTATCTCTCAATCAACTCTTAAAAGGAATATAACTGTCTCTGCCGTGTTAATACAAATTTCGAGTTCATCCTGTTAATCAACTTCTAAAAAAAATATATCCCTTTATAGTGTTTCTTGTTTAAGACTTTCCGCATAACGATCTATTCTCATCAATTCCTTAGGAATCTTTATTGTTTGAGGACAATGATGACTACATTGATCACATCCGATACAATGATTTGCCTGCCTTAATTTCGGCACCGTACGGTCATAGCCCACAAGAAATGCTCTTCTTGATTTTTTATAATTCTCATCCTGACTACTTTGTGGGAAATTATCTTCTGACACACATTTATTATAATGGAGAAATATTGACGGAATATCTATACCATAAGGACAAGGCATACAATACTGACAAGCAGTACAAGCTACAAGAGGATATTCAATCATTAATTTTGCAGTTTCTTCAAGCAAATGATTTTCCTTCTCAGTAAGAGGTTCTAAAGGAGAATATGTCTTAAGATTATCCTGCAAATGTTCCATATATGTCATCCCACTAAGCACGGTAAGAACACCCGGAAAAGACCCGGCATATCTAAAAGCCCATGACGCTATACTATTATCTCTTTTTTGTTGTTTAAGCCTTCCCATCAGATAATCGGGAAGTTTTGCAAGTCGCCCTCCTAAAAGAGGTTCCATTATAATTGAAGGAATACCTCTTTTTTGCAACTCCTCATACAAATATGAAGCATTCGTATTAGCCTTATTTATCTGTTTTGCATAATTCCAGTCTAAATAATTAAGCTGGATCTGCACAAAATCCCATTTTATTTCATCATGTCGTGAAAGCAGATAATCAAAAACCTCAATATCACCATGATAAGAAAAACCAAGGTTACGTATTCTTCCTGCTTTCCTTTCCTCTATCAAAAAGTCTAGTATTCCATTATCAAGATAACGTCTATGCAATGAATTCATTCCTCCCTGACCTATGGCATGAAGAAGCATATAATCGATATAATCTACCTGTAATTCTTTGAAAGAATCATAGTACATTTTCAACGATGCCTCTCTACTCCATGTATCGGGAGAAAAATTAGACAGCTTTGTTGCTATATAATACTTATTTCTGGGATGACGTTTTAATGCAATACCTAACGATTTTTCAGATTCTCCGCGACAATACACAGGCGATGTATCAAAATAATTCACTCCATTCTCAAGAGCATGATCAGTTAAAGCATTAACAGCTTCCTGATCTATAGTATTTGCATTCTCCCTTGCACTATTTCCAGCAATAGTAGGAAGGCGCATAAATCCAAACCCAAGCAATGAAACTCTATCTCCCGTACTCGGAGTCTGACGGTAAGTCATTTCTCCCTTTTGAGATAATGACAATGTAGTTCCTCCTCTTTCTTCGTCTTTTGGTTTGAAACCCACAAGAGCTGCTGACGAAACAACTGCGCTGCCGCCTAAAAGTTTGATAAAATTTCTGCGACCTATATTATTTTTATTATTCTTATTTTCTGACATAATCTTTCTTTTAAATAGTTCTGTGCATTGTGTGACCCTCAACGTAAATAGCACTGAATGGTCGTGCAGGACATAGATTCTCGCAAGCGCCACAGCCTATGCAACGTTCGGTATTAATTGTGGGAATCTTTTTAGAATCAAATCCGTCTTCATCCATTTCAATCATAACAATTGCTCCTACGGGACAATGTCGGGCACAATTTCCACAACTTACTCCATCTGTAAGAACGACGCAATTCTTTTCTATCCATACCGCATGCCCTATTTGTGTAGATGATTTATCTTCTCTTGATACTGCGGTAATAGCACCTGCCGGACATACTTCGGAACATTTTGTACATTCAGGTCTGCAATATCCTCTTTCGTACGACATCTCCGGTTGCATAAAAGAAGTCAGGGCGGTAGATGGTCTCAACACATTATTCGGACATGCCGAAACACAAAGCTGACATCCAGTACAACGACGAGTAAAATTTCTTAGATTTTGAGCACCTGCAGGCACTAACTGAGTCTGACGTTCCGGTATTTTTTTATCTTCTATGAATGCAAGTCCCCCGTCTACTTTCTTTCCTTGTGCTTTAATAGCAGAGGTAGCTAACAGTGTGCCCGCAATCGTAAGCATATTTCGTCTTGAGGAATCAATCTGGTCATTAGATACCATTGCTTTTTCAGGAACAGGTTGCTCTTTAACCGATTCTTCTTTAGGCTGTCCGAAAGAAGGAGTATATTTTATCGCCTCTTTTTTACATTTCCCTATACAATTATAGCAACTCACACATCTCGAATAATCAATTGTATGCGATTTTGCATCAATACATGAAGCCTTACAATTTTTTGCACAAAGTCCACAACTATTACATTTTGAAGTATCAATACGATGTTTATAAATAGAGAACTGAGATAAAAAACCAAGAACTGTACCAACAGGACATATTGTATTACAATAAGTTCTACCTCCTCTCCATGCCAATACAACAATAGATATCAAAGTGATGACAGCTATTGAAAATGTTGATATTGATCTGATCCAAACCTCTTTTTCATAAAAAGCATAACTGTCCATTCTTTCAGCCAATGAAGCAAAGAAATTATTGACCAACTGATATAAAGGAGCTAAAAGATTTGAAACTATTCTTCCAAAGGCACTATAAGGCTCCAAAAGAGCAACAAAGGATCCAAAGCCGGCTATAAAAGCAATAACAAACAATATTAAGACTCCATAACGTAACCATGACATAGCCTTTGAAAAATAAAATCTGTTTTTCTTATTTCGTGATGCGACTTTTGAGATCAGATCCTGAAATAATCCAAGAGGGCATACCACAGAACAATAAATTCGGCCCAATAAAAGAGTAATAAGAATTAATCCTGTTATTATTCCAAAGTTCAACGCCATTAATGCCGGAAAGAACTGAATCTTTGCCATCCAGCCAAACCAGGTGTGAATAGTTCCCGTAAAATCGAGAAACAATAAAGTAATCAGAGCCATAAACAAAACGGCGGAGATGGTTCTTATTCTTTTTAGCATAGTTAATCTATTAATGTGATTGTTAGTTATTTGATTTATGAGTAAATTATATCAATGTGTTATTTATATTTCTTCTTTATTTAATGTAGCCATGTTCTCTCAGCCATTTTTCCAGAGCAGAACGCGATGATGTAACTCTGTTCCTTGATATTGCCGGTATAGCAATAACTTTGGCATCTTTTTCAAGTTTAGTAATAGTTTCAACAGATTGAGAAAATCCACTTCCTCCATGTGTGCAAAATGATATTATAGTCTTACCACTGAAATCATAATCCTCAAAAAAGGAATATATCACCATTGGCATATCATACCACCAATTGGGATAACCAACGAATATAACATCATACTGATTAAAATTTTCTATTTTATTTGCAATCTTGGGATAATTTTTATTTTCAGCTTCTTTTTTGGCATAATCGATAAGCTCCTTATGATTACCGGGATATTCAAAATTTGTTTTTATCTGAAAAAGTTCACCTCCTGTCAAACTTGCAATCTCCATCGCTATATATTCTGTTGCTCCGTAAAGTTTTCCCTCTGCAATCACTCTGCTTGCACCACTTGAAGCATCAACTCCATCTGTTTCCGGAACAGTGAAATAGGATACTAAAACCTTATGTTTATTATTCTGTGCCAGAGATGGCAAAGAACATAAAATCAAAAAAAGTAAAATAGTCGTTGAAACAAATATCTTTTTCATATCTATCTGATTTACAAAATTTATCCGATGTAAAAATATATATCAAAAATCAAGAAATCGAACACGAATTACTGATGATTGTATACAAATTACTGATTAAATCTATTTAATAGTTTCAACTAATACATATTACGGATTCTTTTATACTTATTACTTATTATAAATCAAGATTATATGACTACTCAAAACTATAATTATTTTTGTAAAAAACAAAAACATATTGTATCATGAAGGATATTAAAAAATATACTACTATAGACGAATATAATAAATCTATGGGAGTGGAAACTCTCCACCCTCTTGTATCTATAATTGATTTTTCAAAAACTAATCATCAAGGGGAATTTCCGGCAGGACACTCTTTCGGTTATTATACTGTTTTTCTTAAAGATGTCAGATGCGGTGATATGAAATATGGAAGGAACTACTATGACTACCAAGAGGGAACACTTGTTTTTCTTGCCCCTGATCAAATTGTCAGAATTGAAAATAGGATGCCTCATAAGCCAAAGGGATGGGCTCTTATGTTTCATGCCGATCTGATAAGAGGTACATCTCTTGCAAAGAGTATGAAAGACTTCAGCTTCTTCTCTTATGAGGTGTTTGAAGCATTACACTTATCAGAACAAGAGCGACAAATTGTGCTCGAATGTTTCGCAAATATAGCATCCGAATTAAAACATGATATAGATAAGCATTCCGCAAGATTAATTGTATCAAATATTGAGCTATTTCTAAATTATTGCATACGTTTCTACGATCGTCAATTCATTACAAGAGGACATGTTAATAGTGATATCTTAAGCAAATTTGAAAATATTCTAAATGAATATTTCCATTCCGATCAACCACAAAAAAACGGTTTGCCAACGGTCAAATATTGTGCCGACAAACTTAACATATCAGCAAATTATCTCGGAGATCTCTTAAAAAAGGAAACAGGCAAAAGCGCTCAAGAACATGTTCAATTACGTCTTATTGAGATTGCAAAAGAAAAAATGTTTGAAAAAGACAAATCTATTAGTCAAGTGGCTTATGAGTTAGGATTTGAATACCCTCAATATTTCAGTCGACTTTTCAAAAAAAGGGTTGGTATGACACCTAACGAATACAGATCATTGAATTAAAATTTTAGACTTCTGTGATTTGTATACAAACATCAGTAAAATGTTTAAAAACAAGTTGCATTTCAAGAGATACCTTTGCTTTAGATTAAATGACAACTATCATGAAAAGAAAAATTGTTTCAACTATATGCTTTTTATCTCTTTTTTCCATAACAATATTAAATTCACAGAACATGGATAATAAAGAAATCCCTAAAATCAGCGATTTTCCTGTAGGCAATAAACTGCCCGAAATCTATTCTCAATATTTTATAGGTCAGGCATATCTTGCCCCTCTTACTCATGATAAAGATCTTAACGTTCCGATATCAAATGTAACATTCGAACCGGGCTGCCGGAATAACTGGCATAGCCACACAGGTGGACAAACTCTTGTTGTAGTTGGTGGTCAGGGATGGTATCAGGAAAAAGGACAACCTGCTCGTTTTCTCAAACCCGGAGATGTTGTTGAAATAGAAAAAAATGTCGTACACTGGCACGGAGCAACCGCCGATAGTTGGTTTTCACATCTTGCCATTGAATGTAATCCTGAATATAACAAGAATACATGGCTTGAGCCTGTTACTGATGAAGAATATTCACAACTCAAGAAATAAAGAGATCTGATATCTCTTTTTAGTTTATTTCCTAACCATACGGTCCGATCATTCCATCACTAAATCACTTTCTTTTATATACTATTTTTTCGGACCGTTTTTTTAAACATCAAAAAAACATATTATGTCATCACTTTTTCTGTTTATGATGCCCGGTGGTCAAGAGATCATATTAATTCTTATCCTTGTTGTATTGCTTTTCGGAGGTAAGAAAATACCCGAATTGATGAAAGGTGTAGGTATAGGAATAAAAAGCTTTAAAGAGGGAATGAATGGAATATCGGAGAACGATAAACAGGATAATGAGAACAATAAATCTGCTTCCAAAAGATAGACAATTCAACCTTTTTTTAATTTAATAGATCAGTAAAGATTGCAACCTTTCCCAAATAGGTTTCATGAATTCAGATAATCTTGTTATGTAAAAAAAGCAGAGTAACATCACTTCACTGACGATTACTCTGCTTTTCTTTTATCATCCTTAATATTAAAGATTAAGGTTCGATGTACACAAATGTAAATTATTCTATTTAAAAGATCTTATCCCTGTCAGAGTATATCCCTGTTTTTCCAAAAGATCTATCATCCCCTCCTCTGCCGGAAGATGTGCTGCACCAACCACCAAAAGGATAGACTTGTGTGGAAGAATCGATTTTAATTGTTCAGCCCAATCTCTGTTTCTTTTAATTATAATTGACTCGACCTCCTCTTTGGTCATACCCGTATCATCGTCATCTTCATTCATTAACTCTTTTAATTTATCTATATCTTGCGACATATAAGAAAGAGAAGATCTTTTGCTTATCTCAATATATTTCTCAGGATTTTCTACATACTTCATAAGATTTTCAATTTGCGCAGACAAAGACGTACCGAATAATAGTTTGCATTGTTGTTCTAATGTCTCTAATCCTTTAACTTCAATATTTTTCTCTAAAGCAAGTTTTTGAAAATAAGTATCGAGCTGAAATTCTGAATCAAAATCAGGAAATACATCAAGAGATCTCTTTGCTTCGATAGTTGTAACAAGAACTACCGGTTTCAACATTTTGGCATTATTAATATCCATTCCAAGCTCACACTTTATCAACTCCCCTACTTTTTTATATTGTTCGTTAGTCAATATCACATCAAGAAGAGAATCCTGTGGCAAAGTCATATACTTTTTAATAATATCTCCATGGTTTGTCAACTCCGTAAAAACTAACTCTGCATAAACACAATCGATATTTTTATAAATATCATATATTCCCGGAATACTATCCAAAATAGATTTTGGCGCGAAATGATGAGTCCCGAACATATAAGAAGGCTTACTCAACCCGTTACCCGAAATCTCCCACAACAGCTGAGCCCGAATATTAAAAAATATTACAAGCGAGAAAATTAGTATAATGATTCTCTTCATTATATATCAATATTATAAGTACATGTCAAATGTAGCATATTTTATTTTCAGTTTGGGAATAAGAGAATGAAAGCTGATTTCTTATAAATACTTTTCAAAAAATATAAACACAAAAAGTTGACACTTTGCAAAGGTTAATATATAACCTGGCAAGGTTTTATATCACACCTCGTCAGATTTTATATTACACCTTGCAAGGTGTTAATCTTTTTGCTTGATATTCACTGAAATTAATTTACAGTTTGACAATCTAAAAAATGATCCAATTACATATTAAAGCAATTAAATAAATATGATTACTGAATCTATTTTAAATACTACATCACTGTATTTTATTTTTTTATTGTCATCTGATCAAAAAACCTCTAAAACACTTCAAAAGGCACTGCAAACAGAATAAATAAACATTTAATACCGCTATCAATAACATTTCAGAGACTCTGTTTACCTACTGTTTACTCGTCTAAAACAATTTTATATAGTTACCAAAATTGCAACCATAACTTTGTAGTATTGAAAAATACAAACGCCGAAGAGCGCTTTTATGCTTTTATATTAACTTTTAAATAACTTACCATGAAAGAAAGATTTCTCTGTAAATGTACCGGTATGCATAAATATCGCACGACATGGATTATCTTTTTCCTGTTCGGAATTATTTTAAGCAGTTCTGCTAATGTGAATCAGGAAAAAACTGTGTCCGGAGTAATTATTTCGGCTCTCGATGATGAGCCGCTTATTGGCGTGTCAGTACTTGTAAAAGGTACTAACACCGGAACGATCACTGATTATGACGGTAAATACACAATTGCCGCATCAGGAGGTCAGACACTTGTATTCTCTTATATAGGATACAACACTCAGGAGATTGTAATCAACAATCGTCAAACAATCAATGTTTCCATGTATGAAGATCTTAAAATACTTGAAGAAGTTGTTGTAATAGGATTTGAAGTACAAAAGAAAAAACTTGTAACAGGGGCCACTGTTCAAATTAAAGGAGATGAAATTTTAAAAAGAAACACAACCAACCCACTTCAGGGGATGCAAGGTCAGACTCCCGGGGTAAATATCACATCTACAACCGGTCAGCCGGGTAAAGATATGAAGGTATCCATTCGTGGTTTAGGTACTGTAGGTAATTCACAACCATTATATCTTATAGATGGTGTGGGTGGAGATATTTCCACTGTTAATCCTGCTGATATCGAATCTATCGATATCCTTAAGGATGCTGCTTCTGCAGCTATCTATGGAGCACAAGCTGCGAATGGTGTTGTACTTGTTACAACAAAAAAAGGAAAAGAGGGAAGAAGTCAGGTAATGTTTGATGCTTATTATGGTGTACAAAATGCTGCTCGTACGGTTGATATGCTAAACTCATCTGAATATATGATGATTATGGATGAACAAGCTTTGAACTCAGGTGAAAGCGCATATGATTGGAGCAGTTATAAAAGCATCAAAGATGCTGATGGCAATTATTATGACACAGACTGGGTTAATTCTTTGTTGAAAGATAATGCGGCAATTCAAAGCTACAATCTTGGAATAACAGGAGGTAATGCTATGTCTAACTACTCTATCTCAGGAGGATATATGTCACAAGAAGGTATTGTGGGAGGTAAAGATGTTTCAAACTACGAACGTTATAATTTCCGTGTTAATTCAGAACATAAAGTTTATAAAGATCTTATTACCGTAGGTGAACATGTAAGTTTCGTTCATAAGAACTCTAAGAACATGGATGATGTAGGTAATGGACATAATGGAAATAGAATATATTCAGCATTAAATTCATCACCACTTGCTCCAATATATAGTGATAACGGAGCATACGGATCTCCTTACAACAGCACAGCCAGCTCTGATTGGAATGGCGGTGACGGTAATCCTTACGGACAGATGATGACCTTATCACAATCTCAGAATAGAAATAACACTTTTGCCGGTGACGTTTATCTTCAAATTGAACCGATTAAAAATCTTAATATTAAGACTCTTTTTGCTCTATCGTACAGCTCATATGACTACAGAAAATATACTCCAAGATATGAGTTTGATTCATATTCAAACAAAGACAAAGATTATGCAGAACAGAGCATGGGTAACGGTTATACCACAACATGGCAAAATACGGCTACTTACAGATGGACCGTTGCAGACCATTCATTCAATGCACTTTTGGGTATGGAATTATCTATGTCTGACGGTTCTGATGTAGGGGGAAAAAATGCAATGCTTACTAACGGTTTCGGAAGCTGGAATACCGCATATATCGACAATGGTACAGCTCAATCTAAAGATGCCGGTCTTAGTTTATTTGGTAAACCTTGGGATAGCTCAAGAAACTCTTCTCAATTCGGTCGTCTTGGATGGAACTGGAAAGAAAGATATATGATCAATGCAACTCTTCGCCATGACGGTTCTTCAAAATTTGCAGAAGGCAATCGTTGGGGATGGTTCCCTTCTGTATCAGGAGGTTGGACTTTGACAAACGAAGAATGGGCAAATAATTCTGAATCCGGATTAGATTTCCTTAAACTACGTGCAAGTTGGGGTCAGGTTGGTAACAACAATATTTCTAACTTCCAGTATATGGCACCTATCTCCTATCTTGGATACTATACTTTCGGAACTGTGACAGGTGCAACAAGTGAAGGTTATGTACAAGGTGCTTACCCAAGCAGAATAGCTAATAAAAACATCAAATGGGAAACTTCAGAACAAACAAATATCGGTATAGATGCTCGTTTCCTTGACTCGCGATTAAATTTAGTTGCAGATTATTATATCAAAACAACAAAAGACTGGCTTGTTGAAGCTCCAATTCTTGCAACAACAGGTACAGGAGCTCCATTCATCAATGGTGGTAATGTTGAAAACTCAGGAGTTGAACTTGCACTTACGTGGTCTGACAGAATCGGTAAAGATTTCAACTATTCAATAAGCGTAAATGGAGCATATAATAAAAATGAGGTGAAAGATATCCCTAATGAAGACGGTATCATTCACGGCGAATCAGGTAAACTATATGATAACTCAGAAGAGTTTTACAGAGCTCAAAACGGTCATGCTATCGGTTATTTCTGGGGTTATAAAACAGCAGGTATTTTCCAGAACGAGCAGGAGATAAAAGACTGGGTTGCAGAAGGCAATGGTGTATTGCAAAATAATCCTCGTCCGGGTGATGTAAAATATGTAGATGTAGATAAAAATGGTCTAATAAATGAAGAAGACCGCGTTGACTTAGGTTGTGGTATTCCTAAATACACATTCGGTTTCTCTATAAATATGGATTGGAAAGGTTTTGATTTCTCAGTAACTGCTAATGGTGTGGCAGGAAATAAATTAGTTCAGTCATACAGACAAATAGCGGCTAAACAATCTAATTACACAACAGAAATACTTAATCGTTGGACTGGAGAAGGAACTTCAAACAAAATTCCAAGAGTAACAAACACAACAGATAACTGGTTATTCTCTGATCTATATATCCACGATGGTGATTATTTGAGAATCAGCAATATCACTCTTGGTTATGATTTTGCGACTGCATTCAGAATTAAAAACATTTCAAAAGCAAGAGTTTATGCACAAGTTCAGAATGCTTTCACATTTACCAAATATAACGGTATGGATCCTGAAATCGGAACAGGTTCTGAAAGTTGGGTATATGGTCTTGACCAAGGTTACTACCCTCGTGCCAGAACATTCTTGGTTGGTGTAAACCTTTATTTCTAATCATAATCTTAATACTAATAAATATGAAAAAAATATATATCTACATTCTGGCTTCTATGTTCGTGGGAACGTCGCTTACATCTTGTGACGACTTCCTTGAAGTAGAGTCAAAGACAGAATCAAACACCGGTAATTTCTATAAAAGTATAGATGATGCCGAATTGGCTCTTATCGGATGTTATAACGGATGGAAAAGAACAACATCCGATGACACATGGGGATTTTATATCGCTTCAGAACTTATGTCAGATGCCTGCTTCGCGGGTACCGGTGTGGGTGATGCTCCAAGCTTCTCAGTAATCGACCGTTTTGACATCAGCAGATATGCATCAGGTGTCGATATGCTTAAAACAGCATGGGAAGCATATTACAGATGCGTATATCGTTGTAATGAACTTATCAAATATGATGAATTAGGTCAAATTGAGTGGAACGGCAATGAAGATGCAAAAGGAAGAATAATGGGAGAATGTCGAATGTTAAGAGCATTATGCTACTTCGATATGATAAGACTTTGGGGAAATATTCCGCTTCTTACAGAACCAACAGAAGATAATATCCCTCAAAGCGATCCTCTTGAAGTGTATTCTTTGATATTTAATGATATTAAGTATGCTGCAACAAATATTCCAACGGATGCTTATCCTAAAAAGAATGCTGCAACCAATGATGGTAGAATCACAAGTTATGCGGCAAAAGCATTGGCTGCAAGAGTATATCTATATCAAACAGGTTATCTTGGAAAGGAACCTACAGAGATAACTAAAGCTGAAGTTATCGGTTATCTTGATGATATTATGAAATCTGAAGAATACTCTTTACTTCCTGAATTTAAAGACCTTTGGTCTGCATCTTCAAGTATATCAATGCCTGACAGCTATGCATGGGATCCTGAAAAAACTACTTACAAAGAGATAAATGATGAAGTTATTCTTCAGATGAAATTCAACTATACTGATGAACGCTATTCAGGAGGTGACCTTGATGGTAACATGTGGGTTGTTATGTTAGGACTTAGAAAATTCTGGAGTTCCCCTTATGCTTACGGATGGGGATGCTGTACTGTAAATCCAAAACTATGGAACTCTTATGAGGCAGCAGACAAACGTCGTAATGCATCGATAATAGATATCGAAGGTGAAGGAATTGCTACTATGGACGGATTTACCGAATCATTGAAAGATCAAAGAGAGTATACAGGTTATATGGTTAAGAAATATGCTCCTACTTGTTATTATGATGGTACATCATCTGTCCCTGAACAGGTTGTAACCTCGGCAGTACAGCAATTCCAATATAAACCATATGTTGTATTAAGATATGCAGATGTTCTTTTAATGGCAGCAGAACTTGGTGGAACACCATCCAAAAGTGCTCAGGATTGTCTTGATGAAGTTCGTGCTCGTGCAGGAGTTTCGACAGGTATTGCTCCTTCTAAGGAAAACATTATTAAAGAAAGAATGTATGAATTTGCATTTGAGGGTATCCGTTATTGGGACCTTTTGCGTCAGGGAGTTGATTATGCAGCTGCTCAAATTGCAGAACCTGGAATTTCAGTATTAACCGGAGGACAGTCGGAAACAATAGAGATTTCAAAGGATAATATTATTAGTAAGAAAGGATTGATGCAGATTCCTCAGACACAAATAAATCTGTCGTCTAATGTCCTTAAACAAAATCCGGGATGGTAATAACAATTAAAAATTTTAAGGCCATGAGAAAAATATTTTCAAACATATATGTTCCGTTAATCGGAATTTCAATGATACTTCCGGGGTGCTCTCCGGAGACATTTGAACAGCAAACACCCGATGTCTCATCAGATGATCTTATTGAGGGAATTGCTTATACAATAACTCCGGATCCGTCTAATCCGAATCTTATTCACCTGGAGAGTAAAATGTCGTCCGACTATACTCCTTTATGGGAACATCCTATGGGAAGAAGTCAGGAAAAAAAGGTAACTCTTAAAATGGCTTTTGAAGGTCAATATCCCGTGAAATTCGGAGTAATAACACGAGGTGGGGCTGTTTATGGAGAACCTGCTACTTTCAATATCGATGCATTTCATGCAGCTTTCGTAACAGGTGATATGTGGGATATGCTTGCAGGTGGTGCAGGAAACTCAAAAACATGGGTTCCTGACAATGGTAATTATGGAAAAAAACAGGGCTTTTATTCATGTTTTGATCCTTCAGCGACCTATCTGGATATGGTGGATGATGAGAATAACGGTAAATGGTATGCTAAAGATAAGACTTGGTGGGAACCTTCTAATAGTGATGTCGGTATTTCAGAAGATGATCTTAAGTCTTTTATGACATTTTCTCTTGAGGGAAAAGCCGGTCTTACTACTCACCGTTTTACTAACGGAGAAGAGATTGTAAGTCAAGGATTATACAACATGAATACAGACGATCATACCATCTCTGCAATTGATATAGATTTTATTTTCGGAGAGTGGGCAAATGGTAAGGCTGTAGATTTTAGAAATGGATTCCAAATCCTTGCTCTTACCGAAGATCAACTTATGATTGCAAATTATCGTGATGAGGCTCTTTCCGGTGAAGGCAGATGTATCTATTGCTGGAATTTCGTTTCCAAAGAATACGCTGATAGTTATGTTCCTCCTGTAAAAGAGGATCCAACACCTACCCTTCCGGATGATTGGATGTCTGATGTTTCTCAGATTGTAACAAGCACTCTTACATGGAAGTTATCTGCTGATTCTCCATTCGATTGGTGTAATCCTGACGGATCAAGAATAAATAATTATTCATCTTATGGTGATTATCCTGAACATTTGAAACCGATTGCAGCTTCTTCTGATGTTTCTCTTACATTCCGAAGCTCAACAGGCGAATATATATTATCTCTTCCTAACGGAAATGAGGTAGAGGGTGGTTATACAATGGGTAATGACGGATTCTACACTTTTGACAATGCTCTTTCTTCTTATCTTATTGGCGGAAATGATGTATACTTCAAAGCCTCTGTCGATAATACACTAAGACTTTTGAGTTATGAGAAAACAGGTAATGCTGTTACTGAACTTTGGTTAGGAGTTCCTCAATATAATGCAGAAGGAAAAATATCTCAATATTTAGCTTATCATTTCGAAATATTAAGCGATGCTCCGGTTGAACAATTATTTGAAGCTAAATTGAATTATTTCAATATGGGTTGGAGTTTCTACGCAAGCGATCCTGTTTATATAAGTAAAGAGGGATTATATAGTTTCGAAATCAAAGGTTCTGACAATGACCCTCAGGGTGTATTCCTTGACGTTTATGAAATACTAAATGTACATCCTAATACATTTATTAGAATAGAGAATATTTCTGTTGACGGCAACAATTTAGAATTTGACGATGACAAAATTGATCGTGGAACAGGTGATGATCCGGGAACATCAAGAAGATATGTTCTCAATCCGTGGATGGAAGTTCCGGCATTTAGTGATCCTTCACAGTTTGCTTTTAATGAATCATTTATTGTTACTATATCAATTACTTTTAATGATTAAACTATATTTTAACATAGATTTTTTACAATACCGGATCATTTTGATCCGGTATTGATTTAATACATTAATATAATATCATTAAGCCATGAATAATAAATTGAAAGTTGGAATGAATATATTTACTATAATGTTGTTATTTAATATCTCATTATGGTCTTGCTCTGATGATGATAAAAAAAAGGTTGATGCGGTGGAATTTAAACTAAGTAAAGAGTCTTTTAGTTTCGGCAAAAATGGAGGCGAAGAAATTTTATATGTTCAAACCAATGTCACACCTACTATCAGTTTTGATGCTGATTGGTGCACTATTAAAGAGGAAACTACTAATTCTGATAAAAACAGGAAATATACATTAACTGTTGCTCCTAACACTGAAACTTTTCAAAGAAGCATAGATATCATATTTGCTATCAATGATAATCAAACGCAAAGACTAAATGTAAGTCAAGCCGCTTCTGAATATTTATTTATAGAAAATAAACTTTATTCATTAAATTCAGAAGAAAGTTACATAGATATTCAGATTAAATCAACTAAAGGCTATAGTATTGAGATAGCAAATGAAGCATGGGTAAAACATATTGAAACAAAAGCAATAGCAGATAGTACAGGATATGTATATACAGAAGTAACTAACAGCACAGAGCAATTTTTTATTGATGTAAATCAGATGCCTGAAGATAGAGCAACATCAATAACTTTCACATTAGGTGATTATTCCGAGATTGTAGAGATAATTCAAAGTGGTAAAGATAAACCGGCTCCCGATAAGACTGGTATGGAGAGTGATGCTATAGAATTAGCAAAAAAGATGTTTCTTGGATGGAACCTTGGTAATTCTCTTGAGGTCCCTAAAAGTGAGATAGGTTGGGGTAATCCAAAAACTACAAAATCAATGATCGATGCAGTTAAAGCAACAGGAATTAATGCTGTACGCATTCCGTGTGCATGGAATAGTTACCTTGAAGATCAAATAACATATAAGATTAAAGAATCATGGCTATCGAGAGTAAAAGAGGTTGTAAGCTATTGTGTTGATAATGATATGTATGCCATAATAAATATACATTGGGATGAAGAATGGCTTGAAAGAAATTGTACTGTAGATAAACAGGATGAGGTAGCCAGAAAACAAAGTATATTATGGACTCAAATCGCAACTTATTTCCGCGATTTTGATGAGCATCTTCTATTTGCGGGGTGCAATGAACCTGATGTTACAAACAAAACAGGGATGGCTGTTCTTAAAGTTTATGAGCAAACTTTTATTGATGCCGTTCGTGGAACAGGAGGAAAAAATGCCTATAGAAATCTTATCATTCAAGGTCCATTGACAAATATCGATCATACTTACGATTTCATGGATATGGCGGTGGATGTTGTTCCTAATAGATTAATGATGGAGGTTCACTATTATGATCCATGGCAGTTCGCTCTTAAAGAGGAAGATGGACCGCAGAGATGGGAGAAACTTCAATATTTCTGGGGAACAGAAAACCAAAAACATGCTGTAGGTGAATATTCTGAGCGTTGGAATGAATATGGTAATGAAGATTTCGTTATTACTCAATTTGCAAAAATGAAATCTCGTTATTCTGACAATAATATTCCTGTTATCCTGGGTGAATTCGGGGCAACACATAGAAAGTTTGATGATCCTGTTCTACAAGCTCTTCATGATGAATCTATAGCATATTTCCATAAATATGTAATTACTCAGGCCAAAAATCATGGATTGGTTCCATTCTTTTGGGACATGGGATATGATATGTCCATTTTTGAAAGAAAAAATAATATGAAAACAAAGGACTTTTTACTAAATGCCATGATAGATGGTGCTAAAGAAGGAGTCTATCCGTTTTAATAAGTATTGTGTGTTATCAGAGAAAGAGTTATTCAAAGAAATAACTCTTTCTTTTTTTTTATAATTTAAATGAATCAATATTTCATATTTTGAGAAAATATAACCGCTTCATTTTTGTATTTTTTCCATAAATTATCTTATGTTTGTTTAAACATGAGATTATTACCATGACACACCTTAATTCTACTAAATCTGTATCTATTTTTATTATCCTATTCTTTATCTTTTCAACTTTAAGTGCTAATGAATATATGTTTAAGCATCTTGAAGTAAAAGATGGCCTATCAAACAATCAAATTAATCATATTTTCAAAGATAGTGAAGGCTATATGTGGTTTTCTACAGCCTCCGGACTTAATAGATATGATGGTAATCAAGTAAAGATATTTCGTAGTTATGATATAGAGAAAGGTCCCCTACCCGATAATTATGTTTATGATGTCCAGGAAGACATTGCGAAGAATTTGTGGATACGTACGGAAGAGGGATATAGTGTTTATATTCCGGAAACTGAAAGTTTTGACAAAGATATTAGAGCGAGAATGTGGGATATTGGAATTGATGGTATTCCTAATCTTATTTATATAGACAATCATAAAAATATATGGTGTTATATGGGATATCATGGAGTATATTCTTATAATAATGAAACTAAATCCACATCGTTTATAAGCTTTAAAGATGAAAATATTGAGTTCGGTGAAATTATGAATATCTCCGAATGTGCAGATGGTGTTTTATTTATATTCAATTCCGGGATAGTGGTATGTATTGATATTATAAATAATAACAAAAAATGGATAATCAATGAGATCAACAAGGAGATAGGTAGTGATAAATTTGAATTTTTTGCTTCTTTTACTGATAAAGATGAAGATATCTGGATATATGGTCCTTTAGGTATTTGGATTTACGATTATAAGAACAAAGTATGGAATAATAATCTTAAAAAATATATCCGAGAATATTCAAGTAATAAAATGATAAGAACTATAACTCAGGATATTGATGGGCTTATATGGATAGGTAAAGATCAGGATGGTATAGATATTATAAATAAAGAAAACGGACATATTGTTTCTTTAAACAATTGTCCCGATGATGAAAGAAGTCTTCAAAATAATACTATTTGTTCGATATATGCTGATCGTGATAAAAGTATGTGGGTTGGTACATTCAAAAAAGGATTATCATATTACAATGAAAGTGCTTTCAAATTTGATATAAATCATATTGGAGACATCAATTGTTTTGAAGAGGATAAAAATGGAATAATCTGGCTCGGCACCAATGATGGAGGTTTAATAAAATGGAATTATAAGAGCAATAAAAAAGAGGTTTACACTTCATCTAACACAAAAAACTTAAATGCCAATGTGATTGTAAGTTTGTTAAAAACACACGATGGGAAACTATGGATTGGGACATTTTGGGGAGGACTTAGTTGTTATGATAATGGGAAATTTATCAATTATATGAATAAACCCGGTGATAAAAATTCTCTTGCCAATAATAATATTTGGGCTTTGACTGAAGATAAAAAAGGAAATATCTGGATTGGGACGCTTGGCTGCGGAATTCAGAAGTTCAATCCTAAATCTGGGGAGTTCAAAACCTATAATATATCCACTCATGGACTTCCTTCCGATCATGTATCATCTTTCTTTATTACAAAAGATAATAATATGCTTATAGGAACTTCTCGTGGTATAGCAATTATGGATCTTAAAACAGAAAAGATTACTAATATATCAGGTACAAAATCAGGTACGAAAAGTTTTTCTAACATGAGCATTAATCATGTAATAGAAGATAGTAGAGGTCTTATATGGATTGCAACCAGGGATCTTCTGAATATTTACAATCCAAAAAATGATGAATTAAAGATTATAAAACTCGAAGATGGATTGTCCAATCAATATGTTGCCGGAATAGTTGAAGATAATAATAAAAACATGTGGGTATCAACTGCTCGCGGAGTAACAAATATTATTGTAGAAACTGATGGTAAAAACAATTATAAATACCATTGTTTTCCTTATGATCATAAAGACGGACTTCTTAATTGTGAATTCAATCAACGCTCAATATTAAAGCTATCTTCAGGTGAAATCCTTATTGGTGGATTGTATGGTATAAGTGGAGTTTCATCTGGCACATTCAGATACAATAAAACAGAACCTAATGTTATCTTCACCAATTTATCGCTTTTTAATGAAGAAGTTGTAATAGGTGAGAAATATGATAATAATATCATTCTCGAAAAGGCAATAAATCATACACAATCAATTACCCTTAAATTTCATCAAAACATATTTAGCATACAGTTCTCTTCAGACAATTATGTATTGCCTGAAAAAATGAAATATAGTTATATGCTTGAAGGATTCCATAATGAATGGTTGACAACCAATATAGGTAAGGCAACCTTTACGAATTTGGCACCCGGTAAATATAAACTAAAGGTAAAAGCAACAAATAATGACGGCTATTCAAGTTCTAAAATATCAACTTTAAATATCATAATAAGTCCTCCATTTTGGCAGACCGGATATGCCTATTTTTTATATGCAGTATGTTTAATCCTGTTTTTATTTATCGCAAGATATATTATCTTAAGAATTGAAAGAAACAAGTATAAAATAAAACAAATTGAGAATGAAGCTTTAAGAAATCAGGAATTAAATGATATGAAACTTCGTTTCTTTACAAATGTTAGTCATGACCTTAGAACACCACTAACTCTTATTCTGACACCTCTTGATGCATTGATAAAAGAGCATAAAACTGATGATAATTTAAGTGATAAACTTAAGATGATTCAAAGAAATGGTATAAGACTTCTTAACCTTGTGAATCAACTTCTGGATTTCAGAAAAGGTGATGTAAACGGACATCAGCTCAATCTTTCAGATGGAGATATTATCGAATATATAAATCTGATATGCAAATCATTTGGAGAACTATCGGAATCGAAGAATGTACATTTGACATTTTTTTCATCAATTCCCTCTCTTACAATATCTTTCGATGAAGATAAAATAGGAAAAGTAATAATGAATCTTCTCTCCAATGCTTTCAAGTTTACACCGAAAGACGGAAGAGTGGATGTATCTGTTGAAGTAATAAAAAATTTGGAAAACGAAGTACTTGAAATCAAATTTTCTGATACAGGAATAGGTATTTCCGATAATGATAAAACTCATATATTCGATCGCTTCTATCAAGTGGATCATCCTCATAATTCGGGTAGTGGAATTGGCCTAAACATCGTTAAGGATTTTGTAAAACTTCACGAAGGGACAATCGAAGTTTATGACAATATCCCATCAGGTTCTCTTTTCATTATTCATCTACCTATAAGAAAACCTGTAGCAATCGAGAATTCTCATATTGAAGATAATAAATCAGAAATAATTGACGAGAACATATCTGATTCAGATGTTGAAAGAAAGACGGCAACAAAAAAACCACAAGTTCTTATTGTTGACGATAATGATGATTTTCTTACATTCCTTTATGATAGTCTTAGTAAAAAATATGATGTTAAAATTGCAATAAACGGAAAAGAAGCATGGGAAATGATACCTGAATATATGCCGGATATCATAATCAGCGATGTTATGATGCCTGATATGGATGGTAAAGAACTTTGCCGACTTGTTAAATCCAATGATAATACGGCTCATATTCCTTTGATTCTTCTCTCTGCAAGACATTCTGATGAATATAAACTTGAGGGACTTAAACTTGGTTGCGACGATTATATTACCAAACCTTTTAATCTTGATATTCTTAATTTAAAAATGCAAAAACTGATTAATCTTCATAATAAGCATTACAGATCTAAAATTGATCCTTCTCCAAGTGAAATCAAGATTACTTCAATGGATGAGAAATTGATTGAAAGTGCGGTGAAATATGTAGAGAATAATATTTCGAGAAGTGAACTTTCGGTTGAAGAGCTCAGTCAGGAACTTGGAATGAGTCGCGTGCATTTGTACAAGAAGCTTTTAGCTATAACCAATAAAACACCTATCGAATTTATTCGAGTTATCAGATTGAAAAGAGCGGCTCAATTATTGCGTGAAAGTCAACAAAATGTATCAGAAATTGCATATCAGGTTGGGTTCAATAATCCGAAGTATTTTAGTAAGTATTTCAGGGAAGAATTTGGTGAATTACCCTCTACATACCAAGAGAGACAGGGTAAATAACAAAATGTACCCATTTATGAAACATATAATATAAACAAAAATCAAATAAGCCCTGTCAATACAACATTGATCAGGGCATTATTATTTTTGGTAATATAATTTTATCATCAGGAAATTAAATCAATAATACGATAAAAATTATGAGCGTGAAAAACACAATGTTTTGTTTAATAACAGGACTGACGATGATCTCTTGCCAAAGCAAGCCTTATGAAAAAACTCACAATGGAATTATTGTTAACATAAAGGGTGATAAAAGCGGGGATGCTTCAAAAATAAGACTTCAGGTTTACGGAGATAAGCTTATCAGAGTATCTGCTACTCCTGAGAAAAAATTTTCAAATAGAGAAAGTCTTATTATCTCGGGAACTCCCGGTAATTACGATTTCTCTGTACAAGAGACAGAACAAGATATTATTCTCTCTACTAAAAGTATTAAAGCAATAGTAGCAAAAAATACAGGAGAGGTAAAATTTACTGATCTTAATGATAAGATTATTTTATCTGAAAATACTGATGGTGGAAAAACATTCCAACCTATCACTGTTGATGGAACAAAACAGTATTCTGTAAGACAGGTTTTTAATTCCGACGATGATGAAGCATTCTTCGGTCTTGGACAACATCAATCTGATGAGTTCAATTATAAAGGAAAAAATGAAGAACTCTTCCAGTACAATACAAAAGTTACTGTTCCGTTTATTGTTTCAAATAAAAACTACGGAATACTTTGGGATAGTTATTCTTTATCGCGTTTTGGAGATCCGAGAGATTATTCTCAGCTTAATTCAAATTTTAAACTTTTCAACAAAGAGGGAAAAGAGGGAACTCTTACAGGAATATACACCAGTGCAGATGGAAAAAAAATAGTAAGAAATGAAGACTCCATCTATTATGAAAATCAAAAGTCAATTAAAAATCTGCCTTCCCAATTCCCATTAATGGGATCAAATGTAATTTACGAAGGTGAGATTGAACCCCGAGAAAGCGGAAACTACAAATTCATTCTTTATTATGCAGGTTATGTAAAAGTCTTTATTGACAATAAAGAAGTTGTAGAGGAAAGATGGCGTACTGCATGGAATCCGAATAGTTATAAATTCAATTTAGATCTTGAACAAGGGAAACGCCTTCCTCTGAGAATTGAATGGATTCCGGATGGAAGCGAATCTTATTGTGGGTTGAGAGCTCTCTCTCCTATCACCCCAACAGAACAGAATAAACAATCATGGTGGAGTGAAATGAATCCTGAAATAGATTATTATTTTATTGCCGGTTCAAACACAGACGATGTAATAAGCGGATATCGTTCACTTACAGGTAAATCTCAAATTATGCCTAAATGGGCCATGGGTTACTGGCAAAGTCGTGAAAAATATAATACTCAACAAGAGATAGTATCAGTTCTTAAAGAGTTCAGAGATAGAAAAATTCCTATTGATAATATCGTTCTTGACTGGAATTACTGGCCGGAAGATTCATGGGGTAGTCATAAATTTGATCACGAACGTTTTCCTAACCCCAAAAAAATGGTTGAAGACATACATGATATGAATGCAAAAATAATGATCTCTGTATGGCCAAAATTCTATTGTACGACAGACAATTATAAGGCATTCGAACAAAACAACTGGATGTATCTTCAAGCTGTCAAAGACAGTATTCGTGACTGGGTAGGTCCGGGTTACGTTGGTTCTTTCTACGATGCATATTCAAAAGAAGCAAGACAAATGTTCTGGAATCAGATGCAGGAAAATCTTTATCCCCTTGGCATTGATGCATGGTGGATGGATGCAAGTGAGCCGAACGTACGCGATTGTACTGATATTGAATATAGAAAAGCTCTTTGTGGTCCAACTGCTCTTGGTTCTTCTACTGAATATTTCAATGCTTACGCACTTGTTAATGCGGAAGCAATATATGACGGTCAAAGAAGTGTAGATCCCGACAAACGCGTATTTCTTCTTACACGTTCAGGTTTTGCAGGATTACAAAGATATTCAACAGCAACATGGAGTGGTGATATTGCTACAAGATGGGAAGATATGAAAGCTCAAATCTCGGCTGGATTAAACTTCGCTGTCAGCGGTATTCCTTATTGGACAATGGATATTGGTGGATTCTGTGTTGAAAGTCGTTATGTGAAGGGACAGATTGAATATAATAATACAGGAAAAGAAAATTCAAATTACAAAGAATGGCGCGAATTAAATACTCGTTGGTATCAATTCGGTGCATTTGCTCCTCTTTTCCGTGCGCACGGTCAATATCCTTTCCGTGAAATATGGAACATAGCACCGGAAAATCATCCTGCATATAAATCAGTTGTTTATTACACTAAATTAAGATACAGCATGCTGCCTTATATCTATTCTTTAGCAGGTATGACATATCTTGAAGATTATACTATTATGCGTCCACTTATGATGGATTTTAATAACGATAAAGCATCGATGGAGATAGGCGATCAATTTATGTTTGGTCCATCATTAATGGTTTGTCCTGTTTATGAATATGGCGCAAGAAAACGTGATATTTATCTACCTGAAGGAAACACCTGGTATGATTTTTACACAGGTAAAACTTTACCTTGCGGAGCTCAAAATGTTAATGCCCCTTATGAAAGAATACCGTTATATGTGAAATCCGGTTCTATCATTCCTTACGGTCCGGACATCCAATACAGCGACGAAAAACAGCCTGAAGAGATCAATCTCTTTGTTTACAAAGGAAATAACGGCTCATTTACTCTTTATGAAGATGAAGGTGTAAATTACAACTATGAAAAGGGTGAGTACGCAACAATCAAATTCGATTATGATGAAGAAAACTCAACTCTTGTTATAGGTAAGAGAAAAGGAGAATTCCCGGGGATGTTAAAAAATCGCACATTCAACATTATTGTTGTAGATAAAAATAAACCACAACCTTTTGATATGAAAGCAAAAGGCAAAAAGATAACTTATGATGGTCAATCTCAATTTGTCAAAATCTAAATTTAAAGGAAAAACATTATTTTTCTTTTTGATAATATACTCATGTTGTTTTTTTTCATCCTGCACAGAAAGTAAGGGTAATGGTCGTATTACCAGTTCTTTCAATAAACAATGGAAATTTTCTCTTTCAGACGATCCTACGGCAAGTGATCCTGAATTTGATGATGATGATTGGCGTAGCCTTAATCTTCCACATGATTGGGCTATTGAAGGTGAATTTTCTGACAAGCACCCCTCCGGTATTGGAGGGGGAGCCTTGCCGGGTGGAGTTGGCTGGTATAGGAAAAACTTTGATTATAAACTGGCAAATAAAGAAAATAAACTGTTTATCGACTTCGACGGTGTTTATATGAATTCCGAAGTTTTTATCAACGGAAAACTTCTTGGTAAACGCCCATACGGATATATATCTTTCAGGTATGATCTTACTCCATATCTTAATGAGAATGGGAATAATCTGATAGCGGTAAGAGTTGACAACAAAGAGCAACCTAATTCTCGATGGTATTCTGGTTGTGGTATTTATCGAAATGTTAAACTTACAGAAGTTTCTCCTATTCATGTTGATTTGTGGGGAATAAAGGTTACTACTCCTGAAGTATCTAAAGAGAGTGCAACAATATCTATAGAAACAACGATAAAAAATAATATCCAATCGGATTTTCCGATTATCGTTAAATCTGTTCTTTACGATAAAAAAGGGATAAAAGTTGGTGAATTTGAATCTTTAGAGCAAATAAATACCAACAAAATTATAAGTTCTCACAACATAACTCTTTCAAATCCACATTTATGGTCTCCGGATGATCCATATCTATATACTCTTAAAACTATCGTTTATAACAACGGAATAGTTGTTGATAATATAGAAACTCCAACCGGAATACGCTCATTCCATTTCGACCACAAAGAAGGAATGATTCTTAACGGAAAGCCTACTAAAATAAACGGTGTTTGTATGCATCATGATTTAGGTTGTCTGGGTGCGGCTATCAATGTTCGTGCAATGGAACGTCAGCTTGAGATTCTTAAAGAGATGGGATGCAACGGAATAAGAACTGCACATAATCCTCCTGCCCCTGAACTTCTGGATCTTTGCGACCAAATGGGATTCATAGTAATGGATGAAACTTTTGATATGTGGAGTCGAAAAAAGACGAAACATGATTATTCCCGTTATTTCGCTGAATGGCATGAAAGAGATCTTACCGATCTTATTCTTCGCGATCGTAACCATCCTTCAATTTTCATGTGGAGTATAGGAAACGAGGTGCTTGAACAATGGCCAAATGCAAGTGCCGATAATCTTACTATAGAAGAAGCAAATCTTATCCTTAATCTTGGTCATGAACTTGATAGAAGTAATAAAGGAGAAATGAATGTAAATTCTATTTTATGTACCAAGCTTGCAAATATGGTAAAAGAGCTCGATCCAACTCGTCCGGTTACGGCAGGTTGCAACGAACCGGATCCTGATAATAATCTTTTCCGTTCCGGCTCGCTAGATATCATCGGATATAACTATCAAGATAGTTGGTTTACAAAAGTTCCCGAAAACTTTCCCGGGAAACCGTTCATTGTAACAGAAAGTGTTTCTGCTCTTATGACTCGAGGATACTATCGCATGCCAAGTGATATGGATTTTCTTTGGCCTGAAAGATGGGATAAAGATTTCTACGATGAGACTTTCTCGTGCTCTTCATATGACCATTGTCGCACTCCTTGGGGCAACCGTCATGAAGGAACAATGAGACATCTTAAAAATAATAAATTTATAAGCGGTCAATATGTTTGGACAGGTTTTGATTATATCGGAGAACCTACCCCATTCGGATGGCCGGCCAGAAGTTCTTTCTTCGGAATAATCGATCTTGCCGGATTCCCTAAAGATGTATATTATATGTATCAAGCGGAGTGGAACAATAAAGATGTTCTGCATCTTTTCCCTCACTGGAATTGGAAAGATGGACAAGATATTGATCTTTGGGCATATTATAATAATGCCGATGAAGTTGAACTGTTCGTTAACGGAGTTTCTCAAGGTGTAAAAAATAAGGGAATAGATGATTTCCATGTAATGTGGCGTGTGAAATATACACCCGGTACTATTAAAGCCGTATCACGCAAAAACGGAAAGAAAGTAAAAGAACATGAGATAAAAACCGCCGGTGAACCTCATCACATTCGTCTTTCTGCCGATCGAAATATGATTGATAAAGATGGCAAAGATCTTAGTTTCATAACAGTAAGTGTTCATGACAAGGATGGAAACATCTGTCCCAATGCCGATCATCTTATCAATTTTGATGTAAAAGGTGTTGCATATATAGCCGGCGTAGACAATGGAAATCCCACTTCTCTTGAATCTTTCAAAACACCTTTCAGAAAAGTATTCAACGGCAAAGCTCTTGTTGTACTTCAAAACGATGGTACAAGAGGTACTGCGGTTCTAACTGCTTCTTCTGAGAAACTGGAGTCGGCAAAAATAAAAATCGAAGCTTTATAAACTATCTTAAACATGAAAAATAAACTGTTAATTGGCTCTGCGCTATTCTACTCTGTTTTCTCTTTGAATGCTCAGTTGCCGGTATATCTTGACAAAAAACTTTCCATCGATCTTCGTGTCCAAGATGCATTAAGCAAAATGACACTTGAAGAAAAAGTGAAACTATGTTATGCTCAAAGTAAGTTTTCCAGTCACGGTGTACCAAGGTTAGGAATTCCTGAACTTTGGATGAGCGATGGCCCTCACGGGGTTCGTGCAGAAATCAATTGGAACGACTGGGGATATGCAGGATGGACTAATGATAGTATTACAGCTTTCCCTGCACTTACCTGTCTTGCTGCCACATGGAATCCTGAATTATCGGGTGACTATGGCAATGCTATTGGAGAAGAGGCTCGTTTTAGAAAAAAAGATGTTCTTTTAGGTCCTGGACTTAACATATATCGTACCCCTTTAAACGGACGAAATTTCGAATATATGGGTGAAGATCCTTATTTGGCAAGTATTCTTTGCGTTCCTTATATTCAAGAACTTCAGAAAAACGGTGTAGCAGCATGTGTGAAGCACTTTGCTCTTAATAATCAAGAACTTTGGCGCGATAATGTTGATGTTAATCTAAGTGATCGAGCTTTGTATGAGATATATCTACCTGCATTCAAAGCTGCAGTTCATGAAGGTCAGGCATGGTCGATGATGGGAGCCTACAATCGTGTACGCGGTCAACATGCTTGTCATAGCGATCTTCTTCTTAATAAAATACTTAAAGAAGATTGGAAATTCGACGGTGTTGTTATTACAGATTGGGGTGGTTGTCATGATACTTATGAATCTGCAGTAAACGGTCTTGATATAGAAATGGGATCTTATACTAACGGACTGACAACAGAAAGTGAATTCACTTATGACGACTATTATCTTGCGAATCCATATCTTGAGATGCTAAAAAAAGGAGAAGTATCTGAAGAAACCGTGAACGATAAAGCCACAAGAATACTACGAACTCATTATCGAACCTCCATGAATCTTGACAAGCCTTACGGTTCTGTAGCTACTAAGGAACACTATGATGTTGCAGAAGAGATAGGAAATGAAGGTATAGTATTATTAAAAAATTCACCTGTTTCGAAAAAGAAAACTCCTCTTCTTCCTCTTGATGCTTCGAAATACAATAATATACTTGTTGTGGGCGACAATGCTGTCAGATTCCTTAATGAAGGTGGCGGTTCGTCGGAACTTAAAGTAAAAGATATGATATCTCCTCTTGACGGACTTCGTTCGACATACGGAGAGAAAATTAAGTTTGCTCAGGGATATGCCGCAGGCAAACCTATGTACGGTCGTGAAGAGGTAATAGAAAATGATGTTGTAGAGAAACTAAGAAAAGAAGCTGTAGAAATGGCAAAGGAATCCGATCTGATTATTATGGTTGGAGGACTTAATAAAAATCATTTTCAAGATTGTGAAGGTGGCGATCGTTTGAGTTTCGGACTACCTTTCGGACAAAACGAACTTATTGAAGAGCTTTTGAAAGTGAATCCAAACATGGTACTTGTTCTTCTTAGCGGTAATGCTGTAGATATGCCATGGATAAATAAAATACCTGCCATCGTTCAGGGATGGTATCTTGGTACAATGGGTGGAAAATCTCTCGCAAACGTAATAAGCGGGAAAGTTAATCCGAGTGGAAAACTCCCATTCTCCTTCCCTGCCAAACTTGAAGATTGCGGAGCTCATGCTTTCGGAGAGATATCTTATCCCGGTATTGACAGACGACAGGAGTATAAAGAGGATATTCTTGTAGGTTATCGTTGGCACGACACTAAAAAGATTCCGGCATTGTTTCCATTCGGTTTCGGTATGAGTTATACAACATTCGATTATGGTAAAGCATCAGCTTCTGCCTCATCTTTCTCTGACAACGAAAATCTTACAGTGAAAATCTCCGTAAAAAATAGCGGTAAAGTTTCAGGAAAAGAGGTTGTTCAGTTATATATTGGTGATGAAACAGGAAAAGTGATGCGACCGGTAAAAGAACTTAAAGGATTTGACAAAATAAGTCTTGAGCCAGGAGAAGAAAGAGAGGTTTCATTCACAATTAAAGCTCAAGATCTTCAGTATTATGATGAATCAATCAGCAATTGGAATGTCGCTTCAGGTAAGTTCAAAGCATATATCGGATCATCATCTAAAGATATCCGTTCTACTGTATCTTTTACTTATAAAAATAATTTGACCGTTAATAAATAATTTTCATAACGTCTTTATCATGTAAAAAACATAAGCTATTGCAATTTAATTTCGCAATAGCTTATTGTTTTTATATACACTATTATATCATTTTAAATAAATATCTTATACATATTTCTCTTCCCCTCGACCTCTATCAATAAAATATAGAACCCTGATTCTATATCGGAAATATTCATTATTGATGTAGATGATTCTTTTATTAATCGACCACGCGTATCAATAATATAAAAAGTGCTATTATCAGCCTCAACATATATGTGCGAATCTCTTATTAAATACTTAGTTTCGTTTTTTTCGATCTTAATATCTTCAATTTCCGAACCGACATTCAGAGAGAATGAAACATCTACATTTCCATTACCCAACGCAGCTGCAAGCCCCTCCGGATTATCTACATACCCAAGTTTGGTATATCTATATGAAGTATTATTAAATGTTTTATAAAAAAGAACAAGATAATTTGATTGATAAAGCATAATATCTCCCTCTCGAATCACAGAAATCATGGATGAGCTCACTGGCAGAGATATAGGTAGATAATAATATTTTTCATTATTATTCAACTCACTCATATTCATATCCAAAGGCAACATATTTTTTAGAGCAAGAGTTGAAGAGTTATCATAAAGCGTTGCCGTAAAACTTTTATCCCCCACTTTTATTATTAATGATTGACTTATAACAGGGTTTGCATAAAAGAGAAAAATCAACGTTAAAATTGCAATTGATAATGATATTCTTTTCATAATAATATGACTTTATATATTATAGCAAATCTATATCTATATAACGTAAGTGAACATATACAAATTACTTTTTATAGTAAACATTTTACTTTTTTCTTCTGCTATTGCAGAATATTTCACTCCAATTTATTCCTATTTCGCTACATAATCAGCATAAAGATTATTAATCAAG
>CAMTOJ010000008.1 GCA_947074145.1 uncultured Bacteroidales bacterium
TTATTTCCATATTATAAACAAGTAATGTTAAAATATTATTTGGTGCAAAAGTACTTCTTTTTTTATTTCATATATGTTTTTTGACATAGAAATAAAGAAATAATTCTTTAATTTAAATGTCAATATTCTATAAATTGAGCTATTTGATATACGATATTCATTTAAATGCGCAATTACTTAGATAAGGACGCATTTTTATACAAAAATGAGGTCGACACACCATTATTGGTTTACCGACCTCAAAAACTTTTCATATATCTTATTTGTTTATCACATCCCGGTGATATTTTTTCCAAAAGGTGAAATAGCAAGACCTGCCATTTTGAAATGTTGCAACCCAAAAGGGATACCGAAAATAGTGATACAACATAATACTCCGAACACTAAATGTGTGAGCATTATCCATAATCCTCCAACAAAAAACCATATAATATTCATTATAACATTAAGACATCCACTTGACGATTTATCCTCCTGCACACTTGATCCGAAAGGCCAAAGTGCAAGAATTCCTAACTTGAAAATCTGTATTCCAAAGGGTATTCCTATGATTGTCAGGCAAAGAATAAACCCAGATGTAAAATACTCCATAGCAGTTGCAAAACCGCCAAATATCAACCAAAATATGTTTCCTAATATTTTCATTTTTTCCTTTTACCTTTTTCTAAATAAAACAGCTATAATGATATATCTGTTTTTAAAATATGAAACATAAACCTCCTGTTATACTGAAATAAGAAGGTATTAACTTTCTGTCATCATATGCAAGTGTCGTCTTTCGTTTAAAATTATCTGTTATATTATAATGAAATTGGGGGTCTGTATAAATCATAATTCTCCAGATTCTCAATGAGAGTCTTAATCCGGCATCAGCGGTAAGATAGAACTTGTTTTTTAACTCCAAACCATCCCAATATTCACCGTTATAAGAATCAATGGTTTTTACATAATATGGATTTCCATCAATATAACCGGGACTTATTCCTGCTGTTAACTCCGCTTTTATAGAAAGCATAGTTAATAACGCTCCAAAAAAAGTCTGATTTCTATCTGAAATATATGTCTCTGTAGCTGTCCCAATACGTTGCATTGTAGTTCTTGTATCTTCACCTATCATTCGCCATGCAAAATGAAGTGGCACACTATATATCTTTATACCGTCATCAAGACCATCTATATAATCAATACCTCCCCTAAATCCGATTCCATTATCTGCAAACAATCCAAGATTAAGAGAATACAACTGGCCACTATTGAGAACATCGTTACTTGCAGTATTTGTATACAATCCTATACTCGCAGAAACATCAGTATATCCCTTAAAACTTTTTGGATAAGAACCCTGCGCCATCACTAAATGACTTGTTGTCGTTAGGAGAAACAATACTCCTAATTTAAATTTCTTCATATGTTAATAATAAGTTTCTCAACTTATGCCCCCTTATTCCCTATAAATCAACTTCCTTTAAAAAGACAAATCACCTCATATATCAACATCTACATAATGTCATAACTTTCTCTTCAACCAATTAAGGGTTCATAAATCGATTTTATAATCCCATTTTTTTTGCCTCATCCCAAAATTTATCCATCTCCTCAAGAGTCATCTCTTTAAGTTTCAGTCCTGCCTCGTTAGCTCTTTTTTCCACATGACTAAAGCGACGTATAAATTTCTGGTTTGTTCTCTCAAGTGCATTATCCGGATTGATATCATAAAGACGTGCCGCATTAATCATACTGAACATAAGATCGCCAAACTCCGCCTCCATTTTATCGGCATCAAGATTTGCCACTTCATCTTTAAATTCTTTTATCTCCTCTTCCACTTTAAACCAAACATCCTCCCTGTTTTCCCAATCAAAACCTGAGTTTCTTGCCTTGTCTTGCACACGGTGTGCTTTTACAAGCGAAGGTAAAGAGGCTGGAACGCCCGAAAGAATAGTTTTATTCCCCCCTTTTTCTTTAAGTTTTATCTGCTCCCAATTCTGCTCCACTTCTCCGGCATTCTTGGCAACATCCTCCCCAAAAACATGAGGATGACGAAATATCAGTTTATCGCACAATGTGTTGCAAACATCTGCAATATCAAACTCTTTCTTCTCCTCCGCAATTTTGGAATAAAACACAATATGTAAAAGAACATCTCCGAGCTCTTTTTTTATTTCATTATTATCCGATGCTATAATTGCAGCACATAACTCATAAGTCTCCTCTATCGTATTTGCACGAAGTGACTCGTTTGTCTGTTTTCTATCCCACGGACATTTTTCTCTTAATTCATCAAGCGTATCAAGCAGTCTGCCAAATGCCGCAAGTTTCTCCTCTTTTGTATGCATAACACCTTATAATCAAAGCATATCAATAATCTTCTCAAGTGATATTCCTCTTGATCCTTTTATTAATATAAATCTGTTTTTTAATCCCTTATTTTCAAAACTCTCTCTAAATTCTGAAACATTTTTATAACAATTCAACTCTTTATCTGTCGCAGCTTTATAAAACTCTTCACCTATCAGATATACATCTTCAAATCCGTTTTCAATAATGAAATCCACAATCTGTTTATGCTCCTTTTGTGAATCCTCACCCAACTCCCTCATATCACCAAGAATAAGAGTCTTATTGTCTGCATCAAGTTCTACAAAGTTCTTTAATGCCACACCCATACTTCCCGGATTTGCATTATAAGCATCAAGAATCAAAGAGTTATTTTCAGTCTTTATGAATTGTGATCTTTTATTCGAAGGTTCATATTCCGACAAAGCCACGGCGATATCTTTTAGATCAACTCCGAAATAAGCACCAACACAAGCAGCAGCAAGAAAATTAGGAAGATTATAAGCTCCTACAAGTCTTGATGTTACATCACAACTCTGCGAAGGTGTAGAAAAACAAAACTCAACAAACGGATTCGCATATTTCAACTCCCCTTTCAATACAGCATCCTGTGAGTCGCCATATATAACAAGATCTTTTCTCTCCAAAGGTGAGCGTCTGATTAACTCTTCATTACCTGAGAAAACGAAAATCTTTCCTCCTCTATCATACAGAGATTTGTAAAGCTCTGTCTTTGTCTGATAAACACCTTCAAGCGATCCGAATCCCTCAAGATGAGCTTTCCCGACATTTGTGATAAGTCCGAAATCAGGTTTAGAGATTGAGCACAAAAACTCTATCTCTCCGGGGTGATTAGCACCCATCTCTATGATTGCTATCTCATGTTCAGGTCTTATTTTCAATATTGTCAAGGGAACTCCTATATGATTATTGAGATTACCCTCTGTTGCAAGAACGTTATATTTCTTATCAAGAACAGCCTTAAGCAACTCTTTTGTAGTAGTTTTCCCATTAGTGCCGGTAATACCGAAAACCGGGATTTTTATGTTATCTCGATGCATTCTTGCAAGTTCCTGAAGAGCCTCAAGAACATTATCGACAAGCAAAATTTTTTCTGAAACCGCAAATTCCGGTTCATCAACTATCGCATATTCCGACCCTGATTCCAATGCCGACAAAGCAAATTTATTACCATTGAAGTTATCCCCTTTCAGGGCAAAAAATAAAGAGCCTGATTTACAATTTCTGCTATCTGTCGTTATCTCTGGATATAGATTATAAATCTTATATAACTCATCAATTGTAGTAAGTTTCATTTTAAAATATTTAATTGTAAAATACACCTATTAATCTGTCATATCTTGCACCCGGAGGTCGATAAAACAACTTTACCATATATCCGTTTTGTGTCTCGAAAAAATTTCCCTCTGTCAATACTCCCGAAGCCGGTTTATTATCAGGTTTTACAAGATATATATAATTGTAATGCCCTTGCTTCAAAAGCATATACTTCTCATACCTTCGTGTTTCAGAATTATATTCCATCCTGGTCGATTCATCAAAAATATTATTTGTAAATTCTCCGCTCAAATAAACAGGAGGACCTATAGGAAAAGCACTATCAAGTGTAAATAACACATAAAAATAATCTGCCTCAGTGTCATTATCTTCAGCATTTACACTTCTTATTATATATCTTCCGTTTTGATGTTGATCATAACTATAATGCTGATCACCTCTCTTCATATCGGGAAAAAGCACAGCATGATAAAGAGGTTCTATATATTTTATTATCTCAACCCCTAAAGAAGAGTATTTATTATCGGAAATATCAAAACGTCTGTAATTATTGCCTGCCTCAAATATCAGATTCCGGTTATGCTCATAGAAAGCTTTGTTGGCACTAAATCTTGATGGTGTATTAATGATTCTCTCGGTATCCCTCCTATCATTTTGACCTACCACCATTATCATATCTGTGGAAAGGTTTGTTATATTATTATCCTTAACAGTAATGGAAGGTGTAACCTGCTGATGAGCTCTGTTGAAATCGATATCAGTATTACCAGAAACCATAATCTGCATATCCGCTCCTTTTTCAAATAAAGAGAAACATGCTGTAGCTAAAACCTCTTCGGGTTCATCAACATCAAAAAACTCTACAACATAATTACCACTTTTCGTCAAATTGAAATCTTCATTGGGTATATTAAGTCTATAATGTCGATACTTTACAAAAGTATTGAAGGATGGTTCAGAAAAATCTAGCTGATTATTTTCAAATCCGTCATAATATTCCAAGGAAGAGATATTCGATTTTCTCCATTGATGATCCAAATGGTAAATTCGATAAGAGATCCATCGTTCATTTTCTCCCAAAATATCAAAATCAACCTGTATTCTGTCATCTCCCCCTAGTTCAATTACAGGAGGTGCATCGAATACGCCATTGGTAGTAACTTTCAACGTTTTTACGGGTTCAGAAAAAGTACGTGTCACATATTGTTGCTGTCTGTTTTGAGAATAAAGGCTTAATGGCACGAAGACACTAAGCACACACAACAAACTAATTATCTTATATTTATACTTGTTTATAATCATAAATAAAACTGACGCGACTATTATTGTGGCACAAGTTACCCATTTTTTATATTTGATTTTATCCTTTGTTAATAAAAATGACATAAGTAATATAGATAATATTAATCATATATAGGTATCGATAATCACAAACAAAATTGTTAAAATCGATCTTTTAGCAAAGATCTTATGAACAAATCGCTCTATACAGTGTTTACCACTCAATTAATTTTGCATAATATTCACTATTTTAAACCTTTATTTTTATGGATGAGATCTTATCAAATGAAATGCGAGCAGTTCCTAATGTGAATGTAGATGTGGGACATCTTATATTTGATTTAGCTTATCCAAATATATTGATGTGGTTAATTGTAATAGTATTGTTTTTTGCCTTATTCTATTTTAGACTACCGTCATTGTTTAAACCCAAAAAATAAAAATTTCCAATTATGAATTTTACTCAAAAAGCTCAGGAATTTTTAAAGAGAAACATTACACTTGAAGATGCATTGCCAACTAAAATGCCTGCTTATGTCAATTCTGCAGCATATCTGTTTGGTGTAATTATTCTATGCGCTCTATCAATGTTAATTCTAAGTGGAATCATACTTGCATTTTTTGGTCCTACGTGGTATCATTTTAGTAAGGCAGGACATTTCATAAATTCAATTCATTTTTGGAGTGTCCAGATATTTTTCCTTTCTCTGATAGCTCATCTTTTAACTAAGTTTTTTATTGCGGCATGGAGAGACGGCCGTTTCAAAACATGGTTCTGTGGAATAATAGCTTTTGCAATTGCTATATTTTGCGGATTTTCCGGATATCTTATTCAAACGGATTATGATTCCCAATGGATTGCAGTACAAGCAAAAGATGCATTTAATGCGATGGGAATTGGTTCATTTCTCAATCTTATGGACACAGGGCAAATGTTAACTTTACATATGGTTTTCTTTCCTGTTATATTGATTTTCTTCGTCATTATTCATTTATATTATATTAGAAGAGATAGTCCCGTTAAGCCTATTGAAAAGAAAGGAGAATCAAAATGAGTAATAGTTCCGATAAATATTTAAAAGATATACCCATGGTACCTTATGATTTACTTAAAGAGGGTGCCGTTATGTTTGGTATAGTTGCAATAGTAATTATTATTTTAGCTTCGATTTTCAGTTCACCTCAATATCCTCCCGTTACCTCTCAACAGATGGGTTATGCACAACCTCTTGCAACAATGCAAATGACAGCTTCTGTATTAATCGGGCAATGTGAAACTCAAACTTACGGTCCTCCATACAACAAAAATGGGAAACCGCAGGAAATTTTCGGTATAGCCCCTGCAAATTGGTTTGGTGTATCTATTCCTATTGATGTAAAGGAAGCATTTGTGTTAAAACCTTTATCTGCTGTTGCCATAATGAATGAAGAGATAAGATTGGCTCTTGATACATATAACAAAGCCTCGACCGAACAACAAATGGAATGGGGTAATAATTATAATAAAATGATCTCCAAAGCCAAATATGAAAAAGGGGAAATTATAAATTTAAAAGATGGAAATTTTGGACCTGTCCCTGTGATGGTTAATGGGATATTGATGTTATCTAAATCCGGTTTATTGGAGTCTGCTCAAAATATGACTCCATGGAGCCCATTTGTATTTAACTTTACAAACTCTCTTCTTTTTATTCAAAATAGCGGGCTAAATACAGTAGCAACAACACTCGATATGCAAGGTACAAATATGGGTATTTCTCATGAGACAGGGCCCTGGCCGGGCGCTTGGTGGCTCTGGTTATATTCTTCATTATATCAAATTCCCCCAATGCTGACATCAAATAACGGAGATATACAGGTTGGTTCAATTATGTTGATAGTTTTCCTGATATTGTTGTTTTTACCTTTTATCCCAATCATTAACAAAATACCTTATTGGATTCCATTATATAAAATATTTTGGAGAGATTGGTATAAAGACCAAAGAAACAATAAGAGCAAGTCTAACAATTAATATCTGCATAAACATTAGCATAATAATAACTCTGATCTAAAATTATTTTAAATCAGAGTTATTATTTTTTATAATTGAAAATATGAATTATCATTACTCCAAAGAATGATGATTATTCTTAAGATTTTCATAAATCATTCTCTGAGCCCTTACAGGATTCGAAAAACGGCCATCTTTTTTATAGATATTTGAAAGATTCTCATCAATCCAACAAGCCTTCACATTATCTGAAAGTTGAATCATCAATCCGTTTATTATCTCTCTTTTTATTTCAGGATCATACACCGGGAAAGATGTCTCTATTCTCCGGTTAAGATTTCTTTTCATCCAATCGGCAGATGTTATAAAAAGATCCTCATCTCCATCGGAATAAAAATACCATACTCTTGAATGTTCGAGATATGAATCAACAATTCGTGTAACTTTAATATTACTACTAAAACTTTTATTAGGCACAAGACAACAAATACCACGCACTATCAAATCAATCTCAACACCCTCTTCACTTGCATCATAAAGCATCCCAATCATTTGCTGATCATGAATACCATTCATTTTAAGTATTATCCTTCCCTTTTTCCCTAACCTTACATTCTCAATCTCTCTATTAATCATAAACCTTACACGATCTACCATATTAAATTGAGAAACTAAAATATGATTAAAGGTTGCTGGCATTATACCATTCTCAAGCATATCAAATAATGTAGCAATCTCCTCTATCACATCACTATTACGAGTAATTATCATCAAATCTGAATATAACTTAGCTGTTTTTTCATTAAAATTACCGGTGCTCATGCATGCATAACTTTTGGCAAATCCCCACTCCTGTTGCTTTCTTAAAACAAGAATCATTTTAGAATGTACCTTAAGACCCGGCAAAGAATAAATAATCTTTATGCCCGCCTTTCTCATTTTTTCGGCATTGGCAAAATTATTCTCCTCATCAAACCGCGCCTTCAATTCAACGAAAACCGTAACATTCTTTCCGTTTCTTGCCGCACTTATAAGAGAATTAATAACTGCCGAATTTTCGGCTACTCTATATTGTGTCAACTTTATCTCTTCAACATCCGGATCAAAAGCCGCATCATTCAAAAACCTTATCACATATTCAAACGACTGATATGGGAACTGAAGAAGCATATCCTTCTTCTTGATTACCTTAAAGATTGAAACAGAGTTATCAAAATCACGTATTCTTAAAGGATATGGAGCCTGTTCTGTAAGTGATACACCTATTGGATTGGGCAATTTTATCAAATCTTCAAGGTTCAGATGCGACCCCTCTGAGATACATCTTTCTGTTGAGAATCGGAATGCTTTACATATAAAATCAAGATAATCATGTGGCATACGCGCATCATAAACCACTCTATTGGCATCGCCAATTTTTCTTTTTCTAACTTTTTTCCTTATCTCCTCTACCAGATTCTGCCTGCTTTCAAGCGATATCATAAAATCGGCATCTCTTGAAACTCTAAAGGTATAACCTCCGTCAATATCATAACCTTTGAAAATATAATCAAGATTCATTCTTATAAGATCTTCCACAAACATTAGATAATAATAATCATCAATCTGAGGCAGCTCCACAAATCTTGGAATTTTAGAATAAGGCACTTTCATTATGAAATAAGATGAATCGATTTCCGAATCTTTTTTACCCCTTTTTTTCACCCGTATTATCATATAAAGTCGGTTATCACGTATAAATGAATTTATCATTCCGGGCAAAATTATCATCGGTTCAAGATATGGAAAAACCTCCTCTATAAAATAGGTACGTATAAACTCCTTATGAACCTGCTCAACATTAATACCATCATACAATATAATATGATGTCGGTACATCTCTTTACTAATTTCATTCTTGAAGAAAGAATCAAATTCATTTAACTGACGCCCAACTTCTGCATGAATATTATTGAGTGTTTCGGCAGCATACATCTTATCCTCTTCTGCTGCTTTACTATCTATCAATATGTTTCTGTGTTCAGATACCCTGATGCGATAAAACTCTTCGAGATTTGATGAAAAAATAGATAAAAATTTTATCCTTTCGAAAAGAGGTAATGACTCATCTTTGGCTTCCATCAGTACACGGTAATTGAAAGAAAGCCAACTTATATCTCTCTTAAAAAACAAACGATCTTCTTTTTTAATATGGTCTTGCATTCAGGTATCGATTTTAAGGATGATTTGTGTAAGAATCGTTTTAATAACGTATAGTGTGAATATACAAATTCTTAATAAGAAAAACAATCATAATTGTATGATAGAGTTGCTTGTTTTTATTTATATTTCTACAATTAAAACAAATTTTACGCATACCAGGTTGAATTCTAACATAATTCTTTGATATTTCTCAATAAATAGCACTATTTCATAAGTTGTTTATTTTGAATATATTTGATAAAAACTTGCACGCTACCATTTTAACACATTATTTATTCAATGAAATCTATTCTTTTTATTTTCCTGATTTTATCATTCCCTATTTACGCGAAAAAAGATTTTAAAATCAATTCCGGGAATAATATCTCTGTTTGTATTCATCAAAACGAAGGACCAATAGTACACACTTCTCTTGATATCCTTTCTTTAGATATAAAAAAGGTCTTTGATATTGAGAGTGTTAAAAATCAAGAATCTCCTGACATTATAATATCCACATATGGTAAGTCAGATATTTTGAATCGTTATGACATCGATATCAAAACATTAAGGCTCGATCCGCAAAGTTTTAATATTATCACTGATGATAACGGAAAACTTTTCATTATCGGTAGCGATTCTCATGGTACGGCATATGGAATGATGGAACTTTCCCGTATGATCGGAGTTTCTCCCTGGGAATGGTGGGCTGATGTGTCTCCTGAAAAAAAGAAAGAATTCAAAATTAAATCCGGGTTTTATCTTTCACATTCCCCTTCTGTGGAGTATCGCGGAATATTCATTAATGATGAAGACTGGGGCATTCTCCCTTGGGGTAATAAGAATTTCGAGCCTAATGAAAATAAGAATAATTTCGGACCTCGCACATATGAAAAGATCTTCGAACTATTGCTTCGTTTAAGAGCAAACACTTGTTGGCCTGCGATGCACGAATGTACGAAACCTTTCTTTCTTACTCCCGGCAATCGTGAAGCGGCAGAAAAATATGGTATATATATAGGTTCTTCTCATTGTGAACCTATGGTTTGCAACGCGGCAGGTGAATGGAAAGTAAGAGGTATAGGTGATTACGATTATGTCAACAATAGTGCTGCAGTTCATGACTTCTGGGAGAAACGTGTAAAAGAAGTAGCATCTCAAAATAACATTTATACTTTGGGGATGAGAGGTGTTCATGATAGCAAGATGCAAGGAGCCAAAACACTCGAAGAACAGAAAAATGTATTGATTAAGGCAATAGAGGATCAACGAAACTTATTAAAGAAATATGTTAACACCGATGTTGCTTCAATCCCACAAACTTTCATTCCATATAAAGAAGTGCTCGATATATATAACTCGGGACTTGATGTTCCACAAGACGTAACACTTATGTGGTGCGATGATAACTACGGATATATACGTCATTTTCCTACTCAAGAAGAAAGGTCTCGTAAAGGTGGTAATGGTATCTATTATCACGTTTCTTATTGGGGACGCCCTCACGATTATCTATGGCTCGGCACGGCAAGTCCCGGACTGCTTTTTCAGCAGATGAATCTCGCATTTGATAAAGGGATACAAAAAATGTGGATTCTCAATGTTGGCGACATTAAACCGGGTGAGTATCAAATCGAATTGTTTATGGATATGGCTTGGGATCTTGATGATGTAAGGAAAAAAGGGGTAAAAGCTCATCTCGGCAATTTTCTAAAAAGAGAATTCGGCGACAAAAACGGAAAACAATTGCTTCCTGTCATGGAGGAACATTATCGTCTTTCCTATATCAGAAAACCGGAGTTTATGGGTAATACACGTGTTGAAGAGTCTGATCCGAAATATAAAATAATCTCTTCGCTCGGTTGGGATGAAAATCATATAACAAAAAGACTTGAGTCGTACAGATCTATTTCCGATAAGACGGAGAAGATAGCGGCATCCATTCCCCAAAACAGAAAAGATGCATTCTTTCAGCTTGTGAAATATCCTGTTCAGGCTGCATATCAAATGAATAATAAGTTCCTTGCTCCTACTCTTGCTGCAATGAATAACAGTGTATGCAATATAACCGATATCGCTTACGACAGTATTATGTCACTTTCTAATATTTACAATAATGAAAAATGGAGAGGTATGATGGATTTCCGTCCTCGCAAACTTCCCGTATTCAGCAAAGTGAATCAAGAAAATCTTAAAGCAAATACTCAAACAAGCATCTCTCCGATTTATATTATAAACGGTATTGATATAAGAAAAGGCGATATCACAACATGTGAACTTATGGGATATTGCGGCTCAATGGCGGCACTCAATAAAGACAAAACAGTAACTTATGAATTCGGCAAAGCCGATTCCGATTCACTGATAATCGAGATACGAATGTTGCCTTCGCATCCTGTGAATGGCATAGAACAATCATTATCATTAAAATTTAATGATTCGGAAAATCTCACATTCGATTTTTCAACAAAAGGAAGAAGTGAAGAATGGAAAATGAATGTTTTGAGAAATCAATCGATAAAACAGTTTAAATTTGCCGCTGATAAAAGAAAGAAAAACATTATCTCTATTGAGGCGCTCGACGAAGGTTGCGTCATTGATCAGATTCTGATCTATAATAAATAATTAATTATGAAAAAAATTGGATTACTATCCGACACACACGCTTATTTTGACGATAGATATTTCGAATACTTCAAAGATTGTGATGAAATATGGCATGCCGGTGATATCGGATCTATACCTCTTGCCGATAAATTTGAGAAATTCAAACCTATCCGATTTGTTTCCGGTAATATCGACGGTATCGAACTTCGCAAACGATTCCCTCTTGTTCAGAGATTCGTCATCGAAGGTGTGGAAGTCCTTCTTACTCATATAGGCGGATATCCCGGCAAATATGCTCCCGAGATAATTCCCGAATTAAGAAAACGTCGTCCTCAACTTTTCATATGTGGTCACTCTCATATTCTGAAAGTGAAATTTGACCGACAACTTAATATGCTACATATTAATCCGGGTGCAGCCGGAAAACAAGGGTTTCATACGGTAAGAACGCTGGTAAGATTTGTTATTGATAATGGTAATATCAAAGATTTGGAGGTTATTGAATTGGCTCCTTTGGGGTAAAATATGGTGCAGTTGAATTTCCAATTAAATATATTACCTTCACATTATCGCAACAGCGGTTACTGTAACCACGGTTGCGATAACTAAAAATCGTCGGAAGTTATATTATTATAACCTTATGCTTAAGCAAGAAGAAGAATCCCTCTTTGATAGAGCTACTTATTCATATATATTATCCTATGCTGTTCAAGTTCTATAGGTTTTCGTATACGTACCGGTATCTTAAATGTTTTTGTAAATATTTTTATAATAGAGAATTTATCCTTATTATCCTTAAATATCTCAAAATCTGAGCTTTGCAAAAGCTCGCATCTCTCTAAAAAATCTTTTTCAAGCTTATACGACTTTTCATCATTGAAGACAAAGCGATTGTTTATCATATATATCACTTTCCCTGATACATCAGGAAGATATTGTTTGCGGATATCTTCTAAAGAAACAAATTCAATTGGCATATCTGTTTCGACAATTACTTTTCCTATATATGTTACCCCGTTGATAATCAATGGCTCCGATAAATTTACTTTTTTAATATCGTATTTATACCCTGCCTCAGACTTCACGCTGAAACCAATGAAGTTTTTAACAAATGTGTCATTGATATAAGCAGCAGACGTCGAATAGTTGAAATCCGCATCTGAAAGATAATCTCGACTATACATCATTACGCTACTAAAAGTCAAGAACAATAGTATAAAAATCTGTTTCATATTGATATAATTTACAATGTGTTATTTTTAACAACAAGATACAGTTTTTTTTTAAAATAAGGCATTTTTTTTGCGCAGTTAGCCAACAAGAAATATAAATTCTATCTATAATAACTCAGTCTTTACTTTCCTATATCCTTTTTTAATTTCCCCCTACCCTTTTTACTCACCTAAACAATGGTTATAAAATTGATTAGCTATGGCCAAAAACGCCAAAGCTTCGACCGGATAATTCATCAGCTAATGAATCATTCGGCTATAGCTTTTTAGCATTGCGGACAGAGCTAATTAACAACATGGTCATAACTATGATACGAAAAAAGGTTCGCTGGAGATTGAAAAGGGATACAGGTAGATTAAAAAAAGTTACGAGCTAATTAAAAAATGGGCTTTGGTAATAAAATAATTGGTGTTAGATAATAAAAAAAAGAGTCGCTATCCTACCCGGACTGCGACTCTCTGTGAAAATTGCCTTTTGTGAATAATATTGGGATTTGTAATTAGTTTTTAAAATAACGGTTGAAAAGTCCTTCAAAACCTTTACCGTGACGAGCTTCGTCTTTAGCCATTTCATGAACAGTGTCATGGATAGCATCAAGATTCAATTCTTTAGCTCTGCGTGCGATTCGCATTTTATCTTCGTTTGCTCCCGCTTCAGCATTCATTCTCTTTTCAAGATTTGTTTTTGTATCCCAAACAACATCTCCAAGAAGTTCTGCGAATTTAGCAGCATGTTCAGCTTCTTCCCATGCATAACGTTTGAATGCTTCTGCGATTTCAGGATATCCTTCGCGATCTGCCTGACGAGACATTGCAAGGTACATACCAACTTCTGTACATTCACCCATAAAGTGAGCGTTCAAATCAGCTATCATCTCTTCGTCGCACCCTTTTGCTACACCGATTTCATGTTCTGTTACGAATTGAATTTTTTCGCTTTCTACCAATTCTTTGAATTTAGAAGCAGGAACTTGACATTGTGGGCATTTTGCCGGAGCTTCAGAACCTTCGTGAACATAACCGCATACTGTGCAAATAAATTTCTTAGTCATAATGTTTAATTTTATTAGTTTTTATTTTATTAGTTATATATTTTTCTCTGTTGTTATTTATGATTTTGTTTCCTCCTGATTGTTTTTTAGCTCCAGGCACTCTTTACAAAATCCTTTGTAGTAAATATGAACCTCATCAATTGTGAGCTCTCCTATTCCGTCGACAAAAATTTTGTTATTGATATCAACAGGAATATCATAAATGCAACCACAACCTTTACATCTGAAGTGAGCATGAGGTGAAGTATCACCATCAAATCTGGCATTCTTTTCATCAATGCCTATCATCAATATTGCCCCTTTTTCAGTTAATAGTTTCAATGTATTATAAACTGTAGTTTTAGAAAGTGTTGGTATTGATGGAAAGAGATCATTGAAGATCATATCCGCAGTTGGATGCGTTTTGTTGTCCATCAGATATTTCATAACAGCCATCCTTTGAAGAGATGGTTTTACATCATGATCGATTAAATGTTGTTTTACTCTTTCCATTGTTTTAATTTCACTTTTGTAATGATTACAATTTTGATTTCGAAACAAAGATATACCAATTTCAATTACATCCAATAGTCTGGCGTTAATTTAATTGTTAAAATATTTTAATTACAGTATCATTTGTTACACTTTCGTATAGTCTGAATAAGAAAGAATTTTAAATGATATTGATATAAAACGAGATCACAGATACACTACAGCATTATATATCAACTAATTAAACAACACAAAAACCCGTAAAAAAAAAGAAGTATTCTAAGAGAATAAAATCTCAGATATAATTATTTTACTCTCTCCTTTTATTATAAAAAAATAAAGGACTCCGATTTTTTTTATTCCGGAGTCCATATTTAAACTAAAAATTCAAACAATAAATCTTTCACTCTAACAAGAGATGATACTTGTAAAGCTTAATAAAGCCTCTGTGCGAAAAGGTATATTTGTCAATTTCTATGATATTCAATTATAAATATTCATTATATCAAAATTAATCTGTTCAGAGATTAGACTCATAAAATATATACAACAATTGTTTTGAGTCAATTTCTGATAATAACATTTTATTTGAAATGCAAATTTCTATTCTATTTTGTCTAAAATGTTTTTATATGATTAATATGAATACAACCAAGAATCTTAGCAAAATATTATTTTTTTATTTTTTACTTCATTTTATTCTTTAAATGAAAATTCAAAACCAAGAGATTTCAATCCCTTTTGTACATCATCATTCTCCATAAATAGATTCCATAAAAGTTGACTTCTATGATTTTCAATCATTATAGCAATAGGGCCCTGATCTGCCGCAAGATAACTATGTACTACTTGTTGTCCGTCGATTAGACCGAGATTAAAAGAGTCATAAAATCCATATTTACCAAATATCTTATCCCCAAGAATATAATAATAATACTCTATTGTTTTTAAACTCTCTTTTGGTGTATATATTATTGATGATATTGCAGCGGTAGGTGCAACTGTTCCGTTTTCATCGGCAGTTCCTGGTTGATGAGTAGAGAAACCTACAATCGGATCGTCGCAAGCCGTAAATCCCCATACATTTTCACCTAATCCGAGATTTTTATTTGGATTATTAATCGCATAGAGATAATGGATCATTGAGTGCGTTTTATTCTGTTGGAAATAATCGGCATATTGATCCTTTAATCCGTTAGGATTTAATCCAAGGAAAGAATAATGAGTAAAATAAAGAGGTCCTCCATAAGACATTCCAAGAGGGAGCTTCATCTCAAAGTAAGTAGAATCATTTTTAAACGATGGTGAACATGTATATCCCTTATGATACACATTTGGATGTATAGCATAGGTTGGTGAAGATGCCGCAAGGACATGAGTAATCAGCGACTCATCAAATCCTTTTATTACATGATTCATTTTCCAACCAAAGTTTTTTGACCAATGACAGTAAAGAGAATCTCTTCCTCCTTGAGTGTACCATTGCCAATCAACCTCGCGCCACATTTTATCGATTTTTCTTGATAATTGAGCAGATAAAGAATCGTTCTTTTTAGTAAGCCATGATTTAGCGGTAAGAAGTCCTTGTACAAGAAATGCGGTTTCAATCAAATCTCCCCCATCATCAAATTGACTCTTACTAAATGGTTTTCCCGTTTCAACATTATAGGAGTGCGCCCAAGCACCGCGAAAACGTTCAGCTTTAGATAGAAAAGCTACTATATCATCAATATAATCTATAGCAAGACTATCTTTAAAAAATCCTCTATTCGCACCTGCTACAAGAGTCATTATTCCAAATCCCGTACCACCTGTTGTTACGATATTCCCATTAGGATTATTAGTTCTTTCACGTGCCATCTTTGTTGTAGGATCGCAAAAATCAAGAAAATACCTTGTTGTATAATTTTGAATCATATCAAGAAGTTCATCACTTGAATATATACGAGTTTGTGCACTTACCATAAATTTGGCAGCTCCCGGATCACTCGGTTCCATTCCCTGTGGTAAAATAAGGTAACTAAGCCCGTGTGGTCGTTTAGGATCATCGACAAAGTCTATATAATAATCCTTTTCCGTAGTCCCAACCAATTGGTAAGGAGAACCGTTTTGCGATCTGTAAATATTATATTTGAACATTGGGACATTGCTCCATCCTAATTCAACATGAGCAGCATATCCTTTGGCCGTTATATTGGTAGGTACGAGATATTTCTGAACTTTTATAAGCTCCGTTTTGACAACCTTGGTGGTATCTTGAGCTGATACATTGGCAGAGATCATTGCAATGAAGAATATCAATAAACAACACAATTTATTTTTTTTCATATTCAGATGGTTTTATTATAAGATGTTTATTAAGAATCTATATTCTGAAATTTTATAAAATGAGTGATTATGATTAAGAGTTCCATATAATATCATATACAATCTATTCTAATTAGAAGTGATTAATATTGGTGATATTATGAAAGAAGCACATAATATAATCAGGACAATTAAAGCTATTTGTTCCAATTAAATAACACAACTGAAAAGTGTTTGGTTTTATTTTTATATACATTTGCGCATAAGTAAATTATTCTTGAATTATATTATTTCTAATTAAAAATGATTGACAAAGATTTATATCCGGAATTAACCAAGAGATGGGAAAAGATAAGATCCCAAATGAAAAGAGAAAATATTAAAGCATGTCTGTTGACTTCATCTGCAAACCTGTTTTACACTGCGGGGAGGGTATTTAAAGGATATATCTATATTGATAGTGAAAACGAACCTCTTTTTTTTGTTCAAAGACCAATAGGTTTGAATGGCGATAATATTCATTATATTAAAAAGCAAGAAGATATAAAACCATTATTATCGGAGCTCTTGGGTTCATTACCTGAAAATGTTGCTGTAGAGGCTGATTTTCTGACATATAATGAATATAAAAGACTTGAAAAAGCTTTTGAAGGAATAGAATTTAAAAATGCAACTTCTATTTTACGTGGAGCAAGATCTATTAAAACAGATTATGAAATAGGTAAATTAAAAGAATCCGGATTAAAACATGCCGCGGTTTACTCACATATCCCGGGAATTTATGAGGAAGGAATGACAGATGATGAAGTGAGTATTGAGGTGGAAAGAATATCAAGAAAATTTGGAAATCTTGGAATGTTCAGAATTTTCGGTTCCTCAATGGAAACATTTGCAGGAAGTGTGGTAGCGGGCGAGAATGCCGATAATCCGTCTCCTTACGACTTCGCAATGGGAGGCTCCGGACTTAATCCTTCTCTTCCTGTTGGCGCCAATGGTACTATCTTACGCCCCGGTATGACTCTTATGGTGGATTTGGGAGGTAACTTCACCGGTTATATGACCGATATGACAAGAGTTTTTGTCGTGAAGTCTCTTGAAAATGATTTGGCAAAGAGAGCTCACAATTGCTCTATTGAGATAGAGAAAGAGATTATGAAACTTGCCAAACCAGGTGTTCCTGTTAAGGAGTTATATGAATTAGCAGTCTCGATTGCCAATAATGCGGGACTTAAAGATTATTTCATGGGGTATTCTCAAAAAGCGGGATTTATTGGTCACGGAGTCGGGATAGAGATAAATGAGTTACCGGTGATTGCGCCACGATCAAGAGATATTCTTGAGGCGGGTATGGTCTTTGCCCTTGAACCGAAATTCGTTATTCCCGGTGTTGGTGCCGTTGGTAATGAAAATACTTTTGTTGTACTGGAGAACGGTCTTGAAGTTATTACTGTATTTGAGGAAGATATTATTGAAATAGGTTTCTAAAAAGAAAATCTCCTTTATTCTTAATTAAAAGAATAAAGGAGATTTTTTTATTACCAAATCACTACTCTGTCAGAAGGGTTACGATACATCTTATCACCATCTTTTATATCAAATGCCTCATAGAATGTTTCTATGTTTGGTAAAGTTGCATTTACTCGCCATCTTGACAATGAATGAGGATCAATCTCGGTTAATCTCAGAATCTCTTCATCTCTTATATTACTTGCCCAGATGTTAGCATAAGAAAGGAAAAATCTTTTCTGATCATCAAGATTATTATAATTTACGACTATATTATTCTTTTTCAGATGATCAAAAAGGGCATCATATGCAACAAGCAAACCACCTTGGTCTGCAATATTCTCTCCAAGTGTGAATTCGCCGTTAGCATGAGTATCGCCAAGAACTTTTATATCATTAAACTGAGAAACAAGGACATCTGCTTTTGATTGAAACTTTTTAGCATCTTCGGCGGTCCACCAATCAGAGATATTTCCATCTTTGTCGAACTGGCGACCCTGATCATCAAATCCATGAGTCATCTCATGCCCGATCACTACTCCGATTGCTCCATAATTAATTGCATCATCTCCTTCAATATAGAAGAAAGGTGGTTGAAGAATAGCTGCCGGAAAGCAGATCTCATTGCTTGACGGGTTATAATAGGCATTCACCGTTTGAGGTGTCATATACCATTTTGCTTTGTCGACAGGTTTTTCATTCTGAGATAAGGCGTAAGCGTTTTCAAATTTATTCGAAGCAATTATCATATCAACATACGACATATCCTTATTAATATTAAGGGTACTATAATCGCGCCATTTGTCAGGATAACCAATCTTTACAGAGAAAGTAGAGAGTTTTTCAAGCGCCTTTTGCTTGGTTTCATCACTCATCCAGTCAAGATTAGAGATGCGATTGCCAAGTGAACTCTGAAGATTCGCCACAAGATCAATCATTCTCTCTTTTGCTTTTGGTGGGAAATATTTCTCAACATATAGTTCCCCTATCGCTTCTCCAAGAATATTATTTGTTACCTCAAGCGATCTTTTCCATACTGCTTCCTGCTCCTCTTTACCGGACATTAATTTTTGGAAAAAGTCAAATGATGCATTATAAAAATCATCACCTATATATTTTGAGAAATTATTAAGTACAACGAAAGTCATATAATCGTTAAGTACTTTAATCGGTGTGGAAGAGACAACTTTTGAAAGATTATCAACATAAGGAATTTGGGAAACACTTATCTCTTTTGGAATATTCGCACCTGCTTCTTTTAATACATTTGTCCAATCAATAAAACTATATTTTTTGGCAAACTCATTATAACTCATCTTATTATAATTTGCAACAGGATCTCTCAATTCAACATTAGAGAATGCACCTGATGCAAGACTCCTTTCAAATTTAAAAATCTCCTTAGCTATACTTTTTGACTCTTGCTTATCGTAACCGGCAAGTTCAAAAACTTTTTCTATATATTCAATATATCCTTTTTGAATCTTTCTCGTGTTTTCATCCCCCTTAAAATAGTAATCTTTATTTCCAAGAGTCATTCCCGCCTGATAGGTTTGAAGAAGATTAATATCGCTATTCATAGGGTCTGCCTCAACATAAAAATATAGAAACGGTTCGATTCCCATATTCATAAGTTTACCCATAGTATTACCGACATCCTTTAGATTCTTATTTTCAGCAATCATAGCAAGGATTGGTTTAAGATCGGTCATTCCCCTCTCGTTGATAGCTTCGGTGTTTAGACCGGCATTGTAGATATCGGCAATTTTCTGAGCAAGCGATCCTTGTACATTATTTGCGGAAGCAACCTCTTCAATAAGAGTTTTTAGCTGTTCTTTATTATTCTCGCGCAAAAGATCGAATGATCCGAATCTTGAGAATTCAGGTTTTAAAGGGTTCTTTTTCTGCCATCCACCGGTAGCATAATCAAAGAAATCTGAACCGGGAGTGTAATTATTATCAAAGTTTGATACATCAAGCTTTTGTTGCTTTGCTTCTTTTCCTTCAGAAGAACAAGAATTCATTGAAAATGACATTAATCCTATCATAACAGGTAAAGTAAAATATTTTCTTTTCATAATTAAGAAATCTTTTTTATTGTATTAGTTGAATTTTTCCTTCAACTCTTCAAGTTGCATATTTAGTTCCATCCATTTATCTGATAATTCAGACAAAAGTGTGTTTAATTTTTTGTGATCTTCATATAAAGCAACGTTTGATGCTCCCTCGGGTGTAGACAGCTTTACTTCAAGATCAGAAATTTTAACTTCAGTATCGGATATCTTCTTTTCAGTTTCTTCAATCTGTTTCTCTACTTTTCTGATATCTCTTTGAATCTCTCGTCGCGCTTCATATGATAATTTTGATTCAGAAATATCTTGTTTCTCTGTCTTGACAAATGCTGCTTTCATCTCTATCTCTTTCAATGAAGCAATCTTTTTCTTCTCAAGAAACTCATATACACCACCAAGATGCTCTGTAACTTTTTGATTTGAAAACTCATAAACCTTTGTTACAAGACCATCAAGAAATTCTCTATCATGAGAAACAACTATAACCGTACCATCAAAATCTTTTATTGCCTGTTTAAGTATATCCTTGGTTTTCATATCAAGGTGATTGGTCGGCTCATCGAGAATCAGAAGATTTACAGGTTCAAGCAGAAGCTTAATCATAGCAAGACGTGATCTTTCTCCTCCCGATAAAACTTTTACTTTTTTATCCGAGGCCTCTCCTCCAAACATAAAAGCACCAAGTATATCTCGTATTTTTGTTCTTATATCCCCTACTGCGACATTATCTATCGTATCGAATACGGTGATCTCTCCATCAAGAAGTTGAGCCTGATTCTGTGCGAAATAACCAATCTTCACATTGTGGCCAAGTTTAAGATTTCCCGAATAAGGGATCTCACTCATAATACATTTAACAAGTGTCGATTTTCCTTCACCGTTCTTCCCTACAAATGCAACTTTATCACCTCGTTTAATGGTAATATCAACATTTTTGAAAACAGTATGTTCTCCGTAGTTTTTTCCGACAGCCTCTGTAATTACAGGATAATCGCCCGAACGGGGAGCCGGAGGGAATTTAAGATTAAGACGTGAATTGTCAACTTCGTCAACCTCTACACGATCTATCTTTTCCAACTGCTTGATTCGGCTCTGAACCTGAACCGATTTTGTTGCTTTATATCTAAATCTTTCTATAAAATCTTCAGTCTCGGCAATCTGTTTTTGTTGATTTTCATAAGCTCTTTTTTGTTGTTCAAGACGCTCATCTCTCAAAGTAACATATTTAGAATAGTTTACTTTATAATCATAAATACGTCCAAGACTTATCTCTATCGTTCTCATCGTTACGTTGTCGATAAATGCACGGTCGTGCGACACAAGAACAACGGCGTTTGCGCGGGTCGAAAGGAAATTTTCAAGCCACTGAATAGATTCTATATCAAGATGATTGGTAGGCTCATCGAGTAATAATACATCGGGGCGTTGTAATAATAGTTTTGCAAGTTCGATTCTCATTCTCCAGCCTCCGCTAAACTCTTTTGTGGGGCGATCAAAATCCTCCCTCTTAAATCCAAGTCCCATAAGAGTCTTTTCAATCTCACCTTGAAAGTTATTGGCACCAATCATACTCAACTCTTCATTTGCATTTGTCAAAGCATCAATAAGATCGTGATATTCCTGAGATTCATAGTCGGTACGCTCTCCAAGCTCAGCGGTTAGTCGATTGACTTTTTCTTCCACTTTAAAAATATGATTGAATGCAGTTTCGGCTTCCTCCCTCACTGTCTTTGTATCATCATGAGTCATCTGTTGAGGAAGATAACCGATTGTGATATCTTTAGGTGCATTTACTTTTCCTTGGGTCGGCAATTGTAATCCTGCGATTATTTTAAGCATCGTGGATTTTCCTGCTCCGTTTTTTCCAACCAGTGCGATTCTGTCTTTTCTATTTATTATATATGTTATATCGTCAAAAAGCGGATTACCTCCGAACTCAACGGTTAAACCTTCAATTGAGATCATACTTTACTATTAATTATATGCAACGCGCAAAGTTAACGAACTTCTTAAATTAATTTATTCTAATTATTAAAAAGAGAGTCCCTATATGACATTAAATGCATATAGGGACTCTAAATTCTTTATTATTTATAAACTTACTTAGCAAGTTCTTTTATTACATCCATTACACCGGCAGCTGTTTCTTCTGCTTCTTTCATTGATGATGCCTCAGCGTAAACTCTGATAATTGGTTCAGTATTTGATTTTCTCAAATGAACCCATCTGTCAGGGAAATCTATCTTCACACCATCAATATCAGTGATATCGTATTGCGAATATTTATTTTTTACCGCTAAAAGTAAAGCATCAACATCGATATCCGGCGTAAGCTGTACCTTTTGTTTTGCAATACTATATTGTGGATAAGATGCTTTCATTTCACTCACTTTCTTTCCGCTTTTTGCAAGATGAGTAAGGAATAAAGCAATTCCTACAAGAGCATCTCTTCCGTAATGAGATTCAGGATATATTACCCCTCCGTTTCCTTCTCCACCGATAATAGCATTTGTTGCTTTCATTTTCTCAACAACATTTACCTCACCAACGGCAGCAGCATTATATTCTCCGCCAAGAGAACGAGTAACATCTCTTAAAGCGCGTGAAGAACTAAGATTAGAAACAGTATTACCCGGAGTATGACGTAAGACATAATCGGCTACTGCAACAAGTGTATATTCTTCACCAAACATTGATCCATCTTCACAAATTAAAGCCAGACGATCAACATCAGGGTCAACAACGAAACCAACATCCACTCCATTTTCCTTAACAAGAGAAGATATCTCTGTCAAATGTTCAGGAAGTGGTTCCGGGTTATGCGGAAACTGTCCGTTAGGTTCGCAATATAATTTTTCAATTCTCTTAACTCCTAAAGCTTCAAGAAGAGCAGGTATTGCAACACCTCCTACTGAATTTACACAGTCGATTGCAACTTTGAAATCAGCATTCTTTATTGCTTCTACATCAACAAGATTAAGAGCAAGAACACTATCAATATGTTTAGCTGTATAACTGTCGTCTTCTGTTAATTTTCCCAACGTATCTACATCAGCGAAGTCAAACTCCTCTGCCTCAGCAATACGAAGTACCTCTTCCCCTTGTTTTGCATCAAGGAATTCACCTTTATGATTTAATAATTTCAATGCATTCCATTGACGTGGATTATGACTTGCAGTGAGGATAATACCTCCGGCTGCATCTTCCATTGTAACGGCAAGCTCTGTTGTCGGAGTTGTGGCAAGTCCGATATTAACAACATCAAATCCCATTCCCATTAAAGTCCCGATGACATTACTAAGGACCATTTCGCCTGAGATACGGGCATCACGGCCAACCACTATTTTATTTGGTTTTCCGGGATTTATCTTTTTTATAAGAGTTGCATAAGCTGCTGTAAATTTTACAATATCTAAAGGATTAAGACCCTCTCCGGCCTTTCCTCCTATCGTTCCGCGTATTCCGGAAATTGATTTTATTAAAGACATAATGTGTGTAGAAATTTTTTAATATTATTCTATTAGATTTGGAAAGTTTGCTGCTTTATAGGTAACTGAATGATAATAATATGGTACAACATTAGATATGTCTGCAGACATTCCCACTTTAGATGGAACTATTAATCTCACTTTTCCGCCATGACCAATATAAGGTATAGGAAAATCGAGTCCAACTCCATATGTACTTGTATAGCCATACACCCATGGATTAATTATCCATGCATAATTTACAGCAAGATTATTATTATCATTTGTAACAGATGAAGACGATAAATCATTATATGTTAACAGATTATAGCAACTATCATATCGTATAAGAACAACATTCTCCATACTTAACTGACCTTCCGGTTTTCCAAACATTATATCTGTATCACCATAACTTACAATCTGCATATACATATTCTCTCTATTAGTCATACGATACCATTGACCAAGTTCGAAATGTATATTTTCAGGTTTATTGAAAGATCTTTGTTTGTAATAAAGCGCCTCTTTATCCTCATCAATATCAATAGCGCTTATCTTTTGTTCATTTATGAAGTATTTAATTGCCGCTTTTTCGTCAGCAAGTTTTTCAGCATAGGATTTTGAATCATCACACGATATTGTCATCGCCGCGCACACAAACACCACTAATGTCATCAATAACACTTTCGTTTTCTTCATTATAACTTCTTCTTTGATTAACTTATAATTCAAAATTACCTCTTTTTTATGTTATACACTTTTTAATACTATTAAAAAATATTACTTTATTCCTTTTTAAGATATTGTGTATAAAGAGGTAAAATAGATTCAAAAAGGTTTATGGCTTCATTCATAGTACCGAAATACTCCCCTCCGGCAGCATTTTTATGCCCTCCTCCGTTAAAGTGGTTTTCAGAAACTATGTTTGCAGGGAAATCCCCTTTTGACCTTAATGAGATCTTAATATATTCGGAATCTTCTCTTATAAAGACAGAGAAATTTATCCCTTTTATTGAAAGAGGAATATTAACGAATCCTTCGGTGTCCCCTTTTTTATATTTATATTTCTTCAACTCATCCTGTGTCAACCAGATCAGAGCTGCCTGATATTCAGGATAAACTATCATTTTATCATTGATTGTGTATCCCATAAGACGTTCTCGATCTTCTGAAAAAGTATTGTTTACTCTATCATATATCTTATCCTTATTAATACCAAACATCAACAGTTCGCTAATAATGACATATATTTCAGGAGAATTGGAATTATAGGTAAAAGCACCGGTATCTGTCATCATACCTGTATATATCGATGTAGCGATATCTTGATTCATATAATTGAAAAGAGATGCTTCTTTGATAAATCTGAATACAAGTTCACAAGTTGACGACATCTTGGGATATGATATTACGATATCACAAAAGGAGTCAGGATAAAGATGGTGATCTATCAGAATTTTCATAGCACTACTGGCAAGAATCTCACTCTCCATTTTACCCATTCGTTTAGGAGCATTGAAATCCATACAAAATATCAAATCTGCATTATTTATTATATCACATGCTTTATTATATTCAGATTCATAAATTGTTATTTGATCTGCAGCCGGAAGCCAGGCAAGATTATCGGAATATTTATCATTTAAAACGACGTTAACATTCTTATTCATAGCCTTTAAAAGATGAAACATCGCAAGTGAGCTACCCATAGCATCTCCGTCTGGAGAAATATGAGCAACAATCACGACATTACGACTACCTGTAAGAGCTTTTAATGTTAGGTCTAATTTATCCGAATCTATCAATGGTAATAGCATTTTCTGTAATTATATCTTTCTTTAATTATTGAGATATGACGAAAAAAGCAGTTATTTCCCTTTTCCCCGATGCGAAGTTAAATAAAAGTTTTGAAAATAATCAAAAACAACAGCCTTAGCTAACATATATTGGAACCTAAGCTCTTGAATGTGTTCGACGTTCTATAAAAAAACGTCTTATAAATATAATAATAGCGGTTGCCAGGGCAAGTATCATGTTGAAATAAAAAGCAAAAGTCTGATCTGTTATTTTTAGCATTTCCTGCAGACCACTTACAATAAAAGGATATACAAAAATGGCTATATAGTCGATAACGATCGACCATGCATATGCAATCGTCATTGCTCGAGGTGAGGCTACATCTGCCGTTTTTTCATATATAAAAGGAAGCACAATACCATAAAATGATCCCATAACAAAGATACCGGCTGCTATAACTATTAAGGATTTACTTAAGAGTATTATCCCAAAACCGACAGCTATCATCAACATACATAATTCATATATATATTTACCCATAATTCGCGACAATGGACTCAAAAAAAGACCCGGTAACATTCCCGAAATATAAATGATACTCATCAAATCGCTTGTCACACCGCTTCCATGATGATATTGTTCCATCAAAAAAGGTAGATTGACACTTATACACATTGCCATAAAGTTAGCTATCCCGTGATAACACATATATTTCAATATCCGAGGGATGTTTATCTCTTTATAGAGAGAAAGATTTATGACTGATTTATTGTTTGAAGCTACCTCTTTTACCGGTTCTTTAACGTATTTGCTAAGAAAGGGGGATAAAGCTAAAGGTACAAGCGCCAATAAATAGATTGAAAAAGATAGATGCCAGTTGACCTTTGCAATATAACCCGAAAAAATCATGACAAACATCAATGCTATGTTTGAAACAGCAGAAGAGTATCCGAATTGACGCACTCTGGCTGTTCCTGAAAATATATTTGCCATAAGTGTAGCCGAAAGTGGTATTATTATTCCTGCCCCGATTCCTAAAAGTACGTTGAATATAATAATCCATAATATATTGTCACCAAACATCATGGCGGCTCCTGCCAATGAAAAAATTATGAATCCGATATTTAAAAGCAAGATGTTGTTAACTTTTGATGCAATTTGTCCACCAATAATAATAAAGGGGATGATAGTTGCAGAAGGAATTGATGTAAGTAGCTGTATTTCCAAATCTGAAGCATGAGGAAACACTGAATTTAGTTTTCCCAATATAGGAGCTACCGCAAACCCCGGAAGAAAAGTAGCAATCAGAATGATATAAATATCAATAACTGCAATAAGTGAAATAGTTGTTCCTTTTCCGGTTTTTATTCTCATCGATTCTAATTATTATCAATTTTAGATATAACAAGGTTAACTTTTCTTTGTTTTGAAATAGGATTATTTAAAATCTTAATTTTATTAACCTATCCTAAGACATTATAAATCTATTTAGTTTTTAGGGCTATCTTATGGCATAAAATATCGAAAAGACTTTAGTGAATATTATCTATATTTGTATCATAAATATTGCTAATACTCTAAACCCTAAAAAAGATTATATAATTTATTTTTATGAAAAGAATCACATTTCTCTTATATCTTTTTTCATTTTTCTTTGCTTTAAACGCTCAGATTCTCGACCCTATAAAGTGGTCCTTTTCCATAGATGAAATTTCTGAATCTGAAAGAGATCTTATTTTCAGGGCTAAGATTGATAGTGGATGGCATCTATACGGAACGGAGCTTCCCGAAGGGGGTCCAATTGCGACTGAATTTAACTTCGAATCTGTTAAAGGTGCAAAATTAATAGGCAAACCAAAGGCCGATAAAACACCTACGTTCAAATATGATCCTTTATTTGATATGGAATTGAATTGGTTTTCAACAGATGTAACATTTACTCAGAAGGTTCAACTAACAGAGAAAGAGTTTTCGATAAAAGGGGAACTGCGTTTCATGGGGTGCAATGATGAAAACTGTCTGCCTCCTACTCCAGATGAGTTTTCTTTTAAAGGAACGGGAAAACCTCTTACTCTGGCTAAAATTTCAAATAATAGAAACAAGGAACAGGTTTCCGAGAGTCAAAATACAATAACAATTGAAGAGACAACAAATGTAAATAAAGGATTTAGTGGAGGTATTAAACCATTAAAAGTCTCAACTTCTGAAAATGAGATAGATATATGGAAACCGGTTATAGACCAATTGAATTCTATCAACGAAAACTCTATCGATCAGGAAAGTTCTTTGCTAATTATATTTATAACGGGATTTATTGGTGGTCTTCTTGCTCTACTTACACCTTGTGTATGGCCAATGATTCCGATGACAGTGAGTTTTTTTCTAAAACGAACAAAAGATCGTAATAAATCTATAAGAGATGCTCTTACCTATGGAGTTTCAATAGTTATAATCTATGTTGCTTTGGGGTTGATAATAACCGGAGTATTCGGAGCAAGTGCTTTAAATAGTCTTGCGACAAACGCTATATTTAATTTATTGTTCTTTGGTCTTCTTGTCTTATTTGCTATCTCTTTTCTTGGAGCATTCGAGATAACTCTTCCTTCATCATGGACCACCAAACTTGATACTAAAGCGGATTCCACAACAGGATTATTAAGTATCTTTTTTATGGCTTTCACTCTTGCTCTTGTATCATTTTCATGCACAGGTCCTATTATAGGAACGTTGCTGGTACAGGCTGCTTCTATGGGAGCTACTGCAGGTCCGGCAATAGGTATGTTTGGTTTTGCTTTGGCTTTATCGATTCCTTTTTCGCTTTTCGCAATATTCCCCTCTATGCTTCAATCTATTCCGAAGTCCGGAGGTTGGCTTAATTCTGTAAAAGTTGTACTTGGATTTTTAGAACTTGCTCTTGCATTAAAATTTCTTTCTGTTGCCGATTTGGCTTACGGATGGGGAATACTTGACAGAGAGGTATTCGTGGCTCTTTGGATCATAATCTTTATTTTGCTCGGTATATATCTTTTAGGCATAATAAGATTTTCACACGATTCGGAGTTGCAATATGTTCCGGTCACAAGATTATTCTTAGCCCTTTTCTCTCTTTCTTTTGCAATGTATATGATCCCGGGACTTTGGGGTGCTCCTTTAAAAGCAATAAGTGCTTTTGCTCCCCCGTTGACTACGCAGGACTTTAATTTATATACCGATAATGTTCATGCCGAATTTTCGGATTTCGATTTAGGGATGGAGTATGCACAGAAACATAAAAAACCTGTTTTAATTGATTTTTCAGGTTATGGTTGTGTAAACTGCCGAAAAATGGAAGCAACTGTTTGGACTGACAAAAATGTAAAATCAATAATCGACAACGATTATGTATTGATTACTCTTTATGTTGACGACAAGACTCCATTGGAACAACCTTTGACAATCGAAGAGTATGGAAAAACAAGAACATTGAAAACTGTTGGAGATAAATGGAGTTATCTTCAAAGACATAAGTTCGGTTCAAACTCACAACCTTTCTATGTCATTGTTGATGAAAAGGGAACACCTTTGGCTCCCTCTTATTCATATAATGAAAGTATCGAAAACTATATTAATTTCTTAAATACAGGGCTCGAGAACTTTGTAAAAAAATAAAGTAATTACAATATTTATTTGTTAGATAATAATTGATAATCCGGTTTATAATAAAATAAACCGGATTATTTTTTTGTTTTTCTTTTATCTTTTATTTAAAAATCCTATTTCTTCTAAAATAACGATCTTTTGAATTACGCACTTGCAAGAAGTCTTTAGAATCTTTACAACCTTTCTTATCGCATTTATAATTTGTCACTAAAACGGAACTGATAAATCGCTCTTTATAATGGTATTAATGTTCAATTATATAATTGGCACATAGATAATTCATAATTAAAATCAAGATTAGCGATATCCGATTATTACGTATCTATTATTTATTAAAATAAATAATTAACAAAAAAAGAGTTTAACTTATTGAACTTTTATTCACTTAAATTGTTTATGAATAAATAAAACAAAAAGAATACATATGAGACACACATCTAAAACAATGTTCCTTTCAAGAATCGTCATATTGCTTTGCATTATGCTGTATGTTGTGATTTCTTGTAACCCAAAAGAAGAGAAACTAACAGTAAAAAACATTTCTCCGGCTGAAAAAGAGATAAGTTTCAAGGTAAATAAAGAGTTCTTACTTCTTCCTATTCAAAGCGATGCGCCTTTGAAAAAAATTAAAATATATTCTGACAATAATATAGTAAGAGAAACAGAACTACCTCTTGCAGTAAAAAAACTCGATTATATGTTGCCTGTTGATCTGAATTATTTGAAAAGAGATTCAGATGTAAGAATAATAGTTTCAGATTCTCTTCAAACATCTGTATGGGTTGATAGTCTAAAACTTACCAATACAATGGATTTAGGATATGCAGACAAATATAGACAGGTTTATCATTTCACGGCTCCATACGGATGGTTTAGCAAAAATATGGGAAGCTTCTATATTAATGGTGAATATCATATGTTTTACCAATATTATCCTTATGGACGTATATGGGGGAAAACAGCGATAGCCCATGCATCGGGTCCGAATCTGTTTGAGTGGAGCTATAAAAAGGCAGATTTTGATATAAAAGATATTGAGAATGTAAATTCAGGTGATGTTGTGATAGACACCAAAGACAATTCCGGATTTGGAAATAACTCTATTCTTTATTTTTATACTCTCAATAATGAGAAAAACTGTATAAAGATAAAATATAGCACTACCCTTGGAGATAGTTTCAAAGAGACTGATAAAAAGGTAAGTATCGAGGGTATGGAGGATATGCAGCTAAACGATCCTCGTGTAATTAGATATGAAAAGGGAAATAAATGGATAATGCTTGTTAGCAGTGGAAGTAAAATATTTTTCTTGTCATCTGAAAATCTTCTTGATTGGAAGAAAGAATCTTTTATAGATTTCAACACAAGATTTCCTGACACACCTATTCTAAACCCAAATTTAGTGGAACTATCTACCTCTAAAGGTGAAAAACAATGGGTATTGCTTTATAATATTAAAAATGATCTTATAAAAGAGGGATTAACAAAATATATAGTGGGTAATTTTGACGGCTCCTCGTTTAATGGCAATATAAACAAATCGTTTGAAGTTGATTATGGAATGGATTATACAACTCCTTCTGTTATCAGAAATAGCGATACATCAGAAGATTATTTGTTTTCATGGATGGATAATTATTTATATGCAGGAGTTACTCCAAATATCATATATACAAATTGTAAAACACTACCTCGAAAATTGTCATTGATCAAATATGGATCAGATTTTTATCTAAACACAGCTCCTTCATCAGAATATAACAAGATTGCTAAAATGAAAAATGTTGTCGGTGATGTAAATATTGACAAAGACTTTTCTAATCGTGATATACTTAAAGACATGAAAGGAACATGTAAAATCAGTTTTAAGATAAAACCTGAGGTGAATACAGTTGGGGTTGTTTTAAGTAATAAATTGAATGAATTTGTAAGTTTCAGTATGAATTTTGCCAATAACTTAGTTAGTCTTGACAGACACAAAAGTGGTATTACAAACTTTAGTAAAGATTTTCCCGGGAAAATTATAGCTCCTATCTCCTCAGAATTGATTAGCTTGAAAAAAGGTGAAAAAATATCTGCTCAGGAGTATCAAGTAGATATTTATTTAGATAAATCATCAATAGAAATATTTATAAATAATGGTGAAATTACAATATCAAATATCATATTCCCTACAGAACCATATCATAACATCTCTTTTAGTAGACTCGGAGGAAATGCTTTTATCTATGATCTTGAAGTGACCGGATTTGAATATAATGCAACGTTGATGAGTCTTGGTTGGCTTGAGTGGGTCGAGGGGACAGCGGGTGATTAATAAAACTATTAGCATTAAGAATAAAACTAAAAAGTCACATATTTCTCAATTTGAAATATGTGACTTCTTTTATTCTTTATTCTTAAATTTTATTTCTTAAGAAAACATGTCTTTAAAACGATAGAAGAACCATCTATTTTACAATCTACATGTTCAGGATCATCAGTAAGGCGAATGCTTTTAACTTTAGTTCCTCTTTTAATTACCATAGAAGAACCTTTTACTTTTAGGTCTTTTATAACAGTTACCGAATCTCCGTCCTGAAGTATTGCTCCGTTGCTATCTTTTGCCACATCAGCTGTTTCTTGTACTTCATCTGGGTTCCACTCATAACCACAATCAGGACAAACGTTCATAACTCCATCGAAATATGTATTGTCCATGCCACAGGTTGGGCAACTTGAAATTTCACTCATAATAAGAGATTTTTTAAATTAGGTTGCAAATATAAGCTTTTTAATCGGGATATGAAATTGTATTAATCTTCAGAGAAATGTTTAAGTACCTGACGATATGAATTAAATATTTTTGCTTTAGAGACAAAACCTATATAAAATCCATTTTCCACAACAGGCAGATTCCACGCATTTGTATCATCGAATGTATTCATTACTTTTTCCATTGATTGCCCTATCTCAATTTTCGCAGGTGGTGATATCATAAAATCACGAACCTTCATTCGGCTATATAAACGTGGTTGAAACATGATATTCCTAATATCATTGAGAAGTACTAATCCCAGAAATTTGTTTTTAGAGTCAATGACCGGAAATATATTTCTTTCTGATTTAGCTATCACTTTTACAAGATCACCCAAAAGCATATCAGGATCGATAACCTGGAGATCTCGTTCTATTACGCTATCCATTTTCAATAGAGTAAGCACTGCTTTGTCTTTGTGATGAGTGATTAATTCTCCGTTTTTGGCTAAACGTCTTGTATATATACTATATGGTTCGAATATTCTTATGGTTCCATATGAGAGTGTAGATACTATCATCAAGGGTAAAAACAGATCAAATCCACCGGTCAGTTCGGCACTAAGGAATATTCCCATTAAAGGAGCATGCATCACTCCTGCCATTACTCCCGCCATACCCATAACAGCAAAATTCTTTTCTGGCAAAAACAAACCGGTATCAAAATAATTGATAGCAAAAGCAAAAAGGAAACCGGCCATATTACCGATGAATAAACTTGGAGCAAAAGTACCGCCGACGCCTCCTCCTCCGTTGGTGGCTGCGGTTGCAAAGACTTTGAATAATATAATCAGAGATATAAAAAGACAAAATATCCAGAAGTTGTCTTTATATTCATAAAAGAAACTTCCGATGGTCATATTTGTCGAATTACCATTATAAATGTCAAGTATCGCATCATATCCTTCACCGTAAAGAGGGGGAAGAATAAAAATCAGGACACTTAATACAATAGATGCTATGATAAACTTATTCCAATGATTTTTAAGTTTCCCAAGTCTATCTTCAGCCCAGAACATAATACGGGTGAAGTATAGAGAAACAAATCCGCAAAAAATCCCCAATAGAATAACATATGGGATTCTTTCAGCCATGAAGGGATCGGTCTGTTGGAAATTGAATTGCGCCAAAGGACCTGAAAATATATAAGAAACCGATGCTGCGGTTACGGCTGATATAAGAAGTGGCATTATGGAAAATGCAGTCAAATCGAGCATTAAAACTTCAATAGTAAAAAGAAGTCCTGCAATGGGGGCCTTAAATATTCCGGCTATACCGGCTGTAGCACCACAACCCAAAAGAAGCATCATTGTTCTTTGGTCCATGTTAAACAAACGTCCCAAATTGGAGCCTATTGCTGCCCCGGTAAATACTATGGGGGCTTCCGCTCCTACCGATCCTCCAAATCCGATGGTGACAGAACTGGCAAGTACTGAACTATACATGTTGTGAGGTTTAAGAATACTTTTTCTTTGCGATATAGCATAAAGTATTCGAGTCACACCATGGCTTATATTATCTTTCACAATATATTTTACATATATTCCTGCGATAAGAATACCAACTACAGGATACAACAAATAAAGATAATTGGCTTTATCGGCACTGAAATGTGAAGTAAGAAAGTTCTGAATGAAATGAATAATAAATTTTAATATAAGAGCAGCTCCGGCCCCTAAGAGTCCTGTTATGAAACTTAATATAAGGATGAAGTTTTTCTCACTTATATTCTTTTCACGCCATAGAATGACTCTTAATAAAATATCATTATTGATAAAAAATTTTTTAAGCATAATAAAGTTCTTAGCTATATCTTTTTTCTTTTATATACCTCTTCCGGTCAAAACTGTTCGAATTGTATATATTAATATCTTACAATCTAAAACAAGAGACATGTTTTCAAGATAAAGAATATCATATTTTACTCGTCGAATCATCTGTTCGATATTCGAGGCATAACCATATTTAACCATTCCCCAAGATGTAATACCCGGTCGTACTTGCTGCACAAGACAATAGTATGGAGCATGTTTAACAATCTGATCAATAAAGTACCCTCTTTCCGGTCGAGGTCCTACAAGTGACATATCTCCTTTAAAAACGTTCCAGAATTGAGGAATCTCATCAAGACGATATTTTCTTAATGTTAAGCCCAATAGAGTAACACGAGAGTCATTAAGATCTGTAAGCTGAGGTCCATTAGGTTCTGCATCAGGTTTCATCGTTCTGAACTTATATATTTTAAACGGTTTTCCGAAACGTCCGATTCTTTCCTGAGTATAAATTATCGGACCGTCAGAATCCATCTTCACCATGATGGCTATTAAAATATATAATGGAGAGAGAATAGCCATAACTAAAAAGGAGATCACGATATCGCTTACTCGTTTAGTATTCTCTTCGGCATAAGTTAATTTGGCTCTTGAGATATCTATCATCGGTGGCTCATATAATGAATCCATTTTTATAGTTCCAAATAATATATCATCCATTTCCGCTTGCATTCTAATACCAAGTTTATATGGAAATAATTTATGAATTATCCTGAAAACATATTTAGAATCTCTCTTTTCAGGGACAAAAATTATACTTTCAATTTTTTCTTGTTTTATTATATTGTCAAGGTCATCAATACTTCCCAATATATCCTTTTCATCAATAATTTTCTCGCATAATCCACTATGTACAAACCCCACTATTTTGTAACCGATAGCCTGTTTATTATTTTTAAGTTCCTCGCGAAATCGTTGTGCATTTTTTCCTGCTCCTATTACAAGCGTTCTATATCCTATTAATCCATGATGAACAAGAATAGTTGCTCTTCTTGTGATAAGATAACGACAAATATAGATTAAAATAAACTGGGATATAAACAATGCGCATATAAGTTCGAAATACTCCGATGAATTAAGAAGCATATCATCAAGGATTATGGCAAAAAAGAAAAACAATGATCCTGTCGCTATGGAAGAGAATGTAGTTTTTAATTCTTCAAATCGGGATTTTAAATATGGTTTATTATAATATCCTGACAAATAGAAAAAAGAGATCCATAAAAAGGGACATAAAACCTGTCCTTCAATGACCGTTGGCCATAAAAGAAAAGATCCTAAATCGCCGAATGTCAAATAACCTACCGTATGATAACGAAAGATATTAAACAAAAGCCATGCTATTGAAGAAGCAATGAAATCGGAAAGGATATATTTTAAAATTTGAAGTTTGTTATTCACAATAAAATAAAGAAATTGTTTTATTCTCTGATAACTTTAAATACGCCTCCACTATCAATTTTTATTATCCCTGAAGGGCTGGGCTCAGAGGGGTCGTCCTGACGATAATCTACGATATAATCAACCGCATTTAAGATTTCGGGAGATATTTGGGAAAAATTCAATGGAGTTTTTTCGCCACTTATATTGGCAGAAGTAGACACTATTGCCTTCTTGAATCTTCTGCATAATTCCTTTGAAAACGCTTCGTTAGTAACTCGAATTCCTACACTTCCATCTTCGGAAATTAAGTTAGGAGCCAGATTCCTTGCATTAGAATAGATCACCGTAATTGGTTTTTCGGCAACTTCAATTAAATCAAAAGCTATTTCCGGTGCATTATCTACATAAAAATCAATTTTTACCGGATTGTCAACAAGTACAAGTAATGATTTTGAATCTTCTCTCTTTTTTATTTCGTATACTCTCTTTACACTTTCTGGGTTTGTAGCATCACATCCGATACCCCATACAGTATCAGTTGGATAAAGAATGATTCCACCTTTTGATAATACCTCACATGCTTTTTTTACTTCTTCTTGAATCATAATAATAAATAAGCTGCATTAAAGTTTCAAATATAATGAAAATTTATATAGCATATATCTAAATCGTTTTTTATGACATATTAGTTAACATTCATTATTTTGATTATCAACGTCTTTCTATATCTTATAAAAATTCACTACCTTTGCGCAAAATTCAGATAAAGAAAAATAGAAAAAATTTATGATAACAGTTAATAACCTTGCCGTACAATTTGGCAAGAGAGTTCTTTTTCAGGATGTTAATCTAAAATTCACTCCGGGCAATTGTTATGGTATTATCGGAGCAAACGGAGCAGGAAAATCTACTCTTCTAAGAGTATTAAGCGGAAAGCTTGATCCTAATTCAGGAAATGTAACTTTAGCTCCGGGTGAGCGTCTTTCTGTTCTTGATCAGGACCACTTCGCTTATGATCAATATACAGTTATTGATACTGTGATGAGAGGACATACTGTGCTATATGATATTATCACAGAAAAAGATGCCTTGTATGCAAAACCTGATTTTTCGGATGAGGATGGAATTAGAGCATCTGAACTTGAAGAAAAATTTGCAGAACTTGAAGGTTGGAATGCTGAAAGTGATGCAGCAATGCTTTTGAGCGGACTTGGTATAAAAGAGGATCTTCATTATAAGTTGATGGGCGAACTTTCAGGTAAAGAGAAGGTACGTGTTCTTCTTGCTAAAGCGTTGTTTGGAAAACCGGATAACCTTCTTCTTGATGAGCCAACTAATGACCTTGACCTTGAGACTGTAAGCTGGCTTGAAAACTATCTTGCAAATTTTGAAAATACTGTACTTGTTGTTTCTCACGACCGTCACTTCCTTGACTCAGTTTGTACACATACCGTGGATATCGACTATAATAAAGTTCAGTTGTTTGCAGGTAACTACAGCTTCTGGTATGAATCATCTCAGCTTGCTCTTCGTCAGCAGCAGATGCAAAATAAAAAGGCTGAAGAGAAGAAAAAAGAATTACAAGAATTTATTGCTCGTTTTTCTGCTAATGTTGCTAAATCAAAACAGACAACTTCAAGAAAGAAAATGATCGAGAAACTTAATATTGAAGAGATTAAACCATCTTCAAGAAGATATCCGGGAATCATTTTTACTCCGAATCGTGAGACAGGAAATAAGATACTTGAAGTTCATGGTCTTAGCAAAACTACAGAAGATGGAGTTACTCTTTTCAATGATATAAATTTCCAGATTGAAAAGGATGATAAAGTTATTTTCCTTTCTCGTGATCCTCGTGCTATGACAGCTCTTTTTGAGATTATCAATGGACTTGATCAAGATTTCAAAGGTTCTTTTGATTGGGGACAAACAATTACAACTGCATATCTTCCTCTTGATAACTCTGAGTTTTTCAACACAGATTACAATCTTATCGATTGGTTAAGTCAGTATTCAACAGATACATCTGATATTTATATAAAAGGATTCCTTGGTAGAATGTTGTTTAACGGAGAAGAACTGTTGAAAAAAGCAAGTGTCCTTTCCGGGGGCGAAAAAATGAGATGTATGATTTCGAGAATGATGATGAAAGATGCAAATACTCTTATTCTTGATTCTCCAACCAATCACCTTGACCTTGAATCAATTCAGGCTTTCAATAATAATCTGAAAACATTCAAAGGCAATATATTGATGTCTTCTCATGACCACGAATTCATTCAAACTGTTTGTAATCGTGTCATCGAACTTACTCCAAATGGTATTATCGATAAGAGAATGGATTATGATGATTATATCACGGATGAGAAAGTTGCCGCTTTGAAAGAGAAATTATATCAATAATTGATATTATTATAAAATTGAAATTTCAATAATGAAATTCACCTTATTTTGACTTAATTTGTTTATGTTTTAAGTTATGAATAAGGTGAATTTTTTGTTTTCTAAATCCTTACAATTTTATTTTCCGGGAATATTTTTTGTAATGTCGGATATAAGAACTTTTTATATTCTTTCTCTTTACTTAAAATAAGAAGCTACTTTCATCTTGATTCTCCCCGAAAGTAAATGTATAACACAATATACTCATATGAAAAATAAAAGCGATTTCAGAATAATTTTCATGGGTACCCCGGAATTTGCAGTGGAAAGTCTCAAAGCTCTTGTTAACGATAACTTCAATGTCGTTGCAGTAGTAACTATGCCTGACAAACCTGCAGGAAGAGGCCATAAACTTCAATATTCAGCAGTGAAAGAGTATGCTCTTTCACAAAATCTTCCGGTCTTACAACCTGAAAAATTAAAAGATGAAGAATTTTTAAATACTCTCAGATCATATAAAGCCGATCTACAGATTGTCGTAGCATTCAGAATGCTTCCTGAAGTTGTATGGAATATGCCGCAATATGGTACTTTCAATCTTCATGCATCTCTTCTGCCCCAATATCGAGGAGCAGCTCCGATAAATTGGGCTATAATAAACGGAGAGAAAGAAACCGGTGCTACCACTTTCTTTTTGACTCACGAAATAGATACAGGAAAAGTGATTCTTCAGGAAAAAACAATGATTTCGGAATCCGATAATGTTCGAACTCTTTATGAGCGCCTAATGGTTATGGGTGCAAAAATGGTAGTGAAAACCGTTGAAATGATATTATCCGGAGATGTAGAAGCTATTGAACAAAGTGAAATGATAATTGAAGAATCTTCTCTTAAAGCTGCTCCTAAAATTTTCAAAGAAACATGTATGATAGACTGGAGTAAATCGTCCGAAGAAATACATAATCTTGTAAGGGGAATGTCTCCATATCCGGCTACATGGAGTAAAGCTATAATTAACGGAGATGAAGTTCAAACAAAGATTTTTGAAACTCAAAAAATTAATGAAACTCATAACCTTTCTTTCGGTACAATTGTAACAGATAATAAGCATCAGCTTAAAGTCGCAGTAAAAGATGGATACATTTCTATATTATCATTACAAATGCCAGGAAAAAAAAGAATGGATATAAATAGCTTTCTTAATGGTGTGAAATTATCAGATGACAGTAAGTTTTTGTAAACTTCTCGAAGTAAAACTTATATTTATCAAGTTGTCGATAAACTGATTATAGTTATTTGATATATTTCTAAAAGGTAGCGCAATACACTTTTAAAGTCATAAATATCAAATTATAAAACAAATAAATGCTCAGGAATTTCAATATTTCCTGAGCATTTTTATTTATATTTTAGTATAAATCTTGTACGTTTTGATATAGAAATTTGTAGTTAAATATAGATTCTCATAAAATAATTATCTTCTGAAATAATCTTTATTTATAATTTGGAAATCTCTTTCTTCCATTTTCGATATCGATAGTTTATTTATCAAAAGAAAGAATTGTATTTCTTCTCATATCCAATTGTAGTTTCGGCTCCATGACCTGAATAAACAATTGTATCATCCGGCAAAGTCAACAATTTACTCTTTATTCCATTTATTAAGGTATTATAATCTCCTCCCGGAAGATCAGTTCGACCTATGCTCTGACGAAACAAAACATCTCCGGCAAACATAATCCCTGCTTTAGGAATATAATAAACAATACTCCCCGGTGAATGTCCGGGTACAGAGATTGCGACAATATTATATTCTCCCAAATGAAGCTCATCTCCGTCTTTTAGAAAATGATCAACTTTAGTATCTTCAATATCTATTTTGAAACCAAAAGAAGCTGCTTGAGATGATGCATTTTTTAATAGAAATAAATCCTCTTCTGCCCCATATATAGGAGCTCCAGTCATTCTTTTTATATCTGACAAAGCAAGAACATGATCAAAATGCATATGTGTCAACAATACATATTTCAACTTGAGATCATTGGTTTGTATGTAATCTGAGATCAAATTCCGTTCATTATCATTTATATATCCCGGATCAATTATTGCTGCTTGTTTAGTATCCTCATCAGCAACGATAAAGCAATTAACAGGGAACGGATTTACAGGAAATTTCTTTACTATTATACTCATGACTTGTTATGAATATTATTTGAAAAACATATTAATATTTTTTGAAAAATATACCATTATAGCTGTACATATACTCCTTTCTTTGTTTCATAAAATTCCTCTTCAAAGAAATCTGAAAGTTCATATAAAACACCTGTTTTCTTGAATGGCATCATCTCAGCTTGCAAATCCCCACCTTTCAAACATATAAGACCGTTAGGAAGTGCATTCTTTTGCTCCTTAGATACATTTTTTCTTATTAATTTTACAAGATCAGGAAGAGGCATAACGGCACGACTTACTATAAAATCGAACTTTTGTTTCTCCTCTTCTACAGAACATTGTCTGAAGGTTACATTCTTCAATCCAATAGCGTCAGCTATTTCCATTGCTACTTTAATTTTTTTTCCGATTCTATCTACTAAATGAAAATTACAATCTGGAAACATAATAGCTAGTGGGATTCCGGGAAATCCTCCTCCGGTTCCAACATCCATTATATTTGTGCCTGGTTTGAATTTTAATATTCGGGCTATAGCAAGAGAGTGAAGTATATGATGTAGGTATAAATTATCTATATCTTTTCTGGATATAACATTTATCTTAGCATTCCAATCCTTATATAAATTTTCTAACTGAGAGAATTGTTCTTTTTGCAATTCCGTAAGCTCCGGGAAATATTTTTCAACAAGTTGCATTTATTGTTTTTTTGTTCTTTATAAAATTGTCGTTTTAAGCCTGTTCTCTGGTACTTGATAATTTAGGTAGTATATAATGATTATTATATGTTATCTACAAACGCTTTTAAAGGAGATTCTTCATTTATTAAGTCCTTTAGGTTTTCCCATTTTAAGGAAACTCTTATTTCCCCCAAAGAGAAAACAGCTATTTGGTATGGATTATATATCCACGTCATTCCCTCTTTATTAAAATAGAAATTATCTGTAGGCATTATCTCTTCAACGCTAAAAAAGCCATCTTCTGTCAATTGCCCAGTAGTCTTTAACTCTCTGTCTTTTATTAATTGAGCCACAATCATTTCACCAATTGAAGATAAAGAAGAATATGGAAATATCTCTTCCAAAGTTATAAGATTTGTATTCTTTAGATATATCACATAACAAAAAGTTCCACCCATCCCATGTGCCCCTCCTGTGTATGAGAAAACATCAAGAGAATAGTTTAGGAATCCATCTTCATTAAAATATATTTTAGATAAAACCGACTCCTCATAATTGAAAGAAAAAGAATTCATATAATCATCGGAGTCAAATTCTTTACTTAGTTTAAGATAGTCTTCTACATAGGACTTGGCATAAGCATTGGCTGCATCCTTAAAACTCTTATTAATATATTGCAAGCCAAGTGATGTTTCAATAAAAATACGCTGTAAGGAGTCTAATTGAGTTGACGATTCCGCCTCTACCGGATATTTAAGAGTCATTTTCAGACTACATGAAGGTTTTGTAGAGTCATTTTCTAAATGAGCGATAGTATCAACAACAATTTGACTAAATTTTATTTTGTTCTCTCCTGTAGTCACTTTTTTATCTTTACAAGAGAAAAGAAAAATAATAGATAATAACAATAAAAAAAGATAATTCTTTTTATTTATCATAACACATATATTTATAGCAACAAATGTAGCTCTTTTTATTGAACATTTGATATAGCCCAATCTTTTGAACCTCTATATTAAACAGACAAGCTCTAAATTCAATTAGTTCATCAAATTTAAGTTAATCAATGATTATTTCAAAACACTTTTTCTTGATTTTATATTTGATTTCTATTCTTTTGAAGTTATATAAAATCGATCAAAAGAAAGATTAATGTATTCCTCCTTCCCAAAAAACACTCTTTTCTAATTTTTGTTTATTTGTCTTTTACCGGAATTTAAAAAAAAGGAATCAACATACGTAATTAAGATGAAATAATGTCAGTTGAAAATGTTTATAATCAAAAAAGTGCATAATATATTATCCATATTATGCACTTTTAAAAATGTAAGATAGGTTTATTTTTTAACCCTAAATTATATTATAATGTAACTTTATACATTGTAAAACTTTTAGCAGGTAATTCTACTTCAACCTTATTGCCACTTACAGAAAATGATGATTCAACAGGAATTACAGCATTAGGATTATCTAATGTATTTTCCACATCAAGATTTTCAGAGATCAAAACAGTTTTTGTACCCTTTGCAGATGCATTTTTTGCAAATCCATTAAAATTAAGAACTAAATTCTGAGCTTTATCGGAGGTATTAGCAACTTTTACAATATAGGTTTTTGTGTTTTTATCCAATACTGCTGATGCAAAAAGTCCGTCTTGACCCGATACTGATTTACCATCCATTGTTAAAGGAAGTACATTTGTTCCGGGATTATGACCATACATTTGTTGAACATAATAATTAATCGATTTTACCGAATTAAGATTATCAAACCAAATCATATCCGGTCTCCATTGCCATCCTTCAACATGTGCAAATAATGGAGCATATGTTGCCATATGTACAATATCAGCATTTCTTTCCAGACCCGTCATAAAGGCTGCTTCTGATAAAGCCGACATAAAGTTGTTTTTTCTATTTTTTGGATGACATGCATATTCACCTGCAAAAACCTTTGGTCCTTTCCTATCATATTTATCATATCTTGCTCCCTGATTAAGAAACCACTCTTCGCTTCTATAAAAATGTTCATCAACAAGATCAACTTTTAATTTTTTCATTTCAGGCCATAAATAATCAAATTCTTTCCCTTCAGAATTAGGGCCTGAACTTCCAATTATTTGCATCTTAGGATATTTGGATCTTATCGCTTTAACAAATGGCTCCAGTCGCTCGGGATATTCACTTCCCCATTGTTCATTTCCGACTCCTATATATTTAAGATTAAAAGACGCAGGATGTCCCATATCTGCTCTTAATTTACCCCATGTTGTGGTTGTATCACCGTTAGCAAATTCTATCAAATCTAATGCATCCTGAATATAGCCATCAAGATCACACACTGCGACATGAGCAGAAGCATCATCATTCTGAAATTGACAGGCAAGACCGCAACTTACAATAGGTAGTGGTTCTGCACCCATTTGTTCGGAAAGAAGAAAGTATTCATAAAATCCCAGACCATAAGATTGAAAATAATCAGGATACATTCTGTGCTGGAAAGTATAATTCCATCTGTTTTCGTTAAGAGGTCTGTTTTCTACCGGTCCTACAGATTTCTTCCAGTCGTATCTTGTTTCAAGATCTGTTCCCTCAACAATACATCCACCAGGAAAACGAAAAACTCCAGGATTAATATCTTCTAAAGCCTGAGCTAAGTCTTTTCTTAGTCCGTTAACTTCTCCTTTATAAGTATCCACCGGAAATAGAGAAATATGTTCAAGATCCACTCCATTTTTAGAATCAAGGAATATACGAAGTTTTCCTTTGGCAACAGTCTGAGATGATTTGATTACAACTTCATATTTTTTCCACTCTTTAGAATCTATTTTTATCTCCTGTTTCTCGAATGGATCATTATTCTGATTTATAAATTCAACTTTGATCCTTGATTCTCCTTTATCAGATTTTGCCCAAACAGAGAATCTATAATCTTCCCCTTTTTTATATGCAACACCGAAAAAACCTTCGTTTTCCAATCCCGTTGCCTTATGCCCGTGATTAGCCGAAGTTAACCTAACATAATGAGGGTTCTTTTCAAATGGAGCATTTTGGGTTGTTAATTCTACATTGCCAAATGTGTTCCATCCCATAAAGTTCTGAGGAAATTCGAAAGATCTGTTTTTTATCATTTCAGCATATAAACCACCATCAGCGGCATAATTTATATCTTCAAAAAACAAACCATACATGGTGGGTTGAATAGGAGCTCCTATCTTTTTTGTTTGAATTGTTAACTCCTTGTTTTGAGCAGCAGCCGTAATAAATAATGATAAGGCTGCACCTGTGATAATTGATTGCTTTAAATTTAACATAGCATTTGATTTTCTTAAAAAAAAGGTAATAATTGTTTCGGTGCTAAAAATAACATAAATTATTTAAGCAAACAAAACAATAGAACTAAAGCTATATTAATCATATAACTGATAATATTTTTTAAGATTGTTCAGATTTAAATCTTAGTGAATCCACTTTTTCTAATCTTTTTGTTACCTTCTCTAATATAGAGCGTCTTATCCTTAATGTCATTTGACAATCCATGTCGAAATATTGAGAAATTATCGTCAGATTCTCTTCTTTTATAATTCTCATAACCTGATTCATAAAAACATATTCAAAAATTATATCAACATCATCCTCAACAAGGCATTCTTTAATTTTACAATTTTTTATAGCCTCTGCTGCTGCATCGCGATATGCAACAATAAGTCCGCTTGTTCCAAGTTTTATTCCTCCGAAATATCTGATAACTACAATCAATATATTTGTCAGATTGTATGAATTTATCTGTCCTAATATAGGTTTCCCGGCCGTTCCAGATGGTTCTCCATTATCATTACTTCTGAAATTTAGTCTTTCATGACCAATCATATATGCCCAGCATACATGTCTTGCATCATAATACTCTTTTGAATACATCTCTATATATTCTTTTGCTTCATCAACTGTATTGACAGGAATGGCAAAAGAAATAAACTTGCTCATTTTTTCTTTATATAATCCCTCTGATATATCCTCTATTGTTAAATATGTATCTTTTATCTCCATTTTTTCTTTTATTGCTGACAAATATAATTTAAAGGATATTTTTAGCAAAAGCCTCATGAACAAAACATTTCTATAATGACTATAAAAAAATACTACCGTCATAAAATTTATATTCTATGACGGTAGTAAAATAAACAAATGCTCTATTGTAGAAACTGTTATCGTTTCTTATTTCGATTTTGTCATTTTATTTTGTACTGCAGCATCAATCACCGCAACAGCAACAACATTAACAATATCTCTTACCGAACAATCATTGCCTGTAAAATGGATAGGTTTTTTCAATCCCATTTGGATAGGTCCGATAGACTCGCAAACATCCATTTCCGACAACATCTTATAGGCTGTATTGGCGCTACTTAGATTAGGGAAGATAAGAGTATTAACATCAAGACCTGTAAGTTTATTAAATGGATATGTTTTATCTCTTAAGCTTTTATTCAATGCATAATTGACCTGCATCTCTCCATCAATTTTTAGATCAGGATACTCTTTCTGCATAATACTTACAGCTTCATGAACTTTCAAAGGACTTCCCTCTGTATCTGCACCGAAGCTTGAATAAGAAACCATTGCCATAACCGGTTCATCAGCAAAGAATCTCACAGCATCCATTGTTAATCTTGCGACATCAACAAGTGTATCGGTTGAAGGATGTCGGTTTATTAATGTATCTGCAATATATAGTGATCCTTTCTTTGTATTAAGAATATTAATTGCACCGAAATGTTTGAATCCGTCTCTTATTCCGATAACATCTTTAGCTATTTTACAAGTTTCCGAATATTTACTTTGTATACCTGTGATAAATGAATCAGCCTCGCCTGATTCCACCATCATCATACCAAAATAATTAGCATCATACATTTTCTCAATAGCATCAACATAAGTATAGCCCTCTCTTGCACATTTTTCGGCAAGTTTACGTGCATATTCCTCTCGTTTAGAAAGATTTGATTCTGAACGGAAGTGAAGAATATCCATGCCTTCAAGCGAAATACCTTCCTCTTCTGCAACTCTGTGAATTTGATCTACGTTTCCAAGAAGAATCGGATAACATATACCCTCTTCAAGAGCCTGAGCTGCTGCTTTAAGCATATTGACATGAGTCGCCTCAGCAAAAACCACCTTTTTAGGTTCTGCTTTAGCCATATCATAAAGTCTTCTTACCAATTTATTGTCATATCCCATCAATTGATTAAGACTATCTTCATACGCTTTCCAGTCAGTAATGTTTTTTCTTGCCACACCCGAATCCATTGCTGCTTTTGCTACAGCCGACGAAACTTTAGTTATCAATCGTGGATCCATTGGTTTTGGAAGAATATATTCTTTACCAAAATGAAGTTTTTGCATTCCATACGCAGCATTTACAACATCAGGAACAGGTTGCTTCGCCAAATCGGCAATTGCATATACGGCTGCCAACTTCATATCTTCATTTATAGAAGTGGCGCGTGTATCTAAAGCCCCTCTAAAGATATATGGAAAACCAAGCACATTGTTGATCTGATTAGGATAATCACTTCTACCTGTTGCAAAGATAATATCAGGACGAGATGCCATAGCCTTGTCGTATGATATTTCGGGATTTGGATTTGCACATGCAAAGACAAGTGGATTATTATTCATTGATCTCACCATATCTTCAGTTAATACATCAGCTACAGAAACCCCAAGGAATATATCTGCACCCTTCATCGCATCAGCTAATGTATTTATATCTCTTCTATCGGTAGCGAATTCTGCTTTTTCCGGAGTTAATCCGACGCGATCTGATCTTATCACGCCTTTGGAGTCGACCATTACGACATTCTCCTTCTTTATCCCAAGTTCCATATATAGTCGTGTACATGAAGATCCTGCAGAACCGGCACCATTTACAACTAATTTGCAATCACCAATATTTTTGCCTGCAATTTCCAATGCATTCAAAAGGGCAGCTCCTGAAATAATTGCTGTTCCATGCTGATCATCATGCATTACCGGAATATCAAGCTCTGCTTTTAATCTTCTTTCTATTTCAAAGCATTCGGGAGCTTTAATATCTTCAAGGTTTATCCCTCCAAAGGTTGGAGATATTGCTTTTACGGTTTCTATGAATTTTTCGGGATCATTTTCGTTTACCTCTATATCAAATACATCAATTCCGGCAAATATTTTAAACAATAGTCCTTTACCCTCCATTACAGGTTTTCCGGCTACTGCTCCTATATTTCCCAAGCCAAGGACAGCTGTTCCATTAGAGATTACTGCGACAAGGTTACCTTTAGCAGTATAGTCATATGCTGTTTCTGGATTTTTTTCTATTTCAAGACACGGAACAGCCACTCCCGGTGTATAGGCTAATGATAAATCCGTTTGAGTCGTGTGAGGCTTTGTTGGTACAACTTCTATTTTTCCGGGTTTTCCACACTTGTGATACAGTAAGGCTGCTTCTTCTTTCGAGTTCTTATTATCTTTCATAATTTCTATTTATTAAGGCCATAATCTTATTTGATTAAGGCTACAATTTTACAAAAAATATTTAACTATTATTAGAAATCATTACAATAAAAGCCTTTTTTTTGACAATATATAATTCAATGTGGTTTATGTTATATTATCAAAAGGTAATAGAATTAAATTTTCAAAGATCATACATATATTATTTATATCCTTAATAGATTATATTTTCTGTTTAGATACGTATATCCATAAAAAAATATTGATGTCATTAATATGAGATTATCATATTAAGACATCAATATTTATAGAAATGATGATGATTGGTATATTTATTTTATAACTAACTATCTAAATATTACTCCTAAATTTTTGTTCTTATCATCATATATATAATCAATAAACCTGTTAATTTTTTTCAATTACACCCTCAAATGTTCCTTTACAGCATTCTATCACAAGATCATATTCTCCTGCTTCAATCTCTCCCAAATAGATATTAAAATTAGCATCATCTTCTACCATAAGAACAGTTTGAAAAACTATTGTTCCATCTTCAGTTGAAAGACTTACTTGAGTTTCTCCGATTCCTTCAGATAAAGTAAGACTCAGAATATTGTTATCAGGATTGTATGTACATGCAACTTTCATCTCCGTACCCGGATATGCCCTTGCTTTAAGTGTTCGAGCAAGTCCATTTCCTCTTTTCTTTAACAATACTGAATAATCAAAAGCATAAGCTCCAAAAGTTGAAGAAAATAAAATAGCAAATACGAATAAAAGATTTTTCATAATGTATATATTAAAAGTTGTAAGGCAAAAGTAACCTAAATATAACAAATGGTTCAAAAATGTTAGTTTACAAATACTTTTCATCACGAAAACACTAAAATGCTGATTGTCTGACAATAAACATTATTACAGCAAGAAAAAAAGTTTACATTTGGTTTACATCTATATATTCATTGAGTATTTCTTCGATAATTTCGTGCCATTCATTTTCTTTTGAAATATCCATTTTTTCTTTCATTCTGGAAAGTCTCAGAGAAATTGTCGCAGGAGTTCGACCAGTAAACTTTGCAATATCTTCTTGTTTGAGCCGCAAAAGTAAAAGGCAAAAGATTCTAATATCTTCAGTAGTCAATCTTTTATATTGATTAGATAACTTTCGCGGTAGATCATTATATGTTTCACTCACTGTACCTACTATTTTTTCCCAATGATTTTCATTTAACATCAGATTATCGGTAGTATCTGAAAAATTTATTCCAATAAAATATTTTAAAAGAACTTGTGAATATTTATTTCTTAAACTAAAATAATCATTCATCTTTTGGGATATTATCATCTGCTCTCTTGCTCTATTTTCCTTTTCTTTTAAAACTTCGGCTAATAATATTGCTTTCTCTTTATCTTTTTTCATACGATAACTAAAAAACAAGATTATTATAATAACAATTGTAAAAAAACCGAACATACAAATAATTAATATTGTCCTTTTCCTAAGGCTGTTTTTTATATTAAAATTAATATTTTCAGTTTCGGATAAATGATATTTTTCTATCATATCGAATGTATAACCTACAAGACTTTTCTCCAATTCATTTTTCTTATCTGTCAGAGAATTATAGTTGTAGAGATACTTAATTATGGAATCCTTATTGTGAAATAATTCGTAACTTTTTAGCAAACCGTAGTTAATAGATATATTACTATAAACATCATTATCACCGGATATACAATCATATAATATTTTACGAGCAGAATCCGGATTATTGAGATTATTATATAAATAGGCTCTGTCAATTAAGGTACCGATGATATATTCATCTTTATTATTGATTGAATTTATTGCAATATCTGAATAAAAAAAGGCAGAATCCTGATTATTTTTAAACATATATGATTGAGCCAATTTTTCATAAATATCAACACAAGAACTATCATCTCTATAATCATAAGCCTGTCTTAAATAATATATTGCACTATCACAAAAGGAATTATGTTCATTTTGAATTTTTATATTATTATGGACGGGAAAATCCATTCTTTTTTTAGACAGAATCTCTGACATTTTATAAAGATATCCGGCACCTATATTTGTTAAAGCAATAGACTTATACAGATTATTATCTGATATATTAGCATACATCAAAGCTTCATGCCAAACTTTTAAACCTTCATCGTATTTACCCTGTTCATAATAAGATATACCAAGATAATTAGATATAAGATATCTGTATTTATTGTCATATTTATTATTTATCAAATTATAGGCCTTTAAATAATACGATGTTGATCTATTATAGATTAATAGATTATGTGAAATTTTACCACAATAAAACAATGATTTTGCGGCATTTATTGAATCATTATTTAAAAGAAAATAATTAGCAGTATTATAAATCAAGGTATCTTCTGTGATATCTATATCACATTTATCCATTGCCTGTATCTTTAGAAGAGCATATAGCGATTTATCATATTCGGATAATTTATTTGGATTTGGTATTTTATTTATGAGTTCTAAAGCACTTTGGGGATGCTCCTCTACTATTTGTTCTATAAATTTAAGTTCGGAATTGACATTATCACATTTAATCCAAATAAGGGAAGTTATAACTAAAATTATAGCATATATCGATCTCTTCATATTTTATCTTTTGAAAAAACTTTGAATAAAGTTAAAGCAAAAGAGATAGATATACAATAATTGATTTATTTATTTATAATACAGTTAATTACTGTTAATTGAAAGTGTGAATATTAGCATATTTTAATAACAAACATTCATTTTTATCTTGGCTAATTCAATGATAAGTTAAAACCAATAATTCAGATCATATTCTGATTCTATTTGGTTTTCTATGTTATCCGGTAGTTGTTGAAAAAAATCAAACCCGGTCAAAGTCTCGAGAGAATCAATCGTGATTGAAAACTCTTTTAATTGTTTCAGGGATCCTTCATTTTTTATCACAAACCCTATTGAATGTGGTTTTTCAGAGAAAGGAGAAAGTATTGCTTTGAAAAAATAATTAGGTATTACAATTCCGGTATTTCCAAGTTTTTTCTCTTCTCCGGAAACAATAGGTCCTGTTACTATTATTATAGCACTATCTCTTTGTGCCCAATTTCTACATTTCTCCTCTAATTCTTTCCAAATGCCTCTGTTAAACGAGGGTTCTTGAGGTGTCATATTCGAATAATAAAAGGATTCAAACATACTTTTTTCACTCCATCCCATATCGGCCGCCGGTGCAAGATGTCCTCTATCATACCCTGATTTAAGGTAATCTTTATTAGTTGCTGAATTCATAACATTTGGATCTTTCACAAACTTATTTACTCGTTTCACTTTTGAAACTGTTTCGTCTGCAGTAAGCTCATATCCTACCCAATTGGCAATCTTAGTATTATTATTATAAGACAAACTAAATCCTGTGTAATGTAATGTCTGACTTGATTGCTCAGGTTTAAAATCTGGAATATAAAGATCTTTTATCCCTTTTAGGTAATCTTTAGTTGACTTTTTATCTAGAATTTTCGCAGTACTATTTTCAGATTTTTTTTTGGGAGAACTATTATCAAAATCCTTTTTTTCTACTTCTGATGTTGCTTTTTGCAAAGAAACGGTATGCTCAGTTTTAGGTTTAGTTTCACTCTTTTTCTCTTTTTTCGGTATTCGATCTCCCGATAAATTAGTTTTTAAAGATGGTTTGGGCAATTCTATTTCTACAGATTTCTTTTTTTGAAAAAACGAAGATGAAATTTGTGGAAGATTATATTCCGGCAAAGATTTTAATAGATTTTTATCATAAACAAGCAGACAAAGAATTATAACTATAATAGAATATAGTATAATATTCTTAACCGGACGTGATTTTTTTTTAGAAGAGTTCTTTTTACGTGATGATTTCTTTTTCTTAGTTTTATTCATTTGAGGACAAATTTTCTTTTATCTATCCAAAAATAAAGAATTATTTATTTATCCTGGGCATCAAAACATCTTTTACAAAAACAAAATTGGGATTTACTTCAAGAGCCTTATTCATCCATAATCTTGCCTTACCGAGATCTCCTAATTTTTCATTAACAACAGTTAATGTTGATAAAATAAACAGATATCTCCAATCTTCTGAAGCAATATCCGGATGTTGAGTAAAATAGCTATATACTTTCATATAGTGTTGAAGCGCTTTTTTTCGATCCCCTCCCAAAGCCTCAGGAAAGAAATACAAAAAATTGGCGTAAGAAAGATTTCCAACCGTAGAATTAGGATCAAGAGAGAGTGATTTCTTTGCTCCCATAAACATAGAAGGAGCAAGAATAGGAGCTTTCATTGGAGAAATTGCTATTTCAAATGCCGTTATTATGGATCCATAAGCAACAATATCTGCATTATTTGCAAAGGGTTTACTCAATGATTGATATGTTTTTTTTGCTTTTTTGCACCAAATGTCAGCATCCTTTTTATTGTTTACATCAAGAAGATGACCTATGTATCCATAATAATATTTCATTATATCAAGCGTGGCAGTACTATCAGGATAATTTTGAAGAGCCTCTTTCTCTAAAGTTTCTATAATTCGAGGCCAATTGCTAAAATCCCTTGCTGCAAAACTTTCATATGTATAACTTTTGTAAGCATCCTTTCCAAATGCTATACATGTAATATTAAAAAGGAAACAAAGTGATATAATCCAATACCTCATAATTTTCAATAACTAAAACATTCTTAATAGAAAGCTACTTTAATCTATTTTTTTTCAGTCTTCTCCATATATTCTTCAAGAACTTTCACAGCTTTATCATTCTTAAACACAGGACCAGCATAAAAAAGGATATTGCGTACTTCTTCTCGTGTAAAATTTGAAAAATTTTGCAAAAAAACCAATACCCCAGCAAGATTATCATTATTTTTTTCAACAAATTGAAGTGCAAGATCTGTTTTTTCTTTACTATATAACCTATGCCATCCCTCAAATGCCATAGATAATGAATCAGAAACCCGTCCCTCTTCAATGTTTCTCTCATGTTGTTGATCAAGATACTTTATCTTTTGATCATAATAATGAGTTTGTGCATAATACTCTGCGAGGTTATTATTAGCTACGCCGCCTCTTACATATGAAAAAGTATCAATATAAGCTTCCATTTTCCCTTTTTCAAGAATAAATACGGCTGGTGAATAATTACTCTTTTTGGTGTCTCCAAAAGTTAATTCGCTAAAAAAAGGCTCTGATAACGCTCCTTTAAATCTAAATTTATCCTCCTCTACAAGTGCACTGTCATAAGTAACAAGCTCACTGCCTACAACCTGTTGAAGGTAGATATATCTTCCATTCAATGACGAATCAGCTACTCTTCCGTTTATAATATATGTCTTATTATCAGAACATGATACTAAAATTACTGCAAATATACATATTAGAAAATATTTCATAGTCTTGTTATTGGTGAAAGTCATATTTATAACAATGGTATATCTATATTGTTTATAATTCTTTTACAAAAAGAAATACAAGTCAACAAATTCAAAACGCTATGAAATAGGAGATTAAACAATAAAGGCGAAATAAAGAAATTTCTTTATTTCGCCTTTTATTATAACATTACTTGAAGAGAAATATACTTTTATATATTAGGCTATACTTTTCTTGGGAATTATAACAGATGCTGTTTGTAAAATGACGGATAATACAATAAGTGACAGGCCTAAATAGAATGAGCTATTTAAATCGTTAGCCTCTTTAAACAATATCATAGCAATAAGAATACTATAAACAGGTTCAAGGTTATAGCTGAGATTCATAGTAAATGCCGAAACTTTTTTGAGAACCTGAATCTGAAGCATATATAATCCTATTGTACACACAAGACAGAAGAATATAAGATACAAAATGTCATTTCCCGTCGGTATAATATTATCGGTTGGAAAAAAATAGAGATAAAAAGGCATAAGAGCCGTTACTCCAATAAATCCTCCAATCATTTCGTATTCAAGAACTGTCCCTGAAGGGTGTTTTTTCCCTATTTTCTGATTAACTATTGAAAATAAAGCACATAGAGCAGAAGATATTACACCAAGCATTATTCCTAAATGATAACGAACATCAAAATGAAAGATTACAGCTACACCACAAAGTGTTATAACGCTAAACAATAATTCTTTTGCTGACAGCTTTCGTTTATTTATTATTGGGTCGAATAATGCAGTGAAAAAACCTACAAGCGAGAAACATACCACTCCAATAGATACATTCGCGGTTTTTATACTCGCATAAAAGAAAATCCAATGTAGAGCCAGAAGAAATCCGGCCGAACCAATTTTCAAAAATTCTTTTGTAGATACTTTTTTTAATTTTCCTCCTAAAAAAAGTATCAATCCAAAGATTATTGATGTTGCAAACAAACGATACCAAACAAGCAAACCCTCATTAAGAGTTATCAATTTTCCGAATATACCGGTGAATCCGGCAATAAAAACAGACAAATGAAGCTTTACAAACGCCTCTTTCATACTAAATTATTATTTTAATTTTCCTGGTCTGAATTAATCAGATCCCTTGCGCCGTTTATTAAAAAATACTTTGTATGCCCCGTTTTCACAGGGCATTATATTATATGCTAACTACTATTAAGATCAATATCTTAAAACCATTTTATTCTTCTGAAAATTATGAATGCCAAAGCTGAAAGAACAATCGAACATATCACGATATAAAGAAATGCCAATGGATAATTCTCAAGATGTATATCAACGTTCATTCCATAAAAACTTGCTATCAAAGTGGGAATCATCAATACAATCGAAAGACTAGTCATACGCTTCATTATAGTATTTACATTATTGGATATAATAGAAGCAAATGCATCCATAGTACCCGTTAAAATATCACTATAAATATTAACCATATTATATGCCTGTCGAAGTTCAATCAAAACATCCTCTATTAGATCTTCATCCATCATTGACGCACTCTGAAATATCGATTTCAGTTTTCCTATAAGCATCTCATTTCCCCTGATTGAAGTATTGAAATAAACCAATGTTTTCTGTAGTTTCATCAAGCGTAAAAGATCTTCATTCTTGATACTGCTTTCAAGGGCTTGCTCTGCTGATCTGACATCAATGTTTATCTGTTTCAGATATTTTAGAAACCATACAGCCGAAGAGTATATGATACGAAGAATCAAATCAACCTGATTATTTATTTTTACAGACTTTCTCCTTGTATATAGAATGAAATCATCAATCATACTAGCCTTTTGATAACAAAGAGAGATTGTATATTTCTCATTTGTTATTATACCTAATGGTATCGTAGTATATGGTATATCATTATTTCCAGTCTGAACAGGAATGCGAACCACTGTTAGCAACCATCCATCCTCCTCCTCAATACGCGGTCGTTCATCGGTATCTGCAATATCTTTTAAAAATGATTCTGGCACTTTAAGTTCATCCTTCAAATACTCGAAGTCGCTTTTATCAGGTACCATTACATTTATCCAGCAATCCTTCTGCCAGTCTTGTTTTTCCACAAAACCGGTTTCACAATAAAGATAAGTTCTCATTATTGTCTCTCCTTTCTTTTTACGCGGAATGAGACATTATCTTATCTTATCTCACAGCCACTTTGTTAATACACTCTAAATACGTTCGCGAATTGGGGTCGTCCATATTTTCTTTTAATTTTTTAGCGCGACAAAAGTACGCTTTATTTTGCTTTTTATTCATTATTCCGTATGTAAATATTGATATTTAAAGCATATTTTTTTAATGAATTAATTTTTAATTTATTTTAACACGAACACCCTTATTGTACTTAATACATATAGTTTGTTTTAATCCAGATACATTATTCTTTTCTGTATATTTTATAATAAAAGAACCGTTAATCCTTATGTTAATGTGATAAAAAAGGATTAATAATTAAGAAATAAGAGAACGAAAACAATAAGCTTATTGTATTATTTACACGAAGCTTTTCGGAGTTTAATAATATTGCTCATAAATCAGCTCTTGCAACTAAAATAAATACCAATACATTTGTATAAGAATTCATTATTCAAAACAACAAATGGATAAGAATCTGATACCTGAAAACATTATAAATTTTTCTATATATGACAAACAACAATAAGTATTACCCCCATTTATCTGTTGACTGTGTGCTAATCGGTTGCGAAGATGACCAACTTAAAATTCTTTTAGTGGAAAGAACAGATGTTGTGTCAAATGAAAAATATAATGATAAAAAACTTCCCGGTCGATTAATATATATGGAAGAGGATATTGATGAAGCTGCAATATCTGTACTTAAAGAGTATACTGGTATCGATAATTCATATCTCAAACAATTCAAATGCTTCGGTTCTCCAAAACGAACATCTGATCCAAGAGATGTCAGATGGCTTGAAAATGCCGTCAATCTTCAAATAGGACGCCTTGTGACTGTTGCATATATGTCAATAGTTAAGATTGGAGCCAGAAGCAATAAGATTGATTCAAAATTTAAAGCGAGCTGGGTACCGCTTACAAAACTACCACAACTTGCTTTTGATCATAATCTCATCATTGAAGAAGCAATCGGAGAGATTAGAAAATTGATTGAAAATGATCCTATTGTACTTTCCGATCTTCTGCCAACCAAATTCACGGCTCTTCAGTTAAGGAGATTATTCGAACAGATATACAACAAAGAGATTGATGTTCGTAATTTTCACAAGAAGATTAAATCTATGAAATATATCGTTGAGCTTGATGAAAAGGAGGAAAATGTTTCACATAGGGCTGCTCGATATTATAAATTCGATAAAAAGAAAATCTGATATTTAAGAATATATATAAACACACCAACGCATAAAATCATGCGTTATAAAATCAAACTCAAATGTATTTACTTGGATATGATATAGGAAGCTCTTCGGTTAAAGCCTCAATTATTGAAGCAGAAACAGGAAAATGTATCGCTTCCGATTTTTCTCCAAAAAAGGAGATGCCTATTAAGGCTCTTAAAAATGGATGGGCAGAACAAAATCCTGAAATGTGGTGGGAAAACCTTAAGATTGCCACAAAAAACATTCTTGATTTAACAAAAATAGATCCTACCGAAATTAAAGCAATAGGAATATCTTATCAAATGCACGGACTTGTGCTTATTGATAAAGATTTAAAACCTGTTAGAGATTCTATTATTTGGTGTGACTCTAGAGCTGTAGAGATTGGGAATGATGCATTTGCCAAACTTGGCGAAGATCAATGTCTTTCTACTCTTCTTAATTCTCCCGGGAATTTCACTCTTTCCAAACTTGCATGGGTTAAAAACAATGAACCGGAGTTATATGCTAAAACATATAAATTTCTTTTACCGGGCGATTACATAGCACTTAAATTAAGTGGTATCCCGACAACTACGGTTTCCGGAATCTCTGAAGGAACATACTGGGATTTCAAAAACAATAAGTTATCCGATGAACTTCTTGATTACTACGGAATAGATAAAAACAAAATCGCAGATATAAAGGATACATTCTCCGTTCAATGTAAAGTTGATAAATCAGCAGCTTTAGAACTCGGTTTGAATGAGGGCACACCTATCACCTATCGTGCCGGCGACCAGCCCAACAATGCTCTCTCTTTGAATGTACTTAAACCGGGTGAAATTGCATCTACTGCAGGTACTTCAGGCGTGGTATATGGTGTAATAGATAAAGTTGCTTATGATCCAAAATCAAGAGTTAATATTTTCGCTCATGTAAACCATAAAGAAGAGGATCCGCGACTTGGAGTTCTTTTATGTATCAATGGTACCGGGATCTTAAACTCCTGGATGAAAAATAATATTATGGATTCAGGCATCTCGTACGCTGAAATCAATGATATAGCAGCTACTGCTCCGGTCGGTTCGGGAGGTGTAACTATAATCCCTTTTGGCAACGGATCAGAAAGAGTTCTTGAAAATAAAAGTACAGGTGCGATAATTGAAGGGATAAACTTCAATAATCACACAAGAGCCAATCTTTTAAGGGCGGCACAAGAAGGTATCGTATTTTCATTCATCTATGGAATAGAGATTATGAAAGAGATGGGACTTGATGTAAAAGTTCTCAAAGCCGGAAATGCAAATATGTTTCTCAGTCCTTTATTTCGTGAAACTCTTGCCTCAACTGGAAATGTAGCCATCGAACTATATGATACCGACGGAGCTGCCGGAGCTGCAAGAGGTGCCGGAATTGGAGCCGGAATATATAAAGACGCTGAAGAAGCATTTTCTAACCTTGAGAAAATTTCAACTATTTTGCCCGATACCGACAAAAAGGATCAATATCTCAAAGCATATAATAAATGGAAAGAGGTACTTGATAAGAATAATCGATAAACATTTATATAAACAAAATCACATAAACTAAATATTTAAAATATTATGGCTAAAACTTATTTCCCGTCAATAGAAAAAATCAAATTCGAAGGTAAAGAATCTAAGAACCCTATGGCTTTCAGATATTATGAACCTGAAAAAGTTGTAATGGGTAAAAAAATGAAAGATTGGCTTCGCTTTTCTATGGCTTGGTGGCATACACTATGTGCTGAAGGTGGTGACCAATTTGGTGGTGGAACAATCAAAAGAGACTGGAACACTGCTTCTGATCCTATTGAGGCTGCAAAGGCTAAAATGGATGCCGGTTTCGAATTCATGCAAAAAGTAGGAATTGAATATTATTGCTTCCATGATATTGACCTTGTAAATGAAGCTGATACTTTAGAAAAATATGAAGAAAACTTCAAAACTATTGTGGCTTATGCTAAACAAAAACAACAGGAAACTGGCATAAAACTTCTTTGGGGAACAGCTAATGTTTTCAGTCACAAAAGATATATGAACGGAGCTGCTACAAATCCTGATTTCTCAACAATCGCTTATGCTGCTGCTCAAATCAAAAACGCTATCGATGCTACAATCGAGCTTGGCGGTGAAAATTATGTTTTCTGGGGTGGTAGAGAAGGTTATATGTCTCTTCTTAACACTGACATGAAAAAGGAGAAACAACATCTTGCTACTCTTCTTACTATGGCAAGAGACTATGGCCGTTCTAAAGGTTTTAAAGGGAATTTCCTTATCGAACCAAAACCAATGGAACCTACAAAACACCAATATGACGTAGACACTGAAACCGTTATCGGTTTCCTTAAAGCAAACGGTCTTGAAAAAGATTTTATGGTTAATATCGAAGTTAATCATGCTACTCTTGCCGGCCACACTTTTGAACATGAACTTCAATGTGCTGCAGACAATAATATGCTTGGCTCTATCGATGCTAATCGTGGTGATGCTCAAAACGGTTGGGATACAGATCAATTCCCTATCGATATCTTCGAACTTACTCAGGCTATGATGGTGATTCTTCGCCATGGAGGTCTACAAGGCGGAGGTACTAACTTTGATGCTAAAATCAGAAGAAATTCTACTGATATAGAGGATCTTTTCATCGCTCATATCGCGGGTATGGATTGTTTTGCAAGAGCTCTTATCACTGCTGCTGACATTCTTGAAAACTCTCCGATTGAACAACTTCGCGCAGAAAGATACTCATCATTTGATGAAGGAAAAGGTAAACTTTTCGAAGAAGGAAAACTTTCTCTTGAAGATCTTCGTCAATATGCTATCGAAACAGGCGAGCCAAAACAAATTAGCGGTAAACAAGAACTTTACGAAGCTATCCTTGCAATGTATGTTTAGTGGAACTAACTATATATATTGAATAAACCTAAATGAAATTTTTTAATTACATCTGACTGAACTTAATTAAAAATTTTATTCAAAAATTAAAGCCGTGATTTTTTATCACGGCTTTTTTATTTTTTAGAATTAAATTCCATTTCGTTTATCTTCCAGAGTCTAAATTAATCAATCGTTCAAGAAACTGTGTATATTGTTCGGGAGAAAGAATCTGCTTAATATATGACATATCCTGTTGCACATAAGCAGATTTGTTTTGCTGTAATCGGTGTACCTGACGCGCATAATATGAAATTGAATCATTCACAGCCTGTTGATTTATCAATCCGGTTGAACGGGCATTATCCCATCTGTTACTTTGTTCTGTGGTAAGATTTAGAGATGATTTAGTATCATTATTCCAATCGTCATCACCCCAGCATCCCATCATTCCGGGATAATAACCACTATTATTATATCCGTTATTATAGTAGCCTCCCCACATCATTCCGGGACCCATATAATAACCGTTATCTTCTTCGTTCCATCCACGTGTTACGGTGAAACCTGATAATATGACTATAATCAAGCAAGCTAATATATTTTTTTTCATATCAATATGATTTATACTACATACATTAAGACACTTTTAGTTTTAATATTTTAAACCATATTGGGTATTTATAGTTTTAAATCCTATTCTTTTTTAGTTTGTTTAATAATTAATGAGTGCGAAGATTTTCTCAATTTTATTATTCCATCCCTTTTTCCAAAGCGATAGAGAGCTGATCCGGACAAGAAGTCAACCTTGCACCACACTTTATACCCTTTAATTTCGATATTGCCGTTTCTTTATCCATACCCTCCACTAAAGCACCAAGACCTTTAAGATTTCCGTTACAACCTCCAATAAAAGAGACCTTTCTGATAATATTACCTTCACATTCAATATCTATTTGTTTTGAACATGTACCCGAAGTTGTATAACTATATTTCTGCATAATTATGATTTGTAAGTTTTTTCATTTTTAAAGGCATCAAAAATATAAAATCCGCACGATTATTGATTATGGAGTTATCAATTTATTTAAAAAGACGGCTACGCTATCTTCTCTAAATATATTTTATCTAAATTTGTGACAGAAGCGATATATGGATTAACGACACCAATTCATATTAGTAAAGAATTTAAAAATCAATACAAGTAAAATATCATTATGGATTTAATGAATTTCATCACATGGACGGCACATCCCGTTCTTTTCTCTTTAGGACCCGTTCAAATAAGATGGTACAGTCTGATGTTTATAATAGGTTTTTGGGTAGGTTTTAAAATTGAAGAAAGAATGTACAAAAAAGAATCGATACCTATGAAATGGCTCGATTCACTTTTTATATATGTTTTTGTAGGCACTATAGTAGGTGCAAGATTAGGACATGTGTTCTTTTATAGTTGGGACTACTACTCTCAACACCTTGATGAAATACTAAAAGTATGGGAAGGTGGTCTCGCTAGTCATGGCGGTGCGATAGGAATTATAATAGCGATACTTATTCTTTCAAAGAAAATCAAAATGAACCCCCTATTCCTTTTCGATCGTCTTGTTGTACCGGTTGCCCTTGTTGGAGCACTTATCAGAATGGGAAATCTTTTCAATCATGAGATTTACGGTCACGAAACAACCGTTTCATGGGGATTTCGATTTATTGAAAACATCGGTCAGTGGCAACGTGGAGCAGAACCAATATTTACCGCGCCATCTCACCCAACTCAGATATATGAAGCAATAATTTATCTATGTGTTTTTGCTCTTCTTATGTATATGTATTGGATGAAAAACGCACAACTTCGTCCGGGTCTTATCTTCGGAACATTCTTCCTTGGAATTTTCGGAACCAGAATATTTATTGAATTCGTTAAAAACAATCAGGTTCACTTTGAGGAAACAATGTTTCTTAATATGGGACAGATCCTTAGTATCCCATTCCTTATCGGTGGAACATGGCTGATTATTCGTGCCCTTATCCGCAAACCGGAACTTCCGTTTGCCGAAACTCATAAAATAAAAGATTTATAAAAACGATACATTATCTTTTTAATATAAAAAAATAATACGGAGCTGTCTAATTAAACGACAACTCCGTATTTATTTTTTATTATATAAACCTATTTAAACCGCTCATCCGAAATAAGCTCTTCCACCGGAAGATCAGGATTCTTCTCAAGCCACCCTGCTTTTGCCTCAAACCTATTGTCATAACGAGGATAAAACGGTTTAATATCTATCAATGGAGTACCGTCGAGCATATCTACCTGATCAATAAATACCTTATTTCCCTCTACACCAATCAATCTCACCGTTGAGATACCAATTGCATTAGGTCGTTTTGGTGAACGCGTTGCAAATATACCATGCGACACAACATCCATAAAAGGTGTAACCTCCAACATATACCCCGATATCTTATGAAATCTGTAAATCAATGTCAGGTGAGAAAAACCCTCTATATCCCTTAATCCGGCTATAAGATCCTCTCTTAACTCAATCCAACCTTTTGCTCCCTGAGCTCCCATCGGCTGAATAGGCATACCTTTTACATCATCAAACGGAGTATGAATAACCCCGATAGCTTCAATCTCAATCTTTTCCATCTTTCTATATTTTTGTCTTTATCATTGTCAATATTTCACATATCCTAAGATATATAATTTTAGAAATTCTCTACACAACGAGTCCCGTGCTTTTTCTCCGAATTGCCAAATTCCATCGTAATCATAAACTTCACATTTCGTCCCATCCCATATATTAATGATTCAAAAGGACGATACCTCTCATTGGTAAGGTTATTGACACTTATCGAGAATTTATAATCATTGTTTTTATAATTCTTCTTTACACCCGCCATACATCCCAAAAGAGAATAAGAACCGGTGGGATAACTATTAGGCGCATACTCTGTTCTTCCGTCAAACCATACAAAATTTACTCCTGTATAAACAGACGAACGGTAACCAATATTATATCTATATATCAATTCATGCCGACTATTAAGGGGCGGAATATTGTTTAAAGGCACATTATCGGATGAAAACCAATCCTTATCCTTTTTCAATTCATAACCTCTCGTATATACAAGAAAACCATTATAATTAATATTATCTTTTGAATTGAAAACACCCTTTCTATTATATCCTAAAGATATTTCAGCTCCATAAATCAGAGATCTGTCAATATTTTCATATCTGTAATTCATACCTTTCTTGGCGGCACTTTTCCACACCTTACGACCAATAAAATCATAAAGAAAATTTGAAAAAGCACTTATATCAAAAGTAACATTACTTATTGACCCTCGTAATCCAAGATCAAAATTAAGTCCGTATTCAGGCTTCAAATCTATATTCCCAAACACCAGCCCATCTGTCGTTGCTGTCTCAACAAAAAGTTCAGTAGCATCAGGCATTCTGCAAGCCCTTGCCATATTTAAAGAGATAAAAATATCACTCAACGGATTATACACAAGACCGGTGCTTAAATTGAAGGCATATATATTCTCATTCCGCCCCTTATCATCATTAAGATCATGAACATCTCCTTCATTGATATTGGCCATATCACCTCTCACACCTAATACCCATCTTAACCTATTATTACAAATCTTCATCTCCGACTCAGCAAATACTCCCCCCATCATTAGCCCCGCATCTTCGGCGACTCTGTTCTTTATAGTAAAATTCTTGAAATAATCAGTCAACTCTGTCGGTGAATCAATCCTATAAAAAACACCATCACTTCCCACTGTTAATGAAGTATTTGAAAACAATGAAAAAAGAGTATGAAAACGCCATCCCGAATAATAGTTATCATATCTGACATCCTCCTTATATGATAATTTCCCCGATGCAATATCATAATCATTTCTGATATCCCTCATTCTGTCTTTATCAAAATAGAGTGAGAAATCCATCTTTTCAACCACCATTGTAGGCTCCCATTCTCCCCTGACTGAGCAATGATAATTATCATCCTGAAGAGTTGTTTGAAGCACGTAATCAGTTCCGTTATATCCTTTTGCCCTTCCCCAAGGCCCACCTATATGAACATTACTTTCAGCCGATAAAACAAAACTCCGGCTAAAACGAAAAGCACAAAACCCACTTATATCCTTATCAACATGATCACTATTAAAAGCTTTCTCTCCCGTTGCATAACGGAAGTCGGACGCATTCATATATCTGCCTCCAACACCAAAGGCAACATTATCCTTACTATAAGATATATTGGCAAGTGTAGTATATTCATTATTATTCTCACCATAAGTAGCAAGCACCTTGCCGGCAAGCCCATCACTCTCAAAAGGGGAACGACGCTCCATATTTATTATTCCAGCAATAGCTCCCGGTCCATATTTAACCGAGGCGGGACCCTTTATTATATCTATCTTTTTAAGATCAAATATATTTACAGTCTGCCCGGTAAACCCCGCAGAAGTGCTACCCATTCGTCTGTTTCCGTCAAGAGTGATAAGGAGTCGTTTGCCTGATAATCCTCTCAATACTATAGGAGAATGATATTCCGCCTTCTTATAAAGTCCGGGCACTGTTTCAAGCACATCAATCAAAGCTGTACTTATATTCTCCTCTATTCTTGCAGCATAAACCGAAGTTTGAGAGTATTGTTTATTTATATTAATGGGAGTTCGCTGTACACTGATATCAACATTATCGATATTTTGCATCTGCGGCGACATTGCTATAAGCATAGATGTTGATGCAGATGAGAACTTCATATCATACAATTTATAACCAACGTATGATGCTTTTATCCTAATACTGTCTGATGTACTCACTACGATATTAAATCTCCCCTGTTCATCACTCTGACATATCAACCTACCCCTATTATCACAAATATGCGCAAAGGGTAAAGGTTCACCTGTTACGTTATCGAATATAAATCCCTCACAAGTATCCGAGAAAGCAACAAAACAATTCATCGCCAGAACAATAATATTTATAAGAGATCTCAATTTCATAACTGTTTATATTATTCCGTTGCCACTAACTTCCACAGCACCGAACTTTTCTGAGTATCCGCTCCCGTTCCTTTGAAAAGAGTTACCATAAACAGCGAAAAAGCGCCCTCTCTTGTCTTTACCAAAAACACAGGTTGCATATTTATCTGCTCGGGATCATCAGTATTACATTCAAATTCACCACCTAAATTTGGTCTGAACTTATTTCCGATTATCAACTTTGCATACTCCACACGTACCAATGATTGTACCTGAAATCCCTCCTCATGTGAATATGTTCCGTCGCTATTCATTGTACATTTTTCACTATGTCGATGCTTTGTACTTTCAAGATCAAGCACGGGATCAACCTTTAGACTATCTGTAAAGTTTGCTATCTCGGCAGCCGTGAAACTGTCAAACCGACCAACTCCATACCCTACTATTGCCGCTTTGACCCCTGTATTCATAAATATTACAGGATTACCCGACCCGTTCCAATCACCCGTAAAACTCTGTGTATAAGAAAAATCATTATAAAAAAGCAGATCAAAAGGGAAAGTTTTTATTGTTTCCTCTGTCAGATATTGCGAATCAAGTGAATCCGCCCCAAGATTAAGAAGATCCATGCCGAAACCATTTCTATTCACGGTAGGATGACGCTCTATTTTATAACTTCTTACATCCCATATACTCTCGGGATATACAATCTCATTCTCAAAAACATCTTCACTACATGAAGCCGACAATAAAATTGTCATTAAAAATAAAATCTGTTTTAAACAACTTCTTTTCATACCTCTGAATTTTTAATACCTGTAAATTTTTCACTATACATCTTGTAAAGAATCATATTCCTTATCACTAAGCTCATATTTATAAAATATCTTATAGAACTCCGTTATTTTATCCTTTGTGCTTAGTGAGGGATGATCTTTGAATATTTCACAAAACCACAATAAGCCGCACAGCCTGTTTATCGATGGTGGCATATCAAACCAAATAAAAGGATGTGATGGTATATTATATAATCGATTATTTTTGACCGCTTTAAGATTTTTCCATATCATGCTATTCTTTACTTCGGAATATGGGTTGGTGTTACCTTTTCCCATACAAAAAATATAATCGGGATTCACAGCCATTAATTCTTCAATTGAAATCATTGAGAAACCCTTAGCATCCATAGGAGCTTTTATTGCATTTTCTATTCCTAATAATTCAAATATCTGAGCGTGAGAACTACCTTCGGGAGCTGTACGTAAACCGGTCTTTGAATTAGCTATATATGCGCTTGCCTTAACAGGATTACTCTTATAACTTTCGACCTGCGAATAAACCGATCTTATAAAATTCACGCATTTTAATCCGTTTTCTTTCTCGTTGAGAAGTTCACCCAAAAACATATAAGTACTATCCAGATTCATCAACTCCAAATCAACAACAACCAACGGTTTATTGATTTTTTCGGCAAACTTGGTATATCTGGTTATCTCTTTTTTTGTATTCTTATTTACAAACGTACCCACTACCAAAATATCAGGATTAAGGCGAAGCACCTCTTCGGCATTCTGCAGATCCACTTCAGGCATTTTCAGATAACTTTCCGAAATCATCTTCATTCCGCTATTCTCTCCTGCCCACGCTTTGGCACACATCTTTGTTTCCGCAACAGGAAATAGCAGCATATTGGTCTTATTATCAAAGGGTACTATTTTCTCTATCTTTTCAGGTATCTCAACTCTCCTGCCCGCCATATCGGTTATAACTTTCGCATCTAAAATATAAGGGAAGAGAATTAAAAATGATAATATCGATATTCTAAACATCCTAATAACTTTAAAAGTAGACGACGGCTAAAGAGCCGCCGTCATTTTTTTCATAACACAATTTTTGTAATGATTTCTCTCTTTTAGAAGAGACATGAATACAAATTGACCATTAGTGAACAATATGCAAGAACAGAATTATTATTTTCTTATGATTTTTATTGCCATATCCTCAATATTAAGAATATAAACACCCGGAGCAAATGATGTAATATCGATACTGTTTGTACCTTTCTCTACAATATCACTTTTTATTACACCTCCGGACAATGAATAAATATCATATTTTGTATCTTTTACTGATAATACCAAAAATGAAGATGTCGTACTTGTCGGGTAAACCAAAAAATCATCACTACCGGTAACATTCCCTATTTTTAAAGGATCCTCTTTATCTTCATTTTTACGCTCAATCCTTTTTATCCCTCTTACAGAAGCGTGAGTCGCTCCGTTGTTCTGCGTAAAGGTCATCTCATTTGTCAAATTTGAAAAATAGACATATCGTCTTCCGTTTTGAATCGAATCTTTATGAACAAACTGATCTGTCCAAAACCATGTATAACTATTTAATCCCGGTGCAGGGAATGAAAAATCCTCATTTAAATCTCCTCCAATCTTTCCTGCTCCAACAATATTCATACCTGTCTTATTCCATAACTTATCGTCTGCTACTGATAATGATGCATCTTCATTCCATCCGTTACCAGGAGCCGTTTTTAAATATAATCCTATATTTATCACATAACTCTTATCAAAAGTTGCTTCACTTGTACTATTATTTTCTATCCATTTGCCTATAACAATCTCTTCACTTTCCATGCGTTTGGCAAGATCATACCAAGCTGTAGTATCGGCAATTTTCCATCCTTCGGGCAATAATCCTCCGTTTACATTATATGCATATTTATAAGTTGCGGTAGCAGGTTGCTTTTTTGAATTTGTTGCTGCCGTCCATGTATAAAGCAGTCCATATTTATCAACATTCTTCTCATCAAAAGAGGGATAACCGTAAGATGCGGTATTAACAAACCACGTAAAATAATTGTAAGAATCATCTTTTGGTCTTTTCTCATCTATATCTTTATAAAACGGAACAGGAGTACCATCATTAAAATGTTTACATTTCAGATTCTCAAGCATCCACCAGGTATCACCGAATCGCGCCGTTTGATATACATTCCCGTCATAATCTTTTACTGTTCCCAGCTCATCCGGTACATACACCGATTCTGTCGCTGCATCCGGTTTCCAACTTTGTCCATTCACTGAAGAAAGACTAAGTAAAATAGATGGTAATAATAGTAAACTCTTTCTCATAACACCTCAAATAATTATTGTTTGTAAAATGTCGTTATCATTTCTTCAAATAACGAATCTCAAAAAAAATCAAAACTATATCCTTTAACAGATGATTTTGTAGTAACTATACAACTACAAAATCACCCGCAAAAGATTCAAAAAATTTGTTCTGCATCACAGATTTCATCGCTCCTGTATCCGTGGAATAAATATTATTCCATCCTAACCAGTTTAGCGGTTGTAACTCATTATCATCTGATGCAGGAAAACTTAAAGACAACAACATCTGAGTCATCTCTTCGCTCTTTATATAATCTATTACCTCTTTATATTTTTCATAAGCTCCCTTTTTGACAAGCATCTGCACCGGGCTAACAATTGCTCCGTCTTTAGGCCATATCAACCTAAAGTTTTCACGTTTTCTTACATTCTTGTAGAAAGTATATGGCATAACGAAAGCTGAGATACCTTCCGTTTTTTCACTATTTATCATTTTAACCATTTGAGATGGATGAAGCCCCACAGCCGTATTGCGAGCCAAAAGAGAAAGTGACTCAAGACCATAGTCACGAACAAAAGGAAAAAATACTGCATTACAGAAAAAGTCTTTATCTCCTCTAAGTATAAGTTTCTTTTCAAGCGAAGGATCCAACAGATCACTCCAATACTGAGGTAAACTTTCGTTATTGAATTTGCGTATATCGGCTACTATAACAAGAGCATTACAAGGAAGCATAGTAAACAAGTTTTCGGGATGTGAATAACCTGCTATCGTATAAGATTCGTTTATTTCATGTCCTATCACATCGAAATTGTCACTGTTTAGAAACTTGTCAAGAAATCGTTTATGATGCAATGAATTGATATCCGATGTAATAAGAATATCGGGTAACATATCCAATGATTCCGTTTTATCTATTTCACCATAAAAACTTTTTTCATAGTTAAGATTTCCCTCAACTATCATACTTTCAGACTCTCCGTTCTCCTCAACATATTGAGGAAACTTCTTATAAAGAGAATCTTTAAACGGATTTCTTAATCCGCAAGGCATTAAAGCAAGTAAAAACGGTGATGCCATAAGCTTTTGTTTTTTATTGTTTCTGATTTTTATAATACCATAATCGTGCCAAAAATAATAAACACCTAACTATCAACCCATTAAGCAAAAGAAGATATAAATAAAAATTACATTATTGTAACTAAAAGTGTAAAATAAAGACAAAAATGAAATTTTATTTTAAACGATAATCCTAATTATCAATACAATAAAAAACTATATGTAACGTGTTTTTCTGAAATATTTCTTTTTTATCTGATGAATCAAAGCCATAACCGATACATAAAATATCATTGCGAATTGAGGAAGCATATATAACATATTTTTATACCATGATGTATTGGTAAGCCTGGAAATAAACGACTGTGTGATAAACAGTATTATAACGCCCCAAAACAATTCTCTATAAAAGCCGAAAAACAGAAAAAATAACCACCATGTAATCAGTACAAAAGAGTATAATATCACAAACGGAAGAATCCACGTTCTTACATAAAGAAGAATCTGTGTAATCAACTCACTGAGACATCTTTTCATTTTAAGTTCACCAAGAAGTTTTACTCTTTTATCGGCAATAAAGAAATCAATTTTGACACCCTCTTGTTTAAAATAACGAGCCACGTCATAAGCATTTTTTAAATTCAACTCCTTATCAAAGGGTTGATATTGACGATAAGCATTCCCGTCGAAAAACATAAAATAATCTGAGGCAAGTGCATAATTAAAATTTGATGAATTCATAATTTTCCAAAAAGGGAAAGATGACAAACAGATGTTATTAAGAATAGGCAGAGTGAGCCATTCGGCATCTTTATGCAGATCATAATAAGGAAAGAGAGTAAGAAATTTTATTTTTTGGTACTTCATTAATGAAACCAACTGCTCAAGAATTCCGCCTCTTAACTCAATATTTTGATCAAGAAAAAGAATATAGTTTCCTCTTGCATAATTTCCTATCTTATAATTTACCTGATAGTGCTCTTTCCACCCCTTCTTCAGACTCTTTATCTCAATGATACGCAATCTTTTATCAGCCGCAGCCCTTTTCTTTAGATTATCGATATTGAATTGGACAGGATTATACATACCAACCAATATCTCCATATTATCATTATTTATCTTACTTAATAGTTCGAGTAGAAAATTTAGTTTAGGCGATTCGTTGTCCGCTCTTATCACTACCGATATAAGAATATCATCCTTAAGTCTTTTTCCCGGAGGTACCACCGGATTGGTTATAAAATTGACAGCCACTATTATCAATCTTATGATAAAAAGAGCAAGAATGAAGTATGCTATTATTTCCATATATGCATTTTTAATATGCAGTAAGTCTCACTGTATATTTCACCATATTATAACAACATAATAAATTAAGAGTTTGAATATAGAGTGTGCAACTTTCAGCTTTTGAGCTTTTTAAGCTAAAAATTCATATACATAAAAAAATGATCATTTAAAATTTATATTTTTGTCATATTAATATTTCTACAACACATTATATACATATATGAGAATCATCACAATAATATCTTTTTTAATAGCTTTTAGCGCTATCTCTTTCTCTCAGGAAAGAATAGTATTAATAGAAACTACCGAAGGCAATATGAAAGTTAAACTCTATGACGATACACCTCGTCACAGAGATTATTTCCTTGATCTGATACGAAAAGGATATTTCGACGGCACTCTTTTCGGGCGTGTAATTCAACAGTTCATCATCCAGGGAGGTTCTCAGGATAGTCGCGGTGTAAAACCGGGTTCTCCAATCGGTGATGGTGATAAGACGATGGAAATTCCTCATGAAATAAGAAAAAACCGTATCCCTAAAAAAGGTGCAGTGGGATGCCCTCGTCGTGACGAGAAAAATAATCCAAATAAAGATTCCGATATGTCGATGTATTTCATCGTTCTTGGAAGACCTTATACCAGCGGACAGCTCGACACTTTAGAGCTTGTGCAAAATGTTCCTATCAAAAAAGAGGTAAGAAAAAAACTTTATACTCCAATAAAACCGATGCTTGACTCTATTAAACGTGTAAATCCAAAAGAGTTTAACCGAAGAGTTGTAGAGCTTAACCATAAAATAGATTCGGTCACAAGAGCAACACCCGGCTCTCTTACATTTACACCGGAGGAGCGCGAGGCTTACACAACTGTGGGCGGGTCTCTTCATTTGGCTAATGAATACACTTTCTTTGGTGAGGTTATCGAAGGACTGGAAGTAATTGATAAGATTTCTGATATTCCGACAAATTCGGCAGACAGACCTATTAAGGATGTTGTGATGAATGTCAGGATTTTGAAATAAAGCTATTTATAACATTATCGTTTCATATAGTAACATGATGCTATATTATGTTTCCTCTTTGAAAAAATATATTTACAACTTTACCGCCCGATTAAATACTATCGGGCGGTATTTTTTTTATCCCTTGCCACTTAATACCTTTTCAATAAGCTTTCTAATATAATCCTTAGAATACTCTTATACTTTTCAATTTATCGATTTTCAAAGACTCCTACCCTTTTTTGAAAACTCTCTACCCTTTTTTCATTCCATAGAATTGAGCAAAAGTTAGTTTGCTAAAACAAAATTATTTATCTGCTACGACCGCATAGTTTGTCAGTTATGAACGTAAACACCAAAGCTATGGTCAAAAACACCAAAGCTGATGGACGATCTAGCCATAGCTGATGTACAACGCGGTCATAGCTTGCCTATTTTCCGATCATAGAATTGGTTACAAAAAAGGGTTGAGGGAGATTTAAAAACCTCTTTTCGAGTTGGGAAAACAGTATAGGATATAAATTATAGGGAAACAGACCGGATGGATATAACGGGAACTAATGTAAAAAATTAACATCAAAAATGTTAATTAATTTACCTATAATTATGGGGAATAATTAAAAAAAATTTCATACAATACATATTGTCATTAATTAGAAATATTGAACGATATACACTTTATTAAGTAACCTATTTATATATTGTAATTATGCCAATATCTCTCATATTTTTCAATATTGTGTTATTAAATACAGATCTGATGTGGTAATGCGTTATTGTCAAACACACCAACACAAACAGCACGCTATAAGACACTTAGCCTACCAAACCTGCTATTTTATTATAATTTTCAATTAAACTTTTACTATATTTAGAGTCAAACAGATAAATTATTACACATAATAATATCAATATATATTTACCTTAAAAATAGTATTTATGAAACCTATCTTTAAATCAGCATTATTATCAATGCTTTTCTTTCCGTTAACTTTATCTGCTCAGAATTTTCCGGCAGGCACCAAACCCAATCAACACAATATCAACGGAGCCGAGTGGCCCAGAGTAGGAGAAGACAGAAGAGTTCATTTTCGTATTCATGCTCCTGAAGCAAAAAAAGTGGAGATTAGCTTTCGCGGTGAAATGACCAGAGAAGATGATGGTTATTGGACACTTATTTCTAATCCGGAAGTTATCGGTTTTCATTATTATCAGGTTATTATTGACGGTGTTGCTTCTGCCGACCCTAATGGTAAACCATTTTTTGGAATGGGTAGATGGGTGAGCGGAGTCGAGATACCTGAAACGGAACCGGGAACAGATTATTATAAACCAAAAGATGTTCCGCATGGACAAGTTAGCGAAAACTGGTATTATTCAAAAATCAATAATAAATGGCGCCGCTGTTTCGTATATAAACCGGCTGAATATGCTCAGAATCCTCAAAAAAAATATCCTGTTCTTTATTTACAACATGGTATGGCAGAGGATGAAACAGGATGGAGCAATCAGGGCATGATGAACTTTATTATGGATAATCTGATTGCAGAAGGTAAAGCTGTTCCAATGCTTGTTGTTATGGATAGCGGTAATATAGAGGTTCCTTTCAGCATGAATTCAGGTCAATCGCGGAATGAGTATGGGCGCGATTTTACGCCAATTCTTCTGACAGAAATAATCCCTCATATTGAATCTAATTACAGAGTTCTGACAGATCGTGAAAACCGTGCAATGGCAGGTCTTTCATGGGGCGGATTTCAGACTTTCAATACAGCACTTCCAAACCTTGATAAATTTTCATATATCGGAGGGTTCAGTGGTGCGGGAAACATTGATCTTAATGATTTAAGCAGTGTCTACAATGGAGCTTTCGCTAATATCAGTGAATTTAATAAAAAGGTTCCTGTTCTTTTTATGGGAATAGGTTCAGAAGAAAGACCTGAAAGGGCAAGGAATCTTGCAGATGGTCTTAAAGCTGCAGGAGTGAAAAGTGTAGTATATTATGAATCTCCGGGTACTGCTCATGAATGGCTGACATGGAGACGATGCCTGAATGAGTTTGTGCCTTTGATTTTTAAGAATTAAGAATCAATTTTGGATATTGATACGATAACAACGTGACTTATGAAGAAATAAATAATTTTTAAGCAGGATAATACATCGATTTAAATACTAGGAAGGATAACAAAAGAAGTAACCGAAAGCTCCGGAGATAACAATCATCAAGATTGGGTGTAGCTTAATAAATTTAACGGCTATAAAAACAACTCCGAAAATCAAAAAACTCTTCCAATCCTGAAAGTTCTGTGAGTTCATTAGCATTAAACCGGCTGATGCAACAAGTCCGACAATTGCGGGACGAAGCCCTGAGAATATGGTATCTACCCAAAGATTGTCTTTGAATTTTAGTATTATTCTGCTTACAAAAAGCATAAGTATGAATGATGGTAAACAGACTGAGAATGTCGCTATTACCGATCCCCAAACTGAACCGCTGGCGGTATATCCTATATATGTTGCACTGTTGATGCCTATTGGCCCGGGGGTCATCTGTGAGACTGCGACGATATCGGTAAATTGTGCATCTGAAATCCATTGATGTTTTTCAACAACTTCGTGTTGTATAAGTGAAAGCATAGCATAGCCTCCACCGAAACCAAAAATGCCGATTTTGAAGTAAACCCAGAATAATTGAAGAAATATCATAGTTTTTTATTTTTTAATAATGTTGCTCGTGTTGCTTCGCTGGTAATGTCGCTCGCGTTGCTTCGCTAGTGATGTCGCTTGCTGCGCTTTGCTGGTAATGTCGCTCGCGTTGCGAGCTGGTAACGAGTTAAATATACTTCATGTAATAAATAATAGTTAACTCATCCCCTTATCACTTTGTCACTAGCGCAGCGTATCACTAGCGCAGCGTATCACCAGCGAAGCGACATCACTAGCGAAGCGACATCACCAGCGAAGCGACATCACCCCCTCCTTTTCAATAACATCCTAAACACCGCCAAAGCCGCAGCACCAAGAATAATATAAACCGGAGAAACGCCAACAAGCCATATCAATAAAGCTCCGACTATTGGGATCCAGCAATTACGCCATGTTATTTTAGAAGATTTAGCGGTTGTAAATACAGGGATTACGATAAGCGCCACCACAGCCGGACGAATTCCGTTGAATATCGCTATCATATAAGGTTCGTTATATATACGAGTAAAAAACAGAGCAATTGCAAGAATCATTACGAATGAAGGTAGTACTGTACCAAGAGTTGCAGCAAGAGCCCCTTTAAAACCGGCTTGCTTATTTCCTGTAAAAATTGAAATATTAACAGCCATGATACCGGGTAATGACTGAGATACCGCCAATGCATCAATAAACTCCTCTTTACCGAGCCAGCTTTTCTTTTCGACAACCTCTTTTTCTATTATCGAAATCATTGCCCATCCCCCTCCGAAGGTGAATGCACCGATCTTGAAGAAAACTGAAAACAGATCCCAGAGTACTTTTAATCCTTTCATTCTTAGTTATGCTATTAATTTAGATTAATCATATATCGAATCATAATAATGTCTATTTACATAAATAGAGATTATTATGACAATTAAAGATTTTGCAGAGACAAAAATAATCAAAAACTTACTCGTCACAGACCCATTAGATTATTTAGTCACTTTATGTCTATATTTAACAATAATAATTATAAATATGTTTCGTATTAAAAAACATATTTTATCGTTTTAATTTTGAATAATCAATTGGCGATATATTAAATATCATTTTAAAGTCTTTTGGGAAATATTTAGGATAAAAGAATCACACATTATATTTCTTATCCTAACATAATTCAATAAGTAGAATCCGTTATTATTATCTTAACTCTTAAATATCACATAAACTTCAAGAGTAACAGAATCGTCAAAACAGGTAATAATTTAGTCAAATACATAGAGTACTATTATGTCGTTTTTGTTTATCATTCAATATGGCTATATTTGTAATATACAAATTCACATAATTATTTTAAAACTATTTATTAACAATCAATGAAAAACTATCTCTCTTTACTTTTGGCCGTAGGAGCAGCTATGCCTCTTTCTGCAAAAACTATCTCAGAAATTACCGGACCTAACGGAAACCTTATGGTTAAGGTTGATCTAAAATCCGGAAAAGCATCTTATACGGTGCAATATAAAGATCAAACTATACTTGAACCATCTCCACTTGGACTTATCACATCACTTGGCAATTTGTCAGAGGGTCTTGAATTGAATGGAGAGATAAAGACAAAGAGTATTGAAGATACATATAGTATTCCGACAGCAAAATTCAGCACAATCAATTATGTAGCCAATGAGGTTATTATCCCTTTAAAAGATAAAAAGAACAATCGTTTTGAAATCGTATTCCGTCTTAGCAATAATGATATTGCTTTCAGATATAACCTTCTTCCATCTAACGGAAAAAGTTACTGCAGAATAGAACGTGAAAATACAGGTTTTGATTTCCCTTCTAATACCACAACTTATATAACACCTCAGGCTCCTGCCCTTATTGGATGGGAAGAGACAAAACCAAGTTATGAAGAGGAATACACAAAGAATGAGCCTGTGGGCAGCGTTTCCCTTTATGGTGTAGGATATACATTCCCGGCTTTATTTAAAATAGGAAATGATTGGGCTCTTGTTTCTGAAACAGGTGTTGATAGTCGTTACGCAGGATGCCGTCTTGGTGAATCATCTAAAGACGGTCGTTATATGATTGAGTTTCCTCAAGAGGGAGAGAATAACGGGTTAGGCTCTTCAGAAATAGGAATGACTCTTCCGGGACATACTCCATGGAGAACTATCACGGTGGGTGATAATCTAAAACCGATAGTTGAAACTACAGTTGCTCTTGATGTCGTAGAACCGCTTTATGAGGCATCACAAGAGTATAAATATGGTAAAGGGACATGGAGCTGGATTGTATGGCAAGATGAAAGTTGTAATTACGATGATCAAGTGAAGTTTATCGATCTTGCTTCAAAAGTTGGAATAGAATTTATTCTAATTGATGCACACTGGAATTATCAGATTGGTTACGACAGAATGCCCGAACTTATAAAATATGCTCAATCGAAAAATGTTGATGTTTGGTTGTGGTATAATTCAAACGGTTATTGGAACAATGCACCTCAAGGGCCTAAAGGTAAGATGGATAAATCATATATTCGTCAAAGAGAGATGCAGTGGATGAAAGATCTTGGAGTAAAGGGTATCAAGGTGGACTTCTTTGCAGGAGATAAACAGGAAACAATGAAACTTTATGAAGATATACTTAACGATGCTAACAACTATGGTTTGATGGTGGATTTCCACGGAACTACTCTTCCTCGCGGTTGGGAAAGAATGTTTCCTAATTTCATAGGAAGTGAAGCGGTTCTTGCATCTGAGAATGTTTATTTCTCAGAATACCATGCAAAAAAACAAGTTGAATGTAGCACCATTATTCCGTTCATACGCGGTGCAGCAGCCTCAACTGAATATGGTGGCGTTTTCCTTAATGAATATTTCTCAAAAGATAATAAAACCAGACATAAACGTTATTCTACAGATGCTTATGAGTTGGCAACATTGATTCATTATTTCTGTCCGATACAGTTTCTTGCAATAACACCTAACAATCTTGATGAGAAACCTCAATATGTGTTCGATTTTATTCGTGACGTACCGACTACATGGGATGAAACAAAATTTGTTGATGGTAAGATTGGTGAATATTGCGTTCTGATGCGTCGTAAAGGTGATAAATGGTATCTATCAGGTACAAATGCGCTTAATAAACCTTTAGTTTTGACTGTTGATGTTCCTGAACTTGCAGGCAAAAGCGTTAAGATGATTGCTGATGCAAAAGATCGTACATCAACTCTTAAAGATGTAAAAGTAGCTAAGAACGGAAAACTAAAACTTGAGATGCTTAATGAGGGTGGTATCGTAGTTTTTGAATAATTTAATTACACATTTAATATATAAATCCGCTTATAAGATAAATTCTTATAGCGGATTTTTTTATGCTGATTTTTTATGTAAAACTTAAATAACCCACATAATATTTTAAACTGCTGAGGAATTCAATTTTATGAGTAATTATTTTATGATGAAAAAGAACTCATCAAAAAATGGATTTGTTATATATCATAGAAATAACAATAAATAGATTTTCTAAATTGATCATTATTGAAAAAAATATTGATCATTATAAGATTCTATTCATATACTGATATATAACATATGAAGAATTTCTTATTTCCTTATAACAATTACGATACAAGAACCTCAATACTTTTACTTGCAGTAAGATTGGTTGTTGGAATAATGTTCATAACAAATGGTATTGAAAAAATAGAAAACTTCAAAACTCTTAGTGATACATTCCCAAACCTTATTGGATTGGGAAGCGAATTGTCATTAATCCTTTCGATATTCGCTGAATTTGTTTGTACCCTTGGGTTTATCACAGGATTTCTATATAGGTTATCTTTGATTGCTATCATATTTAATATGTTTGTTGCAACATTTTTATATGCACCTCATTCCAGCTTTCATCATAGAGAACTTGCCATGTTGTATTTTGTGGTATTTATTTTTATGTTCTTTGCCAAAGCTGGACGTTATTCACTTGACTTCTTATTCTTTCAAAAAAAGCGATGAAATAACCGGTATTTATCGGTTATTTCATCGTTTTATACTTATTGACTTAGTTATACTGACTCAATTTTATTTATAGGTAATACTATTGCTTTCAATTATCAGTTTGTTTTAATAACAGTTGTCGCCTCTTCAAATCCCTCAGCCGATACCTTTAGAAGTATCTCCCCTTTTTCACCATTTGGCTGAACTATCGCAATTGCATTGCCACGGAATGTTTTCGGATTCATTGATCTGAAACTATGCATATCTGCATAAGCACCATTACCGGAAGCTATAACATTACCATTACCCGAGCAGCTGATCTTTATAGGTATTTCGGCATCAGGAACAATATTTCCCTCTTTATCAAGAATCTCAATTTTGACATAAGAAAGATCGCTTTTTGATGCCCGGATATCAATTCTGTCAGCAATAAGACGTATTGAAGCAGGCTCTCCAGAGGTTTTCAATATAAATGATTCTCTTTTTTTATCCACATTTTCAGCTCTCAATTCACCCGGAGAATAATCGACTTCAAACGTTGCCGTATAAGATTCGGGATCGGTCTGTTTCTCGCCAATAAGATTTCCATCTTTATAAAGACGAACTTTAGGAGCTCGACTATATACATTAACTCTCATTGGTTGATTTTCATATCCCGGCCAGTTCCAGGTAAGTAGTTCATCAGTCCATCCCCATCCGTTAACCACCTCATTTTTTCCGGGAGCCACGGGACGTCTAACAGCCATGACAATCGGTCGCTCACGCCAAACTATATCCCTATAATATGATTGAGGTTTCTTATCACCACAAAAATCGATATCACCGCACCATGCATTGTACCATGGCCAACCCATGAACTGAGAATCATGCTCTCCAGGAGCAAGCTCAAGAGCATGTCCCAATCCGGCTTCTCCGATATAGTCAATTGCTGTCCATACGAAATCCCCTATTATGTAAGGATGTTTCTCTACAAGATTCCAATTGATAGCGGCATCCTTTGGATAAGATTCACTTCCGTAAATCACTCTTTCAGGATATGACTTATGATCACTTTCATATTTCCACCATACATAGTTATACCCTGCAACATCGACGTTCTGAAAAGCACGATAAGAATCATTATCCCATTTGAAGTGACGTCTATCCCAGAAATCATTAGCACCAATTGTTGTATATCGGGATTTATCATAATTTTCAATTGTGGAAACAAGTCTTTTGGAGATGATATCACCTTGAGGGATATCTGCTCTTTGCTCAATTTCATTACCTATACTCCACATAATAATAGATGGATGATTTCGATCACGACGAATAGAAGCAATCAAATCGCGATCGCTCCATTCATCGAAAAACTGTGCATAATCATTCTCTCTTTTTGGCTTTTGCCATTGATCGAAAGTTTCATGAATTACAAGCATTCCAAGACGGTCGCAGGCATCAAGAAAAGCTTCCGACACCTGATTGTGGGCACATCTGACAGCATTATAACCATTCTTTTTAAGCAGTTCAACCTTCTTTTCCTCTGCTCTGTCGAATGCGGCTGCTCCTAAAAGACCATTGTCGTGGTGTACACAACCACCTTTGAGCTTCATTGATTTACCGTTTAACAGAAACCCTTTATCAGCCGAAAAAGAAATTGAACGAATACCGAAAGGTATTGTAATTGAATCAAGTTTTTGGTCAGATATGGAACTTAATGTAATTTCTGCACTATATAATTGAGGAGAATCTACCGACCAAAGTTCCGGGCGGGATATATTGAATTTTGTCTCAAACGTAGTTTGTCCCGATTGTACAAGATTTAATTTCTGATTGGAAGAATATACCTCTTTACCCTTAGGAGAGAAGATTTTCAGATTAATATTTGCTTGTTGCAAAGATTTATCGCTGCTATGAAGTATAGTAGAGAAGTTTACGATAGCTTTTTTATCTTTTATCTCTGAGGCATCGATATAGGTATCCCACTCTTCAATATATGATTTTTCGGTTTTTATGATTCTTACATTTCTAAAGATACCCGAACCACCATACCAACGACTATTTTCTCCCACGTTAAGCACACGAACTGCAATACTGTTTTTTACTCCCGGGTCATTGCAATAAGGAGTCAGATCAATTTTATATGAAGTATAACCGTAAGGATTGAAATACACCTTTTTTCCGTTTATATAAACTTCGGAATTATTGTAAACTCCTTCAAAATAGAGTGTAATTATCTTCTCTTTATCGTCAGAGTCGAGTGTAAATTCTTTTCTGTACCATCCCTCACCTCCTAATGTTTGTCCAAGATCAATACCACCGGCGCCACCTTCATTAACTACGCAGAAAGGGCCTACCGTGATTCCCTGTTTTTGAATAGGAGCCGGCTCGACACTCCAGTCGTGCGGAACATCAAGAACTCTCCATTTTGAATCATTGAAATCAGGCATCTCCGCATTGGCAATACTACCACGCCAAAATTTCCAGTTTTCATTAAAAAGCATGTTCCTCTCAGATGCTTCGGCTAAAAACGGATTACCGAGAGCTATGAGCATAATGAATTTTGCTAATCGATTCTTTTCTATCACTTTCATAGATATATGTTTTAATTGTTTTAAAGTCGAGAGAATAAATCTACACGATTATGATAAAACAAATAAAAGCAATCTACACTCAATCAGAGAGTTTATCTATTATTATATGGTTGTAAAAATGATTCATGACACTTTAGAATACCAAAATGGCACAAATTAATACCCTCTTTAAAGGTTATTTTTCTGCTGATATTCCGATGGTGTGATATTGAATTCCTCTTTAAAACATTTACTGAAATACTTCGGATTTGAGAATCCCAGAGAATAAGCAATCTGTGAAATATTGAGTTCTCTTTCCTTTAATAATACACATGCACGTTGAAGTTTGATACGTCTGATATAATCAAGTGGTGTAAGACCATTTATTGATTTTAGTTTTCTATATATAGTAGATTTTGACATATTCATCTCTTCACAGAGAATCTCAATATCAAAATCCGGACTATCGATATGATTATTTATTGATCTATTCAACAAGTGAAGAAAATGATTGTCTTCAGAAGATGTGTCATTTAAATCATCCTGAGAAAATGCTTTATTCTCGATATTTAAAGGTTTAGGAACTCTTTTAAAGATGAAAAGACGACAAACTAAATAGATTATTATCATTATTATAATGACATAAATAATATAAGCATAAATTGTACGGAAAGCAGAAGCCTCTTTTTCAATCACCAGAAGCAGAACGGGAAGAGTTGATTTATCTTTATTATTCTCTGTTTTTACATATAATTCATAACGTCCTGCTGAAAGATTTTCATATATGATCTTATTATCATTCTTTATATTACAATTCCACTCCCGCTCTTTGCCCTTAAGTATATATGAATAATTGATAACTCCTTCTGAATTATATTTTAGATCAGAAATATTGATCTCTATATTCTTTGCAGATTTATCAATTACAATCTTATCTAAACTGTTTGGAGAATTGTTGTTCTTATCAAAAAAGATAGTTTTACTATCAATCTTAATGTCACTTATCACGATTATGCTATTCTTATTCCGATTTGCCATAAAGCTATCAGGGCGAAAATATGTAAACCCCCCATGGCCGCCTGCGAATAAACCACCCTTGGAATCGGTATGAAAAGCTTTATGACGAAACAGATCGACACAAATATTCTCATCATTAGTATTATAAAGTTTTATATTTTCAGTGTCAACATTATATTCAACAATTCTTTTATTAGTAGCAATACGTATTATCTCTTCATATATTTCAAGAGATAATACAGAACAGTCGACAATCTCCTTTTCTAATAGGGAGAGATTTGTAAATCTATATTCCTGATCAGATTTAAATATCCTATCTAATGAGGTAATGAGCCAAAATGTACCTTTATATCCCATTTTAAAATAAGAGATTTTTTCTTTACTATTAAGTAAATCAAATTTTGCTATAGACTCATTCACTATATTCTTACCCGATAGACTTACCTTATAAATAAAAGAATCTTCGGCAACAATATAAATATCACCGGTATCAGATAAAGTAACAGCATTAACCTCTATTTTTTCATCTAAAAGATTTATTGTTTCGGGATCACTTTTTGGTCTTACAAAAAGATGTTGATTTGCTATGATCCAGAGATTTCCACAACGATCTTCAACGAAAGAAGAAATTTCACCAATATGCGGAATTTTGGATCTTAATCGGATCTCTTCCTCTACATTTATTTTCTTATTCTTTTGAGTAAGTCTTAGAAGGTTAGATGTGCCACGTGGATTGATCCAAACTCCGGATGAATAAGAAGAACTTGTCATAAGAGCTGCTTCGGTGGAACCTGAATAATCTTCAATATTAGAGAAAGATATTGTTTTCGTATTTAGATCATAAAGACATAAACCATATCTATCCTGACTCAACCATATCACATTATCATCATCGGGACATATATTTAATATATTAGCATCCCACCCCAGCTTTTGTTTTATGGATGACAAAGGATAATTGTCAGTTACAGGAGGCTTAAAGAAGATTTTATATGATCTATCATATGAGCTTAACCAAAGATTCCCTGTGCGATCTTTAAAAATACGAGTGAACATCATATTGGGATCAAGAATATGATCTATTTCAAGCAGTTCGACATTATTATTATCTTTTATACGCAAAGCATATAATTCATTATAAGACAGTGCCCAAAGATATCCGAAGGTATCATCTTTTGTAAGACTAAAAAATATGGGTTCCTCTTTTTTTGTTCGTCGGTTTTTTACTGATATCTTTTTATATGGATTATCAATGTTTTTAGAGGAAAAATGCCACAATCCATTACCCCATGTTCCTATATAATAATCTGACCCATTATTATGATACATAACAAAAGGGGATTCTGTCTCGTGAATTAAAGGATAAGCGATAAAATTGTCTGCTTGTTTATCATAACGTAAAGGTCCTGAACCTGAGGCAATCGCCCATAATGTAGAGTCATTATCTATATAAAGAGAATTTATATTCCCCACTTTTTTCTTTTCAAAAGAGATTAACGGATACTCTTTAATCTGCTTTAAACTTTTAGAATAACGATAAAGCACACCTTCCGCTACAATCCATGTATTTAAATCAGAATCGGATATAAGCAACGAAATATGCTTATTAAAAAATTCTCCGGCTGTGAATGATGATATGGTACACTTTTTTTTATCATAAAGATTTATCCCTTTTCTTGTGGCAATCCATATATGAGAGCCATCGTCAGATATAGCTCCCGTTGAATTGTCACAAAGTAGATCCGGATTATGTTGATCAGATTTAAAATTACGTAATTCATAGCCATCATATCTGGCAAGACCATTAGTGGTACATATCCATAAAAATCCATCTTTATCCTGATTGATATCCCATATTTCATTAGACGGGAGCTGATAAAAAAATGGTATCTGTTCTGCAATTATTTTTTGAGCTTTCGATGGAGTGAAAAGGAATAGAAAAAATAATATGGTATATAGTAATTTCATAGAAAAAAGCGGATATGTTCTTTGAGTATAATGTGTCGATAGACAAATATAATATATTCCATAAACAGATTAAAAAATATGTTGTTAAGAGCTTATTTTATAAACGACAAAACGCCGAAGAGATATAATAATCTTTCGGCGTTTTGGTTTTCAAATACCATACCTTTTGAAAAAAAGAATCATAATATATACGTCTTAGAAACGTACAATCAATTCACCTCCGAATGTAAGAGGATTGCCTTTTTGTGCAAGTTTGTTTCCCATGCTTTGGAAGTAGAAAGCCTGATATTTCTCGTTTGTCAGGTTTCTTCCGTAAGCTGCTATTTCCAATATTCCTTTACGGGCACTCACACGTCCGTTTATCGTTCCGTAAAAATCCTGATAAGCGGAATTATCTTCTATCCAATAGATTCGGCCTGCGCCGGAATAATTGATATTGAAGTTCATATTATCGATGAATTTATTGTTAAAATTCACAGAGTAGTTGGCAGTGAATGAGAAAGTATGTTCCGGAGCAAATGGAACATAGTTATCTTTATAATCAACAGTTTTAATTTCATTGCCCACCATTACTTCGTTTTCATTTTTGATAAATTTTGCATTAGTATATCCGTAGTTTGCAATAAGAGAAAGATTACTTATTGGGAAAAAACGTATTCCTGCCTCAGCACCTATACTTCTTGATTTTCCTGAATTTTTAGTGATACGTCCAAGTCCGGTTGCGGAAAAGGCAGAAACCTGCTGATCAGTAACGTCAATGTAGAATGCTGATGCTTCTATCATAAGTCGCTTATTGAAAAGATCCATTCTTGTTCCGATTTCGTAGTTCCAACTAAATTCAGGTTTATATTGAATCTGATTTTCTATATCAATATCATAAGTTTGCGCCATCTCTTTTACAGATTCAGGGATGCGATCACCCATATTTGCTTTTTCTGCCTGGTCTATAAAAGCTTGTATCATCGAGCCTTTAAGTTGGTTGCTTACTATATCAGAAAACATTTGAAAATTATATCCTCCTGCTCTATATCCTTTTGAGATATTACCGTAAACCATAAATGCACTACAAGGAGAATAAACAATATCAAAACGGGGAAGAACTTCAAAATCTTCCATAGATTTTTTCCCTTTAAAACCAATATTAAGAGTATCTGAAAATGAAAAAAGAGGGATAGCCATTTGAGGAGTAATCATTTTCACACCTCCATCTGCATAAGCCGTTGTAGATGTGTTGTAATCAAGACAAGAATGTTCGTAGTTGAGTCTCGCTCCTGCTGAAATAGATAATCCGTCAATTATAAAATTGTCATAAGTAAGTTTTGAAAAGAGAGCCGCTCCCCAAACAGGTGTTTTGAATACTCCTTTTATAAGCATATTGTCGTTCCTTAAAGAATCATACATAGCAATTTTATTCGGATTAGTAGGTCCCATTGAAATTTCAGGAATCTTTATATTGGCATTTATCATATTCTGAATACCATCTTTTTTCAGATTAACCGGCGCATCAGTATGCATATTCTGATAAAATCCGAAAAAACCTGCCAACCATTTAAAATTCTTATTATTTTGAGATTTTAGTATTATCTCCTCTGATATTGAGTTTTGACGCTGTTTCTGATTAAGTGTAAAAATTTGAGACGGAGTAAAATCCTGATCCAATTTCATATCATCGTCAAAATATTGATAACCGGTTGCACTTGTAAACAACATATTATCAAATTTTTTCTCAATGAAAATACTTGATGCGCTCATAAGTCTTTTATATGATGCTGGATCATTGTAGTTTACATCCTTTATATCATTTGTCTCTTCATCGATTATCCCATAGGCATAACCAGCCTGACAACTATATTCTATATTTGATGATAAATTTATCTTTAATGTGCTATTTGGTTTATAATAGAATTGAATCCTTCCGTTAGTTGAAGAAGAAGAGTCAGCCGGAGCATCATTATAGATATTTTTGAAATATCCGTCATGTGACTGATATTGACCACTTAGAGAATAGGCCAATTTATCATTAATCTTACCGTATCTCGATAGATTTACCCGAAAAGAGTTGTAATTACCATATGATACGGAAGCTCTTGTAAAATGATGATCAAAAGGAGATTTAGTATATATATTAATCAACCCGGCCATCGTATTGCGACCGTAAAGAGTGCTCTGTGGACCTCTTAGTATCTCCATTCTTTCAATCTCCAATAGATCGAAGTCAAAAATACTCTTATCAAGATAAGGGATATTATCAACATAAAGTCCCACTACTGAGTTGTTGGTTCTTGTTCCGATTCCTCGTATGTATATGGCAGTAGTCAACTTGGAACCATAGTCAGGAATAAAAAAGTTTGGAGCCAATGAAGAGAAATCTTTTATTGAAGTAAGATTCTCCTTTTCTATAATAGAAGAATTAAATAGCGAAATAGAGGATGGCGTTTGAAATGCATTTACTGCAGCTTTAGGATTGGATATTACTATAACCTCGTCAAGACGAAGATTTTTATAGTTAGCAGTGTCGGCTTCTGATGCCGTAGCTTTTGCATAAATGCTAAATGTTATTAAATAACACAACAACAATAATATTTTCTTTATTTTCATTAGTCTATCTATTATAGAATGATTTTTTTGACACTACAAAATTGGTATATAATAATTATGCCGGCAATCACTATTAATAGTGATTTATCATTTTTGATTATTATTAAACCCAAAAGTTTTAAATATTGTTTTATTTTAGTATAAAAATTACAAGATCAATCATATGACTGAAATTAATGAAGAAACTTTAATTCTTCAGCTTCAGGACGAAAAGACAAAGCGAAAGGCATTTACCGAGATAATAAATCTGTATAAAGAGCGGCTTTACTGGCAAATCAGAAAGATGGTGATTTCTCATGATGACGCAGATGATGTACTACAGAACTGTTTTCTCAAGGCTTGGCGTAACATAGATAGTTTCAGAGGGGATTCAAAATTATCTACTTGGCTTTTTCGTATAGCTGTTAATGAAAGTATCACATTTATAAATAAACAAAAACAAGATTTACAATTATCCGTAGACTCAGATGATAGTTTTCTTGCTGACAAACTAAAGGCAGACGATTATTTCGATGGTGATCAAATTGAGCTACTTCTTCAAAAGGCTATTCTTTCTCTTCCTGAAAAACAACGAATTGTGTTTAACATGCGTTATTTTGATGAGATAAAATATGAAGATATGTCGGAAATCCTTCAAACCAGCGTTGGCGCGTTGAAAGCATCTTATCATATAGCCGCAAAAAAAGTTGAAGAGTATGTATTAACAAACTCCGTCTGATTAGTGAATATTTTATTAAACCATTTGAATTTACTTTAGTCTAACTACTAATTAAAGTGATAACTCCAAAATGAGTTATTTTACTAAAAAACCTACTTATGAACGAATTTGAAGAAATAAAAGATTTTGGCACAAAGAAAACAGGAATGAAAGTTCCGAATCATTATTTTGATGATTTTACTGCCAGGATGGATTCTCTGATAGATCAGGAGGAAAATTCTACTCAAAATGAAATAAATGATGAAGAGAAGGTTAAAAAGATTTCGTTTAAATCCACTATTGTTAAAGTAAAACCTTTCTTATACTTGGCTGCTATGTATATAGCATTGTTTATTTGTTTTAAGTTTTTCATAAAAGAAACAGATCATTCTCAAGTTATAGTTCAAAATGAACAATTAGTTGAAGAACAATATATCATTGAAGATGCAATGTATGCATCAATTAATGATTATGATATTATAGAATATTTATATGCTAATGCTGAATAATTATGAAGATTGAAAAATATATAAAACCATTACTTCTTGCTTTTGCAATAGTTTTCTCATTTAATATTTTTGCCCATGATTGCAATGCTGATCAAAATGAGAGACGTAAATGGCATGAGGATTTTAAAATTAAAAAGCAGGAATTTCTAATTAAAAAACTTGATCTTACTCCCTCTCAGGCAGAAGCTTTTTTTCCTGTTTATGATGAACTTCAGAAAAAGAAGATGGAGATTCAGAGAAAAGTCAGGACTCAATTTAAGAAGATAATGGATAATCCTAAAGAACATACAGATAAGGATTATTTTGAGATGGCTAGTGCAATGGCTAATGCAAAGGTTAAAGAGGCTGAACTTGAGGCTGAGTATTTAAAGAAGTTTCAACCATTAATTCCGGCTAAAGCTTTAATGAATTTACAGTTTGCTGAGCTTGAATTTAATAAATCAATGATGCAAAAGGGTCCCGGTCCTCATCAACCACGAAATAATAAAGATGGTAAATCCGAAGGTAATCAGAATAAAACAAAGAAATAATTTATAAAAACTCTTTTATAAGCCATTATAAAAACTTTATTTAAAGTATTTATAATGGCTTTTTTTGTGCCTGAAAATTCCTTTTTCTAACAGATTTATATCGTTATAGTCTTTTATATCATACCCACTATTTGAATATTTTTCACTTCTTCAATCTTTACTCTTTTTGATTATAGACAATCTCTTTTTTAATAAACTTGTTTGTTTTTAATCCACAACGGGCAAGGTGTTGATTGAAAACTTGCAAAAATTTTCTTTACACCTTGCAAGGTGTAAAGAAAATGGAAGAACCAAAAGTGATTACACTGAAACATTTCTTTTTTATTTGTTAGAATCAATCTCTTACACACTGATTTTATGCAATAGATTACATTTTTAAAAGAGAAGTTATAAATGTCATAAATACATTTGATTATTTTTGCATAATCTTAATAATCAATTTCTATATTATTGATTGAAATGATCTTATATAAAAGTTAAATAAAAGGTTATCTTTGTTATCCTCATAAAATTTTAAAGATGCGAAAAAGACTTTATTCATTCATTATACTGATTAGCGGAATCTCTGTGGCTAATGCCGATAATATTAAACTTGAAGATATTATAGGTGGTAATTATTCTCAAAAATCTTATCCTCAACTCTTATCATCGATTGACGGACAAAGTTATATAGCTCCAAATGAGGAGAATTCATGTATCATAAGATTTTCTTATAAAACTGGCTCTCCTATTGATACACTCTTTAATACAGCTAAAGCTAAAGGATGCGAATTTAAAACCTTTTCAGGTTTTGAAATGAGCCCTGATGAGAATAGAATTTTGGTTTATACCGATAAAGAGATGATCTATAGAAGATCATTCTTAGCAAAATATTATACGTTTGATGTACGTAGAAATTTGGTAAAGCCCCTTTCTGAGGGAAAACAGCAAGCGGCAAGTTTCTCGCCTGACGGTAGATTGGTAGCTTTTACAAAAAATAATAATATCTATCTCAAACGATTGGATTATGACACTGAATCTGCTATAACAACTGATGGAGAAAAAAATAAGATTATAAATGGTATTCCTGACTGGGTTTATGAGGAGGAGTTTTCTATGAACAAAGCATTTAGCTGGTCGCCCGATAATAATACTATTGCTTTTATAAGATTTGATGAATCTGATGTTAAGGAGTATCCAATTCAGATGTATAACGGTTTAGCTCCGGAATTGAAAGAGAATGAGCTTTATCCGGGAACATTTTCATATAAATATCCTGTTTCGGGAGAGGTGAATTCAAAAGTTGCCGTGTATACCTATGACATCACCACAAAACGAACAAAAAAGATGGACGTTGATGTTACATCGGAAGATTATATTCCTCGTGTAGTGTTTACAACTGATCCTGAAAAACTTGCTGTAATGAGTTTTAACAGACATCAAAGTGAGTTTAAATTACATTTCGTGAATCCAAAATCAGGAGTTAGTAAGATTATTATCACAGATAAAAACAATGCTTACATTAATACAGAAAATATGGATATGATAGAGTTTTATCCTGATTTCTTCACATTCATAAGTGAGAAAGACGGATACCGTCATTTATATCAATATTCTCTTAATGGAAATCTTCTAAAAAGAGTTTCTTCCGGCAATTGGGATATAACCGATTATTACGGATATAATCAAAAAAATAAAAGTTTCTATATACAGGCTGCAAAAAATTCGCCTCTCTCAAGAGAGGTCTATAAAATAGACTCTAAAGGTATTATGACACCTTTATTTGCAGAGAAAGGAACAAACAGCGCTACTTTTAGCTCTGACTTTAATTATATGCAACATTATTTCTCTGGAATCAATTCTCCAATGGTTGTCAATGTGACAGATTCTAAAGGAAAAGTTTTAAGAACTCTTGAGAATAATAAAGGTTTAAAAGATAAACTGAAAAACATCAATCTCTCTGAAAAAGAGTTTTTTGTTTTTGAAAATTCCTCAGGTGATAAATTAAACGGTTTTATTATTAAGCCTGTTGATTTCAAAAATGGTAAAAAATATCCTGTGGTGATGGTTCAATATGGAGGTCCGGGCTCACAGCAAGTTCTTGATCGCTGGCGGCTTGACTGGACGCGATATTTATCTGCCAATGGTTATGTTGTTGCTTGTGTTGATGGTCGCGGAACAGGAGCCCGTGGTGCCGAATTTGAAAGAACAACTTATATGAATGTGGGACTTAAGGAATCAGCAGATCAGATTGATGGAGCAAAATACCTATCGACTCTTTCATTTGTTGATCCATCAAATATCGCTATTTGGGGTTGGAGTTTCGGAGGCTATAACACATTAATGTCAATGACTGGAAGTGATGTTTTCAAAGCAGGAATTGCAGTAGCTCCTGTTACCGATTGGAAATTCTATGATTCTGTTTATACAGAAAGATATATGAGAACTCCAAAAGAAAACAGCGAGGGATATCAGAAAACTTCAGCTCTGAAAAGAGCAAAAAACCTAAAAGGAAATCTTTTGATTATCTCCGGTTCTGCTGATGATAATGTACATCCACAAAATACACTTGAGTTTACAGAGGAACTTGTTCAGAATAATATTGATTTCGATATGCTATATTATACCAATAGAAATCATTTTATAAATGGTGGTAATACAAGCAAACATCTATATAAACAAATGGTGCGTTTCCTTGATAGAAATTTGAAAAATTAGTATCTCTGACTTTAGGAATTATTGGTTTTATGTTTTATAACTATGACTATAAATCAAATTTTTCAGAGAAATTTTCTTAAGTTTATTCATAGGATATATTATTGCGTTAGTTAGTTTATTGTTTATTTTTTCATAAGATATACACATTAATCGTTCTACTATTTATAAATATAAATCAAACTATCACATTTATTTAATTCTGACAATTAAAGTTAAATTACTAATTTGTCGAAAACTTTATACCAATTCATTTGTTTGTTATTAAGATTGTAATTAACAGATAATAACATAATTTCGCAAAGAATTAGGGTATTAAGATTACTTGCTTATTTTAATAAAATGAAATTATGAAAAATGGAATAAGGTATAAAAGTTCTTTGAATCCGGCTTTATCGCTGATTCCCCTTCTGTTTTTTGTATTCTTTGAAATATTTTCTAATAGCACTATATCATTATTGTCAGGTCTTGTGATCTCAATAATTATGACTCTTATAGATAGTCATAAATCGAAAAGTGACACACATCCGATAATAATGTTGTCAATAACGATATCATTTTTATGCTCCTTCTTAGTTTCTTTGATTAGTATGAAGTTGCATTATATAATAGTTGAGATATTCATTCTTATTCAAATGATATTAATAATTTCAAATAAGAAGAGTGCTATTAAAATAATATGTAGAAATGAAAACAAAACGATAAACAGAAGTTATAGAAATTTTGTCTATGAATTTTTTAATTTCAGTAATCGTCTGATTGTCTATATAGCTATTTATATAATATCTGCGGCAGTATTTATTTATAATAGCAAACCACAACAATATGCAGAGTCGATTACTTTAGTTAACTATGTCAGATTGGGAATGTATTTTCTTCTTTTCATAAATGAAAGTATAAGAATCATTCTTATATCAAAAAAGTTTGAAAGTGAAACGTGGCTTCCTATAATTGATAACAATATGAATGTAATCGGAAGAGTAGCTAGATCGATAAGTAACGATACCAGAACCAGATTTCTTCATCCTCGTCTAAGAGTACTTGTATTCTATAAAGGACGAATATTGTTGAAACCGATTGAAGAGATGAAATTGGAAAAGGAGAAATATGATTCTCCCCTTTTTCGTGATATGGCGTACGGAGAGACATTGCCAAAAAGTTTAAGCAAATTGCTTGATCGATATGAATTAAAAAATGAAAAGGCATCTTTTATAACGCGATATTTTTATGAAGATGATTCAATAAGACGAATTGTGTTTCTTTACATCGTTCATATAAAAGATGAAAAGGAGTTCAAAAAGCATATCGCTTATAAAACTAAATTTTGGACAGAATCTGAAATAAGAAATAATATAAATAAAAATATTCTTGGTGATTTTCTGGAACAGGAATATGAATTATTGGATACCATAATATATCCTTCAATTAAAATAATGAATGATGACGGATTTAATAACGATACTTGGGCCAACAGCATCGGGGAAGACATCTCTATCGGTAGCTCTGGCTCACAACTTGAAAACTGAAATAATTAGCGCCGATTCTCGTCAGATATATAAAGGAATGGATCTTGGTACAGGGAAGGATCTTGATGAATATTCAATAAATGGAGAAAGGATAAATCATCATATAATTGATATAAGGGAGGCAGGTTATAAATATAATCTTTTTGAATTTCAGCATGATTTTATTCATGCTTATGATGAAATTAAAAGTAAGGGTAAAATTCCAATTCTGTGCGGTGGAACCGGTATGTATATCGAATCTGTTCTTAAAGGATATAAACTTTTAAGTGTACCCGAAAATAAAGAGTTAAGAGAGAGTCTGGCTGGAAAATCTCTTGAAGAGCTTGCCGTAATCCTTTCATCTTATAAAAAGCTTCATAATACAACTGATATAGACACAGCTAAAAGGGCTATACGAGAGATTGAAATTCAGGAGTATTATAAACATGCCACTCCTGATGAAACTGAATTATCGCCTCTTAATTCACTTATTATTGGAGTTGATATTGAGAGGAATGAGAGAAGAAGAAAGATTTCAGTTCGCCTTAAAGAGCGTCTTGAGAATGGAATGGTTGAGGAGGTAAAAACTCTTCTTGATTCCGGAATACCGGCTGAAGATCTGATTTATTATGGTCTTGAATATAAATATCTCACTCTTTATTTGACTAATCAGTTAAGCTATGATGAAATGATCTCTTCTCTTGAGATTGCTATTCATCAGTTTGCCAAAAGACAAATGACATGGTTTAGAGGTATGGAAAAAAGAGGATTAAAGATCAATTGGATTGATTATAATCTATCGATGGATGAAAAGGTAGCTGCTATAAAGGAGCTGATAAATGATGCAAATAAGGCTTGATTATGCTCTTGCTTGTAAATGTTTAAATTATAAATAAGCTTGTAAATGCTTTTATAATTTCAGTCTTTTCAAGTTGTAAGGAATTAATTAAGAATTTGACTGTAACAGATTATTTCATATCGATAGACTATTTAAGATTAAAACAGGATCATTCAGATGGAAATAATCTAATAGAAATTATTTCGATTAAAATAAAAAAATCTCTTTGCTTATGATAAATATATCATTTAGCAAAGAGATTTTTTATTGAATATATTGTCGGTTAAACCGACAATATAAAATGTTTATTTATTTCAATGATCCACTGATAAGGAATGTTGCTGCTACAGCTACAATCGCATAAAGTTCAGGGAATACGGCAAGGATTAGAGTTTTACCAAATAAATCATAACCTGCTCCGATACCTGCGATACCATTAGCACAAACTTGTCCCTGACGGATTGAAGAGAAAAGACCTACGAATCCAAGAGCAAGACCTGCACCGAAAACTCCGGCAGCTGCTAACCATGACATATCACTTACTAAGACACCTTGCATAAGGAAATATCCTAAGAAACCATATAGTCCTTGAGTTCCGGGTAGGGCTGAAAGTACCATGAAGTTACCAAATTTATCAGGATTCTTTTTAAGAGCTCCTACAGTTGCATTTCCCGTAATAGATACGCCATAAGCACTTCCGATTCCGGCAAGTCCTAACATTAGACCAATACCGATATAAGCTAAAACAATTGGTTGCATAATTTCTAATTTTTAATCGTTATTTTTTTATTAATTTTTTTCTTTAAACACGGGCTATTTCCGTGATAGTGATTGTGGCGTATATTGCCAAAGTTTAATTATTTTCTTTTAATCTTCTTCTTTAGTTCTTCTTGCAAAAGGACTGTATTTCTTACCTCCTCCTTCAAATCCGGCATTCTTGTAGAATTCTACAAATGTCAGACGCATAGGATGCACAAATGCTCCAAGACCTGCCATAAATATATTCATAGAGTGTCCGAAAAGAAGTATTATAGCTGAAACTATAAATCCTACTACCGGAATATCAGGACTCATTTTAATTGCTAAGTCATTGAATACTAAACCAAGTACTGCACCTGAAATTCCCAAAGCGAAAAGACGTACATATGAAAGAAGATCACCCATAAGACCTGTAGCCATATTATAAGTATCCCAAAGACCGGCTCCGACATTTATGAAAACATTTCTCTTCATATCATTGAAAACAAATATTCCAATTGCGCCTAATCCTCCGGCAACATAATATATGATACGTGCCACAGATTCTTCGATAATTCCAAAGTGTTGAAGAATTGCAGCTGAACCGCATCCTACAATACCCACAAACCATCCCCAAGCAGAAAGAGCATTAAGGAATCCGAATCGGATTGTATAACCTATTGCCTTTATTCCCATACCAAAAATGATCTGAATTCCTCCTACAATCAAAGAAAGAGTAAACAATTTATCCGGATCAAGCATGAATTTCTTCATATTTTGTATCCAAGGCCAATCAACTTTCAAAAGCTCGATACCAAAGAAAGTTCCGCTGACAAATCCAAAGATTACCGTTCCTACTCCTAAAATTGCGACAAGAGAAAGCATTGGTTTGATACTCTCTTTAACAAATCTACGGCCAATAAGAGCGGCTGCTATTAGAATCAATCCATAACCTGCATCTCCCAAACAAAGACCGAAGAACATTACGAAGAATGGTGCAAAAAACGGTGTTAAATCAAGTTCCGAATAGGATGGAAGCTGATAAAGCTCCGCTATTGGATGAAACAGTGCCGCAAACTTATTATTATGAAGTTTGATAGGCGCAGGATCCTCTTTCTTAGCTTTTTCATTAACATAGAATATTCCCAGATTATCAAGGTATGTATTCACCTCTTCTGTATTCTGAGTTGGAATCCATCCCTCTAGGAATATAAGTTTATTCTCAGCTTGTGAGTCGGAATTAAGATTAACCTTTGTCAGATCTACTGCCTCAAGTGATAAATTGTATCCTTCCTGAAGAGAATGATAAGAATCAAGACAAAATTGATTGATTGATTCTTCATTATCTTTTTCCTCTTTTAGGATATTATTCATTAAAGTAGTAAGATCTGAAAGTGATTCTTTTGGAAGTTTTACCCTTTCGGTTTCTTCCATATCGGTCACTTCCCCCTGAGGAGTTACTGTGATGAAGAAATTTTGTGAATTTTGTTCACTTATAATGATAGCATTATACTTCTCAATCCATTCATCATTAAAATTTCTTACCGCACAAGTAAAGAATCTAACTATATGACCTGCATCACGGAGTTTATAAATCTTATCCCAATCAAAATCACCCCAAGGAGCAAAACGTTCAATTTCTTTTTGAACGAATACTTTTCTTTGAGCAATTTTTCCTTTTTCTTCATGTAAAGCTTCATATTCGCCAAGAGCTTTCAGATAATCAAAACCTTCTATTGCAGGTTTACATTTATCTTTCTCCTCTCCCACGATTATTGCCATCTCTTTTAAAATACGTTCAAAACGAGCACTTGTTGAGAGTTGGCTCTGTAAATCAGACCCATCTTCTACTATCCCACTTTGACGTTCAATCACATGACAAAGACCAAGATCTCTTAGTTTGATCAAAAAATCGCTATATTCCTTATGATAAACAAGGAAACTATATTTCGACATTCCTACAACCATGGATTTTCCTCCTTTCTTTTCTCCTGTTGAGCACGCATTATTTTCTGTGATGATTTAGAAAGATTTTCTTCATCCTCCATAAAGCGTTTTATTTTACGTATTGCATCTTGATAGCCCGGAATCTGTACTTTCTCAAAAAGATTAACTTTCTGAGTTGTCTTTTTTCTTGCAACTTCAAGAAGATTTAATTTCATATCTGTAAAATCGCGTTCTATTGCAGTACGTGACATCCGAATTAATATTGTCAATCCGTCAACATACCAACTAGGAGCGGAAAATAGACTGAAAGGAGGTATATCGAATTCAATATTCGACAACACCGGAACTCTTACACCTGCAATTTTTCTTACGTTAAGTTCAACATCTTTCACCTTAATAAGTGTTGGATCGAACTCACTCCAAAGAGCCATCATCTTGTCGTAAGCGGCAATCTCCTGTTCGAGCTTTATCTCCAGATCTTTGGCCTCATCTTTCGATTTCTTAACCTCCATACGCAGCGCACTCTCCTTATTTTTAATAGTCGGCAGAGTACGAACACGCATTTTCAGATTCTTTTCCAAATCCTGAAGCGAGGTCTTATTATATTGAAATTTTATAGCCATTATTTTATTATTTAATTTTTAAACCGTGTCTATCTTTTTCAAGATAGATTTATTACGTATGATAAATATAAGAATCAATTATTATTCTTTCCAATATTTATCTACAAGAGATTTTTTCAGATTTACCTCATCCGGTTTAAAATGTTTGGAAAACAATCCCCAAGTCACATCAAGCATCTCTGTAATATCAAGATTCACATCAATAGCCAAGATATCATTCGCATACTCTTTAGCAAAAGCCAAAGTACGTTCGTCATAATTTGTAAGATCGAAACCATTCTCCATCTTAGTTCTTGCATTTGCAGCATCAGAATAAAGACGAACAGCAGCATTCATTACCTGTGGATGATCTTCTCTTGTTTTCTTTCCTTGTACAAGCTGTTTCAAACGAGACAATGAACGGAAAGGGTCAACAATTACTTTACCAATTTCAGAGTCACGGCGAAGGAATAACTGTCCTTCTGTGATATAACCTGTATTATCAGGCACGGCATGAGTGATATCGCCACCTGAAAGAGTAGTAACGGCAATAATTGTGATTGAACCACCTGAAGGGAACTGTACTGCTTTTTCGTAGATCTTTGCAAGGTCTGAATAAAGAGAACCTGGCATTGAGTCTTTTGAAGGGATCTGATCCATACGGTTAGATACAATCGCAAGCGCATCTGCATAAGATGTCATATCTGTCAAAAGAACAAGTACCTTTTCATTTTTCTCAACTGCGAAATATTCAGCAGCTGTAAGAGCCATATCAGGTACAAGAAGACGTTCAACAGGAGGATTCTCTGTAGTATTAACGAAACTTACGATACGGTCAAGAGCACCAGCATTACTAAATACATTCTTGAAATAAAGGAAGTCATCGTTTGTCATACCCATCGCGCCAAGGATAATCTTATCAGCCTTCGCACGAAGTGCTACAGTTGCCATAACCTGGTTGAAAGGTTGATCGGGATCGGCAAAGAAAGGAATCTTCTGACCTGATACAAGAGTATTATTAAGGTCAATACCCGCAATACCTGTTGCAATAAGTTCAGAAGGCTGTTTACGTCTTACCGGATTTACCGATGGACCACCAATCTCAACTCTTTTACCCTCTACTTCGGGTCCACCATCTATCGGCATACCGAATGCGTTAAAGAAACGCCCGGCAAGTTGTTCACTAACATTAAGCGAAGGAGCTTTACCGATAAAGACAACTTCTGCATTTGTTCTGACACCACCTGTACCACCAAACACCTGCAAAGTCACCTCATCACCCATTACTTTTACCACCTGTGCAAGCTGTCCGTCAATCAATGCAAGTTCATCATTACCCACATTTTTTGCTCTCAAAGAACATGTTGCCTTAGTGATAGCGGTGATTTTTGTATATATTTTTTGAAAAGCCGTATTTGTCATAGCCTATTTTACAATAATTCGTTCGCTAATCAATTCTTTAATTTCGTTCTCATATTTGTAGAACTCGTCTGTTTTAAACTCGCAGTAGTTTTGTTGCTTATATAAGTTGATCATCTTTTTGAAATAATCCATTACTTCATTAAAGTTGTTCATATTAAAGTCAGCACGACAAACAGCGATTACAGACTCAAGAAGATATTTCTGTCTCTCCAAAGAACATACAGAGTCAACCTTATCAAATGCATCCTGCTGAAGGATAACAAAGTCAATAAGTTCTGATTTCCAGAATACT
>CAMTOJ010000009.1 GCA_947074145.1 uncultured Bacteroidales bacterium
CCATGTTTTACTAAATCAAGATTTGCCTGACAAACCTTTTTCTTTAAATCCTCAAGCATTGTAATTTCTATTATTTCAATCTCTTTATAAAAGAGACATTTAGTCCATTAAAATATTTTGATTTTGATATAATTATTATTGTCTTGTATCCGATTCAGCAATACGGATACAAGACAATTATTTTTTTACCAGAAATAGATATAGAATCCGGCAGTAATAGCAAGTATTATTATAGAATTGATAACATCCCATTTTGTCCAGCTCTGACGAGTTTCTGCAATCTGTTCAGGTGTTGAAGTTCCGAATACAAGACCTTTGATTTTCTCATCTGTTGGTGCTTCTGTACACATACTTACGATAAAGATCACAATTACACAGAATAGCAACATCCATCCGCAGAAGAACAACCAGTTCATATCGTAAAATAAGCTTTTGAATAAGCTTACTGATGAAGCATCTCCGAAATTTTCATAATATATCTTAGCTCCAAGACGTATTATACCAATAATGAATCCCGATACCATACCCCAAAGACCTCCAAGAGCTGAAGCACGCTTCCATGTCACACCGATAAGGAATGCGGCAGCAATACCCGGTGCAAGTACTGATTGTACCTCTTGAAGATATGTATAAAGCACATCTCCCATACTTCTCATGATTGGAATCCAAAGAATACCAAGAATCACGATAACGATAGTAGCAGCCTGTCCGATTTTTACAAGTTTCTTTTCAGGAGTTTCCGGTTTCAATCTTTTATAGAAGTCGATTGTGAAAAGCATCGCTGAAGAGTTGAATAATGAAGCAAGTGATGACATCAACGCAGCAAGGATACCACAAACCACAAGACCTTTAACACCCGCAGGAAGAAGTTTCGCTACAAGAGTAGGGAAGGCTGCATCTGTATTTGCTACACCATTACTCATCATAGGAAGGAAACTTCCTGTTTTCTGATGAAGTGCATAAGCAATCATACCAGGAATAAGGAATAAGAATACAGGCAGAAGTTTAAGATAAGCGCCGAAGATTGTACCGCGACGAGCTTCTTTTTCATCTTTTCCTGAAAGTACACGTTGTACAATAAACTGGTCTGTACACCAATACCAGAAACCGATAATTGATGATCCGATCAATGCCCCTAACCAAGGGAAGTTAGCATCACCATTATTTCTGATAAGGTTTGTCATCTTATCACCATAATCATTCACGCTTGTTGCTCCACAGATTCTCATCATTTCGTCCCAACCGCCAAGCTCTTTAAAGCCTAACACTAGGATAATAAGTGATCCTAAAAGCAGGATAGGAGTCTGAAGTACAGATGTATAAAGCACTGACTTCATACCTCCGAATATTGTGTATAATGCAGTAATCATTACTAAACCGATAGCTGCAATCCAAAAGAAATCAATTCCCCAAAGCTCTTCGATACCGAATACCTGTTGGAATACAAGTCCACCTGCGTATACAGTTACTGCAACTTTTGTCATTACATAGCTGACCAAAGAGATAATTGATAATAAAGTTCTTGATTGTGTGTTGTATCTTCTTTCCAAAAATTCTGGCATTGTCAAAACCATACTTCTTGTATAAAACGGGACAAATACCCATCCCAAAATAAGAATCATCCAACCTTGGATTTCCCAATGTGCCATCGCCATACCGCTTGATGCTCCGGCGCCGGCTAATCCAATTAAGTGTTCTGATCCGATATTAGATGCAAAAATTGAGGCTCCGATTGCGATCCATGTAGCATCGCGTCCTCCTAAAAAGTAATCCTCAGAATTGTTAGATTTCTGACTAACAACCCACCAAATAATTCCGATTAAAGCCATAAAAAAGACTCCAATCACAATCCAATCTAAAGTTCCCATGTTTTTCCGTTATTGTGTTATAATATGTGTAAGATAATTTCCGATGGCAATAGAAAATAAATAAAAAATTTATTTTTTCTTTTAGAAATCAACGTGTTTTAATTGTTTTATAAAAAGTAATTTTAGCACTTATTATTCTCTGTTATAACTATTCAGCTTAAAGTACTTGCATGCTAATAAATAACCGATGCCAAAGATAAAAAAAACTCTAACAATTAATCTGTTTATATCATAATTTTTAGATTTTAATTTATACGCGTTAATGTTATCTCCTTTTTCAAACATATAAAAAAAGCTATTATCATTAATCGATAATAGCCTTTTGTATATTATTCTAAATTATAATCAGAATTTAAAATTGACTCCCGCGACAAAATTCATTCCCATTGTCGGCATTCCGTACCACATATCATCTTTATAGTTTAGCAGATTATTAAGATGAGCGAAAACACCGAAAGAGTTGGTAAATGAGTATGCTCCTTTTAGATTTAGCATATTGATATTACTCATAGATTCTCTATTTGAATATCTAATGATATTTGCCGGCATATATAAAGGATATTGTGGCATTGTATTAATCTGAGTACTGACTAAGCCATCATGACGACTCTTAAAATCATACTCCAGATTGATCAATAATCTTTCAATAGGACGTACTCCAAGATTAAAATTAATCTCACATTTAGGCATATATGAAGCAATATTATCATCTTTCAACGAGTATCCATTACCCTGAACAGAAAGTGCGGCATCAATAAGTTTGCCATAAGTATATTTCACTTTTCCTCCTACAGAATATTTGAAAGCATTATTTGTATATGCAGATAGTAGATTTAACTCATAATTCTTAATATCTTCCGATAGTTCTCCGTAATAAAGACCTCTAAGATCCGACATATAAAAACGTTGGTTACACGTATAATCGATACCCCCAAAGATATCAAACTGCAAACCTGATAAAGGGGAGGTTCTCATTCCAACCTTAAAGTCAAAAGGTGTATAACTGTTTTTAGTTTGTTCACCAAGGAAATAGCGATTATTTCGAAGCTCCTCGTCATAAGAATATTGTTTCATACCACCCGTAATAGATGAATACACACCGAATAACTCAGATATTTTCCAGTTAAAATCAACATAAGGCGCTACCGAGAAATGTGGAGCAAGACCTGTTGCAACATCCACTACAAGCCCACCTTTAAAGGAGATATTATCTTTATCAACATAATCGAAATATGCCTTGAATGATGATAATCCGCAATTTTTCAACTCCTTTGATACTCTGTCGAAATGTGGGAAATTAAGATATTTATCACCTCCATAAAAAAGATACTTCAAATCTACGTCTCCCGTAATGCGCCAATTATCACCCATCAGTCGAGACAATTTACCACCAAAATGAGCTGTATTCTCATTAAAATCGGGGCGTTTGAATCCCATTCTCATAAAAGAAGCAAAAGCCTGATATTGCCAAAACTCCGTATTTCTTGATTCTACCTTAAAATCAGCTCCATATCTATCTACTCTTTGTCCGTATCTACGAGTCTTTTCAGAATTATCATAGTTGATGCTACCCACCGGTAAGCCGTCAAAATCTAAAGCCTCTTCATTATGAGGAACGAACCCGTAATAAGAGAATGGATCCCAACCAAATTTAATATTTGTAGAAACGGCTATCTTCTCTGCTTTATGATTATAAAACAGATTGACAAGACTATTGGTATTTCTCATTCTGCTTTTTTCGGAACTATGATTTGATTTCACATTTCCGCTAAAGGAGTTTAGATTCAGTATAATACCAAGTTTATTTTCATCAGTATCAACAAACTTATAACCATTCTCAAAAAGTATATTATTATATACTCCGTATCCAAGATTCAAATAGCCACGCTCTTTACTGAACATATAATTAGTACCGATATCACCTGATGTCAAATTATTGATTTTAGATTCGGTGTTAATATTTAATCCCGGATCTGAATACACGATAGATGTTTTATTTGCTCTGGGAGCTTCAACCTCCGGCATTCTTACAATTTTGTCCGCATCTTTAACAACGGGAGAATACTCTTTTTCAATCACCATCTCTCTCATAAGAGTAGAATCACTTTCCTGAGCTGTTGCCCCAAAAGTGAACCCTGCAAGAGTCATTAACGAAATGAAAGCACTTCCTCTACTGTTTTTTCTTTCTATATAATTCATAATGCTATTCTCCTCCTAACAATTTAAAGCGTTCCTCAATAAGATCACGAATCTCATCTTCTCCGTTATAGTTGTTCTTCAGGTTTTGCAAATACTGCTTAGCCTGAAAACTATCATCTTTAGAGATATAGATATCAGCAAGAAGAATAAATCCTCTTGCAAGCCAATATTGCTGTGGAGTAGCAGAGTCAATCAATGCAAACACCGATTCTTCAGCTTTATCTATATTTCCTGCCTTATAATTAAGATCTGCCACAAGGTATCCCGATTCAGCACCCTGTGCAGATCGCATATCTTTTGCCAATTCTTCAAGATCTTTAAGCGCATATTCATTTTGATTCAAAGAGATAAGAGCTTTTGCTCTGCTGTAAAGAGCCTCTCTTGTAAGTTCCGGCGATAAATTGGTTGTATTAAGTAGATCATTTGCAGCAAGCACAATATCATCATATCTGTCAAGAGCGACATTACATCTAAGTATACCAAGACGTGCAGCCTCTTTATTTTCTCGTTTTTCCGCTTTAAATGACAAATCTTTATAATATTTTAAAGCTTCCTCCATATTCTTATTTACGAAACATATTTCACCACTTCTGACAAGGGCTTCTTCAACATGTTTGCTGTCCGGATACTGAAGAATATTGGAGTATGCTTCAAGAGAACTTTCAAGATTTCCCTCTTTATAATAGATTCTTGCCAGTTCACAATATGCATCAAGCTTGAATGCTCCGTTTTCAAAGCTCTGAATATAATTGATCAAAGCATCGCGACTATTAACATCATCACCTTTCAACAACACTTTTTCGGTAGCGAAATATGTAAGAGAATCTTGCTCACCCTCTCCGAAAATCACTTTACCGCCAAGATTATTTACATAATCTGCATAAGCTTTTACATCGTTAACCTCAAGATAAACAGATTTCAAATCTTCTGCCGCAATTTTAGCCTCTTCACTTCCGGAATATTTTTCTATAATATTCTTATAGGCTTCGATTGCCTGCGTATGTTCATTATCATTGAAGTGTGCCAAAGCAAGTCGCAACCCTGCCTGACGTGCAAGCGGACTGTTTGGGTATTTTGTAGTCACATTTCTGAATGCTCGTTTAGCATTAGTCTTATCTTCAATTTGGAAATATGTTTTTCCCTCCTCAAACAATGCATCATCAGCATATTCCGATTCAGGATATTTTTCGACAAGCTTCTGCATTATATCGATCTTCTCACTATATTTCTTTTGGAGACCGGCCATAAATCCACGTTGAAAATATGCATAATCGGCAGCCGGACTATTTGTTACGGAAGCCTGTAAATAACAGTTCTGAGCACTCTTAAATTCTCTTTTGTAGAAATAAGAATCACCCATCCTGATAAGAGCATCAGTATATGTATTCTTTCCTTTTTCTGAAGGTATAGCAATATATCTCTCAAACCACTCAAGAGCCTCTGTAAAACGATGCTGTTTATAACAACAATAAGCTGTATTGTAACGAGCAAGGGCAAAAACTTCTGTTCTTGTGTTTGGTGTCAACTGTTGATATTGTCTGAAATCACTTTCTGCCTGTTGATAAAAACCTTTTCTGTATAGACATTCACCTCTCCAGAAAAAAGCAAGAGCACGACTTTCAGGATCATAATTGCCCAACAAGAGAGCCTGTGAGAAATAGTTTTCAGCCTCAAGCATATTTGAGTTTGCAAAACTTTGTGTTCCAAGTTGAAACAATACCCTTTGTTTTGCAGCCATTATCTTATCGCCCGGTTTCGAGATTTTATTTATTGAAACAAGTGCTGCCTCATAGTTTCTTGTTGTCATATAAGACTCAACCAGACAGTCGTTTACTTTATCGGCATAACCGGAGGTTGGAAACTGATTTAAGAAATTTTCAAAAACAGTAACCGATTCATTAAAAGCGGAAAAAGATGATGAATGAACCATCAATCCATAATTATATAAGGCTTCCTCTTTTAGCTTTTTATTAAAATCACTTTGCGAAGCTGCCTCAAAAAACATTTTCGCACTTCTATTGTCTTTTATACGCAGACTCGCATGTCCCATATATAGATATGCCTGCTGTTTAAGCTCATTGTCATCATTGACACAGTAGCTCAGAAAATTGATAGTTTCATTAAAACTGCCACATTCAAATGCTGAAATTCCGGCCAGAACGGCTGACTCCGGCATAGGCGATTCAACAAGATTCATATAATCTTTTAAATATCCGTATGCCTGCTGATAATTACTATTATTGAAGTTAATGATACCCAATATCCTCAACATTTCAGCTCGTTGTTCATTTGTCGGATTTTCACCCAATAATTTTAATGCTTCGGTTGACGCCTCTTCAAAATCATTTTTAATAAATAAGATCTGAGCAATATAATAGGATGAAGTCTTGCTATAATCTCCGTTTTTAGGCAACTGTCTGAAACCCTTCAGAGCTTCATCATAGTTACCTTCACAATAATTTATATATGAATTATAGTATAAAGCATCATACTTACCAACACTTCCGGTTGCCTCAAGAGCACTAAAAACCGGTTTTGCCTCAGCTATATCTCCCGTTTTAAGAAAACTGATACCCATTCTCAATAGCATTTTCGGCTGATCTTCAAGTGAAATACGATCCATATCCAATTCATCAAAAGAATCGAGCGCCTCGCTATAAAGTGAGTTATAGAAATAATAGCTACCGATATAATATTTTACAGCATCAATATATCTTGATCCGGGATATTTCGCTATAAAAGAGTTAAGAAGATCAAGAACCTCCTTTTTATTTCTCTCAAAGGTCATGACTGCAATCATGTAGTCTGCCTCTTCAAGCATATCAGTAAAGAAACCTGTCTGATTTAAATCCGCAGGTTTAAAGTGAATATTATTTATTGTAGTTTCAGGGGCACCTATACTTTGCTTGAACATCTTCAATTTATCAATGCCGGCCTCATAACTCTTTATCTCATACATACTTTTTCCTTCACGAAAAAGTCCTTCACGATAATTCAGATTATCAGAAGCATTGGCTTGATTTGGAATCAACATTCCACCAAGAACGATGCATAAAGGAAGAATTTTTTTTCTCATCTAATTTATTAACCTAAACATTATCAATACTATTTTCACAAAGATATACAACTAGTTGCAATCTTTGGATTATTTTAAATACACTTATCCATAAATTCAGTTAAAGTATATATAAATAGATTGTTTTGATAAATAAAAGGTAAATTTCTATCACTTTAAAATTTCAAATCAGACAGCTATTAGGGTCATTATGCTCATCAGACTCCACTACATTATAACCCTTATGACGTTTTAGCCATAAATCGGCATAGGAGCAGGTTGGCTTTATTTTGAGCCCGTTTTTGCGAGCATAATCACATGCTGCTTTTACAAGCTGAGCTGCTATACCTTTACCTCTTAATTGATCGGGAACAAATGTTGAACGTATATCGAAGATATCTCCCGTAATAGTATAGTTGACCCTGCAAGTAAATCCCTCAGTGGTGTATGTAAAAACTTGTTTACCTTTATCCTGAATTATATCCATAATATTGTTTTTTATGTATCGGGGAGCAGATTTCAGATTCATAGAGAGATTCTCGCTGCTCCTTGCTATGTATCAACTGATAACTAGCAAGTTATCAGTTGAATCCTTGCTAGTTATCAGTTGATACATAGCAAGGAGCAGCAAAAAGACTTTTAGGTTTTACAAAAACATATCAATTATTGATATTTATACTTGTAACGCCTGAAAATCATGAAATTTACATCTCCGAAAGACGTTAATAATTTTAATTTATAACCATATCACCCGTTTATCGGTTCAACTCTTTGAATTTTATTATTTTTGCGGTCGTATTAACAGATATCATACAAGTTAAGCTATCCTTATGACAAATCTTTTTCAACATACATTTCCCGACGGATTAAGAGTAATTCATCTTCCTGTCAAATCAAAAGTCGCTTATTGCGGATTTCTTATCAATGTAGGTAGTCGTGACGAAGCAGATTCGGAGCAGGGAATGGCTCATTTCGTTGAACATATGATTTTCAAAGGTACAACCAAAAGAAAGTCGTGGCACATACTCAACAGAATGGAAACTGTTGGGGGAGAACTAAATGCAAGCACATCAAAAGAGGAAACTTTTGTTTATTCCGTATTTCTAAAAGAGGATTTTTCTCGCGCCGGCGAACTTCTTTGTGATCTTGTGTGTAATTCGGTTTTCCCAATCTCTGAACTTGAAAAGGAGAGAGATGTAATATTCGATGAGATAAACTCTTATCGCGATAATCCGCCTGAACTTATTTATGATGATTTTGAAAATATAATTTTCGAAAACAACCAGCTAGGTCATAATATACTGGGAGAAGAGAAAATACTTGAAACATTCGATACCCAAAAGACTCTTGACTTTTATAAACGATGGTATCAACCTTCAAATATGATCTTCTTTTCAATGGGGGATTTCGACTTCAAGACTGTGCTGAAGCTAATCGATAAACATTATAAACCAATGCAGGTAAAACCTGTAACACATAATAGAATATCGCCTCACCCTGTTGGGACTTGTGATATACGTCAGGATAGAAATACTTATCAGGGACATGTCATAATTGGTAATAAGGCTTTCTCGATGAATGACGAAAGACGTACAGCTCTTGCTGTTATGAATAATATTTTGGGCGGACCGGGAATGAATAGTCGTCTTAACATTGCTCTTCGTGAAAAGAAAGGTTATGTCTATAATGTGGAATCTAATTTTTCCGCTTATACTGACTCTGGAATATTTTCAATCTATTTCGGTACTGATAAAGAAAATATCGATAAGTGCCTGACAATCGTAAACAAAGAGATTAGCAAACTGAGAGATTCTTCTCTAACCTCCTCGCAACTAAATGCCGCTAAAAAACAGCTTATAGGTCAGATTGGTATTTCTTCTGAAAATAAAGAGAGTATGATAATGGGGGCTGCTAAAATTATGCTTCATAAAAATGAATATGAAACTATTGAGCAGACTATAAGAAGAATTGAAGCTGTTTCTACTTCTCAAATTCTTGATGTTGCCAATATGGTACTTGACAAAAATGAGCTGAGCACTCTTATTTATTTTTAGATTCTTCCAACTTATATATTTTTTCAATTAAGTTATAGACTATTTCACATTATAATTATAAAATCTATCAGATTAAAATGTCAGACAGAAAAAAGGTTGTTTTGGGAATGAGCGGCGGTACTGATAGTTCGGTAACGGCAATGCTTCTTCTTGAAAAGGGATATGAGGTGATTGGTGTCACATTTGTATTTTGTGATGGTGCGGAGCATCATCTTGATGATGCAAAGTCACTTGCCTCCCGTCTTGGAATAAAACATATTGTTTACGAGGCAAAGGATCTTTTTAAAACTAAAATTACCGATTATTTCATATCGGAATATATGGCGGGAAGAACTCCAGTTCCTTGTATCCTATGCAACAATTATCTGAAATGGCCTTTACTTATCGATATCGCGGATAAAGAGGGTGCATATTATGTTTCTACCGGACATTACATTAAAAATCAAGAGGTCGACGGAAAATGGTTTATATCAGCCGGAAAAGATCCTGATAAAGATCAATCATTTTTTATGTGGGGCCTTCCTGTTTCTATAATGAAAAGAATGCTTTTGCCTCTTGGAGATATGACAAAGCAGGAGGTTAGAGAGTATGCTGCAGAAAAAGGTTTTCATAGGGTATCATCAAAGAAAGATAGTCTCGGAGTTTGTTTTTGTCCTGGCGACTATAGAGATTATCTTCGTTCACAACCTCAGTGTAAAGATATCAAACCGGGGATTTTCGTGGATATTAATGGTAAATTTATTTCTCATAATGATGGTATACCTTACTATACTGTGGGACAAAGAAGAGGACTTGGCGTTAATTTTCAAAAGGCTCATTTTGTGAAGGATATATTCCCTGAAGAGAATAAGATAGTTCTTGCTACAAATGAACATATGTATAAGACTGAAATAACGCTAAAAGATGTTGTTTTTAACTTTCCCGAAGTAACTTCTGAAATTTTAAATTGCAGAATTAGATACAGAAAACAAAATACTCCATGCAGAGTGAAACTGACAACCGATAACAGCGCCAAAGTAACACTACTCGAACCTCTTAACGCTATTGCACCGGGACAAGCAGCAGCTTTTTATATGGGAGAGATGATAGTAGGAGGTGGTATAATAGTGAAATGAGCAAAATAATATGCTTGTGCGTTAAACAAGTGTTAAATTTACATTTTAAAATTATTTAATTAAAAAATTAACTAATATAGCAACCGATTATTAACATCAAAAATTCATAATATGATAATCGGAACACCGAAAGAAATTAAGAACAACGAAAACCGTGTTGGTCTTACCCCGGGAGGGGCAAAAGAGCTCGTAAAAAGAGGGCATGTAGTTTACATCGAAAAAGGAGCCGGAGTAAATAGTGGCTTTGAAGATTCGGAATATGTGGAAGCCGGAGCAAAAATTCTCGGTTCTGCTGAAGAAGTTTACATCAAATCGGAAATGATTGTAAAGGTTAAAGAACCAATCGAATCAGAATATGACTTGATTCATGAGGGTCAGATCGTTTTCACTTATTTCCATTTTGCATCTAATCATGCTCTTACTAAAGCAATGATAAGAAGTCGCGCAACTTGTATCGCTTATGAAACTGTAGAGTTGGCAGATCGCACTCTTCCTTTGTTGATTCCAATGTCAGAAGTAGCAGGTAGAATGGCAGTACAAGAAGGTGCTCATTATCTTCAGAAATCAAAAGGCGGAAAAGGTATCCTTATGTCAGGAGTACCGGGTGTGGCACCTGCAAAAGTACTTGTTTTAGGAGCAGGTATTGTGGGATTGAATGCTGCTACTGTTGCAGCAGGATTTGGTGCTGATGTAACTATTATGGATATCTCTCTTCCAAGACTAAGATATCTAAGCGAAATTCTTCCTAAAAACGTTACTACAATTTACTCTTCTGAATATAATATCAGAAAAGCTCTTCCTGAAACAGACGTTGTAATTGGAGCAGTACTTAAGCCGGGCGCTAAAGCTCCTCATTTAATTACAAAAGAGATGGTTCCTTTATTGAAAAAGGGTAGCGTAATGGTAGATGTAGCGATAGACCAGGGTGGATGCTTTGAGACTTCTAAACCAACATCTCACGATGAACCGATTTATAGCGTTGACGGTGTGACTCATTATTGTGTTGCCAATATTCCCGGAGCAGTTGCTTTCACTTCAACTCTTGCTCTTACTAATGCAACATTGCCTTACGTTTTGGCACTTGCAGGTAAAGGTTGGGAAAAGGCTTGCAAAGATGATACTGCTCTTGCTAACGGTTTAAATATCATCGACGGAAAAATAGTTTATAAAGCAGTAGAAGAGGCGTACGAAGGATAATTAATTACGGAGAAAACAAAAAAACGGTGAACATATAATTTACATTAAATAAAATGCAAACAAAAATTCGATTATAGGATATCTGATTATTATGAATTTACACGATATTAAAAGATCATTACATTGGCTTTATTGCTATTTGTAATGATCTTTTTTGTTGCGTTTTATTTATATATAAACAATGTTATTAACTTAATTATATCAAAGTTATTTGATATAATATAAAGTAGAGTTAATTTTACAACTCATTAATCAATATTTTATGCTTAGAAAGCTTGTTATCACGATTTTTATCCTAAATATTTTCACATTTTTATCTGCGAAGGAACGATTTAAAGTCGAACATCATTTTTACACATCATCAAGAGTTCCTTTTAAATTATCTTCATCTTCAGGTTCCAAAACATATAAAGTCTCAATAAATGATATTCCGATAACAGAACTGGAGATTACTAAAAGGAAGAAAAATTATAAATCTCCCGGAGTTCAGATAGGGTATCTTTTTATGCCAAAAAGGTGGATAGCAATCGGGCCATCAATTTCATGGTATAAAAAGCATGGAGAAAACAATTATGCTGTTTTTAGTTTTCTCGATAATAAATATAAAGATCAAAATCTAAGCTTAAAAATGGATTTCAGATTTTATTGGCTTAATCGTAAATATTTTGATCTATATTCCACGTTTTCAATAGGAGCAAATTATTGTGTAAGTAAAAAAACATACAGAAATAAAACTACTAGTAATGAAGAGGTTAGTACAGCCATCAATTATTCAGTTTTAGGTATGAGTATTGGAAACAGAGTTTATGGTATGTTTGAATTAAATGGCTTCTTATCCGGAGCAATATTTGGCTTGGGTGTAAAATTCTAATATTGTGTAAGAGTATAATATTTATATTTTAATTTTTGATCTTCTTAACAGTTACTCCGAAATCTGATATGCATTTAATTATATAAATATTTGACTTTATTCCTCTGAAATTCAGATCGTATGAGAATTGAATATCTTTATCTTCTATATATCTGCTATCAACAAGTGTTCCGTCAATTGTATAAAGAAAAACAGAGAGAGATGTCGGGTGGCTGTTTGTATAATAAATTACTATCTTATCTGACATTATTTCCGAATCAATAATTCCTCCTTCATATTCATTCTCATTATTCTCCGGCTTTTTAAGCTCTTCATCAGGATTCTGAGGTTTTTCATCTGGTGTTTGAGGCTCCTCCTCTTTATCTGTCTCAACTAATCCCGAATCGAAAATATTATCATCTTTATCGGGATGCAAAACTCCTTTTTGAAAATATATTGATGATATTTCCAAAGCAGAGATTGTTTCATCTAAAGAGAGTGTGTAAGAAGGTTCATTATAAATTGAGTATGTTTTTACTTCATTTTCATAGATCTCCTTTATTCGCCATCCTGCAAAATCGAAATCGTCAGACTCTAAAGCGTCTAATCTTATTTCGTTTCCCAAAATACAGACACCATCGAAAGATCTTTCTTTTAGTAGGTAATCGTTGAGTTTAATCTTATCTCTATTTCCGTTTGGTAAATTACTTGTTATTTTAAGCGGAATAGTTGGATTAAGATTATATTCATCTGAAATAAACTTTACAACTTCGGGAGCTCGGTTGGCTACCCAATTTGAGATAAAGTCAAGAGAAGATATCCATGAATTATGACTACGAAGGTTCCATCTTTCTGTATGATAAGGAGCTTCATCAATAATATTGGTTATTAAAGAGTCAAGAGTATTTTCTAAAATATCAGGATGAAGAAAATCACCCATTGCAGTAAACGCTCTATCTATAAATTGATTTCTGAATCTTTTATTTCTCATCAACTTTCTAAAAAGGAGAGTGCTAAAAGGTAGGTTTTGAGAAAAATCAAAAGTATGCGTTCCCATTGCGTAAGTAAGGGTATTGTGAGTATGGCTGATATTGTTTAGTCCTAATCCGAAATCGGTATCCATTAATATCCAACGCCATTTTCCTGACTCAGTTTTAGGTTTCCATAGTTTACAATTGTTTGCGGGCCAATCTCTATTGGCTGAAAATATTTGAATAAACATATAATTGATATACTCTTCTATATCGATCTGTTTTGCTACCTCTTCATAGTATTCATCAAAATTAAGACTATGATTTGAAGCATAATCGATCATTTTCTCATAATCGTTAATATCGCCACAAACTACAACAGGTTCGGAAACTTCAAGACTTATCAAATCTATCTCCTCCTCCTCGTAACCGTGATTTGAGAGAACAAAATCTTCGTTCGACCTTTCTCTGATATTCTGAATACCGAAATATTGTCCGTTTATAAAAATAATGGCAGGCTGATATGCCTGATAATCTATATTTGCCTTTCCTGCAATCATTGTCTGTATGTAAGGATCCCTTATTCTTGCTATATTAAAATCATTACCACAGTTTCTTAACATAAACGATTTGATCTCCATATCCGGTTTTTCGTCAAACAGATCATATTTAAAACGTTTGGTCCCAAATCTTTTGTTGGCGTATAGGATAAGTGATTTCTGGACATTATCACGAGAACAACCTCCTGATATCCTCATTTCGGAAACCTGATTGATTACCGATTTTTCTGCTCCGGAGAACTCAAACATTTCAATATTAACAGGTCGTCGCCATGGCTGATTATAATTTTGAGGTTCAGTTATACAGTTTCCGGGAATACCGTTTTTGCCTTCAATATAAATACCAATTGTATCATCAAAAAGATACTCGGGATTTAGGCTCAAACTTATTATTGGCAAATGAGTAGGTCTGTAATTTAAGAAGAATGTTCTTGTAATAACGCTACTTTGAAGAAGAGAATCTGAGATGGCTTTAAATTTATATGTTCCGGTGGCAGAAATAGTAAGATTGCCGTCAAAGGAAAGTGTATCAGAATGAATAGATGGCTCAGAACCGTCTGAAGTATATAAAATAAGTGCATTATCAGTAGCTGATGTTACATTTATGGTTATTTCATTGTCAAAGAAATTTCCGGTAATATCAATCTCAGGAGTTGAAGTTCTCAAATCTGAAAATATAGAATTGTCGTTAGTATTACATGGTGTCGATTCAATTAACTTAACAATATTCTCACTGCCATCCGGAACTCGCGCAAATGAAGTATTGAAAATATCTTTCCCGTATTTGAATTTATCAATAAGAACATCTTCTTCATTATACATAAACAATGTAGCACCATTAATATCAAGTCGGAAATTGGCGTGAATACCTATATCTTCTTTGTCAAAATATATAAGTTTATATTCCCCGGGATTTATTATATATGACTGTTTTAATGTCCATTTTCTAATTATTGAATTTTCATCAGAGAATGAATAACCGCAAAGATCAATCTCTTCATCTCCGGAATTGTATATCTCAATCCAACTGTCGGGGAAATCAAACTTGTCATCCATTATAACCGATACATTGGATGGCATTATTTCATTTATATGTAAATTAGAATAGCAAAATGAAGAGTTTAGGAGAAATAGGATAAAGAGTAACAACCGAAATACAGAGTGTATAAATATTTTTCTATATTCACTAAAATATAAGAGAGTACATAAAAAAAACTTAGTTGTCATAATTCAATATTAATTACACAAAAACCTGAAATATCTATAATTGATGATATGCAAAATTATAATATATAATCTTATCTATCATTAATCTACATGATTAAAAATTAACTTATTAAAGTCAATGTTGTATATTATTTCATTGAATATATATTTGGATAACAAATAAACATTTTTTTGACAACGGTTCATTACATTCCTATTTTGAAACACATGATTAGCCAATATAGAATAATAAAAATAGTTTGTTTTCTTTTCATTTCTTTATCCTTGTTTTCCGTGTCAAACGATGACATTGATGTGGCAGAATTGCCATTTCTCGATAAACTTCATACAAAAGAGGTTGTTACGATGTATCAGGATAATAAAGGATATATTTGGATTGGAACAACCGACGGACTTGCAAGATATGACGGTTATGAAGTTTTAAATATCAGATCAGATTATAAAAATCCGGGATTATTGTATTCAAATCATATTAAAAATATCACGGAAACATCAGAGTATTTATGTATTGGAACTACTAAGGGCCTTAATATGATTCGTAAAGATGATTTTTCTGTATACGGGTCACCTTTTCCTGAATTGGTTGGTCAGGAGATTAAATCTATATTTTATGATAATGAGGCGAATCTATGGGTGTCCGTTTCTGATAAGATTTTTAAATGTAGTCCGGAGAAAAGAGAAATTGAGAAGATTTTAACAGACAATAATACTACACCTACAGCAGTTTCTATAAATCAATTTTCAGATAGAAGTATTTGGGTTTGCGGATGGGGAGACGGATTGTATAAATATTGCATTGAAACAAATAAACTAATCTCTTTTCCTAAAATCGGAAAAGAGAATAATTCGTTTAGAATATTTGAAGACAATAAAGGAAATTATTGGATTTGTACATGGGGCGACGGACTTTTCAGGTTCTTTCCTGAGCGAGATATGAAGTATGAGTTTCAGAGATTTAAGGGCCAAAATGAATTATCCGAATATGATATCTTCTTTGGAATAGAACAGGATAATAGATCGGGTAGATTATGGTTGTTAGGATATAACAGTCTGAGGGTGGTTGAGCCTATAGATGAGAATAATGTTGAAATTAAAAAGATCAGTTCTCTTGAGAATATTAATAAAATGTATTCGATGATAATGAAAGATTATCTTGGGAATTTATGGTTAGGGGCTTATGATGCAGGAATTAATATTTTGTTTAGAGATGAGAATATAAATTATCATGATTTTGAAGAGTTAAGAAAAAAATCAGGTTCAGATCTTAATATCAATTGTTTGAATATTGATGACGATGATATTATTTGGTTTAATCAGGAGCGTTTGGGATTAAGATTTTATAGTGAAAAAGATGGAAAAGTATTCTTGTCAGGCAAGTCAGTGATAAAGAATTTAGAGGTCGATAAGATCATAAAAGCAGATGATAGGAATTCGATGTGGGTGTATTCGAGTTTTATTCCTGTCATTTTTAAAGGTAAAAGAGAAGGTGAAATTTTGGAGATTACCGATACTTTGGATTTGAGAAATTATAATCACAATCAAGTTATCGATGATATGGTTTTAGATGAATTGAATAATCTGTGGATTTTATCTGATAAAAAAATATTCGTTAAACCGTTTACTAAAAAAGATATTATACAGCTAACTCATGATATTGATGTTTCATCCATTAATGTTCATAACGAGGAGATTATAATAACATCGAAAAATAGCTTGATGTTTTTATCATATAAAGATTCTCTTAAAATATTTAAGTTGGATATACCTGAAATAAAATTATATAATGATGAGTTTTTGAATAAAATAAGTGGAAATCAAAACGGGATTATATATTGTAGCTCTTCATTGGGGAATATTTTCAGAATAGATGTTACGAATAAAATGGTTGAGAATTTAACATCCGTACTTAATGTCTCAGGGAGTAAGATTCTTCAGCTACATAACAATGATAGTTTATTGGTTGTCTTATTTAAGGAGAAAGTTCTGGTAAAATCAGAAGAGAATAATAATTATAAGATTTATAAATGTGGAGATATCTCTTTACCTATATCATTTTTCAAAGAGAAAACTTTTATGGTAAAAGGAGATGAGATTTTTGCAGCCGGTCACAAAGGGATGATAAGGATTGGAATACCGGATATATTCAATGATGTGACACTCTTTAAATCTCCTCGTATAAGCGATATAAAGATTGATGGGAAATCGGTGTTTTTTACTGTTGATGCCGAAGGAAATAAATATAATGAAGGTTCTGTAGAGATAAATAACAACAATGATAATATAGAGATATATTTTTCGGACTTCTCTTTTAATAATATGCCTAATTCTTATCTGAGATATAAACTTGACGGTGTTGATAAAGAGTGGAGGGAATGTAGAGAAAATCAGAATAGCGCATTTTATAATGATCCCGGTAAAGGGAAATATCTTTTTAGGGTAAGAAGTATAGATATTACAGATCCTGATATCTATTATGAAGAGAGTGTAATGATTATAAGAAATCCGGCATGGTTTGAGAGTAATCTGGCTTTTATTATTTATGTAATATTTGTTTTGGCTTTTATTGGTCTGTTTGTTCGTTTTATGATTTTAAGAGATAGACAAAAAATATATCTAAAAATTCAGGAAGAGCTTACTAAGACAAAAATCGAATATTTTACCAATGTTTCTCATGAGTTGTTAACTCCACTTGCTATTATGTCGAGTGTTAGTGATAATCTATCGGCAGAGGAATATCCTGATAAAGGTTTACTTGTTACTCTTAGGGAAAATATAACCAGACTCAACAATTTGATTCAGCAAGTACTTGATTTTAGAAAATCGGACAAAGGGATATTAATGCTTAAGGTATCGTATGTTGACATTTCAGATATTTTGGAAAAGCTGGTTGTTAATAATTTTGTTTCTCAGGCTAAAGAAAAAAATATCTCTTTCGAAATTGATTTAGAGAAGCATATCTTAGGTTATCTGGATAAAGAGAAACTGGAAATGATAATCTTTAATCTAATGTCGAATGCCTTGAAATATAGTTTTGAGTATGGGAAAATATATATTTCTCTCTCTTCAATAATATATAATGATAGTAAATCGATAGAGATAAAGATAAAAGATCAGGGAAAAGGGATCGGAAAAGAAAATATTGAGAGAATTTTTACTCGTTTTTATGTAAATGAAAAGGGGACTTCTGCATATTCAAATGGAATAGGACTTTCTATAACAAAGGAGATGATCGAACTGCATAAAGGTTCTATATATGTAAATAGTGTAAAAGGAGAAGGGTCAGAATTTATTGTCACAATACCAATTGAAAGAGATTGTTATTATGAAATATGTGATGTTAATGAAGAGGGAACTTTGAGTAATATCGGATCTGCCTCTGAAGTTCAAAAACCTACAATATTGATTATTGACGATAATATAACCTTGTTGGATCTTATAGCTAAATCATTGTCGAAAGATTATAATACCTTATGTTGTCAAAGAGGTGAAGATTCGTTCTCTTTAATAAGTTCTCAGAATGTGGATATTATTCTTTGTGATATAATGATGCCTGAGATTGACGGGATTGAACTTTGTAAAAAGCTGAAGTCTGACATAGAGTCGAATCATATTCCGGTCATTATGATTACGGCTCAAAAAAATGAAGAAGCACAGCTTGAGAGCTATAGGGCAGGTGCAGATGGATTTATAACAAAACCTTTCGATATTGAAGTTTTAAAAGCTCGTATTGAAAATCTGATGAACTCCTTTAGATTGAGAAATGAACGGTTTAAGATGATCACAGAACCTGATATAAAAGAGTTGGAATATAAAGTTACGGAACATAGTTTTATCAATAAATTAATTGAATGTATAGAACTTCACCTAACCGATTCAGATTTCGATCTTGGTTATATAGCTTCGGAATTAAATGTGTCGAAGTCAACAATGAATAGAAAGATTAAGGCTATTACCGGGATGACTCCAATGGACTTTGTAAGAAATATAAGATTGAAATTTGCATGTAAACTTCTTAAATCAGGAGATAAGAATATTTCAGAAATAGCGTATTCCGTGGGTTTTAGCAATCCAAAATATTTTTCTACATGCTTTAAAGAGGAGTTCGGTTTGACACCTTCCGAATTTATTAAACCTGTAGAAACAGGTATTAATCATAATCTTTAATAATTTATATTCTAGCATATTACAAATTACCACAAATTAAACTGATTTAATCTAAGACAATTTTTCAAACCATATTGAGAATAATTCGAACCTCATTAATTAATGAATAATGTAGTTTAGTGCATCAATTATTTATTCATATTAAAGAGTAGTATATGTTAAAGCGAAAAGCACTTTGTTATTTTAGCCAGTATCTTCCATTGGGATTGATTTTATTAATTCTAATGTTTGTTTTCCCTATGTCAGGATCGGAACTTAGCGTTTCTCGATTAAGAGTGGAAGGGGTTAAGAATCCTATCGGTATTGATATCACAAATCCTAAATTCAGTTGGCTCTCTGTTAATCCCGATTATGGAGTTATGCAGAAGAGGTATGCAATTGTGGTAAAGGAGGGAAGTGAAGATGGTGTGGAAGTTTGGAATACCGGAAAGAAAATATCTTCCTCAAGTATTGATATAAAATATGAAGGTCGGCAACTAAAACCTTCTACAAGATATTTCTGGAATGTTACAGTTTGGGATAATAAGGGGAATAAGACTATTTCATCAGAAAAGAGTTATTTCGAAACTGGTCTTTTAAATGAGGGTTGGGACGGAGCCAAATGGATAAAAAATAACATTAGCGAATTTAATGAGGCTTCCATTATGCCTCAACGAAAAGAGGGAATTCCTGTATTTAGAAAAGAGATTAAATTAATAGAGAACGTAAAATCGGCTAAGTTGTATTGCAGTGCACTTGGTGTATTTGATATTTTTATCAATGGAGAAAGAGCCGGAAATATTCAGCATGATGGAAATATAGTATATGATGAACTTAAACCGGGATGGACAGAGTACTCAAAGGAGGTTTTCTATAATACAATAGATGTTACTCATCTTCTAAAAAAGGGAGATAATGGACTTGGCGCTCAGGTAGGTACCGGTTGGTGGGCTGGTGCTATAAATAAAGGAATTTATGGGAAAACGACTATCGGGTTTATGGCCAAACTTATTGTTGAATATTCATCAGGTAAAAAGGAGGTATTTGTGACAGATACTGATTGGAAATCATCAACATGCGGACCTGTGATTATCGGTGATATCTATAATGGAGAAACTTATGATGCCAGACGTGGATATGATTGGAGTCAGGCGGGTTATGATGATTCGAAGTGGAATAAGACTGAAGTAAATCAAGAGTTTAATGGTAAAATAAGTGCTTACCAGGGACCGGTTGTTCGAATTAGAGAGTTTCTTGAAAGGAAGGTTTTATGGTCAACGATTTATTCCGGCATACAGAATTCTGGTAGTAGTTATGGAACGATAAATAAGGCGGATTCTTATGAAGGTTTCAAAAAAGTAAATCTTAAAAAGGGAGAAAATCTTGTTCTTGACTTTGGTCAAAATATGGTAGGCTGGGTAAGATTCAAAGCAAGAGGGGAAAGTGGCGTTAAGATGAATTTTAAGTTTGGTGAAATGCTTAATGATAGTGGAGAAAAAGAGCGTGGAGATGATGGTCCGGCTGGAAGCGTATATACTTACAATCTAAGAACAGCAAAGGCGAAACTTAATTATATATTTCGTGGAGATTCGGATGGTGAAACATTTGCTCCATCTACAACATTTTTCGGTTTTAGATATTGTGAAATAACGGCTGATGAAGATATAGAACTTATGACTATTACGGGAGAGGTTATAGGTTCTGAAATTGAGGAGGGATCCTCTTTTGAAACGAGTCATAAAGATATTAATCAACTATACAGCAATGTGATGTGGGGACAGAGAGGCAACTTTTTAAGCATTCCGACTGATTGTCCGCAACGTGATGAAAGACATGGCTGGTCGGGAGATACTCAGATATTTGCCAGAGCAGCTTGTTATAATAGTGAGACCAAAGCATTTTATCAAAAATGGATGGTTGATATGAGAAATTCTCAGCGTGAGGATGGAGCTTATGCCGATATGTCGCCTTTCTGTTGGTGGGGACATGGTAATTCTGCATGGGGAGATGCAGGGATTATTGTTCCATGGACAGTGTATCAGATGTATAATGATAAAACTATCCTTGAAGATAATTATGTATCAATGACAAAGTATATGGATTTTCTTGCGGCTCAGATTTTCGACGGGTATAGTTATAATGGAGCGGGAGTAAGTTTCGGCGACTGGCTTGCATATGAAGAGACAGATAAAAGATATGTTAGTGTTGCTTATTATGCTTACGTTGCCAGGTTAATGCATAAAATATCGGAAGCTCTTAGTGAAAATAAAAATGATTCGTATGCTATAAAAGGTGAGGGTTATAAGAATCTGTTCAATAATATAAAAAAAGAGTTTGTATCAAGATATATTGATGAGAGCGGAGCTCTTAAAGTATCAACTCAGACTGCTTATCTACTTGCTTTAAAGTTTGATTTATTCGACAACCCGACATATAGAAAAAATGCCATAGAGAGATTGAATAAAATGTTGACAGACAACGGAAATAAACTTAGTACCGGGTTTGTCGGAACAGGGATTTTGAACCAGACATTAAGCGAATGTGGTCTTAATGATATGGCATATAATCTTATTCTTCAACGCAATAATCCTTCTTGGCTTTATAGCATTGATCAGGGAGCTACAACAATTTGGGAAAGATGGGATTCTTACACTAAAGAGAAGGGATTTAATGATCATCCCTGGATAATGAACTCTTTTAATCATTATGCTTACGGGGCTGTATCGGAGTGGATGTATCGTTTCATCGGAGGAATAGAATCGGATGAAGATAATCCGGGATTCAGTCATTTTATATTAAAACCGGTGCCTGATACAAGGGAATTTATTCCTCATGGACAAGAGAGAGTTACATCATGTAGGGCTCTCTATAATTCTCAGTACGGAGAGATCTTGAGTGAATGGATAATGAAGGATGACAGGCGTATTTCTTATTTGATAAAAGTGCCGATGAATACGGAAGCTACTGTTTATCTTCCTTTGGTAAATAATGAAGATTATATTGAAAAATCATATTTGAAGGGTATCCCGAAAGGATGTGTAAAATTTATAAGAAAGGAGAATGGATATGCAATTTATAAGGTTAAATCAGGATCTTATAGTTTTAATATAAAAGCCGGCGATAGTTCTGCTGATATTTATTCAAATAACACAAATCTCTAAGGCTCAAGGATAATTCTACAAATAAAATTTCTTAAAAACAACATTGATGAAAATATTAATATTCAGATTCTTATCGACTATGGAGAGAAGTAATAATATGAGATTCTAATTTTCAAAATGATATAATTCAAAAAAAGAGATCTTCGTTTTCATTATAAAGAAAACGAAGATCTCTTTTTTTATTAATTACAGTATAGATAATTATATAATCACTTTTATCACTTTATCATTTACTTTAATAAAGTATATTCCACTGTTTAATTTGATCTTATTCTCACCCGGATTTATAACTCCTTTTTTGATAAGCGAACCGGAGGTATTATAAATAGAGAAAGGAAGATTGTTATTAGTCATATTCATTATCGATCCCGTAGATGACACATAATAGATATTATCGTCATTTGTATCTTCAAGAGAGTTTGAAATATTGTTTTCTAAAGTCTTTATTATCATTTCTTCAGACATCTTCGATAATTCTTCACCTTTTTGAGCAGTCACAAAGAATCGATATCTTGTGTTAGGATCACCCATATTGAAGGTAAAGGTAGTTTCATTACCAATGTTATAACTTTCATATTTATCTACAGCGACTGAAACAATCTCTTTATGATTTATAATAATATCATCAATAGCTACATTTCCTATTGAAGGACGTATATATTCTATTTTTGCCGCAAAATATTCAGGATCGATATCCTCCTTTATGAATGTTTTTCCGTCTGAACAATTGAGTGTAGGAATAGAATCTGTTACTGACCAATATCTTCCGTTATACATCGAAATCAAAAGACAATTGTCTGGTTGCAAACTTGTACTTCTATACCAGAAACTAATATTATTTATTGGCCACTCTTTTATTGCTGATGATATATATAAGCCGGACGAAGTTGCTCTCATTGCCGGTGGTGCTATCCCGCAGTTGGCAGCAGTCGAAACTGTTGAAGTACAATTAGATTCCCAACCCTCAGGTAGAGGATTAAACTTAGTTGTAAAGTCATATGAAGAAACTAATTCTTCTCCATATGTATCCTTATATACAGTCACGTTATAAGATTCAGCTTCTTCAACAGGAAGCCATGATAATGTAAATGAATTCTCGGATATTATACTCGGTTCATTAACTTCCGGAATTATACCGGCAAAACCTTCTTCTGTTGTTCTAACAGTTACTATTTGAGAATCAACACTTTTCTTATAACTTTTTACTGATCTTACGGCAAAATGATATTGAGTATTTGCTTTTAAGTCGGTAACAGTGAATGAAGAAGTATTACCAACGTTCAAAGCTTTATATCCTCGTTGAAATACACCTAATGCAAGATCTCTATATACATCTATCTCATAGCTATCAGCGTCATCTACTTTCAACCAATTTATAGTGAATGACGATGAACTGAATTTATTCGCCTTTTCAAGGCTGGGAGCTTCGGGAGCTTCAAAGTTTTCTTCATAAAGGAACGATACAACCCTTCCTGCATGTTTAATTTCTCTTATAACTTTTTCTTGGCGGCTATTATCCCATGACAACATACCAGGCTTCGTATCATCAGAGAACATTGTGACATTTGATGTTCCGGGAAATACATCACCGGCAAGAGTTGAATTATTTCTTATGTTATCAGCCTCTTCAATATCAACTCTTTGATGTTGCGGATCATTATTTGGTGAATTTGACCACCATACATTTGAATCATAATCTATATGCCAGATCAACATACCTGAAGCCGGTAGATATTTGTCAAAACCTAATAACTGACGATTTTCAAGAAGAAAATATTCATTAGATTTTGCGGTCTTTATTCTATAAGCTTTCCCTTCTGATAAATTATTTAGAATCACAGTTGAATCAGTAGGATTCAGATTTGTAGGATTTAACCATCCTACTTGAGCTCTTGAAAATGAGCACCAATACGGAGGAGTTCTTCCGCTATTATTATAATTTCCGCCAGCCATGATGTCCCAATTTCCCGGTGTAAAAGAACCGTTACCGGCTGTGTCATAATAATCAGCAAGACCAAGTACATGACTGAACTCATGACAAAACGTACCGATACCAACCATATTTGTACCGCTTCCACCTCTAAGTTCATTAGAACAAGCAAATCGATCTAAAATCTTTCCATTATAGGAAGCCCAAAGACCGGCTCCGGAGCGAACATACCATGCAAAAGGCCAAACCGATTCATCTGGTCCTCCCTCTGCTTTTCCATGTCCTGCATAGAAAACGAATATATTATCTATATATCCGTCATTCGTATTATCATATTGAGAGAAATCTACATTCTCATATTCTGACAAATAATCACATGCTTCAACAGCCATTTCACAAGCTCTTTGATTTGTTGCTCCGTAATATGCTCTGTTGTTTTTCATTAATATTGGACCGTAAACATCAAACTCAGGTTGGTATTTACCATAAGAACATTCCATAAAATAATCTCTTGCACTTCCTGTTCCTCCGTTCTGAGAATATCCTTCTTCATTTAACATACGGTTGAATGCTTCTTGTGGAGATGCTGTTGAAAATCGAACATCCTGATATTCGACAAGGACTACAAGGACTTTTTTTTCTCCTTTAGAAGATGATCGAGTTATCTCTTCATTGGCAGCTATTTGCGCCATTGATTGATAATCCGGGATCATTTTTCTTCTTGCATTTTTGCGTGATTCTGAAGAAGAAGTATTAAAATTCTCTTTTTGTTGCTCTAAATCAATTGTTTTTAAAAACGATGTTGTTGTTTCATCTCTTTCATCAATCTGTGTAGCACGAATACCAGACGAAACAGGTTGGTTAGAATCATCAAGAGTAGCATAACATAAATATTTAGCGGAATCTGCTACCAATAGATATCCATCTAAAGTTGTTCTGTAACTAAAAAACTCATCACCTATAAGGTAAATAGTTACTTCTTTTCCATCAGGTTGAAAAAATGGAACCGGCGTGCCAAGTGATGGTGCACCGATAATCATCTTAAATATCAATAAGAATGTAGTTAAAAACGATAATTTTTTTTTCATTTGGGTGTTTAAAATGTGTTGTTGAATATGTTGTTTAATGTGTTGTTATTTATTAATGCGCAATTTTATTATATAAATTTAAACTACCAAGTCATATTTATAATAAAAATAAATTATTTCATAATCTTAAATGTATATGAACCGGAATCCGTCTTACACTTTAAAATATAAACTTTTGCGAGATTATCGGGATAATCAAAAAGAATTGAGAAAGATGTTTCTTTTTCTGGATAATTTACATTGTCAACAAGCATACCATCCATAGTATAAAGTGATATGTTCATTGATGTAGCCGTTGAATTATTATAATTTATCCTCACTCCATCAGAAAGACTCATTATATTAAAATTATTCTCATCATCTGTCTTATTTAGTGAAAGAAGAGCATTCTCTTTATAATGAGCTATTAGATTTAGACTCTTTATTGAATTCGAAGTTGTAGTTAAATATGACGGAGATGTATTTTTGTTTGTTAATGTACTATTATTGGTTACTCTTGTAATTTCCCAATAATCAAAATCGTATCCAAATACATCAAGAGCTTCAAAGAGTAATTTCTCTCCTGAGATCATGTTTCCGTCAAAATCATATTGAGAAAGCAGGTACTCGTTCAATTTTATATTATTTGAATTCCCATTAGGTAGATTGGTGCTAACTTTAACAGGTATAGTTGCGTCAAGATTATATCTGTTTCTTAGGAAATTTATCATTCGAGGCGATCGTCTTATTGGCCAGCTCTTCATATTAGAAACCTCTGCTTTCCAACTATCAACGTTGCGTAATCCCCATCTATTTGAATGGTATGGACTCTCATTATAGATTGTATTCACCAGAGAATCTGCTGTTCGATTAATATTATCTTCTTGCAAAAAGTCACCTAAAGCTGTCATTGTGCGGTTAATGAATTTATTTCTAAATCCCTCATTTTCCATCATATTTGAAAATAAGACAGTACTCCATTCCGGGTTCATCCAATAATCACTCGACAGTTGTCCCATTGCATATAGAAGAGTATTATGAGTAGAACTTTCACCGTACAAACCAAATCCGAAATCGGTATCCATTAGTATCCATCTCCATTTGCCACCATCTTTGCGAGGTCGCCAAAGTTTGCAGTTGTTACCTGGCCAGTCTCTGTTGCCCGCAAATATCTCTATAAACATATAATTGATATATTCTTCAATATCTATTTGATCTGCGAGAACTTTATAATTTTCATCTTGTGAAATATCGTTTCGTCGTGCAAAATCTATCATCTGATTATAAGCGACATTATTACCAACGGAAACATAAGCATCGCTGGCTTCAAGACTTATAAGATCTATTTCATCCTCCTCAAGTCCGTAATTAGAAAGGACATAATCTTCATTCGTTCTTTCTCTTAAATTTTGTATGCCATAATAAGCACCATTGATATATAAAATAGCCGGTTGATATGCCTGATAATCTATATTCGCATTACCTGCAATCAATGATTGAATATATGCATCTCTTAGTCGCGCAGAATAGTAATCATTACCTGTATTTCTCAACATAAATGATTTTATTTCCATTCCCGGTTTTTCTCGGAAGAAATCATAATCAAATCTTTTTGTTCCAAACCTTTTATTTCCATAAACAATAAGTGATTTCTGGTCATTATTTCTTGAGCATCCTCCTGCAATTCGCATTTCTGCAGTCTGGTTAATAATAGGTGCATCGACATGAGAACTTTCAAATATCTCAATATTTATTGGTCTTCTCCATGGTTGGTTATAATTTCTGGGATCACTCTCACAATTGGCAATCCTTCCATTTGTTCCTTTAACATAAATACCAATTTTATTATCGGTCATATTTTTAGGATTGGTACTAATACTCACAATTGGAATATCAATTTGTCTTAAACCGATAAAGAAAGTTCTTGTTAAAGTCGGACTATCAAGAAATCCTTCTGCTGAAGATTTAAACTTGAATGTTCTTACTGAATTTACAAGTAATTCTCCACCTTCAGGAACTACTGAAGATAATCTCGACGGCTCTGTTCCATTGGAGCTATAATATATCTTAGCACCCGGAGTAGGGCAAGACACTTTGATTCTTATTAATCCGCTGTAGAAATTCCCATCAAAAGAAATTTCAGGAGATGCACATCTTTCGGTTGCTGTTTCTGTATTATTATTTGTATTTCCTGGCGTGGCTTCCGTAAGAGTAAATATTTCAGAGCCACCATCTGGTACTCTACCAAAAGAGGTATTGAAAATATCTTTTTTATATTTGAATTTATTGACAAGAACTCCGGAAGGATCATACATCGATAATGTGGCTCCTCCTATATCTAAACGAAAACTTGCATGCAAGCCATATCCTTCTTTATCAAAATATAGTAATTTATATCCTTTAGCAGGAATCACAACATGCTCTTTCAAAACCCATTTCTTTATCGTCTTCGAATCATCGGAAAAAGAATAATCATATATATCAACATCTTCATCTCCTGCATTATATAACTCTACCCAACTATCAGGATATTCATAAATATCATCCATCAATATTGTTATATTGGATGGCATGATCTCATTTATATATATTTGACTTTTAATATTAAAACTGAAAAGGAAGAATAAAAACAAAAGGCTTAAATATTTATGACTAATATCTCTTTTAATACATATCGATATTATTCGTTTTAAATCTGTGTTTTTTATGTTGTGTTTCATGCCAATTAAGATTATATGATGAATCTATATAATTATGATATTCTATTTAAGTTATGAAATTTGTCTTTCAAATACTTTTAAATTTAAACTATGATATTAAACTTATTAATACTTTTAAATTCAAACTATTATTTTAATGTGTTTACAGTATTTCACAAAGTTAACGTCAATTCATCAATTCTAATAAACGGCCATATATAATATTTAAATAATTATCCTAATTTAATATAAACAAAAAAGTTCCGCCATCTTTAAAAGATAGCGGAACTTTAATATTTAAATAACATATATAGTCATTAGGAACTAATTTGAGATATAATGTTCCTATTTACGCAATTCTCATGAAGCGAAGAATTTACATAGCCGAAAGAAGTGATTTAACTTTTTCTGAAATCAATTTTCCCTCAGCTTTTCCTGCAAGACTTTTTGATGCAACTCCCATTACTTTTCCCATATCTTTAGGACCGGTTGCTCCAGTCTGTTCGATAATAGCTTTTACGGCGGAAGTAAGCTCTTCATCTGTCATTTGTTGAGGAAGATATTTTTCCATTACGGCAACCTGTGCGAACTCCTCATCTGCAAGATCTTGTCTATTCTGTTGAACATAAATCTCTGCTGCATCTTTCCCTTTTTTCACAAGTTTTGTTATGATTTTAAGAGCCTCATCATCGCTAAGTTCTCCTGAACCGGCTTTTGCTGTTTTAGCTTCAATAAATTCTTTTTTTACGTTTCTAAGTGTATCACGTGCCACTACATCCTTTGCAAGCATCGCTTTCTTGATATCTTCACTTATTTGATCGAATAAACTCATAATTTAAATTATATAGTTTGGTTTATTATAAATGTTTAAAATTGAATTGTTGAACTTTTCATTGCCGGAGCCTGAGCGACAGGTTTTTCTTCTACTTGTGGTGGCTTCTGCTGTGATTGTACATTTCTTACGAAATTCTTATCTCTATTATATGCCGGACTCTGCTCAATCTTCTCAATCAACGGATCATTATCAAGATCCTCTTTTGAGAATATATAATAAGAAGCTCGTGCTGTACTTGCTTTTATCTCTTCTATTACTTCCGAGCCATAAACAGTCTCAATCTTCGATGTTATATCAGTTTTATTCTCTTCCTGTTTTACATCTGTAGTTTTCTTAGTCGCATTGTTTGAACTGACGCTTGGTTTTGCCTCTAACTTTCTTGTATCAGAAAGGAAAGACATTCCGAAACCTGTAGCAAGAAGAGTAATTTTCACCTGTGATCCGATAGTATTATCAACCGCCGTACCCCATATCACTTCAATCTTATTATCAAATTTTCTCATGAAATCAGTGATCTCTTTCATCTCTTCCATATTTACAGGCGATTCCTCACTCACATAAATATTGAAAAGCACCTTTTGAGCACCGAAAACCTCAGTATTATTAAGAAGAGGTGAGTTTAAAGCATCGTCGAATGCTTTTGTTACTCTCTTTTCACCCTCTCCAAATCCGCTACTCATTATAGCAATTCCTCCATCCTTAAGGATAGTATGAACATCATTAAAGTCAAGATTGATTACACCCTCAACAGTAATAATCTCTGCAATACTTTTGGCAGCAACAGCAAGTGTATCATTTGCCTTGGCAAAAGCATTAAATATAGTAAGATCCGGATATATTGCACAAAGACGTTCATTATTAATAACAAGCAAAGCATCAACATTCTTGCTCATCTCATCAACTCCGTCAAGAGCCTGGGCAATCTTCTTTTCTCCTTCAAACACGAAAGGAATTGTGACGATACCCACAGTAAGGATATTCATACTTTTAGCCTCTTTTGCAATAATAGGAGCTGCACCGGTACCTGTTCCTCCACCCATTCCGGCTGTAATAAACACCATTTTGGTACCATCGTTAAACATTCCCTTAATCTCATTGATGCTTTCCTCTGCCGCAGCCTTTGCTACAAGAGGTTTATTCCCTGCACCAAGACCATTGGTAGTTTGTATACCTAACTGAATTTTACAAGGAATCTCTGATCTCTTCAATGCTTGATTATCTGTATTGCAAAGCGCAAAAGTAACATCATGAATCCCTATGTTATACATATGATTCACGGCATTTCCTCCGCCACCTCCGACACCGACAACTTTTATTATGGATTCATTAGATGATTCGTAACCAAATACTAACAAATTGTTGTCTCCATTGTCAAATATATTGTCATTAAAGTTCTCCATAACTTAATCGCTTAATTTTTCGTCATTACTTGTTTCCTTAAAAATATCGATAAAAATTTTACCGAATTTTTTTATACCGGAATCTTGTTTAACCGGCTTCGACGCTTCTTTTTCCTCCTCTTTTTTATTTATAGGTTCAGAAACAGTTTCTTGTTTTGTTTCTTCTTCTACAATTTCAACCGGTTCTTCCTCTTTTTTCTCTTCTACTTTTGGCTCCTCCTTTTTACAATTCAAAGTACCTCTTTGTAAAAGTCCCAACAAGACGGAATAATTGGGATCACGACCAATCTCTGCATAATTCTGAGATTGTATAGTTTTCTGAAATGCACCGATTCTTACGTCCATTTCAAGTTTTTTCTTCAAAAGTACAGCAAGATTTTTCAACCTTGCCCCGCCACCGGTTATAATAACACCCGCTCCGAGTTGTTGTTTATCGTAACCCGATAATCTTATCTGATTATTTATATTTTCGACTATCTCCTCAGCTCTTGCCAAAACCACTTTATGCAAAGTTTTTGTATAAATTTTAGTTCCTTCAAGACCCGGATTAGATTTATTTTGTATTGTCTGTGTATCAGACTCCATTATATCAGGAGAAGCATCGCCGAAGATAGTTTTCACTTTTTCAGCCTCCTCTTCAAGTATCTGCAAAGAGGATATATCTTTTGTTATAGTATTTCCGCCAATAGGAATAACTGATAAATATCTTAATAATCCATCCTTATAAAGCGATACGGTTGTTGTTCCTGCACCGAAATCTATCAATACAGATCCGAGATTTCTCTCTGCATCTGTCATTACACTCGATGCGGCAAGAGGAGATATAATAATACCGGCCAATGAGATATCAAGTTTTTCAAATACTCTGGAGATATTTCTTTTCAATGAGGAACGGCCAACTATTATCTTATGAGTAACCTCAATCTCCGAACCGTAAACACCAATAGGCTGAATCACTTTCTTTCCATCAATAAGATATTCTGATGGCAATACATCAAGAACATCTTTATTTCCGAAAGAATTATTCATGCTTATTTCTTTAAGAGATTCTATTATCTGCGACGTGATAGGGGTCTCTTCATTCAATTGATGATTCACATTATGATCAAGTGAATGAATAGATTGTCCTCCGATTCCGATATATAACTTATCGATTTTGCTTTTTGTACGAGTTTCCAATCTTGAGATAACATTTTTTATCTTCAATGCCGCATCCTCTACATTCTCAATGCATCCTCTTTTTATACATGCATCGGCTGGCTCTCTATCTACAGCATGAACCGATAATATATTATCTTCTGATTTAGTTCCAATTATACCAACTATCTTGGAAGAACCTAAATCTATAGCCGCTATATAATTTGATATCTCCATTTCTATATTATTTTTTTTATTTTACTCCTATGACCTGATTTTCATACTTTAAATTTATAGTCTTATATAAATTCCAACCCTTTTTATTAAGACCTTTTTTGTAAAAAGTAAATAGATTATCAAGTTTTTCTTCATAATTATCAAAAGTACCCAATACTATATGATGATCTCCGACGCGAGGTATAAGCTCTACCTCTCCATCGGATGCAATATATATTTGCTCTATCTGCAGATTCCAAAAAGAATCCTTATTTATAAATTTAGCAAACTCAAATAAGCCGTTATTTATTATATCCTTATCAACATAACCGGATACAATCGGCAGATGTGCTGTAAAATTAGATGAAACAGGCATCATTTCACAATTATCATCAATATAATAATCGCCATTGATTCCCATGACCCTTAAGATAGGCTTTCTTTGATAAATATCAATATTCAAACTTCCCGTAGGTGTTTTATAACATACTGCATTTTTAATTATTCTGTTTTTTTCCAGTTCTTTCTTAATTTCAAGTGTATTGATTTCATAAAACACCTTACCCACAGGATACACCTTGGTCTTTTTAAGTGAACTTTCGATATCATCTATTTTCAAGAAAGATGAAACAACTGAATCCTTAATAGTAATCACAATATCATTGCAAAGCTCCATATCTTTTTTTCCGTCAAAAAGGAAAAAAGATATGATCATATACAAAGGAAGTAAGATCGACAATAATATTTTAAGTACTTTTTTTGACATTATTCAATTATCTCTTTTATCGGAGCAATCATTTTTTCGATATCTCCGGCTCCTATTGTCATAAGAACCTCGAAATCTTTATTTTTTATTATTTCCAGCAATTCTGTTTTTTTACACAATGTTTTATCCTTGCAAGTCAATCGATCAAAGATAAGCTCAGACGTCACACCCTCCATTGGTAATTCTCTTGCAGGATAGATATCCAAAAGTATAACTTCATCGGCAAGCGACAATGATTCTGCAAACTCTTTATAAAAATCATTAGTCCTGCTATAAAGATGGGGCTGAAAAATTGCAGTTACCTTTTTATCGTGATATAACTCTTTTACAGAACTTATACTTGCTCTTATCTCGTCAGGATGATGAGCATAATCATCAAGGAAAACAAGATCATCACGTTTTATATAAAAATCAAATCTTCTTTTTACACCTTTAAAACTATTGATCGATCTTTTTATATCCTCTGCCGGAATACCACAAAGATGAGCCATTGCAATCGCGGCAACACTATTTTCAACATTTATTTTCAAAGGCACTCCCGGCTCTATATCTTTTATCTCGATATCCGGTCCTACAAAATCATATATTATAGTTCCGTTACCGATACGTATATTCTTTGCATGAAAATCGCCTTCACTCTCCGAATAAGTGTACAAACTTACTCCATCTTTAAGACGAGGAACAGCTTTTATTCCAGCTTTCATAATTAAAGCGCCACCTTCGTTAATCAAAGAGGTAAAATGAGAAAAACTCTCAAGATATGCCTCTTCTGTTCCATATATATCCAAATGATCAGGATCGGTAGCTGTTATAATAGCCATATATGGAGACAATTGATGAAACGATCTGTCATATTCATCTGCCTCTATCACTGAATATTCACTATCTTCCGACAATAGCAGATTGGTATGATAATTCTTAGAAATACCTCCAAGAAAAGCATTACATCCAAATTCCGAATTATTAAACAGATGAGCCACCATTGTTGATGTGGTAGTCTTTCCATGAGTACCGGCAACACATAATCCTTTCGATTTTTTGGTTATAATACCAAGCAGTTGCGACCTTTTAAGAATCTCAAAACCATGATCTCTAAACCAACTCAATTCACCATGATCCTGAGGAACGGCAGGCGTAAGTACGACAATAGTAGATTCCGGATCTTTATATATATCTTTTACTGCCTCTATATTATCTTCAAAATGAAGATCGGCACCCTCGGATATAAGCTGTGTTGTCAATTCGGTTGGTGTTCTGTCGTAACCTCCCACCTTATAACCCATTGACAAAAAATATCTTACAAGAGAACTCATTCCTATTCCTCCGGCTCCGATAAAATATAGAGATTTGAAATCTTTCATAATTTTAATTATTTACAATTAGCAGTTTTAAGCACGATTTCAGCTATTTTATCAGCTGCATCGTAATAAGCCATTTTCTTCACATTCTCACTTAACTCATTAAGTTTCTTATCATTCTTCAATGTCTCAATTGCAACATCAACCAACTCTTTCTCTGCGTCAATATCCTTTACAAATATAGCCGCATCATTTTCAGATAAGGCAAGAGCATTTTTTGTTTGATGATCTTCTGCTACATTAGGTGAAGGGACCAAAATAGATGGTTTACCCAAGACACATAATTCCGAAATAGAACTTGCTCCGGCTCTTGAAATAACAAGATCCGCTGCTTTATAAGCAAGATCCATTCTTGTTATAAACGGACTTCTAAACAACTGTCCCGCTATTATCTTCTCGGAAGAAGCATAACCCTTACCTGTTTGCCAGATAACTTGTATATCCTCTCTTTCAAATTTATCCAATCCGTTTTCTATACTTTTATTTATGGTTAAAGCACCAAGACTTCCACCAATAACAAGTATAGTCTTCTTATCTGAAGCAAGACTAAAATATTTTTGAGCCTCAACCAAATCAGCATTATTAGCTTGTAAATCCTGACGTATCGGATTTCCTGTTTCTACTATTCTGTCGGCAGGGAAGAAACGCTCCATGTTTTTATATGCAACACATATTTTTGAAGCATTCTTTGCAAGAAGTTTATTTGTTACGCCTGCATATGAATTTTGCTCCTGAATTACGGTTGGTATCTTTTGAAAATTTGCAACCCGAAGGGTAGGACCGCTGGCATATCCTCCAACACCCACAACAATATCCGGATTAAAATCTTTAATGGTTTTATTCGCCTTTATTATCGATTTTAAAAGATCGAAAAGAACGGTGATATTCTTAAATAAGTTCTTTCTGTTAAATCCTCTGACAGGTAAACCTATAATAGGATAACCGGCAGCCGGAACTTTTTCCATCTCCATTCTGCCTTCTGCTCCAACAAATAAAATTTCAGAGTCCGGTTTTATCTTTTTTATAGCGTTAGCAATAGAAATAGCCGGAAATATATGCCCTCCGGTACCTCCACCACTTATTATTACTTTAAATTTTTTCATAAGACTTATTTATCAAAATATACAATATCAGGTTTATTAAACCTCGAAAAAGATGCTATATATAGAGAACGCAAATAAACTATTTTTTAAACAAAAAACATTAATATTTTTTGAATTCATTTTCCTCTTCTTCAACTCCGGTCTCATCATCCTCATAATTGGAATAATCCTCTTCATCCATATCTAAATCCATATCGAGAGAGTCATTATCATAGTTATCCAACAATTCATCTTCTCCCTCAAGATCAAGGTCCGATTCTTCCTCTTCCATTTCACCCTCATATATCATCTGTTCTTGAAGTAACTTTTGTTCGTTTTCCATTACACAACGAGATATACTCTGAATAATACCGAAATATGCACTTGTCATCAAAATAGATGATCCGCCTCGACTCAGCAAAGGCAACGGCTGACCTGTGACAGGTATTAAATCAACACCAACAGCCATATTTGTCAAAGCCTGAAACGTGACAAGCATTGCAAGTCCCAAAAGGAAAAAAGCCTGAAAGATATTCTCGCACCGCAAGAATATCATGGCGGCTCGAATCAGTAGAAACAGATATAAAAATATCATTAAGAATCCGGCAACTAATCCACCCTCTTCAAGAATTATTGAATATATAAAATCGGAAAAAGCAAGCGGTAGAAAATCTCTTATCTGACTCTGACCGGGACCCTTTCCAACTATTCCTCCATTTGCGATGGCCATATGACCATATTGTACCTGTAAATTCTTATCATTTAACGGCTGATCTACTTTGGGTATATCATCGGAACTCCTTACTATTCGTTGCTTCCAGGTATCCATACGGGCTACCATCATAGAATCGGGTAGTACAAGAAGCGATCCAACAAATAATCCCAATAATAAAGAACAAACTGCAACAAGTTTTGCAAGTCTCATAAGCTGGACCCGGCCTATAAACATTAAGAAAAATATTACAGCGGCCAATAATGCTGCAGTTGAAAAATTTTCGGTAAATATCAATCCGCATATTGCCGCAGTACAATAAATAATCCTTTTATAAGCACTCAGCGTTACTCCTTCTGATGTCTGACCTTTTGCCAGAATACTGCTCACCACCGATACAAGAGCAAATTTAGCAAGCTCTGATGGCTGAAAACCAAATATATATCGTGATGCATCATTAACTTTTGCCGTAAAAAGCACTGCGACCAACAATATTATCGATGCCGGGAAAGCAAATCCGCCTATTACTCTGAAAATATGCGGACGAATATTTAGCAATACAAGCACAGTGATACATCCGAAGATCAGATGTGTCACATGTGACATAGCCGGTGTGTAATGTTCAGCCGAGCGAAAAGCAAGAAAACTTGTCGCACTAAACGATTCCACTATCGATATAATAAGCAGTAAAAGATAGATACCCCATATATAAGGATCACCTTTGAATAGGCTTTTTATAGCGTCCATTATTTATTTATTATATTTTTTGCACACACTCTTTAAACTGTGTACCTCTATCCTCATAACTTTTAAACAAATCAAAACTTGCACAACATGGTGACAACAAGACGGTATCTCCATCTTTTGCCATTTCTGAAGCTATCTTAACTGCTTCATCCATCGATTTAGCTTCCGCCCATGGTTTTTCAAGATGAGAGAAAAACTTAATCAACTTACTGTTGTCAACTCCCAAGAAGATAAGCGATTTACATTTATCTTTTACAAGCTGTTCAATCTCTGTATAATCATTCCCTTTATCTTTTCCACCAATTATCAACACTGTAGGTTGTGTCATGCACTGAAGCGCATACCAACAAGAGTTAACATTCGTAGCCTTTGAATCATTGATATATTGTACACCTTTCACACTTTTCACACTCTCCATTCTATGCTCTACACCCTGAAAATCGGCAAGAGCCTCTTTTATCTCCTCCTTCTTTATATTAAGAATATCAGCAGATAGAGATGCGGCCATTGAGTTAAGCATATTATGTTTTCCCTCAAGAGAAATATGATCAACTTCAAATTCATGATCAGATGTCTTTACAACAAGATGATTGTGATCAAGAAATGCATTAAGATTATCACCTTGCTCGGCAAAAGGAAATCTTTTTGACTTTATTGGCAATTTCTGAATCTCTTTTCTTATGATAGGGTCATCATTCCAGAATATGAAAGCATCCGATTCTGTTTGATTTCTTGTAATCCGAAATTTAGAATCTATATAATTCTGTATCTCATAATCATATCTGTCAAGATGATCAGGTGTAATATTCAACAGAACGGCAACATTTGCCTTGAACTGATACATATTATCAAGTTGGAAGCTACTCAACTCAACTACATAATAATCGAAATTCTCTGTTGCTACCTGAAGAGCAAGACTTTTACCTACGTTTCCGGCAAGACCAACGTTAAGTCCGGCCTTTTTAAGGATATGATAAGTCAATAGAGTAGTGGTGGTTTTTCCATTACTTCCGGTGATACAAATCATTTTAGCCTTAGTAAATCTCCCTGCAAATTCTATTTCCGATATATAAGGAATCCCTTTCTTTATGATCTCTATCATAACCGGTACCGTTTCGGGAATACCGGGGCTCTTTATTATTTCATTTGCATTTAGAATCTTATCGAAGGTATGCACTCCCTCTTCCCACTCAATATCATATTTATCAAGCAGTGCTTTATATTTTTCCGGTATCGGAGATTTGTCTGACAGGAATACGTCATACCCCTTCACTTTAGCAAGAACTGCAGCTCCGGCTCCGCTTTCTCCTCCTCCAAGTATTACTATTCTTTTCTGATCCATAATTTCTTATTTTTTATTTGCACGTTTAACGGATCTTCAACGTAACAATAGATATTACACATAACATAATACATATGATCCAGAATCTTACTACAATTTTTGATTCAGGAATTGCATATGATGGTTTCTGAAATTTGGCAACTATGCCCGAACTTGCAGCTTTCTGAAAATGGTGATGCAAAGGTGCCATTCTGAATATTCTTTGACCTTCTCCATATTTTTTCTTGGTGAATTTGAAATACATAGTCTGCAAAATCACCGACAAGCTCTCTATAAAAAATACTCCGCATATTATAGGCAAAAGCAACTCTTTATGTATTGCTACTGCAAATACACCAATAATACCACCAATAGTCAAACTTCCCGTATCTCCCATAAAGACTTGTGCCGGGAAAGCATTATACCATAAAAATCCTATTGTGGCACCTATAAAGGCACTTGCAAAAACCACGAGCTCTTCTGAGCCGGGAATATACATTATATTCAGATAGGAGGCATAATCGATATGCGATGACACATATGCAAGTATTCCCAATGTTGTTCCTATTATTGCAGAACAACCGGTGGCAAGTCCGTCAAGTCCATCGGTAAGATTGGCTCCGTTGGATACTGCCGTCACAATAAATATTGTGATAAGAATAAATATTATCCAGCCGATAGTCTGAGCATTATCACCCATAAAACCTACCAAATCAGCATAATCGAAATTATTATTCTTTACAAAAGGTATCGTTGTTTGTGTCGATTTGATATTTAGAGGTGAATAATCTACAACCTCCGTATCATTTACTGTGATTGTCTGAATATTCTCTCTGATCACAACATTTGGACTTTTGAAAAGAACAAATCCCACAATCAGTCCTAAACCGACCTGGCCGATAATCTTAAACTTTCCGTGAAGTCCCTCTTTATCCTTCTTAAAAACCTTTATGTAGTCATCAAGGAAGCCGATGGTACCCAAAAACAGAGTTGTGACTATCATCAGAATCATATATATATTACCCAACTTACTAACCAATAAACATGGTATAAGAATGGCAAGTATAATTATTACACCTCCCATAGTAGGGGTTCCTTTTTTAGACATCTGTCCCTCAAGTCCAAGATCTCTAACAATCTCACCAATCTGTTTTCGTTGAAGAAATTCTATGATTTTCTTTCCCGTCACGGTTGAGAATATCAATGCTATTATAAATGCAATTCCAGAACGAAATGTCACATAAGTAAAAAGTCGCGTCCCGGGAAAATCAAATGTTTTATCCAGATAATCAAATAGATAATACAACATATTATTATCGTCTTAATATATTATTTCAAACCAAAAATCTCTCTTACAACCTCTCTGTCATCAAAATGATGCTTAACACCTTTTACATCCTGATAATCTTCATGACCTTTTCCGGCTATCAAGATAATGTCTCCCTCTTTTGCAAGCATAAAAGCATTCTTTATTGCCTGATATCTGTCGGGGATCATTATTGTCTTCATATTATCGTCCGAATCAAGACCGGCAGCCATATCATTGATAATATCCTGAGGCTCTTCAAAACGTGGATTATCAGATGTAAGAATCACTTTGTCGCTATATTTTGCCGATTCTTTAGCCATTAAAGGGCGTTTACCTTTATCACGATTACCTCCGGCTCCAACAACAGTGATGATACTTCCATTATCTTTAATAATATCTTTTATTGTTGTAAGAACATTTACAAGAGCATCCGGAGTATGAGCATAATCAACAATTGCAGTAATTCCGTTTTTAGATCTGATTGTTTCAAAACGACCATCTACAGGCGTAAGTTCGCTTATGATAAGAAGTGCCGTATCGGGCTCTACTCCAAGTTCAACTGCCGAACCGTAAACGGCAAGCAGATTATAAGCATTGAAGCGTCCTACAAAATTAGTCAACACCTCTTTTCCATTAATATCAAGAAGCATTCCCTCTATATGTTCCTCTACAATTGCACCTTTATAGTCGGCTATTGTTTGCATAGAATAGGTTTTCTTTCTTGCCGCACAATTTTGCAACATCACATTCCCATTCTTATCATCAATATTGGTCAATGCAAAAGCATCTTTTCCCAATGAATCGAAGAAACCTTTTTTTGCTTTTAGATAAGCATCAAAAGTTTTATGATAATCAAGATGATCTCTTGTTATGTTAGTAAAAATACCTCCTGCAAATTTCAATCCACCGATACGCTTTTGATCTACAGCATGCGAACTAACCTCCATAAAAGCATATTCACATCCTGCATCAACCATATCTTTCAATAACATATTAAGTGTTACGGGATCAGGGGTTGTCTGACTTGCCGCAACCGGCTTGTCAACTATATAATTACAAACTGTCGAAAGCAAACCGCTTTTATGTCCAAGTCTGTTAAACATTTTATATAAAAGAGTAGCTGTCGTAGTTTTTCCGTTTGTTCCGGTTACACCTACAAGAGTTAACTGTTCCGACGGATGACCATAAAACGCTGACACTATCTCTGATATTGCTTCGTTAGGATCTTCAACTTTTACATAAGTTACCGAGTCGGAGATTGTTTCAGGCATATTCTGACACACTATCACCTTTGCTCCCTGCTCAATGGCGGATGCTATAAATTTATGTCCATCAACTACCGTGCCGTTTATTGCGACAAAAAGGTCTCCGGATTTGATCTTTCTCGAATCCATTTCGACTCCAGCAACTTCCATATTGCTGTCGCCGATAATTTCTGTTATTGATAATCTTTCAATAAGTTTTTCTAATTTCATTACTTATGTTTTTAAGATTCATTTATTATTTCAAATTCAAAACAATAGTCTCTCCTTTTGATATGCGTCGTCCGGAGGGTTTAGATTGCTGATAAACTTTACCGCGACCATTAATTTGCACCTTCATTCCTCTGTTTTCAAGAATATATACGGCATCTTTGGCTCCCATTCCCACTACAGAAGGAATAAGACTTTCATCTCCCGACATTTCTGTCAACATTATCTTATTGTTTGAAACTGTGGCTTTTGCCCAATCCCATTCTTTATCTTTATCATCATCATCCAAAGGAAGATTCAGCTTGTCAAACAATTTTGTAAGCTCTTTATAACTTCCGGATTTTGCTAACGGCAAGAATTGATTTAAAGTATCATTCTTTTCATATTCCACCGCCACACTTCTGCCCTGAGCATAAACTCGTTCAGCCACATTTTTAAACACCATACCCGACATTCCTCCACCTGAAGGATATCCGTTTCTCGGAGCCCTTATCACAACAATACATGAGTACATTGGTTTATCAGCCGGGAAGTAACCGCAAAAGGATACCTGATGTCTTTTTCCTCCGTTTTTATAACCCATCGCTCCTTGTGAAAGCTGTGCTGTTCCGGTTTTCCCTGCAAGAAGAAGCTTATCCGATTTTATCATCTTTGCTGTCCCTTGTTCAACTACGTCCAACAACATTTGACGTATATTACCCAATGTAGCCGGAGTACAAATTGAAGAATTGATAGTTTCGGTCTTAAACTTTTGTATCACCTCTCCATCTTTGCTTATATTTTTCACAAGCACAGGCTTAATAAGTTTTCCGTCATTTGCCAATGCATTGTAAAAATTCAAAGTATATATCGGAGGAATCTGAGTTTCATAGCCGAATGACATCCATGGAAGAGTTGTCTTCGACCAATATTGTACAGAATCCTTAGGATGTCTGATCTTTGCACGACCCGTTCCGGGAATACCTATATCGAGAGGCTTATTAATCTTGGTTTCATAAATCGCCTCAACAAAAGCTGACGGATTTTTTTCAAAACCTTTTAATATCGCTTTTGCCACCCCAATATTAGAAGAGTACCATATCGACTGCGCCGCTGTTATCTTCCCATATCCTCCGTGGCTCATATTATGATCGGTCATTTTTGCACCTCTGTACATATAATAGCCCGGTCCCGTATCAATTGTATCATTCGGTTTCACTATTCCTTTGTCAAGAGCAATCATCATCGAAAGTGTCTTAAATGTAGAACCCGGTTCCGATTCATCTGAAACTGCAAAGTTTTTTGTTTCCGCATATTGTCCCACATTAATCCTGCCAAGGTTTGACATTGCCTTAATCTCTCCTGTTTCAACTTCCATAAGAATTACCGTTCCGGATTCAGCATCAATCTCCGTCAATTTATCAAGAAGAGCATTGTGAACAATGTCTTGCATATCAATATCAATCGTAGTTGTGATATCCATACCGTTTATCGGCTCCTTTTCAGGTGTAATATGATAGCGACCTGCAACTTTTTGCCATGTTCCGACTCCCGGTTCCCCTTTAAGCAAAGAATCAAGAGACAGCTCCAGTCCGTTTTTACCACCTTTACTCATATCACCGTAAACATCTCCGATAGTTCTTGATGCAAGCTGTCCGAAAGGTTTCTTTCTTTGAGCCATCTCTTCAATCACCATACCGCTACGGTGAGATCGTTGTTTCAGAAAAGGGAAGGTGTACAATTCTTTCATATCGGTATATGAAATTTTCTTCCCGATCAATCTATAATGTCGACTTCCGCTATTATATCCTCTCATGATATGAGCGGAGTATTCCGATGGTGATTTATCTTTAAATTTTTCAGACAATCGTCTGCTAAGTTCCGGCAAATGGTTTTTTAATGTGTCAAATTTCAGACCATCGGCCTTAAAATCCATATATACATAATACTGAGGAATACTACTTGCCATCAAACGTCCGTCGCATGCATATATATTCCCCCTCTGGGGATCAATTCTTTTATCTTCAATTTTTAATCTGGAGATCTTTTTCATCCATCCCTCTTTTTCAACCACAGCCGACTCAAAAGCCTTCCAGAAAATTGCAACGCCTACAGCTGCGGCAAAAAGAAAAACAAAAAAGAATCTGATCTTTATACCTCTTCTTGTTATCGCCATCTGTTATTCGTTTAAATTATAAGCAGGCTTATCAGCCTCAGTTATATCAATACCATGTCTTTTGATAAGCTGCTTAACTTGAGAAGGCCTGCTCACCCCGATCAATTCGGATGAACGAGTTAGTGACTCAAAACGTGTATCTTTCAACTCTTTTTTAAGCTTCTCTATCTCAGCCACCTGTTTTTGACAAGTGTATCGATTACTCGTACTAATCAAAACAAGCAATAAAACAACACCTATCGTCTTGATATTCTCAAGAAAGAAATCTTTAGATAGGAATCCGAACTCCGATATTGTTTTTAGCTCATTTACGCCATTCTCAAACACGGAATTTAAAATCGTTGTTTTGTCTTTTGTTTCTTTTGTATCCACCTCTTTGCAATTTGATTAATAAAATTTACAATTTCTCAGCAATTCTGAGTTTAGCACTTCTTGATCTCGGATTACGCTCCACTTCCTCATCGGAAGCAACAATAACCCTGTTGTTCACAAGACGGAAAGGAGTGTTGACCTTTCCAAAAAAGTCTTTGTCGAGTTTTCCCTCGAAGTTTCCTGTTTTCATAAAGTTCTTCACAAGTCTGTCTTCGAGCGAATGATAGGTTAACACCACAAGTCTCCCTCCGGGATTTAATTCTTTAAGTGCACTTGTCAGCATCTGTTTTAATGCTCCCATTTCTTCGTTTACCTCTATGCGCAAAGCCTGAAAAATCTGCGCAAGCTCTTTTTTCTCCTGTTTCTTGTTGACAAATCGTCCGATTACCTCAAGAAAATCGTCAACTGTTTCAAACTTCTTTTGTGACCTCCTGTTAACAATTGCAGAAGCTATTCTTCTCGAGTTCTTCATCTCTCCATAGAGATAAAAAATATCAGCAAGAGCTTCTTCGTCATAAGTGTTTAGAATTTCGGCAGCCGTTTTTCCTCCCGTACGGTTCATTCTCATATCGAGTTTACCGTTGAAACGGAATGAAAATCCTCGCTCTTCATCATCAAAATGGTGAAAAGATACGCCAAGATCGGCAAGTATCCCATCAACACCATCTACCTGATGATACATCATAAAATTTGATAAAAATTTAAAATTACTCCTTACAAAAACAAATCTGTCATCATCTACGATATTTGCTTGTGCGTCTTCATCTTGGTCGAATGAGTACAAAACTCCTTCGTCGCCTAATCTTGCCAATATAGCTTTGCTATGGCCACCTCCGCCAAAAGTCACATCTACGTAAGTCCCGTTTTCCGCGATATTCAACCCTTCCATACATTCCTCAAGGAGAGCGGGAATATGATATACAGTTTCTTCTTGCATATTTTCTTTTAAACTCGTTGATAATTAACTGTAAAGTTAAAGATTATAATACGCACTAATAAGTTTTTATTTTAAAAGTTATCAACAAAATATTATATAAAGTCAATATTTATCGCTCTTTAAGGGCATTTTGAGCAATAATCGCTTTAAATATTTCCATTTTAACAATTAAATATTCTCTCAAACCTGATTCATGCATTTTATTATTCTTTTTCATCACCGAAATATCCACAAATCTTCATCTACAATATAGAAATTTATTGTATAAAAATGTGAACTAAATCACATATTTTTCACATTTATTCATTTATAAAGTCAATAATTATCAGTATATAACTTTTAATCATATTCCTGTTTTTATTCTTTATTCCAACCAAATTAAATTTTTTCAATGATGTTTTATATCCTATACGCAAATAGAATATATCCTAAAGGCGTATAGGATTAAACCTAAAAGCGTGTAGGATGTATCCTAAAAGCTGTTAGGATAGAAAAGGTTATTTGGAAAATTTAAATCTTGAATGAATAATAATGTTAAATAATAAGCTTTAAACTATAGAGGTCTTAATATCTGACGAAGAAAACAGAGTGTAATGGGCATAAAGCTAATTATTCCCGCGAAATTCATATCTTTACTTCTGTTTTTGTATAATGACAGAAAATAATATGAAAAAAATATTCAATTCATTTTTTTTACTCTCAATCGCCTCACTTATATCAATATTCATATTGCATTCTTGTGCAAATATTGCTCGTCCCGGTGGCGGACCTTTCGATGAAGAACCTCCTATATTCTTAAATTCCAAACCTTATCCGAATCAGGTAAATGTCTATCCGAAGAAAATAGAACTTCATTTTGACGAAAATATAAAGTTGGATAATCCTTTCACAAAGGTGATTGTATCTCCTCCTCAAAAAACTGCTCCGATTATTAAGTCGAATGCAAAAACAGTTACAATTGAGCTTAAGGACTCTTTAAAAGCAAATACTACATATACAATTGATTTTACAGATGCTGTACGCGACAATAATGAAGGGAATATATTAAACAATTTTTCTATCGCTTTTTCAACGGGTAATGTGATTGATTCTCTTAAAATATCCGGCACATTACTTAGCGCGGAAAATCTTGAGCCTCAATCAGGTATAATAGTTGGAATTCATTCGGATCTCTCTGATTCGGCTTTTGTTTCTAAGCCTTTTGAGAGAATAGGTAAGTCGGACGAACAGGGTCGTTTCAACATTTACAATATTACACCGGGAACGTATAAGGTTTATGCATTAAAGGATATAAACAGCAACTATATGTTTGACTTGCCGGGAGAAGATATCGCGTTTCTTGACTCTTTGATTGTGCCAAATGTTGAAATAATGATGCACAATGATACAGTATTTTCACTCAATAAATCATCGAGAAGTGCCAAAAAACTTGCGGATAATATGAACGTCGGTTTGTCAACAGACTCTGTAAGAAGAATCCCCGTACCACACTATTATCCAGATAATCTTGTATTGAGAACCTTTAATGAGAATAAGAAAACTTTGTATCTTGAAAAAAGCGAACGAGAATCTCCTGAGAAATTGAATATTTATTTCAGCGCACCTCAAGATTCAACAGTTATTCTAACTCCAATTAATTTTGACGATACAGATTGGGCTGTTATTGAAAATTCTAAAAAGAATGATACATTGCATGTCTGGGTTAAAGATTCTATGATCTTTAAAATTGATACTTTAAAGATTGCGGTGACTCATCAATACACCGATACTCTAAAGCAGTTGTCAATTAAAACCGATACAATAAATTTTGTACAACGTAACAAAGCTCAGGCTGAGAAAAAGAGTGAAAAATCAAAATCAAAGAAAAATAAAGATGAAGAGATCTCTGCCGATAGCGTAAAGATTGAATTTATATCTTTTAAGGATAATATTTCGTCATCAATGGATATTGGCGTAAGACCTAAATTAACTCTTCCTGTGCCTATAGCAGATATAGATAAAGAGATGTTTCATGTAATGCAAAAGGTGGATACTCTTTTTGTTGATCAGGAATTCGAGATCAGACCCTCGAAAGATAATGAGAGGGAGTTTGAAATAAGAACTAAACTTAGCCCGGGAGAAAGCTATAGAATAACTATCGATTCGGCTGCTGTAAATAATATATACGGTTTACATAATAATCTATATAATAAAAGTTTTACAGTAAAAAAAGTTGAAGATTATTCAAGTCTTGTTTTCGATATTACAGGTGTAGAAGGTGATGCTTTTGTAGAAGTTCTTAACAGTTCGGATAAACCTGTAGCTAAAGCTACGGTAAAAGATGGTCAGGCTAAATTTCCACATCTTAAACCGGGAACATATTATGCTAGAATTGTGTTAGATAAAAACAACAACGGTGTCTATGATACAGGCGATTATGCTCTTGGTATTCAACCCGATGAAGTATATTATTACAATATGCCGATTGAGTTGAAAGAGTTTTGGCGAGTGAAACAGGATTGGAATATCAATAGTTTACCTTTGACGAAACAAAAACCGTTGGAGATAACTAAAAACAAACCTAAGGAAGTAAAATCTAAAAACCGAAACGAGCAATATCAAAATAAAAAATCGTCAGGTAACAGTTACGGCGGGGGTACTATCTCGGGTGGTACCATAAAAAGATAAATTCTTTTGAATCATGAGGAAAGCAGCGATATCAATCATATTGATTCTTTTTGTTTGTCGGGCATTTTGTTCGTCAGAAGTCAGACAAATCGATTATCTTCCATTTGAAAATGGAGAGAAAATTCAGTATGATGTATATTATCACTGGGGGATAATCTGGAAAAAAGCGGCAAGGGGTATTCTTGATATAAAATATTCTGAATATGATGGAAAAGTGGGATTTAAATCTACTCTTGCCTGTCAGACACTTACATTCGCCGACAAAATCCTCAGAGTAAGAGATACTCTTAATTCTTATACGACATTGAATATAACCCCTCTTTATTATGATAAGATTGCTAACGAGGGAAATTATCAGGCAAAAGATATATTGAAATATATTTATCCCGAGTCCGGAGATTCGGTTGGAGGAGATATCACATTAATCAGAAAAAAGCGTGCTCCTTGGAACGGCGTTGTTTGGAGTGAGGGAAAACCGTATGATATGCTTTCTGTATTTTATTATCTGAGAACTCTTGAATACAGGTCGCTTGATCTGGATCAGGTAATAGATATTCCGATCTTTACGGGACGAAAAGTTATTATTATGAAGGTAAAATATATCGGCCGGACAATTGTAGAGCTTAAAAACAAGAAGTCGTATGAGGCGTTTAGATTGAATTTAAACTTTGTCAATGATGTTAATCTGAAAGATGAAGATCCGCCAATTGATGTATGGCTTAGCACTGATAAGAAAAGAGTTCCGCTAAAGGTTGAAGGAAAACTTCCCGTGGGTTCTCTTCAGGCAGAAATTGCTAATTAAAGTTTACTATATCATAAAAAAAATGCTTTGACAATCGATATTTGTCAAAGCATTTTTTTATGTTTTTATCTAAAAAACTGATGTTTAAGTTCAATCTTTTCTTTTGAAGAATTTATAGATTGAAACTATTTACTCAATTTCCATTCAACACCGTCTTTAGTATCTTTCACCTCAAAACCAAGTCCTGAAAGAGTGTTTCTTATAAAGTCGGCAGTTGTCCAGTCTTTATTCTGTTTAGCAGTATTGCGAAGTTCGAGCATAGCATCAACCACTTTGCCGTAAACGTCGTCGTTTCCTCCCGCTTCTTGTTCTTCGTTGCTTAATCCAAGTATGTCGAACATGAACATTGCCATGGTCGATTTCAGATTCTCAAGATCTTCTTTTGTAATAGTTTCAGTTCCTGCAATCAACTTATTGATCATGGTGGTATATTCAAACAGATTTGAAATAACCATAGGAGAGTTAAGATCATCGTTAAGAGCATCATACATTTTCAGTTTGACAGCTTGAGGATCTATTGTAGATTTATCGGAAACCTGAATCTTATCTATACTATTGTATCCCTCCAGAAGACGATTTAGACCTTTTTCAGCAGCTTTAAGAGCTTCATTACTGAAATCGACAGTACTTCTGTAGTGAGCCATAAGAATGAAGAAACGGATGGTCATAGGAGAATATGCTTGCTCAAGAGAAGGATGATCGCCGGTAAAAAACTGATCAAGAGTAATGAAGTTTCCTAACGATTTACCCATCTTTTGCCCATTGATTGTGATCATATTATTGTGCATCCAATATTGTACACATTCGTGACCTTGGGCAGCTACAGATTGAGCAATTTCACATTCGTGGTGAGGGAAAAGAAGGTCCATTCCTCCGCCATGAATATCAAAATTTTCTCCAAGATATTTTTGACCCATTGCCGAACATTCAAGATGCCAGCCCGGAAATCCGTCACTCCAAGGAGAAGGCCATCTCATGATATGCTCAGGAGAAGCTTTCTTCCATAGAGCAAAATCAAATGAGTTTTTCTTTTCCTGTTGTCCGTCGAGTTCGCGAGTTGTTTGAAGTAATTCTTCAATATTACGGCCAGAAAGTTTTCCGTATTTATGATCTTTATTATATTTCTCAACATCAAAATACACAGAGCCGTTGCTTTCATATGCATATCCGGCATCAAATATTTTTTTGATATATTCTATCTGTTCAATTATATGACCTGAAGCATGAGGTTCGATGCTGGGAGGAAGAACATTTAGTTTCTCCATCGCTTTATGATAACGATTAAGATAATATTGAACCACTTCCATTGGTTCAAGCTGCTCAAGTCGTGCTTTCTTAGCAATTTTGTCTTCTCCTTCATCAGCATCATGCTCAAGATGACCAACATCGGTAATATTTCTTACATAACGAACTTTATAACCTATGTGCTGAAGATATCTGAAAAGAAGGTCAAATGTTATTGCCGGACGTGCATGACCTAAATGTCCGTCGCCATATACAGTAGGGCCGCATACATACATGCCTACATGACCGGCGTGATGCGGAACAAATTCCTCTTTTTTTCTGTTTAACGTATTATATATAACAAGTTTCTGAGTCATAATATAAACTTTTTGATTTTGGGAATCAAAGATATATAAAAACTCGTTATTAGAATATTTTATCAATGTACGATTATATCAATTTAATTAATCGATTACATTTACATTAATAAAGAATGTATTATGAAAAAGTATAATATACCATCTTCTATATTGAAAAGCCTATTCGGTTGTTTTCTTTTATTATTTGTATTTTGCTTAAATGTCAAAGCAGATGAAACTGTTAAATTTTCACTTCCTGTAATTCCAGATAGTATTACTTCGCTACAAAGCAGAGCAGATTATTTCGTTCTTAGTTATTGGAATGAGTTTTATTATGAAGATAATATCGTTGATTCGGAGCAAATCTATGTCGATTTTATAACTATTCTTGAAAAATGTAATGCTGATATCGTCCCAATAGCTTTTGATGCATTAGTGAGCAATATTAAGGATGATTTTAATGCTATTGATTTTATTATCGATGTTTCGGAGAAATATCTGCTTGATAAAAGTTCGCCCTATAAAAATCATGAGAAATTGGCTATTCTTTTCAATATTCTTTTGAAAGAGGAAGCACTTAATAATAATCAGAAAGAGAATGTGTTTGAGATAGTTACCAAAGCTGAGAGAAACAAACCGGGAAGTAAGGCTCCTGATTTCTCAATGGTTACATCTAAAGGGGAGAATAAGAGTTTTTATGATATCCGGTCGGAATATACTTTGCTTTTTCTTTTTGATCCATTGTGTCAATCTTGTCTTGTGATGGGAGAGGAGCTGATATTGTCGCCATGCATTAATAATGCTGTCGAGAGAAAAGGTTTGTCAGTCGTATATGTGACACCTTATACCGATCCAGACAATAAACTGGCTGAGAGTTTTCCCGGAATACCTGATAATTGGACACTTAGCTGCAACTCTAATGAACAGATAATTAGAGAAAAACTTTATTTCTGGGATTATATCCCGAGCATATATCTTCTTGACAAAGATAAGAATGTGATTATGAAGGATGTATTACCGGAGTATATTGAAGAGTTTTTTGAAATTGCACAATAGATAATCAGATAATTATGCCATCCTTGATATGGATAATTCTATCAGACATCACCGTAAGAGAGTTGTCGTGTGTAACAATAACAAATGTTTGATTGAACTCACGACGCAGTTCAAGAAAAAGACGATGAAGTTCCTCTTTGTGCATAGAGTCAAGGCTGCCCGAAGGTTCATCGGCAAATATCACTGCGGGTTCATTCATTAAAGCACGAGCTACGGCAACGCGTTGTTTTTCACCTCCGGAAAGTTCTCCCGGTTTATGTGATATTCTCTCACTTAAATTAAGATAATCAAGTAGTTCCTTGGCCCTTTTTTTAGCTTCATTACTTTTCCCTCCAGCAATTAGTGATGGGATCATAACATTCTCAAGAGCTGTAAATTCAGGAAGAAGTTGGTGAAATTGGAATACAAATCCGATATTTTTATTTCTGAAGGCAGCAAGACGGGAATCGGAAAGTTTGCTCAAATCAGTGTCATTTATCAAAACTGAGCCGGTATCAGGTTTATCAAGAGTACCCAATATCTGAAGTAGAGTAGTTTTTCCGGCACCACTTGGTCCGACAATAGATACGATTTCTCCTTTTTTGATATCAAGATCAATACCTTTTAGAACCTGTAAAGAACCATAGTTCTTTGTTATCCCTTTTGCTTTTATCATTTGTATATTGTATTACACTCTTATTTTCCGGTTAATTTTCTTATTACATATGATGCAAGATAGCATCCGAAAAGTGGTGGCAAGTATGATATAGTACCAACCGTAGACTTCTTGTTTCTTTCATTGGTTGATTCGAATACAGCATCTTTATCAGGAATTTCCGATGTAAAGACTACGGGCAGACCCTTCTTAATGCCCATTTTTGCAAGTCTTTTTCTTACAGATCTGGCAAGTGTACATTCATATGTCTTTGAGATATCGGCATATTGAATTTTGGTAGGATCGATTCTGGCTCCCGCGCCCATAGAAGAGATTATCTTTTTCTTTCTTTTAAGAGCTCCTGCTATCAGATTTACCTTCGGAGATAGTGTATCTATGGCATCTATGATAAAATCATATTCTGCCGCATCAAGAAGTTGATCAATTAAATCGTCAAGTAGATATTTATATTCTGAATTTAATTGCAAATCAGGGTTAATATCAAGGAGTCTTTGGGAAAGGATATCAATTTTTGGCTTTCCGATTGTGCTGTGAAGAGCAACTAATTGACGATTCAAATTTGAGAGGTTGACAACATCTCCGTCTACTATTGTCATTTTTCCAACTCCTGCTCGGCAAAGCATCTCTGCTGCATAAGCTCCTACGCCTCCGATACCGACAACAAGTACATGCGAATTTTTTAATATTTCAAGTTTTTCTTCTCCCAATAACAATTGAGTTCTTTCCAACCAATCTGCCATAATATTCCTTTTATCTTTCTTCTATACAAAAATAAGTATCATAATCTTTCATTCCGATTAATTGATTGCAAAAATATCATTAGTTAACTGAATAAGGTCCATTGATTTAATTAATCTAAATAAAAAACACCATAATCCTATTACCGGATGATGGTGTTGTATATATTTTTTAAAGAAGAAACATTAATTATTATGATTGTCAAGCTGAATATCGCCTGAATTACAGCTTCAATATAACTCCCAACAATTGTATATCGATTATAGTATAATCAATGTTTTACATCTCTATTGTTCCGGAATAATGGCTTAGTCAATCTTTTTGGATACTTATTTATTTATCCTGCATCTTCTGAATAAATTCATTGCGACCCTCGATAATTGTTTTAATATCAATCAAAAATTTATATTCAAATGCCAAAACATTATCAAGAAAAATATCATATTTTCTGCGTTGATTAAGAGGAACTTTATATCTCATCTCCTGAAGATCTTTATAGAATAAATACCATGTATTAATGTTATCAGATATCAATATTCTATGTGATTCATTTGATAAAGAACAAGTAATCTCAGTAGCTAAATTGAATAACATATCAAAATCAAGATCTTCAATTTGTCTTGATATATCATTTCCCGAAACTGATATCACTGAAACTAAGTCGGTAATCTGCAATAATGAACGTTTATAGAGTTGTGCGTAATAAAGACTACATTCATAGTCTCGCAAAGGATGTTTCTTGTCTTCAAAAATGATTTCATTTATTATCTCATCAAAATTGAGAAATAAATTATCCCATAATGGATAAAAAGCATTTATATCATTTTGAACACCTTTTAATTCTGCTTCTCGGAGTAACAGACGACGATATTTCTTTGTTAAGTATTGATAAACAATAAGTTTAAAGTCTGCACAAATGATCATATCTTTCAGATTCATCTCCTTATTATCGACAAGACTGAAATAATAGTTTGCACAAAGAGTGTCGCGATTATAAATACTCAAGACATTGTTTATATTGTATTGAAGTGGTTCTTCAGAACCATCTACCCAATATCTTTTCAAAATCGTATATACTGCGGAATCCGGCCATGCGGAAAGACGACATTTGTAATATTCTACAGTATCAATAACGTCTAATATGGTTTGTCGGGCAATGCTATCTTTTTCAACAAGAGAAGTAAGATATAAATCCGATTTATGATCATTAAATTCACTATAGCCATTATCCTCCCTTTTCTTCGACATACATCCGAAAAAAAGAAAAATAAATAAGCATAATAGTAAATTTTTCATAAGAATAATATTTTATTTTTTAATGACATAACCATAACGAATCTATAAATATTAACTGTAAACTATTATTTTACATCTTCGTTTATGAAGGGTATCTTATATCCTTTTTTTCCCCCTTTTTATCCCTCTTTTTCTCCGTAGCAAAGATCACCGGCATCGCCAAGACCCGGGACAATATAAGCATGATCATTCAATTCTTCATCTATTGCCGCCACCCAGATTGTTGTCTTATCTTTAGGAAATACTTTCGAAATATATTCGATAGCTGCACGACTTGAAATAATAGATACTACATGTATATGAGAAGGTTCTCCTTTAGTCAATAAAGCTTTATAAGATAACTCCATCGAACCTCCTGTTGCAAGCATCGGATCAACAATCAATAGAACTTTATCTTGTATGATTGGAGAAGCTATATACTCAACATGTATATCAAAGTTATTCTCATCTATATATTTTCGGTAAGCTGATACAAAAGCGTTTTCTGCACGATCGAAATACTCAAGAAAACCCTGATGAAATGCTAATCCAGCTCTTAGAATTGTACTAATAACGATATTACTCTGAGGGAGAGCCGTTTTACTTACCCCTAATGGGGTTTGTACTTCATGAGGTTTATAATTTAAATCTTTACTTAATTCATAGGCTATGATTTCACCTATTCTTTCTACATTCTTCCTGAATCGAAGAGAATCTTTTTGAATTTTTACATCTCTCAGTTCCGCAACGAAACTGTTCATAATAGAGTTTTCTTTTGAAAAATCAACTATTTTCATACTCTGACAATAAATTAACGACCTGATGAAAGGAGTTTTAGATACAAGAGAATACTTGCAAAATAAAATTCCACAGCTAAGGTTTTGTAAATTAGAACAAGCAAAGTTACTTATTAAAATCTTACGCCTTTTTAAAGTAAATATTTATTAACAATATCTATATAATGATAAGTTATTTTCTGCTTAACATTAATTACTAAAATATAATGTCAAATTTATATAATTTAAACCACACTAAAAAGAATAGACGATATTATTTATATCAATTTTAAACATTTGAATGGTATTAAATATGTAATTTAATCATTGAAGAGATATTTAGAACTGAATTAAACCGTCTTCTATACTATTGAAATATGGTTAAAATAGACTTTTATAAATTGATAATTTATTAAACAACACAACAAAAAGCTTAATTATAAATACTATAAATTGAATGATTTCATTTGAATTAATAGAAAAAATAAGTTTATATATTAAACAAAAGCCGGAAATATAGTTTCCGGCTTTTGTGATTATTTCTAATTAAATATTTAATTTTTTTGAATGGTGTATATTGTAAAATATACATTGAGAATATTTATTATTAGAATAAAGGCTTTTAGAACTCATACAAAACTTTTATTCTGACACTCTTATATTATGATTGAATTTGCGTAAATCCTTGATGAAATCTTTCTTATTAAGAGGGGATATTGCAACACTTTTCTCAGGTGTAACAATTAAAATTCGATCTGCCGATAATGCATACGAAATGGCAATACTATTGATAATTTTAATCTCTTTAATCTGTTTAATATCTACTTTCTGTCGGGGAAAAAGTCCTGATCTTATCATAATCTCTCCATTTGAAGTTATGATATAATCTGTTTTAAGTAGTGATTCTAATAGAAAAACAGAAATTATTAAACAACATACCGCAAGACCCACAGCTCTTGTCCAGAAACCATATAATGTCATGATCAAAAAGAACCATAATAACATTTGATATGATCGATCTATTTTAGATTTAAATGTTCTGTACATAATGTTTTCCTTCCTATTAATAATTATTTGTGATAAAATAATTATTTATTTCCTTATAATGACTGTAAGATGAACCCTTTTTTGCAAATTTGCATAAAATATTTATCAAAGATGAATTTAAGGTTATAAGTTTTAATATTTTACTTATTATTCTAAATTACTATTTATCGAATTCTATTCGAATTATTTTATCATAAATAGAATATGGTACGCAAATTTGACTTTTTGGTTATTGGGTCCGGTATAGCCGGAATGAGTTATGCTTTAAAGGTTGCTGATAAAGGAAGTGTTGCAATTGTATGTAAAAATGCATTGGAAGAGGCGAATACTTTTTTTGCACAAGGCGGAGTTTCTTCTGTAACAAATCTTGTAGTTGATAGCTTTGATAAGCATATTAAAGATACAATGATAGCAGGTGATTATCTTAGTGATTTATCTGCTGTTGAAAAGGTAGTAAGAGAGGCACCCGAGCAAATTAACCAATTGGTAAATTGGGGTGTAGATTTTGACAAAGATGAAAAGGGTAATTTCGACCTTCATCGTGAGGGTGGTCATTCAGAATTCAGAATTCTTCATCATAAAGATAATACAGGAGCCGAAATTCAAGAGAGTCTGATTCGAGCAATAAAGAATCACCCATCTATTACTGTATTTGAAGATTTCTTTGCAATCGAGATATTGACACAACATCATCTGGGTGTTAAAATAACTCGTCAGACTCAGCATATTGCTTGTTATGGAGCATATATATTAAATCAAAAAAGTGGAGAAATTGACACTTTCTTATCAAAAGTAACTTTAATGGCTTCGGGTGGGATAGGTGCAATCTATACTACAACTACTAACCCGATGGTTGCAACCGGCGACGGTATTGCAATGGTATATCGCGCTAAAGGAACTGTGAAAGATATGGAATTTATACAGTTTCATCCTACTGCTTTCTATAATCCCGGTGACAGACCTGCATTTCTTATAACTGAGGCAATGCGTGGTTATGGAGGTATATTAAGAACTCTTGACGGAAAAGAGTTTATGCATAAATATGATAAGCGTCTTTCTCTTGCTCCTCGTGATATTGTTGCCAGAGCTATCGATAATGAGATGAAAACTCGTGGTGAAGATCATGTTTTTCTTGATGTTACTCATAAGGATCCGGAAGAAACAAAAAAACACTTCCCCAATATTTATGCTAAGTGTATAAGTTTGGGAATAGATATAACAAAAGAGTATATTCCTGTTGCTCCTGCCGCACACTATCTTTGTGGTGGTATTTTAGTTGACCTTGATTCTCGTTCATCTATCGACCGACTTTATGCTGTAGGTGAATGTGCTTGTACTGGTCTTCATGGAGGTAACAGACTTGCTTCAAATTCACTTATAGAAGCAGTAGTTTATGCTGATGCAGCAGCCAAACATTCTTTGAGCATTATAGATAGTCTTGATTATAATGATTTTATCCCTAATTGGAATGATGAAGGGACTTCTTATAATGAAGAGATGGTTCTTATAAATCAAAGTATTAAAGAGGTTGGACAAATAATGAGTTCATATGTCGGTATTGTTCGCTCAGACATTCGTCTAAAACGAGCATGGAATCGCCTGGATATTATTTATGAAGAAACAGAGAGTTTATTTCAAAGATCAAAAGTATCAAGAGAGATTTGCGAACTTCGAAATATGGTGAATACGGGATATCTTATAATGCGTCAGGCTATTGAAAGAAAAGAGAGCCGTGGGTTACATTATTCTATAGATTATCCACCAGTGATAAAAAATGAATTTCAAGAAGCTTAATTAATTTATAACCGAATATTATTAAGTTGAATTAAACTTTAAAAAGAAGGTGTGTCAAGAACAATAATTGATACACCTTCTTTTTTATATAATTGAGTCATAATTTTTAATACTTATTCAATATCTACTTTTATTGAATTGAATTTTATCAGAAATATTATTCAATTGATAATTGTATGATTGATTGAAAATAATAATGAGGTAGTATAAATAATAAAGAGTGGGACTAAAGAAATAATGCAAACGTTTAGATATCATAATATTGAGATGTACTATTTATTAACTACGAGATTGTTTAAAGCAGTAAGAATAGAACAAGAAATAAGGATTAAGTAATAATTTCAGAAAACAGATATATACAAAATAAAAAAGGTTCGCTAAATAGCGAACCTTCTTTTATATATATTGTAATTATATGATTACAATTTTGGACCTGCAGCAACAAGAGCTTTACCAGCGTCGTTTCCTGTAAACTTAGTGAAGTTTTTGATGAAACGTCCAGCAAGATCTTTAGCTTTTTCTTCCCATTGAGAAGCATCAGCATAAGTATCGCGAGGGTCAAGGATCTCAGTGTGTACTCCTGGAAGTTCTGTTGGAACAACGAAGTCAAACATTGGGATAACTTTAGTTGGAGCTTTGTCGATAGCACCAGAAAGGATTCCGTCGATGATACCACGAGTATCTTTGATAGAAATACGTTTTCCTGTACCATTCCATCCTGTGTTAACAAGATATGCAGTAGATCCGTTAGCATTCATTTTCTTAACTAGTTCTTCAGCATATTTAGTTGGGTGAAGAGAAAGGAACGCAGCACCGAAACATGCAGAGAAAGTTGGAGTTGGTTCAGTGATACCACGCTCTGTTCCAGCAAGTTTAGCTGTGAAACCAGAAAGGAAGTAGTACTGAGCCTGCTCAGGAGAAAGGATAGATACTGGAGGAAGTACACCAAATGCATCAGCAGAAAGGAAAATAACTTTCTTAGCAGGACCTGCTTTAGAAACTGGTTTAACGATGTTTTTGATGTGATAGATTGGGTAAGAAACACGAGTGTTTTCTGTTTTTGATCCATCAGCGAAATCAATTTTACCGTCAGCAGCTACTGTTACGTTCTCAAGAAGAGCGTCACGTTTGATAGCAGCCCAGATATCTGGTTCGTTTTCTGAACATAGGTTGATAGTTTTAGCGTAGCATCCACCTTCGTAGTTGAATACACCTTCGTCATCCCAACCGTGCTCATCGTCACCGATTAGCTGACGTTTTGGGTCTGTAGAAAGAGTTGTTTTTCCTGTTCCAGAAAGACCGAAGAAGATAGCTGTATCACCAGCTTCACCAACGTTAGCAGAACAGTGCATAGAAGCCATTCCACGTAGAGGAAGAAGATAGTTCATGTAAGAGAACATACCTTTTTTCATTTCACCACCGTACCAAGTGTTAAGGATGATCTGAACTTTTTCAGTTAGGTTGAAAACAACTGCAGTTTCAGAGTTCAATCCTAGTTCTTTGTAGTTAGCAGGAGCTTTAGCTCTAGATGCATTCATTACAACGAAATCAGGCTCACCGAAAGAAGCAAGTTCTTCAGCAGTAGGACGGATAAACATGTTTGTAACGAAATGTGCCTGCCAAGCCACTTCCATGATGAAACGGATTTTAAGACGAGTATTTTCGTTAGCTCCACAGAAAGCATCAACTACGAAAAGACGTTTGTTAGAAAGTTCTTTTGTAGCGATATCTTTAAGGATAGACCAAGTTTCTGTAGAAAGAGGTTTGTTATCATTTTTGTATTCTTCTGAAGTCCACCAGATTGAATCTTTAGTAGTTTCGTCTTTAACGAAGAATTTATCTTTAGGAGAACGACCTGTGTAGATACCTGTCATTACGTTAACAGCACCCATTTCAGTTTCTTGTCCTTTTTCAAAACCTTCTAGTTCAGGTTTTGTTTCTTCAGCGAATAATACGTCATAAGAAGGGTTGTGTAAGATTTCAACCGCTCCATTGATACCGTACTTTGATAAATCTAAAGCCATAGTAATTTAATAATTGAAATTGTTATAAAAATATAATTGAATTCTCATAAAAAGCTTATTTCAAATTTGCTGAATAAGCTACTCAAGCAAGTGATGGAGTTTTAACCTTAAATCTAATAATACAACATAATACACACATTGTATTTCTTCATTTTATTTGATAATACAATCCCTTTTTGAGTCGATACAAAAATAGAATAAATTATTAATGTAAACCATTAATTAAAGAAAAATTTCCACAATTAAAAAGAAGTATATTTTCACATATCAAACTACTTAAAAACGAATCAAAAAAGAATGCAATACATTAGATATCAACAATATACACTTCACGACCAAAAGACTCCAAAATAAGTCAAATATCATAGAGTTAACTTTATTAAGAAATTTTATGATATACAATCAGCAAAAATAAAAAAACGCTTAAAGAATCAATATATTCTCTAAGCGTTTTAAGTTCTTATTTATTACTTTAAAAAGAATCAGTACCAAAGATTATTTTTTAGAACATTCTTTTTTGTCTTTAGTACATTCCTGCTTTTTAGAGCAAGATTCAGCTTTTTCTTTTTTCTCTTTAGTGCACTCCTGTTTCTTTTCTTTGCAGCACTCTTTTTTTGGTTTTTCTTTTGTTTCTGTCTGTGCAGATACCATAGTTGTTGCTCCACAAGCAACGATTAAAGCGAAGGAAAGAAGTAATTTTTTCATATTCCTGTAATTTTAAATTATTTATTAATATTCCGATTATCTTATTGTAATACAATGTTTTTAAGCACTCTTGTTTCCCAAATATATGAAATATATCATAAACTCAATATTCACTATATTTTTTTAATATCTTTCAATACATTTTATATTTATAACACAAAAAGGGGTCACTTATATAGAAGAATCTTTCAAAATCAACAATGATTCAGGTCCCATATTAAAGAGCAGATCAACAATACTTAAATTAGGTCTGAATCCCCATTTTTGACTAAATAATTGATAATATTCAATATCAATAAATTCCTTATCAGAAAGTTTATGATCCCTTTTTGGATGAATACTATATCTATAATCAGCAACTTTTTTATCATCAATAAGGATATCATTATTTAACAATAATCCCGTTTCCATATCACGCGATGGTTCGATATAATCTTCGGTCAAAATGATATTATCTTTTATACCTATAAGATCAGAGATCATAACCATCAATTCATAATTGAAATCAAACAAGAACTCATATTTCTTATTAAAAAAAGGAGCAAAATCATCCTCGTAAAATTCAAAAAAAGGAGAACTATTATAAGTACTTCTTATTGCATACCAATGTTGATGTCGCCAGTTCGCATGATCTGAAACTCTTATATCTCTAATATTACGTTTCATTCCACCCGAGCTCTCAATAGGTATTGACAATGATTGTCTGTCATTTGCAGAACCTATAAAACAACGATTTCTGTAGGTCTGCTTTATATAGTTTTCCTTCGTTTCAAGAAATACCTGCTTATATTTATAAAGTTTCGAATAATATTCGATAGGAGCAAGGTAAGCTGTTGATAGAATTATTGAATCCATAATTGAATATACATTATATAAGATAGAAGAATATGAAGAAGGTTTAATTGATAGTTATTTTTTTAATCTATTTTTCAATATCATTTTAAAACAAAAATGCCATAGTTTTAATCTTCATAATAATAAGATCAAAACTATGACAAAAATTATTCTTTACCAATCGAAAGAAATGATTTATAGATTAGTTACACATCTGAATAATCTATTTATTCTTATTCCTCCTTTAAACATAGGTTTATCCTTTTCAAGAGAGAGCCAAACAAACACAGGCGATCCTACTACATGATCTTCCGGAACAAATCCCCAAGATCTTGAATCAGCACTACGATCTCTGTTGTCTCCCATCATCCAATAATAATCCATCATAAAAGTATAAGAAGTCGTTTCTTTACCATTTATAAAATAACGTCCATCTTTAACCTCCATCTTATTATCTTCATAGTTAACAATACATCTCTTATAAAGAGCATAATTATCGGGAGTCAACTCAATTGTCGCACCCTTTTTCGGAATCCAAATAGGTCCATAATTAGCACGTGTCCAATTCTCATCATAACCTAAAGGATAAGTTGCACCACCCATAAATCCTGGTTCTGGAACTATTTTTGTGACAATGCTCATCTTTTCGGCTTTTTCCAAAGCTTCTTGAGTCAATGGCATCTTATATATAGGGTTGAATCGGCCATTAGCTTTAGGTGTAAATCCAAGAAATTCCAAGAGCATTTTTCCTTCTCCAGGTCTGTCTTCCGAACTCATATTCCCACTCTCATCAACCACTCCGCGATCATCTTTATTTACGCCAAGCGCTTCCCAGTTTTGCTCGCCAAAACGTGTTCCGTTTGTTTCTACAAAATAAGCAAGCTGCATATTTTTAGGATTAGCAATCTTTTCGCTATTTATAAAAACCTGATTTTCTATGATTTGCAAAGTATCTCCTGGTAACCCGATACAACGTTTTACATAATTCTCACGTCTGTCCACAGGACGATAAATAACCTCCCCAAATATTCCGGGATTACGTAGTATTGTTTTTTCACCACCATTATAATAACACAATGTATAATAATCAGGATTTTGAATCTTGGTACAAACAGTATCTCCGGCAGGGAAATTAAAAACCACAATATCATTTCTCTCAATATCTTTGAAACCCTTCAATCTTTTATATCCCCATTGAGGCCAATCAATATACGATTTAGTATTCACAATCGGCAAAGTATGTTGAGCTAAAGGGAAAGACAATGGAGTATTCGGAATTCTCGGACCGTAAGTCATTTTACTCACAAAAAGATAATCTCCGACCAATAATGACTTTTCAAGAGAAGATGTAGGTATCTGATAATTCTGAAAAAAGAAAGTATTTATAAAATAAACTGCTACCAATGCAAACACAATGGCATCAACCCATTCCATTACTTTTTTTACACTCTTATTTTTTGATTTCTTCCAAAATGTCCAAGGAATAAACTTGGTATAATAAATATCCACGATGAAAGGAAGAATTATAAAAAGAAAAGGGTTTCCGACCCAAATAACCCATGCAATACAAAGTATACACCAAAGCACACAGCGTATTATCTGTCCTTTTGTTGGTCGTCTTTGAAAACCTCTGGTTATAACCTCCTCTTCCTTTTGGGAATTATTAATTTCTGATGACATATCTATTGATTTATCGTTTTTATTAAAACCTAATTTATATCTTTTATCTATAAAAATATGACGATAATTACAATTTCATCATATCGTCCATAGTGTAAAAACCCTTTTTATCATGAAGAAACTCAGCAGCAACAACAGCTCCCAAGGCAAAACCTTCTCTGCTTTTTGCATCATGTGTCATTGATATAGTATCAACTCCTGACTCATATATTATGGTATGAATACCCGGTACTTCATCACGACGGAAAGCAGTAATTCCAACTTCATCTAACGATGGAGTCTGTGTTTCATTCCATTTTGTCTTTGAATCAAGATTTTCAATAAGTCCTTCAGCAAGAGAGATTGCTGTTCCACTCGGAGAATCAAGTTTATGAATATGATGAGTTTCCTCCATTCTTACATCATACTGAGGAAACTTATTCATAATTCTTGCAAGATATTTATTCAAAGCAAAGAATATATTTACACCAATACTATAATTAGATGCATAAAAAAATGTTTGAGCTCCATCTTTACAAGCCTCTTTGATCTCATCCATTTTAGACAACCAACCTGTGGTTCCTGCAACTACAGGAATATGTGCGGCAAAACACTTAGCATAATTATCCATTGCCGATGTTGGCATAGAAAACTCTATCGCGACATCTGAATTCTTAAATTCACTTGATTCAAAATCCTCCTGATTATCTTTATCAATTTTTACAACAACTTCATGACCTCTTTCAAGAGCTATTTTTTCGATGATATGGCCCATTTTGCCATATCCTATTAGAGCTATTTTCATTGTTTATAATTTCGTTTATTAAGTATCTCCGTATTAACTATAAGAACTTCTTTGTTTATATATATTAAATTTTACCTAAAATTAAACTGAAAAATCGTTATTTATTGAATAATATTCATGAATTAAATCAACAATTTTCCATGTTTAGTAGTTCATATCAAGACAAATATACGCAATTTGAATAAATATGGTTCTCAAATAGTGTAGTTATGGAACAAATACTCCAATATGCATGGAAATACAGATTATTTAATCAATCTGATTTACGTACAACAGACGGTCATAATTTTGAAATTTTAGACGTCGGAATACATAATTCCGATGGGGGACCCGACTTCTTTAATGCCAAGATAAAATATAATGATACTGTTTGGGCAGGAAATGTAGAAATACATAATAACTCTTCCGATTGGTATCTTCATTCTCACCATAAAGACAAAAAATATGATTCTGTTATATTAAATGTTGTAACAAACCACGATAGTGAAATCTACAGAACCAACGGCGACAAAATAACTCAGTTTATCATTGACGTTCCTTCGAAAATCATCAATGATTATAAGTTTCTATCAAATGAAAGCAAATCTCTCATTCCTTGTTCCATGCGCCTTTGTGAAATACCATCTATATATGTTGAAGATTGGAAAACCTCTCTCGTTAGTGAAAGACTAAATAATAAAGCTGATCATTTCAGAAATCTTGTTGATCATTTCACTGGTGATTGGAATGCGGCATTCTATGTTTTATTTTCCAGAAGTTTCGGAACCGGAATTAATAGTGACAGTTTTGAAAGACTAACAAGAGCAACTCCTCTTAATTTTCTAAAACGTCATATAGATTCAATACTTCAAACTGAAGCTATTTTGTTAGGACAAGCAGGTTTACTTGATGACGATTTACAATTGGCATATTATAAGATTCTCAAAAGAGAATATTCTATTTTAAAAAGTAAGTTTTCTTTAAAACCTATTGAACGTTCAAGCTGGCAATTTTTCAGACTTCGACCGACAGCATTTCCTCATCTTCGTATCGCTATGCTTTCGGCTGTTCTTCATAAAAACACAGATATTTTCTCTTTGATAACAGAATTAAAGAAAGAAGATATGTTTGAAAATATTAATAAGCTATTCAAAATAACGCCAAATCCCTATTGGGAAAATCACTATAATTTCAATGAAAACGAAACGACACATTCAGTTTCGCTCGGAAGGCAAACAATAAATTCTATTATTATCAATAGTATAATACCGGCTCTTTATGCATATGGTGAACATTATAATATGGTAAGATATAAAGATCTTGCATTTCTATTATTAGAAAAGATTCCATATGAAAATAATTTATATGTAAGGAATTTCAAAAACTCAGGAATTGAGATTACAAATGCATATGATTCACAAGCCTTAATTCAATTATTCAAAGAATATTGCCAAAAGAAGAAGTGTATGTATTGCAGATTTGGAGCTAAACTTATTGGGAAATGTTGATTTTCTATTAAAGAAAAGGGAATAGATATAAAAAACAAAGTGACGAGTCCTCACGGATTCGTCACCTTTAACAATGTTTTCGTGAACTAATTACTTTTTTTACCTTATTACTATCTACATAAACTAATTTACTGAAAAATCATAGTTTATTGTTAATGATTTAATGTGTTATCTGTTTGATATAAAAATGTGTTAATTACTATATTTAATTAGCCTTTATATAAGATAAATGCTTAATGTGTGTCAATTTTATTTTGATCTCTTACTGTTACAAATATAAAAATGAAATATAACATAAAAAAGCATTTATTAGTCAAATACCTCTTTTTATAGATCAATTTCTAAATAATAGTTACTAAATATGATTGATAACTACCTAAATGAATAATAACTTGTAATTTCTGATCATAAAAAAGATTTTTCAATTATTCATACGATATAAATTGATCTTTTTTGGATGAAAAATTTATTGTATAAATTGATTTTCTATGAAAAGATAGCAATTAAAGATGAAAAATTAGCTCAAAGCAATATTATTTTATAAGAAAAAAGAGATTCCCTCATTCCTTAAGGAAATGGGGGAATCTCTTTTTTCTTATTTTCTTAAGTTTTTAAGATCGATTCTTAACTTAATATAATAACATACGAAGATTCATATTTTAGAAAAATGAGAAATCTTTATTTTTCACGTATCTAATAAAAAATGAAATATGTTATTGTAAAAAATTAAACATTAAATCTGAAGTGCATAATATCTCCGTCATGAGCAACATACTCTTTTCCTTCGACATTCATTTTTCCTGCTTCTTTACAAGCAGCCTCAGATCCAAGGGTAACAAAATCGTCATATTTTATAACTTCTGCACGGATAAATCCTTTTTCAAAATCTGTATGAATCACAGCTGCACATTGCGGAGCTTTACTTCCTTTAAGGAAAGTCCATGCTCTCACTTCCTGAACACCAACCGTAAAATATGTTTCAAGATCGAGTAGGGCATATGCTGCTCTGATCAGACGAGAAACTCCTGATTCTTCAAGACCGATTTCGTTAAGAAACATCTCACGTTCTTCATAAGTTTCAAATTCAGCAATTTCTGATTCTATTTTCGCCGCAACAATAAGAATTTGAGCATCCTCATCTTTAACAGCTTCCTTAACCATATCTACATATTTGTTTCCGTTTACGGCACTTGCCTCATCAACATTACAAACATACATTACAGGTTTACTAGTCAAAAGATAAAGTTCTTTAGCTGCTTTCATCTCATCTTTAGTATCAAATGTTACTGTTCTTGCAGATTTTCCCTGAAGAAGAGCCTCCTGATATTTCTTTAAAACTTCGAACTGAAGTTTTGCAAGTTTGTCGCCACCTGTTTGTGCTTGTTTCTGAACCTTAGAAAGACGAGATTCAATAGTCTCAAGATCTTTAAGTTGTAGTTCATAATCAATAATCTCTTTATCGCGAAGGGGATTCACACTTCCGTCAACATGTGTAATATTTTCATCATCGAAACAACGAAGTACATGAAGAATAGCATCAGTTTCACGTATGTTAGCAAGAAATTTATTTCCAAGACCTTCACCTTTACTTGCACCTTTTACAAGTCCGGCAATATCCACAATCTCTACAGTTGTTGGAACTATTCTCTGAGGATTAACAAGAGAAGCAAGTTTATTCAATCTTTCATCCGGTACTGTAATTACACCCACATTAGGTTCAATAGTACAAAAAGGAAAATTAGCCGACTGAGCTTTTGCATTTGATAAGCAATTAAACAGTGTCGATTTACCAACATTTGGTAGTCCGACAATACCGCATTGTAATGCCATTTAATATATATTTTAATTATTATTTTATTATAGGTTGGTATTTTCAGAATATAAAAAAATACGCTCTGAAAATCAGATGATAAAAACCTCTATCATTCTATTTTTCAGAGCGCAAAGATACATATTCTTTTGTCAATTAACAATCTATATAGGATATCAATCCTTATATATGATCAATTGACTCCGTTATTATTTTACAATAATGATTAAATATATCATTAATGAGCCTCAAGCCAATTATGACCAATTCCACATTCTGCGACCAAAGGCACCTTTAATTTACATACTCCTTCCATTTCAGTTATCACGATTTCTCTTACAATATCTTTTTCTTCTTCAACAACATTGAAATTAAGTTCATCATGCACCTGAAGAATCATTTGACTTTTAAGATTTTCTTTCTCAAAACGAGCGGCAATTCTTATCATCGCAATTTTTATAATATCAGCAGCAGTTCCCTGAATTGGAGCATTAATCGCATTTCTTTCGGCATAGCCTCTTACCACACTATTTTTCGAATTAATATCTGCAAGCATCTTCTTTCTACCAAACAATGTCTCAACATATCCTTTTTCTCTTGCCTCATTAATCGATTTTTCCATATAATCTTTTACCGCTGGAAATGTTTCAAAATAACCATCAATAAGTTCTTTCGCCTCACTTCTCGATATATTAAGTCTGCTTGACAATCCAAAAGCTGAAATACCATAAATAATTCCAAAATTGGCAGTCTTAGCTTTTCCTCTCATATCACGAGTCACCTCCTCAATTGGTATCTTATATATCTTAGCTGCCGTTGCTGCATGAATATCCTCTCCCGAAAGGAAAGCATCAATCATATTCTTATCACCACTCAAGTCCGCCATTATTCTTAATTCAATCTGTGAATAATCGGCAGAGAAAAACCAAGCACCGGGATCCGGAATAAAGGCTCTTCTTAACTCTCTACCTATTTCTCCTCGTACAGGGATATTCTGAAGATTCGGATTACTCGAACTTAATCTTCCTGTTGAAGCCACTGCCTGATTAAAAGATGTATGAATTTTTCCAGTTTCTTTATTAATAAGTAGTGGGAGAGAGTCAACATAAGTAGTAAGAAGTTTTTTAAGCCCTCTATATTCCAAAATCATATTTACCACAGGATGCTTATCTGCGACTTTTTCAAGAGTCTCCTCCGAAGTCGAATATTGGCCAGTCTTCGTTTTTTTGGCTTTTGAATCAATTTTAAGTTTATCAAATAATACTTCTCCAACTGTCTTAGGCGAGCTGACATTAAACTCCATTCCTGCAGATTCAAAAATCTTTTGTTCTGTTTTCTGAATCATCTCATTCAGAACAAGAGAACTTTGAGATAGAGCCTCTTTATCTATTCGGACGCCGGCCATCTCCATATCAGCAAGTACTCTGACAAGTGGCATTTCTATTTCGTAAAATAATTTTTCAAGAGATTCTTTTTTTAATTCTTTTTCAAAAACATTTTTCAATCTCAATGTTATATCTGCATCCTCTGATGCATATTCACAGACAACCGGAAGTTCAACACTTCTCATTGATCTCTGAGCTTTCCCTTTTCCAATAAGATCCTCAATCGGAATTGTCTTATACTTAAGATATATTTCAGCCAGATAATCCATATTATGTCTTTGCTCCGGTTGCAATAGATAATGAGCAATCATGGTATCAAACATCACACCCTTGATTTCAACCCCATATCTTTTAAACATTATATAATCGTACTTTATATTTTGTCCGATTTTCAAAATATTCTCATCCTCAATCACATCTTTAAACATTGCGACTATTTCCATTGCCTTTTCCTTAGATTCAGGCACAGGAACATAATAAGCCTCCTTTTCCTTTATTGAGAATGAAAATCCCACAAGTTCACCCTCCATTGGGTCAATACTTGTTGTTTCTGAGTCTAAAGCAATCTCTTTTGTATTTTTTAGAAGAGCTACCAAATCATAGATTTTTTTCTCATTATCAATAAGTTGATATGTAGAATTGATAGATTTTGAGGTCTCGAGAGTTGAATATTTTTCTTCTTCCGTACTCTCGGGCTCAAATATGTCAAAGAGCGAGAGTTGAGCATTGACAGGTTTTGCCGGTTTTGGCGAATTTTTCAGGATTCTCTCCGCAAGTTGTCTAAATTCCAAATCTTCAAACAGTTCAGACAATCGCTCTTCATTAATAGGTTCTCTCAACAAACTCTTTTCATCAAATGTTAATGGAACATCTGTTTTGATGGTAGCTAAAAATTTAGAATCTAATATCTGCTGTTTATTATCCTCCACTTTAGTTTTAAGTGCTCCTTTCAACTTATCGGTATTCTCAAGCAGATTTTCAATCGAACCAAATTCATTGATTAACTTTACTGCTGTCTTTTCACCGACACCCGGACATCCCGGAATATTATCAGCGGAATCACCCATAAGACCAAGCATATCTATTACCTGACTCACTTCACTTATTCCGAATTTTGCAGTAATCTCCTTTGGACCAAGAATATCAAAACCTGCAGCCATAGTTCTCGGCTTAAACATAAATGTATGTTCATCCACCAACTGACCGTAATCTTTATCCGGAGTCATCATATAGGTAGTATACCCCTGTTTTTCCGCAAGCTTTGCAAGTGTACCAATCACATCATCAGCTTCAAAACCGGGAACCTCTATAATAGGAATATTATAAGCCTTTATCACCTCCTTTATAATAGGAACTGAAGCACGAATAACTTCCGGAGTCTCTTCCCTTTGTGCTTTATATGTATCAAACATCTCATGTCTGAAAGTTGGTCCCGAAGGATCGAAACAGACAGCTATATGTGTGGGATTCTCTTTTTTCAAAACATCTTCCAATGTATTGACAAATCCAAAAACCGCTGAAGTATTAAATCCTTTTGAGTTTACGCGCGGAGCTCTGATAAAAGCATAATATGCTCTATAGATCAATGCGTATGCATCTAAAAGAAAGAGTTTTTTTTCTTCCATATCTTAATTATAACCTTTTGTTGAAAAGCTGATATTTATAATTATTGTACATAGTAGAAAACTATGCTTTTCACAACTATATAAACGCGCTAATTATTATAGACCGAACAATGTTTATCGGTTATTTGTTTGTTTATACACATATTGAAATATTTTGCATAATCTCTTTAAATTATATCTAAAGATTATAAGCTTAATTCCATCATACCTTGTAAATTTACCATAAAATAAAGCATAATAATCTAATATTGCTATTTTTGCATCATAATATAGACAAACTCAGATGTTATCCGAAATTAAATCACCTATAGAAAAAGAGCTTGAAGATCATAACACATTGCTTAAGGAAGCTCTTAACTCTTCAGTTCCATTAATCGATTCCGTAGTCGACTATTTCCTATCAACAAAGGGAAAAATGGTCAGACCTATTTTAGTACTTCTTTCGGCAAAACTTTCGGGTAATGGTGAAATATCAAACACTGCTAAACTTTCGGCTGTTGCTTTAGAACTACTTCATAATGCGAGTTTAATTCATGACGATGTCGTGGATGAATCAGACTCAAGACGAGGGATGGCTTCGGTCAATAATATGTGGGATAATAAAGTCGCCGTACTTATTGGCGATTTTTTTCTGTCACGCTGCCTTATTAAATCCACAGAAACCGAATCTCAAGAGATACAACGCGAATTAGCTCTACTTGCTTCCGCTTTATCACAAGGTGAAGTCTTACAACTTGCCAATGCAAGAGGCAGAACCACTGACGAAGAATCTTATTTTGCAGTGATAAGAAATAAGACAGCTTCTCTGTTCACTGCATGCATGAGGGTAGGGGCCATATCTTCCGACGCAACAAAAGAGAATGTAGATTTGCTTGGAGAGTTCGGGGATAAACTTGGAATAATTTTTCAGATCAGAGATGATATCTTCGATTATTACGACGATCCTAAAATAGGAAAACCTACGGGAAATGATATTCGTGAAGGAAAAATAACTCTTCCTTTATTATATGTAATAAACAACGAAAAAGGGGAAGAGAATATTAAAATGAAATCAATTATTGAGAAAGATAATTATTCTCCCGAAGATATTTCAATGCTTATCAATTATGCTAAAGAGAAAGGTGGAATAGATTATTCTTATAACACCATGAATCAGATTGCTGCTGATGCTTTAAAAATCCTTGATAGTTTTGAAGATTCTGAAGCAAAAAAATCACTGACAAAACTTGTCAATTATATTATCATAAGAAAAAAATAATAGCTTATTTATAAGCTATACCATAAGAAAAAAGAGGTCTTTCGATATTGAATAATCAATATGAAAAGACCTCTTCTTATTTTTATATGATTGGGGAAAACGTTCTTAAATAAAGAATTTAGTTTCCGTTCCAAGTATTTCAGAAAGCAAATTGTTTGCCAAGCGGCTTGCTCCAAGACGGAACATCTCATTGTTCAACCACTCTTCACCAAGAACACTCTTAACTACCGTATAATATTTCACTGCATCAGCAACTGTAACAATTCCTCCTGCAGGTTTCAATCCCACTTTTCTACCAGTCTTTTCATGGTAAGCTTTAATAGCTTTACACATTACATAAGCAGCATCAAGAGTTGCATGAACAGCACCTTTTCCTGTAGATGTCTTGATAAAGTCAGCATCAGAATACATTGAAAGAATTGAAGCTTTCATAATATTTGAAGCAGTTTTCAAATCACCGGTTTCAAGAATAACCTTAAGATGAGCGTTACGACAAGCAGCTTTACATTCTATTATCGTTTCACACATCTCTTCATATTCTCCTGCAAGAAAATCACCAACATTGATTACGATATCTATTTCATCTGCTCCAGCGGCAACAGCCATTGCAACCTCTGCAACTTTTATTTCCTGAAAAGTTTGAGATGAAGGGAACCCTGCTGCTACAGCTGCGATATTCACACTCGAAACTTCAAGATTCATGCGAACTACATCAGCAAAATTTGGATAAACACAAATAGCTGCAACATTATTGATTTCCGGATATTCCGCATCAAAAGCATTTACTCTCTCTGTAAAAGCAGCTACTCTTTCTCTGTTATCTGTTGTAGCAAGTGTAGTAAGGTCGATTACGCCTAATAGAAATTTATGTACTTCCGGAGTATTGTTTTTTTCAAAATTTTCAGCCAAAATCTTTTCGACTTCCGCCATTACAACATCGTCGTTCAACTTTACGTCATATTGACTTAGTATAGAATTGTACTTTTCCTGACCTTCCATAGTGTTTGTTTTATATAATTAAAAATACGTTTTTCGAATCTTCACAGATCATAAGATGAGTAAAATTAAGAATAAAAATACAATCTGTTTATTTATTAATACATTATTAATATCATTTCGGTTTATTTATTTACTCAATTTTCACCACTATTTTTGCTACACCTTGCAAGGTGTGAATGAAAATCTTGTATGGTTTCAATCGACACCTTGCAAGGTGTAAATAAATACAACGTAAAGTTTTCGAAAAATCGTAAGTCAAAAAAGGAAATTGACAGGTGTATACAGATAATATTTAGGATAAATTTTTGCCACATATATCGATAAGTAGAAAAATATCTCAACAACCGATTAAAAAGATTATTTTTGTATCACAAAACGGATAATTTCTATCACATAATAGATAATAAGATTATCTGACAGACAAACCATTAAATTATAAAGTTATGGCTATCAATTTTTATGCTGAAGGAGTAAAAATGCCCGACCTAAAAAAACCGGAAACTAAAGACTGGATCAAAAACGTGGCGGCATCTTATGGTAAGAAAATAGGAGATATATCTTTTATTTTTTGCAATGACGAAAAGATTCTTGAAGTCAACAAGCAATACCTTAATCATGACTATTACACAGATATTATAACTTTCGATTATACCGAAAATGATAAGATCGGCGGAGATATTTTTATCTCTCTTGACACTGTGAAAAGTAATGCCGAAACTTATAATGAGGAATATGTCAGAGAACTTCACAGAGTCATAATTCACGGAATACTTCATCTTTGCGGTGTTGACGATCAGTCGACGGAGCAAAGAGCAAATATGATAGAGTGCGAAAATAAAGCACTTGCCTTTTAATCGGAATATAGGAATGGATTTTAAATATGATGTTATAGTAGTAGGAGCCGGTCATGCCGGTTGCGAAGCAGCTCATGCGGCTGCAAAACTTGGCTCAAAAACCTGTCTTATCACTATGGACATGAATAAGATCGGACAGATGAGTTGCAACCCTGCTGTGGGAGGAATAGCAAAAGGGCAAATAGTAAGAGAGATTGATGCTCTTGGAGGAATGATGGGTATCGTTTCCGACAAAACAGCTATTCAGTTTAGACTATTAAACAGATCAAAAGGCCCTGCTATGTGGAGTCCTCGTTCTCAAGCCGACCGCCAGAAATTTATTGATACATGGCGATCGATTCTTGAAAACACCGACAACCTTGAACTTTGGCAAGACACGGTAAAAAAACTGATTATCGAAGAAGGGAAAGTTAAAGGTCTTATAACTGATATGGGAGTGGAGTTTCGCGCAGATGCAGTGGTTATTACTTCCGGAACTTTTATGAACGGATTAATGCATTTCGGAAAAACTCAAATTCCGGGAGGACGCGTAGCCGAGCCTGCTTCATACGGTCTTTCTGATCAACTTAAAGATGCAGGGATAAAAGTTGAAAGGATGAAGACTGGTACTCCTGTTAGGATAGATGGAAGAAGTATCGATTTCTCTCTTTGTGAAAAACATGAAGGAGATAACGATTTCCATAAATTCTCTTACCTTGACTATAAGACTCCGATGTTAGAACAGCGTCCTTGCTGGATGACTTATACTAATGAAGAGTGTCACGAAGTATTAAGAGGGGGCTTACCTGCTTCACCATTATACAACGGACAGATTCAATCAATAGGACCACGATATTGTCCGAGTATTGAAACTAAGATTGTAACATTCCCTGACAAAATCCGCCACCAACTATTCTTAGAACCGGAAGGTGAAACGACACAGGAATATTATCTGAACGGATTCTCGTCATCTTTGCCGATAGAAGTTCAGATTGAAGCGTTAAAGAAAATACCCGCATTGAGAGATGTTAAGATTTATCGTCCCGGATATGCGATTGAATACGATTTTTTCGATCCGACTCAACTAAAACATTCTCTTGAAACAAAAGCTATAGAAGGTCTATTCTTCGCCGGACAGATCAACGGAACTACCGGATATGAAGAAGCCGGAGGACAAGGATTGATGGCCGGAATAAATGCTCACCAAAAGACAAAAGGTAAAGAACCTTTTGTTCTTGGGAGAGATGAAGCATATATAGGTGTTCTTATCGACGATCTTGTCACAAAAGGGGTAGATGAGCCTTATAGAATGTTTACATCAAGAGCAGAATACAGAATACTTCTTCGTCAGGATGATGCAGATATGAGACTTACGCCAAAAGGATTTGCGCTTGGTCTGGCTGATAAAGAGAGGTTAGATTTGCTTGAAGAAAAGAGAGTACATCGCGATAGGATTGTGGAGTTCTGCAAAAATTATTCTGTCAAACCGGTTAAAGTTAATGAAGAGCTTGAAGCCTTAGGAACTACTCCTCTGAAAGAGGGTTGTAAACTTTACAGTTTAGTTGTTCGCCCTCAATTATCCCTTGAGAAAATTGCGACCTTCATCCCTGCATTAAAAGAGCAGCTCGACCTAACACCTAATAGAAAGGAAGAGATCACAGAGGCTGCTGAGATAATGATGAAATATGAAGGATATATTGAAAGAGAAAAAGAGATAGCCGAAAAAATTACAAGACTTGAAAATATTAAAATCAAAGGAAAGTTCGACTACTCTAAAATCAATTCGTTATCAACAGAAGCAAAGCAGAAACTAACGAAAATAGATCCTGAAACAATAGGGCAGGCATCAAGAATACCGGGAATTTCACCTTCTGACATAAACATACTACTCGTTCTATTGGGACGATAAAAATCATATAAAGAGATTACCGTATGGTAGTCTCTTTTTTTGTGCACTTTTCTTTTTTAGATAAAATAGGTGATATTTATCTATTTATTATAAATGATTAAACCAATATAATAAAATGCAAAAGAGAATTTATAATTTCTATTTATATTAAAAAGCGCTATCTTTACTGTCTTGTTTTGCGATTTTTTATTTTACTTCGCAGGTCTGAAAAAAACAGGAATCCAAAACAAACTGTTAAACCAACACTTCACACTGTTTCACGTGAAACATCATGAAGTAAAACTTTAACAATACATAGACTATAAAACCAAACCAATAATAAAGCAATGGGAATCGAACGTATAAAAGAGATGATCCGCGTAGTTCCGGATTTCCCTCAAAAAGGAATTTTATTCCGCGATTTAACAACAGTGTTTAAAGATCCGAAATGCCTTAAAGATCTTTCTGAACTAATGAGTTCAGAATATGAAGGCAAAGGGATTACCAAAGTTGTAGGTATTGAATCGAGAGGGTTTATCATGGGACCGGTTATTGCAAACGCAGTAGGGGCAGGATTCGTCACTCTTAGAAAACCGGGTAAACTTCCGGCAGAAACTATACAAGCTTCATATCAAAAAGAATATGGAATGGATACTATCGAAATCCATAAAGACGCATTGACAGAAGATGATGTGGTACTTATCCACGATGATCTTTTGGCAACAGGAGGAACAATGAAAGCTGCTTATGAACTTGTAAAGAGCTTCGGGGTTAAGAAAATCTTTATCAATTTCATCGTAGAGCTTGAGGGTTTAAATGGAAGAGCTCTTTTTGAAGAGGGTGTTCAAGTTGACTCTCTGATTAAATATTAATCATCAGAAATTAAAATATAAGACTGATTCTTTTATAAAGGAGTCAGTCTTTTTTGTTTTTAAAACAATAGAGTTTCTAAGTGGTTTATAAAAATAGTAGTCTGTTTGTGTATTTATTTGGAAAGAAATAAAAATATACACTACTTTGAATTATAAAACAAAACTTGAAAATCATATCAAGATGGCAGCTGTAAAAAATCCGAGGATCGACCACATCAAGGAGATTATATCCATTATGCCGGAAACACCAGGAGTGTATCAATACTTTGACGAAGATGGCGAAATTATTTATGTGGGGAAGGCGAAAAACTTAAAACGTCGCGTTGCTTCATATTTCAATAAAGTACATGATTCTGTAAGAACCAATCGTCTTGTAAGAAAGATTTACACATTAAAATATATTGTTGTCAATACGGAACAGGAGGCGTTGAATCTTGAAAACAATATGATCAAAGCACATCAGCCTCGATATAATGTATTGCTGAAAGATGACAAAACTTATCCTTATATATGTATAAAAAACGAAGCTTATCCAAGGGTTTTTATGACCAGAAAAGTGGTAAAAGACGGTTCTTCTTATTTCGGTCCATATACAAATGTAAAGATGGTTTATGCTCTTCTTGAAATGTTCAGACAGATATATAGAGTAAGAACATGCAAATTAAATCTGGCACCACCTGCAATACAAAAAGGAAAGTATAAAGTTTGCCTTCAATATCACATTAAAAATTGCAAGGGTCCTTGCGAGTCTCTGGTCGACGAAGAAGAATATGACAAAGATATAAAGGAGATAAAGGAGATACTGCGTGGTCACACATCTGACGTTCTCGATTTTATGATGAATGAGATGGTGGTCTTATCTGAAAAGCTAAAATTTGAACAGGCTCAGGAGATAAAAGAGAAATATCTGATGATTGATAATTATCAAACTAAAACGTGTATAGTTCAGCCTTTGATAAACAATGTCGATGTTTATTCTTACATGGAGGATGAGAATAGTATTTACGTAAATTATTTCCACGTAATACGAGGTGCGATAATCCAGGCTTACACATTTGAATATAAAAGAAGAATGGATGAACCAAAAGAGGAGATTCTTTCACTTGCTATCGAAGAGATGTATGAAAGATTCAAATCAACAGCCAAAGAGTATATCGTTCCTTTTGACCCGGATTATAAAAAAGAGGGAATTACCTATTCTGTACCGCAGAGAGGTGATAAGAAAAAGCTTCTCGATCTTTCCGACAAAAACTTAAAACAGTTTATAATCGACAAATTAAAACATGCGGAAAAACTTAATCCTGAACAACGAAGCACAAGGATATTGACAAGATTAAAATCAGACCTTCAGTTACACGATTTGCCTCTTCATATAGAGTGTTTCGACAATTCAAATATCCAGGGAACTAATCCTGTTGCAGCTTGCGTGGTTTTTAAGAATGCGAAGCCTTCAAAAAGAGATTATAGACATTTCAACATTAAGACTGTTGAAGGACCTGACGATTTTGCATCAATGTATGAGATTGTAGGACGAAGGTATAGGCGTCTTCTTGAAGAGGATCAGCCATTGCCACAACTGATAGTTATAGATGGAGGAAAGGGACAACTTCATGCAGCGACAGATGCTCTAAAAGATCTCGATCTATATGGAAGAATACCTATTATCGGGATAGCAAAAAGACTTGAAGAGATATATTTCCCGGAGGATTCTATTCCGCTCTATCTTGATAAAAACTCAGAGAGTTTAAAATTGATTCAACAACTACGAGATGAAGCTCATCGATTCGGTATAACATTTCACAGGAATAAAAGAAGTAAAGGACAAATAGCGTCCGAACTTGATGCAATAAAAGGAGTGGGCGAGGCAACAAAGACTGCTTTACTTAAAAAGTTTAAGAGCGTAAAAAGAATAAAGGAGGCAACAATTGATCAACTTATAGAGGTTGTCGGTGCATCCAAAGCAAATATTATCAGAGAGGGATTGATAAAGAAATAAGAACCATATTTAGAAAATCATTATTATGAGAGTTGTCATACAAAGAGTATCGGAAGCATCAGTTACTATAAACGGAATAATAAAATCGGACATAAAAACAGGTTTTATGATCTTGGCAGGATTCGAGAATGAAGATAATATAACCGACTTAGAGTGGATAAGTAAGAAGATAGTTAACCTGAGAGTTTTTAATGATGAGAATGATGTGATGAATTTGTCAATTAAAGATATTAACGGGGATATACTTTTGATAAGCCAGTTTACACTACATGCTATGACAGCAAAAGGAAATAGGCCTTCATATATTAAGGCGGCAAAGCCAGATATAGCAATACCATTGTATGAGAAGTTTATTGATGTTCTTGAAAAGGATATGGGCAAGAATATTGGAACAGGGGAGTTTGGTGCCGATATGAAAGTTGCTCTTATAAATGACGGACCTGTAACAATTGTGATAGATTCAAAGAGGAAAGAGTAAGCGTTTATTTGAAGTTTTTGAAGAGAATAATAAAATTGGTATATGGAAAATATAAATCAAGAAGAACTGACTATAAAGGGGGCTCAAATAATTGTCGACGATTGGATAAGGAGATACGGCGTAAAATATTTCAGCGAACTAACAAATATGGCAATACTGACTGAAGAGGTCGGAGAGGTAGCACGAATAATAAGTCGTAAATATGGCGAACAGTCGTTCAAGACAAGTGATAAAGATAAAGATCTTGGCGATGAACTGGCTGATGTGCTTTGGGTATTAATTTGTCTTGCCAATCAGACCGGAATTGATTTGACTTCTGCTTTAAAGAAGAATATTGAGAAAAAGACGAATCGAGATTCGGAAAGACATTTAAATAATGAAAAGCTATTTGAAAATAAAAAAGGAAAGGAATAACGCCATTTGTTATTCCTTTCCTTTTTTCATGAAATATCTTTTTTCATTATCATCAAATTTTTCAATAGCATATCTGAGTGTTGTCCTTGATATATTAGAAAAGTTCTCTTCAAGGAAAATTTTCAATCTTGATTTATCTTTTTTACCCGCTTCTCTCAACATCCATCCGACAGCTTTTCTAATCAAATCATGAGAATCGGAGAGAAGAATGATTGCGATAGAATAAGTGTCATCAAGATAGCCGTTTCTTATCATAATCCAGGTTGAAACAATAGAGATTCTTTTTAACCACAAATTAGACTCTTGAGAAAGTGATTCAAGAATATCTTTTCCAAAGAGTGATTCATTTGGTGAAGATTCTTTCTCTTTTAATTTTCTATTGTAAACAATCCATTCACCTAAAATCTTTGGACATGACAGATCTACAAGATCCCAATTGTTTGCTTTATGGGCTAATGAGAGATAAAAGTTTACAATCTCGTCTCTTTTATCGGGCTGCTTTTTAGATTTACCGAATTTGTCGACTAAGATTAAAAAGCCGCAAAGTCTCACTTCATGAACAGAGTCATTAATAAGAGCTTTTATGTTTTCAAAAGAGAGTGTTGAATATTGTTTTGCTATCTTACGATTCTCGGGAACCGGTATTCCCCAGAATATATCTCCCTCGCCATATTGCCCGGGTTCACTTTTAAAGAACGAACTTAATATTTTAATTTTCCCTTCATCTCTTTTTTGATAGAGAGCCTCTTTTACTGTTTTCGAGGATAACTCAAGATTATTTTCATCCACCTTTTATTGCTATTTTAATTTACTCTACACACTGTTCCACCTTCAAAAAAGTTGATAATGTTTCTTGAAACAAACGCAGCCATCTCGTTTCTTACATCATATGTTTGAGTTCCTGTATGAGGTGTAAGTACTACATTGTCGAGATCAAGAAGTTCTTCACTTACTTTATGACCACCTTCAAAAACATCAAGTCCTGCTCCATATATTTGTCGGCTACGTAAAGCGTCTGCAAGTTCTTTTTCATTAATAAGAGGACCGCGAGCTGTATTGATTATCGTGGCGGTCGGTTTCATTTTTGATATTGTTTCCTTATTTATTATATGATGCGTTTGTGGAGTATTTGGCGCATTTAAAGAGATCACATCTGATGCAGCAAGCAATTCATCAAAAGAAACATATTTCGCATCATAAAGAGATTCGATATGCGGATCAACCGGACGACGATTATTATATATAATTTTCATTCCGGCTGCTTTTGCACGACGAGCTAGAGCCTGGCCAATTCGCCCCATACCATATATCCCCAATGTTTTTCCCCATAATGAATATCCAAGATTATCGAGAAGTCCCCATTCAAGTTCATTTGTTCTTAATCGGCGATCACAATCTGCAATTCTTCTCATAACTGAAAGCATTAGTCCCATTGCCATATCAGCTGTAGGTTCTGTTACAGGATCAGGAGTATTTGTTATTACAATACCTTTTTGGGTTGCATAATCAACATCAATATTTTCAAAACCTGCTGCATAGTTTGAAACAATTTTAAGGTTTACTCCTTTATCAAGAAGTTCTTTAGTAACAGGAAAGTTGTACATTGATTGAAGCACATCATATTCAGGAATCATTTCAAGTACTTCTTCATAAGAGAATGATTCTTGACCTTCGGCCGGGAATGTAACATCATATTTTTCGATCAATTCAGAATAGCCGTCTCTGAACATATTGTAAGTAACTAATACTTTCATAAAAAAGAGATATGATTTATTTGATTTTAATTAAAATTATGCAGGCAAATTTACAAACTGTTTGTAATAGAATAAAATAGTGAGTTAAAAGAATCTATTCAAAAGAGGTAATTCATGAATAAAAATTGAATCTTATTGCAAAATGAATTATAAACTTCCATTCTAACAATAAACCCTCAAAAGTTTTATGTAGAACTTTTGAGGGCTTCAATATTATTTAGAATTTGGTCATTCTTATATAAAGCATGGAATTACTTAGAACACTTATCACAAATACCTTTTAAAACGTAATTGATATTATTCAGAGTAAACTTATCCGGAAGAGGAATTAACGGAACTGGTATTGATTTCATACAATAGGTCTTTTTGCATTTCTCACAATAGAAATGAGCATGAAGTTCTTTAATACTACAAGAACACTCAGAATTACAAACCGCATATTTTAAAGAACCGGATCCATCATCAATACAATGAGCAAGATTGTGCATCATAAATAATGAGATGGTACGGAATATAGTTGACTTTTCTGCCGTCTCAAGTTTATTTTCAAGATCAAGAATAGAAACCATTTCTGGAGAATCAATCATAGTTTTAAGAATTAATATTCTCATAGCTGTGGGACGGATATCTCTTTTCTTTAGCAATTCTTCATAGATAATATTATCTGCCATATAAAAATGATTTATTTATTTTTCATATATGTCCATTGTATTCTTACGGAGTTAAGTATAGCAATCAATGCTACTCCGACATCGGCAAATACAGCTTCCCAAAGATTAGCATAGCCGGCAATACCTAACAAAAGTACTAATATTTTTACGCCGAATGCGAATGCTATATTCTGATAAACCACTCTTTTTGTAAGCTTTGCTATTTTAATAGCATCATTAATAGATGATAGTTTATCACTTTGAATCACTATATCTGCTGTTTCAATAGCAATATCACTACCCAAAGCACCCATTGCTATACCAACATCACTGAGTGCAAGTGTTGGAGCATCGTTAATTCCATCACCGACAAAAGCAGTTATATGATTTGTTTTATTCTTTATTTGTGTAAATATCCCTGCCTTATCTTGAGGAAAGAGATTAGAATAATATTTATCAATTGATAGTTGTTTAGCAGTTTTTTCAACTACCTCTCTATTATCACCTGAAATTATTCTTATATCTTCTATTCCTGATTTTTTTAGTTCTGAAATTGTTTTTATTGCATCCGGTTTCAGCATATCGGAGAGTAATATTGCTCCTGCATATTTATTATCTATAGCAACATATACAACAGTCTCCTCTGTACCGATTGATAAGTCGGAAACTTTTATATCATGAAGATTCATGATCTTTATATTACCGGCAATAATATTTTTATTATTGATTAGCGCTTCAATTCCATAACCGCTTAGTTCTTTGAAATTAGTAACAGTATCAAGAGAGATATCTTTTTTGTGTACGTATTCTACAATAGAGCGAGCGAGTGGGTGATTGCTTTGAGATTCGACAGAGGCTATTATTTTTAGTAATTCATTCTCCCGGAAACCTTTTTCAACAATTATTTTATTTACTGAAAAAGTTCCATCAGTCAGAGTTCCTGTTTTATCAAAAAGGAAAGTATTTACTTTAGTCAAAGCTTCAAGATAATTGCTTCCTTTAAAAAGTATACCTTTAGATGATGCTGCACCTATTCCTCCGAAATAACCAAGTGGAATACTGACAACAAGAGCACAAGGACAAGATATCACAAGAAATATAAGAGATCTGTATAACCATTCATCAAATAAAAAGATAAATGAGGGAGATATTAATGAATAAATAAATGGGATTAGAACAACAAGAAATGAAAGAAGTGTGACAACAGGAGTGTAAATTCGGGCAAGTTTTCTTATTAATAATTCTGTATTAGCTTTTCTCTCTGATGCATTTTGAACCATTTCTATAATCTTGGAGATTGCACTTTGAGAATATGGACGCTTTACTTTAATTATTACAGTAGAATCGAAAGATATCATACCTGCCAACACTTCCTCGTTTATATTTATTGAACGTGGTATAGATTCTCCTGTCAGTGCAGAAGTATTAAATAATGCTTGTTGATTAATAATTATTCCATCAAGAGGTATTCTTTCTCCCGGTTTTACTTCAATTAAATCGTCAACATTCAGATCTTTAGGATGCTTGTTTACTTTTTTATCACCGTCTAATAAAGTAGCAGTGTCGGGACGAATATCAAGAAGAGATTTGATACTACGTTGAGCCTTCATCACGGCCTTTTCTTGGAATAATTCTCCAATAGTATAAAAAAGCATTACAGCGGCAGCTTCCGCATATTCTCCAATATAGAAGGCTCCAATTGAAGCCAGAGTCATTAATGTAAATTCGTTGAAGAGATCTTTTTCTTTTATTGACTTATATGTTTCTTTTATTACCGGTATTCCCACAAAAAGATAGGCTATTAAATACCATATAAAATTGACGATAGGGTGTTCCAAAAAGGAAATGTTGAAAATTTTAAATATAAATCCTGTAATGAGCATTACTGCTGTAATTGTAGGAAATATATATTCAGAGTATTTTAATAGTGTTGATTTGTGAGACATCTCATTATCTGAACAAAATATTCCGGAAGATCCGGAGGAGCATTGACATGTGTGTGCCATATTTTTGAATTTTTAATTTGAATCAAAATTAGATCTTAGGTTGTGCAACTTTGTTGCAAAGTGATATATCTATCTATTTTTTATTGATATAGAAGAGATTTAAAACTATATAAGGATGCGTTATTGAAAAGTTATTTATCATGTTTTTGTATCTTCGTTATAAAATGAAAAAATATAAATATGGTTCTTAATTATATATGGATAGGGCTAATTCTTGTAGCTTTTGTTTTTGTCGCATTACAGTCGCTTGTTACGGGTAATATAATAATATGGAGCGAAGTTGTAAATTCTACTTTCTCATCAGCAAAGACAGCATTTGAAATATCTCTTGGTCTTACTGGAGTCCTTTCTTTATGGTTGGGACTTATGAAGGTGGGTGAAAAAGGGGGAGTTGTGGAGATGTTTTCAAGGATTGTGAATCCTTTATTTTCAAGACTATTCCCGGGTATTCCGAAGAATCATCCTGCAATGGGTTCAATATTCATGAATATCTCTGCGAATATGCTTGGACTTGATAATGCAGCAACACCTTTGGGCCTTAAAGCAATGAAAGAGATGCAGTCGTTGAATAAGGAGAAGGATTTGGCAAGTGACGCAATGATAATGTTTCTTGTATTGAATACTTCAGGGCTAACTCTTATTCCGATAAGCGTAATGATGTATAGAGCACAATTTGGAGCCGCTAATCCTTCTGATATATTTCTTCCAATATTAATTGCCACTTTTTTCTCTACAGTTGCGGGAATTGTTGCATGCTGTATAAAACAAAAGATAAATCTTTTTGATAAAGTTATATTAGGAACAATCGCTGGATTGTCGTTTTTGATATTTGGCATGATGTATCTTTTTGGAAAGATGGAACAGACTGAGATTGCTAAATGGTCATCTTTTATTTCAAACTTTCTTTTATTTACAATAATCACAGGCTTTATACTTTCGGGTGTAATAAAAAAGATAAATGTTTTTGATACTTTCATAGAGGGTGCAAAGGAGGGTTTTCAAACAGCCGTTACAATAATACCATATCTTGTTGCAATGCTTGTAGCGATTGGAATATTCAGATCTTCAGGAGCCATGGATTATGTTACAGATGGTATTGCTTCTTTATTTACGATAATAGGTGCTCCTGTTGATTTTGTTGAAGCTTTACCTACGGCTTTCATGAAACCATTAAGTGGAAGTGGAGCAAGAGGGATGATGGTTGATGCAATTAATACTTACGGTGTAGATTCTTTTGTTGCTCGTGTTGCTTCAACTATCCAGGGAGCAACTGATACTACATTATATATTTTGGCTGTATATTTTGGAAGTATAGGAATAAGCAGAACACGTTATGCTGCAGGAGTAGGATTATTTGCCGATCTTATAGGTATTATAGCGGCAATATTCACAGCTTATATTTTCTTTAAATAATTCTATTTTTTAAGAAATAGAGATTATAAAGGTAAAACAATGATGTTTTTTTAAAGAATAAAAACAATCGAAAAAACTAACTTTGCGTATTGAATGCCGATACCCTACATTGGGTTGCATAATGGCATATTATAATAATTATTACAAGAATAAGGAGATAAAATAGTGGCAAAAGCTGTAGTTGAAACACCGTTGATGAAACAATATATAGAGATGAAGGGTAAACATCCTGATGCAATTCTTTTGTTTCGTGTAGGTGATTTTTATGAAACATTTTCACAAGATGCAATAGATACTTCGGAGATTTTAGGAATTACTTTGACAAGGAGAGCCAATGGTTCTGCTTCTTATGTCGAATTAGCAGGTTTCCCGCATCATGCTCTTGATACTTATTTACCAAAACTTGTACGTGCCGGGAAGAGGGTAGCCATATGTGAGCAGCTTGAAGATCCTAAACTGACAAAAAAACTTGTAAAACGAGGAATTACCGAGCTTATAACACCAGGAGTTTCTTTCAACGATAATATCCTAAATAATAAAGAGAATAATTTTCTTGCAGGTATACATTTTTCATCGAAAAAGAATCTCTGCGGAGTCTCTTTTCTTGATGTATCTACAGGTGAATTTATGACAGCAGAGGGGAGTTATGAGTATGTTGATAAACTTCTAAATAATTTTTCTCCTAAAGAGATACTTTTTGAAAAAGGTAAAAAACAATTGTTTGAGGAAAAATTCGGAAATAAATATTTCATATTTGAACTTGATGATTGGATTTTTACAATCGATGCTGCAAAAGACAGGTTGTTAAAACAGTTCGAAACAAAGAATCTTAAAGGATTTGGAATAGATCAATTACAGGATGGAATTATCGCATCCGGAGCATTACTATATTATTTAGATATCACTAAACATTCGAATGTTGGTCATATTACATCATTGTCAAGAATAGAAGAGGATGGATATGTAAGACTTGATAAATTCACAGTCAGAAGTCTTGAACTTTCAAGCACAATGAATGATGGAGGAACGACATTGCTTAACATTATAGACAAAACTGTTTCTCCAATGGGGGGAAGAATGTTGAGACGTTGGATTTTATTTCCTCTGAAAGATGTCAAACCAATCGAGGAGCGTCTTGATGTAGTAGAGTATTTCTTTAGAGATATAGAATTGAGAGATGAACTTGATTCACTTTTGAGACTTATTGGTGATCTTGAAAGAATAATATCTAAAGTTGCAGTAGGACGTGTTAATCCAAGAGAGGTTATCCAGTTAAAAGTCGCATTAAAAGCACTTGAACCTATTAAAAAACTTTGTATTGAATCTAACCAGAATAGTCTTAAAAAAATAGGTGAGCAGATTTCTCTTTGTGAATTAATAAGAGAAAGGATAGAAAAAGAGGTTAATAATGATCCGCCATTACTTTTAAATAAAGGGTCTATTATTAAATCCGGAGTAAATAAGGAACTTGATGACTTAAGGACGATAGCTTTCAATGGTAAGGATTATCTTTTGAAAATACAACAAAGAGAAAGTGAAGCAACCGGTATTCCGTCTTTGAAAATAAGTTATAATAATGTTTTTGGTTATTATATAGAAGTTAGAAATACTCATAAAGATAAAGTTCCGGAAGAATGGGTTAGAAAACAGACTCTTGTAAATGCTGAAAGATATATTACTCAGGAGTTAAAAGAATATGAAGAAAAAATCTTAGGGGCAGAAGATAAAATTTTGTCTCTTGAGAGTCGTCTTTTTAATGATCTTGTTCTATCTCTTGCTGAATATATTCCAAATATTCAACATAATGCTAATCTGGTTGCAAGAATTGATTGCTTACTTTCTTTTGCAAAAGTTGCTCAAAATAATAAATATATAAGACCACGTATAAATTCGTCTCTTATCATTGATATCAAACAAGGTCGCCATCCTGTGATTGAAAAACAATTACCTATTGGTGAAAGTTATATTGCAAATGATCTTTTACTTGATAACGATTCTCAACAGATAATCATGATAACCGGTCCAAATATGGCGGGGAAATCAGCTCTTCTAAGACAAACTGCATTAATTACACTTTTGGCACAAATAGGATGTTTTGTTCCTGCTGAAAGTGCATCGATTGGTGTTGTGGATAAAATATTTACAAGAGTTGGAGCCTCTGATAATATTTCACTTGGAGAATCTACTTTTATGGTTGAAATGAATGAGGCTGCTGATATACTTAATAATATGTCGGATAGAAGTCTTATTCTTTTTGATGAATTAGGAAGGGGAACAAGCACATATGATGGTATCTCTATTGCTTGGGCTATTGTTGAAAATATTCATCAGAATAGTAAATCAAGACCAAAAACTCTTTTTGCTACGCATTATCATGAGTTAAATGAGATGGAAAAAACTTATGAGAGAATTGCTAATTACAATGTATCAGTTCGCGAGGTAGATAATAAAGTGATTTTCTTACGTAAACTTGTGAAAGGTGGAAGTGAACATAGTTTCGGTATTCATGTTGCTAAACTGGCAGGTATGCCTAAAAGCATTGTAAAAAGAGCCAATGAAATATTGAAACAACTTGAAAAGGAAAATAGACAAGGTTCAATTTCTAAACCTATAAAAAATATATCTCAATCAGGTGATGGATATCAATTGAGTTTTTTTCAATTAGATGATCCGATTCTTAGTCAAATTAGAGATGAATTATTGACTTTAGATGTTAATAATTTAACTCCTATTGAAGCATTGAATAAACTTAATGAAATCAAGAAGATTTTAAAGGGTAAATAATTGATATTCTGCTATATAAAAAAGGTCTATATTTTGTAATTGATTATTACATTATATAAATCTGATTATTAGAAGTTCGGTTACAGAATATTTTTAGGCAAACGAATATTATATAAAAAAGATATGTCGATAAAAAATATATGTGTTTATTGCGCAGCAAGTTCAAATATAGATAAAGTCTATTTTGATTCAGCCGTAAAACTGGGAAAACTGTTTAGCTCAAATAATATAAGGTGTATCTGCGGTGCAGGAAATACAGGATTAATGGGGAAATTAACCGAAGAGATTCTTAATAACGGAGGGGATGTGACAGGAGTAATTCCTCAATTTATGGTTGACAGCAATATGCATCATCCTGATATTAATGAACTTATAGTAACTGAAACTATGCATGAAAGAAAAGCAAAAATGGCTGAGATGGCGGATGCTTTTATTGCATTACCTGGTGGATGTGGCACAATGGAGGAATTAATGGAAATTATTACATGGAAACAACTTAATATTTTTAATAAGCCTATTATAATTTTCAATATAAATAATTATTACGATCATTTGATTAAAATGCTAGATCATGCTATCGATCAAACATTTATGAGCAAGGAAAATGCATCGTTATGGGATATTGCTTATTCTATTGAAGATATTAATAATATTATCAATAGTAATAATTTGAAATAATATTTTCTTTTGTAATTATTATTAGAAGAGATAAGTTCTCAAAATATCCATTGTTGATAAAATAGTAAGATAAATAAATATAATGTCCGTAAATAAAACCCACATAAATACTCTTATAAAAGATAGCTTATCTAATGATAATGCAAATTTATCTATACTAAATGATAGTATAAGGGAAGATAATGTTGGTTTATTAGGAAAAAGTTATGTAAAGGTTGATGATTATTCTAAAATGAAAAATGATTCTTTATCAACCACACTACAACAACCTAATTACATAAAAGGGATTGATAGAGAGGAGTATATATTCAATAATAATATAGTTACTACTATGATTATTATCTGTTTTTTACTTTTTACATACTGTTACAGCACTTCTTCTCGATTTATAGAAAAACTTTTCACAGAAATATTCATCAGTGTACCTCGCCAAAGTTTTACATTTGAATCTACATTGACAATGTTAAGATTGAAAGTTGTAATGCTTATTGTTACCTTCATTGTTGAGGGGATGGGGCTTTTCGTCGTTTATGATAGATATATAGAAATGCTTTTTTCTGATATAGGTTCTATTATTTTGATATTTTTCTTTGCGTCATTTTTCTTTGTTATATACATAATTCAGGTAATAATATTAAGGCTTATTGGCTATATTTTTTCAAATAAATCTAAAATTAAATTATTAATTCAAGGATTAACCAACATAACAATTGTACTTGGTCTAAGTTTAATTTTACCCGTGCTTATTGCAATTTATTACAGTTTGGCTTTAAAAACTTTCTTAATGATAGTAATCATACTCTATTTTATTACAAGAGTTATGTTTATTTACAAAGGAGTTAAGATTTTTTTTAATGGATTTAATAGTTTAGTTTACCTTATTTTGTATCTTTGCGCCATCGAAATAACATCTCTGTTTTTTTATTATAGGATATTATTTCTAATATTAAATGGTATAGAACACAAACTTACATAGCTTTGAAAATTAAGAAAATTTTGGTTTCTCAGCCGAAACCGTCTTCAGAAAAATCTCCTTACTTCGATATTGCACAGAAATATGGTGTTCAAATGGAATTTAGACCTTTTATTAAGGTTGAGTCTGTTTCTCCGAAAGAGTTCAGACAACAAAAAATTTCTATCCTTGATCATACCGCTATTATTTTCACTGCAAGAACGGCAATAGATCACTTCTTTCAACTTTGTGAAGGATTAAGAATTTCTATTCCTGATACTATGAAATATTTCTGTCTTACAGAATCAATCGCTCTGTATCTTCAGAAATATATAGTTTACAGAAAAAGAAAAATATTTTTCGGAAACACTGGAAAGCTTGATGGTTTGATGCCTTCGATATTAAAACATTCAGGAGAGAAATTCCTTTTACCAATGTCGGATGTTCATAATGATGAACAGACTGCAATCCTTGATGCAAATAATATAAATTATACAAAAGCAGTAATGTTCAGAACTGTAAGTAATGATTTTACAGACGAAGAACAATTTGATTATGACATGCTTGTATTTTTCAGTCCATCGGGAATAAATTCATTATTGAAAAATTTCCCTGATTTTCAACAGAAAGATATAAAAATAGGATGTTTTGGTCCTACAACAGCAAAAGCAGTGAAGGAAGCAGGTTTAAGACTTGATATCGAGGCTCCAACAACTGAGGCTCCATCTATGACAGCAGCAATTGATAATTATTTTAAAAAGCTTGCAAAAGAAAAAAAATAATTGATTGAATAAAATATATAGCTCGAAAGCATTGTTATTTTTGTGAAACACAATGCTTTCGAGCTTTTTTATGAATATGACCGAACTATATATTCCAGATATGGCAAATGAGGAAAACGATATTATTATTAATAATACAGATGATATCGATAATAGATTACCAAAAGAAGAAAGGCTAAGTAGTAAAAATATAATAACTAAACTTTTTACTAATGGCGAATCTTTTGTTTGCTACCCTTTCAGAGTAGTTTATATACTCACGCCCATTGAAGAACAATCGTCATATGCTGCAATGTTTGTGAGCGTTCCGAAAAAGAAATTTAAAAGAGCCGTAAAAAGGAATCTTATACGACGTCGTACAAAGGAAGCATATCGATTAAATAAAAACATCATAATATCTGATCTTAAAGAGAAGAATCAACATATTAGTATTGCCTTTATTTATCTTGACAAAGAGATAAAAAATTATAAAGAGATTGAAAAAGGAATGAAAGATCTTTTATTAAGGCTTAAAAACAAGGTGATAAATACATAAGAATATTTGAGATATATTCGTAGTAAGACCAATATTATTATTTGTAAAAGACTTAAGAATAAACAGTTCATATAAAAAGATAGAATATAATGAGAAATTTTATTGTCACAATTCTTCTTATTCCTATATATTTTTATAGAAAAGTTATTTCACCAATGACTCCTCCCTCTTGTAGATTTACTCCCACATGTTCACAATATGCAGTAGAAGCTTTAAAAAAACATGGCCCCGGTAAAGGTTTATGGCTCACACTAAAACGAATTTCAAAATGTCATCCTTGGGGCGGTAGTGGTTACGATCCTGTTCCTTGATTTGAATATTAAAAATCCACAAAATAAAATCCTAAAAAAATAATCGATAAAAAAATAAGATTATTAATTGAATTAATAAAAATAAAGATTGGTAAATCTAATAAAAATCAACAATTTAAAGGTTATATATATTTTTTACATCATAAAAAGATTAGATTATAAAACCAACAAAACAAACGCTCGAATATTATTTTCAATATTGTTTTGGTTATGAGTAACTCTTCATTAGAATATATTATCTATCAAAAAAAGTTATAAAATATATTTGTCATAACCCTGAAGGTACTAACATTATTACCTTCAGGGTTTCTTTATAAATATGAGTATGCAGGACTCGGAATCTCCGTACTAATATTATTACCTTCAGGGTTTCTTTATAAATATGATTGTGCAGGACTCGGAATCTACGTACTAACATTATTATCTTCAGGGTTTCAGTTATTTAAATAGGTCCTTTCAAAAAATAATAAATTGACAAATTATATAATTTAAAAACAGAACTTATATTCAATGTGTTATATATATTACAGATTAAAATCAAGATATTTCAAAACACAAAATTATTAATAAATAAGTTTTAGATATGCCTTACATAAATATCCATACACACTATCGTGATAAAGAAGAAGATATTCTTCAAATCTTAAATCCTGACATCAGAGATAAATCTGAAATAGAAAAAATAATAGATAAAAAAAATATTTATCTAAGTTTAGGTATTCATCCCTGGTATATAGAGGAAGGTAAAATTATTTCGCAGGTAAAATTAATTGAATCATTGGCGGAAAATAATAAAGTACTGATGATAGGCGAGAGTGGAATTGATCATTTATGTTCTGTAGATATTAATCTACAAAAGAAGGTCTTTGAAAAGATGATTGAAATATCTGAAGAGTTTAAAAAGCCACTAATTATTCATAATGTACGTTCTAATGAAGAAATAATAGCATTTCATAAAAATATGAATCCATTTCAACCATGGATAATTCACGGTTTCAGAGGAAATGAAACACTTATGAATCAACTTATTGACAATGGTTTATACATATCATATGGACCTATTTACAATAGTTATGCACTTAAAGCAACACCTCTCAATAGAATGTTTTTAGAAAATGATGAATCATCTACTAATATTAAAGAAGTATATAAATCTATTTCAAAAGATCTTGATATTAAAGAAGTTGATTTAAAAGATCAGATAAAAATAAATTTAGAAAATATCATTCCATCTATAACTATCTGATTAAAAAGGAGAAATCAAGAATGAAAATTTGCTGATTAGATAAATTTATATCCACTTACAACAACAAAAACTTATATTGATATATTTCGAATATAAATTCTTGATTTATATATCATAAATTCCATTCAGATATAAAAAATATTCGAATGGAATTTTTTTATTTATCATTAGAATAGATTAGGTATAAGATTAAGAATTAAATAAATATGTTACACATAAAAAAATATCTAACTTTGCCGAATCCTATTAAATACGATTCTTGAAAAAATTAGAAAGACTAATAAGTGAATACATAATTCAAATAAGAATTAAATAAGGAAAAAGAAATAACTAAAAAGATAAAAATATGAACTTTGTAGAAGAATTAAGATGGAGAGGGATGATCTTCGATATGATGCCCGGCACAGAAGAGCAACTTAATAAAGAGATGACTACAGCCTACGTTGGTATTGATCCTACAGCTGACTCTCTTCATATCGGACATCTTGTTTCTGTAATGATGCTTCGTCATTTTCAGAGAGCGGGTCACAAACCAATCGCTCTAATTGGTGGTGCAACTGGTATGATAGGTGATCCATCGATGAAATCTCAGGAAAGAAATCTTCTTGATGAAGCCACATTAAGACATAATCAAGAATCTATCAAGAAACAACTTTCTAAATTTCTTGATTTCGAATCTGATTCTGCTAACGCAGCAGAACTTGTAAACAATTATGACTGGATGAAAGATTTCTCTTTCCTTGAATTTATCCGTCTTGTTGGAAAGAACATCACAGTAAATTATATGATGGCCAAAGACTCTGTAAAGAAACGTCTTAGCGGAGATGGTAAATCAGGATTATCATTTACTGAATTCACATATCAGCTACTTCAGGGATATGATTTTGTATATCTTAATGAAAAGAAAAATTGTAAACTTCAAATGGGTGGTTCTGATCAATGGGGTAATATTACTACCGGAACAGAAATGATCAGAAAAATGAATGGAGGTGAAGCTTTTGCTCTTACTTGTCCTCTAATTACAAAAGCTGATGGTGGAAAATTCGGTAAAACTGAATCAGGAAATGTTTGGCTTGATAAAAAATATACCACTCCTTATAAATTCTACCAATTCTGGCTTAACGTAAGCGATGCTGATGCAGAGAAATATATAAAAATATTCACTTCTCTTTCTAAAGAAGAAATTAGTGCTCTTGTAGAAGAACAGCAACAAGCTCCACATTTGAGACCATTGCAAAAAAGACTTGCTAAAGAAGTTACTATTATGGTTCATTCTTTAGAAGACTATGATGCAGCAGTAGAAGCTTCAAACATTCTTTTTGGAAATTCAACAGCTGATTCTCTGAAAAAACTTGATGAAGATACTCTTCTTTCTGTTTTTGAAGGTGTCCCAACTTTTGAAATAGACAAGCAGAATATTGAAAATGGTATAAAAGCTGCAGACCTATTGACTGATAATGCTAAGGTTTTCCCTTCTAAAGGAGAATTAAGAAAGCTTGTTCAAGGTGGTGGAGTATCAATTAACAAAAATAAATTGACTTCTCCAGAGGAAATCATTGACAAAAATTATTTATTAAATGATAAATATATTTTAGTTCAGAAAGGAAAGAAAAATTATTTTCTTCTTATCGCTAAATAAATAAAGAGACTTAAAGATTAGCATTTACACATCAAATAAAAGCTAAATAAACATCTAATAATAAAGTCTTTAAACAATAAACAAAACAGGGTATTTAAGTATTTAAATACCCTGTTTTTTATATATGGAAGCTCTTAATTATTGATTTATTGCAATAAAAATCATGTTAACAAACATAAATATGAATACTTCTATATTGCATATAAAAATTATTCATCTTATATTTGCATCGCTTTAGAGATAAAGCAATCATGATTGTCTCATGGTGTAATGGTAGCACAACAGTTTTTGGTTCTGTTTGTCAAAGTTCGAATCTTTGTGAGACAACATTTAAAAGCTAACTTGTAAATTATACGAGTTAGCTTTTTTATTTATATAATATACTTTTAATTCTCAATCCATACAATATCTGGATCTGCGGATAAATCCGGTTGTTGATGTTTTTCATTAATCATATAATTTAGT
>CAMTOJ010000010.1 GCA_947074145.1 uncultured Bacteroidales bacterium
CTACAAAGTCCTCTTTTCTTTCCCAACTGAACATCTGAGGTCCTTTATAATCTTCTATCAATTCTTTTAAGCCAGAGTTTTTGCCTACAAGTCGATGAACTAATTTAAATCCTATCCCAAATCGACCAATCTTATTTGGATTATCTGTTTTCCCGTAACTCTGACCAATATTCAGTATAGATTTAATTCCCTCTTTTGTAAAAATATCACCATTATTTATAGCCATAAAGTAGTTCTCATCAAAGAACATATAGAAATGTGATGAATCACTATCAGCTGCATTCTGTACAAACTCATATATCGCCTGCCCATCCTCTGCCATTTCAACCTCTTTATGCAAGAAACTTTGTATATCGTTTTTATCTCCGTGATACATTGAGAAAAACCCGGACTCCTCCTTATGGGTGGAACCCATAAAGTTTTCATTATTATATATATTATTTCTAGAGGGAACCAGTTTTTTAAACCATTGTCTGAAGAGACGTGTATCTTTTATGTTCATTATAATTATCTAAATAGTTATCAGAAATAAACAGAAGCTTTATCGTACATTTTTATGATAAGACTTCTGTTTATTATATTATTAAATTGCGGTTAATCAATTATAGAATTGAAATTTTGATTTCATATTAATATATTTGTGATTAAATCTTTTATATGAATGAAAATTCTTTTTTTACTTTATTATCACTTATGTAAATAATATATATAAGTTCACCCCTAATTTTTTATACAGCGGATATTATATCCAAAATATGCATGATCATATGCTATTGTCCTGAAATCTTTATCAGATACTAAACTGAGCCTATAATATTCACTACAATGAGCTGAATTATTGCGTTTTGTAGAACTCCATAAATTAGCATATTTAAATTGGTTATTCCAGTTACCATTTGAATTACTATATCCTGCAGGATATAAATTGAAACCGGTTATATTATTTTTTTTCTGTTTATACCCGATTGAATTTTTTATAACTGATTCTTCCCATAACACATTTGAGGCTATGGTTTTCCAGGCATTTTCTTCTTCTGAATAATTATTAATCAAAAAAGATTTCAATTCATTAAAATCACCCAAAGAAGGAATTCGCCAACCTTGTGGAGATATGTCGCTTTGTAAAGCGAAATGACCATAATAAGCACCATACATAACTTTGGTTTTATCATCACCGAAAAACTCATGATTTATTCTTTCACCATTATTATCGTGAGTAACCCGCAGGTTCTCGGCCATCCATATTTGATTCCCTATCTTTATAGTTTTGTAAATATTTCCATCAAAATCACTAACCGTAGTAGGATTTAAGAATTGAAAAATAGGTTCCGATATTTCAGTTACTATTATTAACAACTCATCGTATTTATAATTATAATTGTCGCACATCCATAATGTCAGAGAGTGTTTAAATTCCTGATAATTATAATTAAGTAAATTTCTAAAATGATATAGTAAACTACAGAGGTTATCCCTAATGAGGATATTATAATATATTTGTTTTTTCAGATTATCAATTTTTGATTCTTTTATTATCTCTGTCAATAAAACAGATTGAGTAAGAAAATCTAAATTATTATATTTATTTATATTAGGAGACTATTATATTTTTAATCATTTTTATTACATATTTCTATCTTAAATATTAGATAATAACATCATTGTTTTTTTGAATTTAGGGAATTAAATAATAAACATCATTTAATATAAGAATAACTTCACATTCCATTAAATATTAACTTCTGATTTATTTTCAATTTTCTTTAACTAAATTATTAAACATGACTTTCTCAACCCACTCCCCCAAACTCTCATCAACAACCACATTAGCCTTTCCTGATTCAAAATCATAGATATACATTATCCTATTTGAATCATCATAAAGAGATCCATTTTCTCCTTCTTGTCCATCAGGATAAAACCTATAATAGAAAAATGCGAGATAATTAGAATCCATTGATTGAAAATCGTAAGGCACATCGTTATCATTACCCGATTCATCAAATACGCTAAATTTATCTAAGTATAAACCCTGCGGAGCTATTTTTATCAATTTTTGATTATCCGAATCATAAATATACATTTGATCTATTGTTAAATTTTGATCAGATAATCTTTCTTGTATAAGCAAATATGTTTTTTCGCCTCTCTGTAAATTAATATATCTATTGATTTTGATAGGTCTATCAAACAACATTTTCCTTTCACCTGTATTAGGATATGTGAATATTATATTATTATAATATGAAGACCGACATTTACGATATGAAGAAACATTAAGTGATCTCAATTCATTTGTTGATATATATCCATTTTTAATAATTTCAGTACTATATTCATCTATTGGATCTTGCAGAAAAATAGAATCATATGATATAGGTATAATAAACTCCGATTTGTTTATATTATTGTATTTCACATCGCCTAATCGCGAATAATACAAAAGATTTTCTCGCTTAAAATGATAATTATCTTTTTTGATAGATGTTTCTTTCCATATTCGACCTTTCAACAATGGGTGATCCAATGATTCTATGGCGATAATAATCAAAAGCACCCATATTCCAATGGAGAACAAAGCAAAAGATACAAATGTAAATTTTTGAATATTCCTGTATGAAAATATTTTTTTGATGAATTTTAAAAAATGCATATTTATCCTTTTACCCAAATATTAATTTAAAAATTCCTACTATTATCCAGAGTGAAAAAGCTGTCATCGCAAGATAACCTATTATGTGAAGGCACCCCATACCAGCCATGCACCCTCCGGCTGCAGCATCCTCTTTTGATCCGTTATTGCAATAACCAATTATTGCTCCTATGACAATTGCGATAATCAATAAATATATCCACATATAAAAAATATTTTTGGTTCCGGAATTTTACTTCCGGAACATTTTAATTAATTAATAAAATTCTAATAAGTAAAATAAGTTTTTCCTGTTAAGGCTCTAAAATAGCCTCTCAATGTGATTAGAAAATAACGGATATAAAACTTAATAAAATTACCCGAATTTCCAGTCTGAGATGTCTCTTTTTCTTTTGTTATTTCTATTCTTCTTTCTATTGCAGCAATTGCCATTATTATAGCACATCTATTTCCTCTGTATTTACCGGCTCTCATCAACGCCATAGAGTACAAGTTTTTAGCATCACTATAAAAGCCATTTATATAATAGAAATCAGCTCTTGAAAGAAGAAATAAGTTTATATAATTATAATATTCATCTTTCATAGTCTAGTTTTTTATAGGCGCTTTAATGTATTTTCCGCCCAACTTTTCTCTTTTACAAAATACTTTTTCAATTCATCTTTATTAGTTTTCTCAATAGTTACATCACAATAAGAAATATAATTATTAAGAGATGTTTTTGCCTGATTTATTTCTTTCAATCTCACTAATACCATTGCTTCATGCTTTGATAATGATTTAATTTCCGGATGCTCAAAATCATTTATTGTATTTCTGATAATATTTAGAACCATCCTATTATTTTCTTCCGTATTACTTAATTCCAGTAATGTAGGAATCTTAATTAAATAATCATCGAGAGTAAGTGATGAACAATCAGATATTCTGTTTAATACTGCAATTGTTCGTTCATAATCTTTATGTATATTTCTTTCCACATAAGCATCAACTGTCAGAATTTGCGCAATTTTACGAGAGTACTCTTTATCTGTTTTAACATTCTCAATTTCTCCAACCTTTGAAATACGTTCATCAAGAGTTGGATGTGTACTTCTTTTTTTTGTTTTTACTATTTCTCGTCCAAATCTATAATCTTCCTGTCTTAGTTTATTCAGTGCAGAGGCATAATAAGAAGATGAGATTCCAATATGTTTCATTAGAGCTACAGCTACACGATCAGCTTCCAGTTCTTGCTCCTGAGAAAATTTATATCCCATTGTTATGAGGTTTTCATAAATTAACTCTCCTATAACAATCCCGGTTGCGGCGCCGGCAATAATACCGGTTGTTCCATCTCCTCCGGTTGCAACATCTGCAGCTCCTCCTATTACAGTAGTTGCGACATTTGCAAAATTTGCCCATCTCTGTTTTTTCTTACTTTTTTCCTCTATCATTACATAATTTGAAACAGCATGTTCAAGCATATAATGAGCCATTTCATGTGCTACAACTCCTATTTATTCTTCTTCACAATCCATCATTGCAAGAAGTTTTGTATTAAATACTAACGAACCGTTTGGATAAGCACAGGCATTTGGGTTTATATCAAACATAATACCCGCAGTTGCAAGAGTCCCGGTTTTTTTATTTATTCCTCCGGAAAGTAGCTGAACTAAATTTGTCAGATAATCATTTAGAAAAATATCATCTTCAAAAAAACCGTTATTTTCATCTATTTTAGAGATTGCAAACTGGGACTGTTCATTAAATTCAGTTCTTAATGCTCTGATTTTCTGCGAATCATTCTTTACAAACTTTTTATATTTCTTATTTGAAGAAAGTGTTGAATCCCAAAAAGAAGCTATTTCTCTCGGAGAACTATTCTTATAAGTATTAATCTGAGCAAAGGTTGAAAAACTAAGGAAAAGGCTTAAAATAAAAACATAATTTTTTTTCATAAAATAATTAATTTAAAAGTGAATTATTATGATTCAAAAATATGTTTTAATAGAATTAAACATAGACTTCTGCAAGCCTTGCAAAGAAACTCATTAATCAATTATTACCAGGTTTCTATCTATTAGTATCTTTTTAGGTTCAGCCTTTTTCCCGGTGATATGATAAGAAGATGCAAGATGTGGTGCAATAACTTCTAAAAACGCAGCTCTTATTCGAGAGCATTTTTCATTTATGGAATTATTCATTGGATCTACAAGAGCACTTAAACTACTCTCTATATCATCTATATTTTCACGTAGAGTAATATTTTTATAAATGTTTCTTATCTCTTCTTTGTAGTCGACCAACTCTTTAAACAATATCCCTTCCGGATGATTAAGAAACAAAATAAAAACTGTTTTAGGTAATGGCGACATAACAACTTCTCTATCATTCCAATCTGAAAGTAAAATCCGATAATCTTTTGTTATTCTTAAACGACTTGTATTGGTTGTTGTTTCCTGAAGCTCATCTGCCAATTCGGCTATAAGTTTAAGAAATCCACGTTGTTTAAGAATTTCTATCCTGTCTCTTATCTCCTTTGCAATATTATAACCATATTCGTCAAATTGATCATCTGCCGGACGAGGTGTAGTATCAAGAGAGAATTTAATATTGGGGTATATAAAAGTATCAACATAAATATTATCTCCTCCTTTATAAACTTTTCCATTAGACATTCCTGCATTAGGACTACTCTGTCGTGATAATAAAATTCTTGGTTGCAAATCAAGCATCCACTCATTCAACTGAGGTGAAATATCTCTATCAGGATCTATCGGATAGAAATCAATAACCGTGGTTGGATCATTAAAATCCATTAAAGCTATACCACCTCTTCCAATATTAAGATTATTGATTTTAGCGATACGAGTAACAAATTTGTCGATAATCGGAAATAAGTGCTCTTCAGGTATAGTAAATGATGGATTATTATAAGCAAGACAATCTTTTAAATGTCCATTTTTTAATGTTTCAGGAAGAAAATAGAAAGGTATTTCTGTATTTTCCATTATTATTGGAAATACTCTTTCGTAATTGGTCCTCATGTATTCTAAAACATTATGATCTGAGGTAGGTACTAAATAAACGGCATTAGGTACTCCGGCACATCTTGGGTTAGGATTTAATCCTAATTTAAAAGACTCGAGAGAAGGAAAAAACATATATTCAATTAATTAATAATAAGAGTTGCAAATATATTAAATAAATATTGGCATTTCTTTTATAAATCGGAACAATACACTTAAAATAACAAAAAACAAAGGTTTATTTTATTTACATTAGTTTGGAAATTTTATTTACTATTCCGCATTTCGTCAATTTTTTAATTCCTTCGTAGATCCGTTCACATCTCAATAATATTATAAAAAAAGCTTATTCAATAACGCAATAATTCCTCAAAAAATCAGATCTAACCTAATCCTTACAAGGATATCTATTCTAGTTTCAGATTATCTTCCATCTAAACTTAAACAATACAGATGTATTAAATTGATTGTCCATAGAAGATCTAAGTGCCTTAATCATATTATCTAGCTTATCGTCACACTCATCTTGTTTTTCAAAAAACTGTGTTTGTTTATTCCGCCACTTTTTCGTCAGCTTCTTCTCCTCTTCCACCATAGTTAATCGTTTAGAGGCATTGCTCTCTTTTCGAATTAGCCTTTTAACAGCATCTAACTCTCTGCGTAGTTCAATTACCTCGGAATTTAAATTGAATAGCTGATCTTCAGACCATGCCTGATACTTATCTATTTCATAATTAGTAAATTCGTTAGTTTGAGTATCTACAACCTCTCTAATTTTGCGAAGTTGATTACTAAACTCTTCTTTCAAAAGATTATTAGATACTATATCAATTTCACATAGCTCCTCTTCAACACAATAGGCATCAAGTAATTTTCGACCAAAGTCGGATGGCAAAATATGTCCTTTATCGGTGGTTGTGACAAAAAGTAGTTGTTCCTGACTATCATATTGATTGCTAATTACAACTCTATAAACAACAGCTATTCCAGACAATCCTTTATTTTGCTCTAACAACGCAACTCTAGAAGGAGAATTTTTAAGAGAAAACGTAAGATTATAATCTTGCGGAATTATCGATAATACCTGATCTAAAATATATTTACCCAAAGGATGGTTTACTCGAAGTTGATGATAATTGTTAAACAAAGTGTTATTTAAGATATATTTACCTGTAGGAATATCTAACCCAAGAGAGCTGTTTAATTTAAAACACATTTTATAATCATCAATCTCACTTATATAGTTATTAAGCACACATTTCGCCAATATCCAAAAATGCTTATTATATAAGCTAACACTCTTTTTATCTTTTTCCTTACGCAACTTCAGTTTATCTACAACCTCTTCATCGAAGTTTTCCAATAATGATTTTTTTGTCGCGATAATACGCTCTTTTATCATTTCGTCCAATTCGATTTGAAGTTGATCAAAAGCAGCTTCAATTTCTCTTTCTGTTCGACATTCGTTGAAGATATTATTTATCTTACGCTCAAAGTCAATTCCTGACTCTAATGAGCCTAATACCTCATCACTGCATCCAAATACCCCTTCGAAAAGTTTAAATTTATCATTTAACAATTCATATACACGTGTATCTGCATAGTTCAACTCATTTACAAAGTTTACTACAACTACATCATATTTCTGACCATATCTATGACAACGACCTATACGTTGCTCAATTCGCTGTGGATTCCAAGGCATGTCATAGTTTACTATTACTGAACAAAACTGTAAGTTTATACCCTCTGCGCCCGATTCAGTTGCAATCATTATTTCAGCTTCATCTTTGAAATAATCAACTATAGCCTGTTTTATATCTATAGATTTAGTCCCGGATATTTTTTGATTTCCAATATTTTGTTTCAACCAGCATCTGTATATAGAATCTGTATGATCATCATTGTTTGAGCCATTAAAGCACACTACTTTGTTTTCATACCCATTATCTTGAAGCAGTTTTTTTAAATATGTCTGAGTCCTGATACTTTCTGTAAATATGAGAGCCTTTCGGGGTGCATTTATCTTTCTATTATTTTCGAACACCTGCTTTAAAGCTATTATCAAATGTTTAGCTTTAGACTCTATTTCAATTTCAGAAGCCAATTGCACACACCCTTTTAGAAAATTTATCTCTTCTTTTAAAGCACTTTTTGTAACCTCCGGCATCTCACTATTTAAAGAAAAGTCTATAATTTCCTCATCTTGTTTGATCTCAATTTCATCAATAAACACATTGTCTAACGGAATAAATGTTCCGATAGTCAAGTAAGACTCTAAGCGGCTAATGAAACCCTGCAATGTAAAACTAAGGGCATAAGCCGAAGATGACAAGATTTTTCTAATCATCAAAGACAACATAGGGCGAGCTTTTGGGTGAAAGCTGTAACAACATTCTGACTGCAGATACTCCTCTATAGCCGCATATAGTTCCTGCTCTTTTGATGTCGGTATATATTGTTGTACAAATGCTGTGCGCTTAGTATAGTTAACATACTCCTTTACCTGACTTCGTAAGGTACGATGAATGATGTGAGACAAACGACCTTTCAACTCACCAAATCTTGAGTTACTTCTGGTTGTAATCTTGTTATATTGCTTATCAAATGTATCTATAGAGAGAAAGAAATTGGGGTCAATAATACTTATCAAACCATATAACTCCTTTAGGTTGTTCTGTAAAGGAGTAGCTGTCAACAATATCTTCTTATATAGTTTAAAAGTATCACGTATACTACTCCCTATTATATTCCCTTTCTTATAAACATTCCTCAGTTTATGAGCCTCATCTATTATTACCAAATCCCATCTTATTGTCTCAATATCTTTTGCATATGTAGTAACAAAATTATAAGAGCATATAATAATTTTATTTTCCTCCTTTAATAAGTTTATTCCTTCTTTATTACTTTTTTTATAACTATCACCGTCTACAATAATAGAAGGCAAATGAAACTTTTCAAGCAATTCTATATTCCATTGTGTTCGAAGAGAAGCAGGTACAACTATGATTATTTTTCTTTTATACTCTGCCCAAAGTTCAGATAATATAATACCTGCTTCAATTGTTTTTCCAAGACCAACTTCATCTGCTAATATAGCCCCCTTGCTTAAAGGTGATTTGAAAGCAAACAGTGCTGCATCTACCTGATGAGGATTCATATCTACCTTGGCTTCTGAGAGTACAGCGGTGAACTTAGTGTCATCACTTACCGATTTCTTATGAGATAAATCCCAAGCATAATAAATCTGTTGAATAGGAGAAATAATACTAGCCATTTCTATCTTTTTTTTCAATTCTTATAGCATACTCCGGAGAAGCAGAGTCGAAATCAGATATCAGAGATCCTCTCCAATATTTATCTGCTAATTTTTTGCATGCCTTATTCAATCTTTCGTCTGTCATAGGGTTTACATCCTTTCCATAAGTATCGCGAATATCAGCATAATCTTTGTCAAGATGCAAATCATTTAATGATATTCTAACAATATGATATTTCTCTTTAGGATTCTTTTGCATAAAAACATTCTGAGATCGATGAAGATAAAAAGGTGCAACACCATCTTTTAAACTATATAGAGTCGTCTTTATATCGATATAAGTTTTATCTGTAATGTTGTAGAAGTCATAATCTCCAATTCCTTCAGCAGCAGTATATCTATACTCTTTTCCCAACGCTTTTAAGTATCGCTCATAGATAAGTTCTCCGATATAGCCAATCACAAGTCGGACTTTAGATTCATTTGTTTCATCCTCGTCAAAAGATATATTGTATAAAACTTCTAACACTTCGTCTTTCCTTATAATCAACCCTTTAAGCTCTTCTACATCGTAAGAATCTGCAATTTCTTTAACAGCTTCTACCTTATCATCATCCACGGTGAGATTGCCGGTAGTCAAAGTTGCATTCTTTTCTTTTGTCGTTTTAGAAAGTGTTGTAATCAGTGTTTGTATATCAGAACCTTGCTTTTCTGCTTCTAATTGAATTTGTTCTAACTGTTCGACAAACAATCCTTGCAATGCAATAAAAGGTGCTTTAAAAAATTCAAGATCGTCTATATGCTTTTCTATCATCTTTAATATAGAAATAGAATCTTTGTTGGGATACTGAACAATTACAGCTTTTTCAAGGACATAGCCAAACTCTCTTTTGTCTGTATCGATTGCAAAAACCTGCTCTTTATTTTTCAGCATCGTAAAGCGCATTCCTATAGAGTTTCTTATTGTCTTAATAACAATACCTCTTGATCCGGGCGAGTTCTTCCACTTCTCATATACCGGTGATTTCATTTCTTCATATTCATCATCCTTGGCTTTTAAAGATAGTTCCAGCTTTGGAGAATGATTCAGTTTATGCTTTACCAATAATTCAGTCTGATTGTATGTATAAACAGTATTATTTTTAAAAAAATCTTGAACACGTTTATCATTTTTGAACAGGCTCTTAAATAAAGGTGTCCAACTATAAGAAGATAAGAAACATGAATTTTCATTGTAAACTGACAATTCGAAAATAGGTAATACAGACTCTTCATTATCTGTCTTAGCTAATTTACCGGTATGCTTCAAGAAAATCATTGGATTGAATTCATGAGGCAACCCTTCAATAAACTGAACAATAGTCATATATGCCGGAGAATCAAAGATATATGGTATATTTTTATTCAAAAACCATTGAACTGTATATTGTAAAAGATCTATTTGAGAGAAATCATAATTATAAAAAGTTATATCATTCTTTATAACTGTGTTTCGTATAGCTATATTGCGTTCTTCAATAGTTCTTAACCTATTGAATAAAGAAATACCCTGCTCATTACGTTGTAACCATTCATGAAGTTCACAAGGTAGTTTCTCCTCTTCGACTAAGAGGTCCAAAGGAGCATAAGCTTGTTTTTCCGGATAAAAATCACAAATCTTAAAATAATCATCAAATCCCTTATAATCAGAAGTAAATATCATATCCATTACGTCAGATATGGAAATATCCTCATAAACCTCTAAATCTTTATAATCTGAAGACTCAGACAATGAAAAATCTAAACAAAAACGTAATTGCTCTACCGTAAGATAATTCTCTTTTAATTGGTCATATATCTCCTCGATATCAATATCTTCTATCTTATTTCCATAAAATTTAGCTTTAAACCATTCCGCGTCATTAATAGTCGGCAAACATATCAGGAAAGAATCAATCTGTCTATTTTCGTCCTCATAATCCTCATCTAGGTCATATAGTTTATATGTTGATCTACCCGTATTAACAACATTATTCTTAATAGAGTCAGGTAATCGTTCTTCATTATGCCATATTTTATTAAATATAATTCTTTCAAACTCATTTTCATCGGTATGACGAGAAGATGCAAACTTTATTAATTGCCATTTTATATCATTTTCAGATAATTTAGAGTCTATCTCGATGAATGATAATTGTGAGAAATATTGATTAACAATGGTATTACTACAATCTTTAATAATAGGGAAAAGAATAACTTTATCAGCAATCTTGTTTATAATCTCAGAGGCATAATCATCGCGAGTCAAACTAAATGCAGATTCATTAGTATTTAATAATTTTTGTATCACATCCGGTACATAATGAAACCCTATTTCTATTAATTCACGACGGATATCAACATCAACATGATTAAAATAATTTTTGCCGATACCTAAAGCTCTGATTTGAAAACTATTCTCAGATCCAATTACATAATAATTATCTAAGAAATCAGGATTAGTTTTTATAAGAATCTTTAACGTATCCAGATTAAAGTATAATCCGGCGTTTACGAAGTCTTTGAATCTTAATGTATTTAAAGAAAAAGGCGTTGTAACAAGGTCTTTATAATAATCATAGGGGACTAAACAATAATCTGTAAGTGCGTTTTTCAGAATATTATATTCTGATTTGTTAATTTTAGACGTACCTTCTAATGCCATACATTCTTGACTTATAGGCTCACCTTGTTCATTAACATATAAACTCAAACGACTATCAATTATATTATTAGTTTTAATTATATTATTAGTTTTCTTAAAAACTGATCTTATATCATCTATATATCGAAAAGAATCATTACTCCATCCATTTTCATTTTTTAAATCCTCAAAATTATTATATACCCAATCCCATAATTTAGAATTAGATTCATCCTCCTCCATCTTTAATAACCAACCGGATTCAATAGTTACTCGTGGTATAGTACCTTTAACACAGAAGTTATCAAATAAAATAGTTCCCTCCGGACGCTCTTCTAACAATTCTGCAAAAGGTCTAAACTGATTTTTCCAGTTTTGTAATATAGGAACTTTAGTAATTACTCTGTTTTTTAAATACACATCAATTTTTGTAATAATGTACAAGATCTGACAAGCTGTATTTTGGACTAAAGAGGATGACTGAAAAAAAGTAATATTTTCTACGATCTTATTAAATATTATATTACAATCATCGTTAGTATATTTATCTACTAATGGTTGAATAATATATTCTAATCCTGCAAATATATCTCCCTCATTTTTTGCCATATAGAAGACACAATTATTGCTAATTAATTCTTTATATGAAAAAACATTACCATTATTTGATCTAAAGACAGAAATATCCTCAATATCATTTAAGCAAGAAATACAATTATTGTGAAATACTCTATATTGTTCTTGGGACATATCTATTATCCAAGCTGAAAGCTTTTGCTTATCAGCAAGTCTTAACATCTCTGCGAAGGTCAAAACACGAATAGACTTCTCGATATGACGTTTATAATTCTTATGAAATACAGAATCAATCCAATACAAATTATCTATACCCAGATCAGAAAGTAAAATATCTATATCGTCTTTAATAAAGCACACATTATCAAAAGAAACATATTCATTTTCTGACGTCAGAGCATATTCATTCATGAAAGGACGAAATACACTATAAAAGGCATTACGAATCTTACTCTCTTCTTCATTATTTGTATCCTTGTGAGATGATAAAATTGAGTTATAGATATAATCAAACTTCTCACGATCTTCAAGTTCTAATAATCTTAATTTATCAGCTAAATGTTGAAAAGCTAAAGTAATTTGTATACTGGTTTTATCAATATCCTCTATACGCTGCCTACTACTATCAGTCTGAAACTTTTGACTATCTACTATAAAACCAAATCTAAATTTACTTTCAAGAATTGGAAGGCCTTTAAAAAAATTCACCACTCCTTTACCTGAGAAATGAGGATTAAAAGCAAAATGATATTCAAACTGATTGCCAGCATTTTCAAAATTAATAAAAATAGAATGTACAGGATATTGCTCTACTTCTTGTCCTAAAACATAAATATGCTCTATAGTCTTCCCTTGATTACGCTGTTGATTAGCAGTTATAGAAGCAAAGCCACCTAATCGAGACCGTACCTTATCAATATTACTATCAGATGTTATTGCTTCATATTTACCTTTTCCTAAAGGAATAATCATAGCAGTCCCTTTAGTTAAAAAAGATTTATTACGTCTTGGATCCACTAAGTTATTGAATGCATTTATTGCATCCTGAGCTTCCTCATTACTAAAGAAATTAAGAGCTTGCCCCGGTGTAATAGGATAATAACTCATTAAAATCTTTGCAAACAATATATTTTCATTTACATTGTCTGCTTGTGCTGCAGTCCAGTTATCATTATTAATAAGAAGAGCATCCAACTGAGCCATATTGCTCCAACTAATTAAGAATGGACCTTTCTTATTTTCTATAATGGTTCTCAATAATAATTCGGAAGTATCTGTATTATTATCTACATCAGCTAAAAGAGTATATAGTAGTTTTGAACCTTGACCATATTTCCCAAGTTTATTATCATCGTCATGTTTAAGAGACTTCCCTTTTGCCAGGAAGTTATACAGTTGACCATCTCTTGGTGAATGTTTTGCTGATTTATCGAATATATCTAAATCTGTATAAAAAGGCTCTCCATTATTCAAAACAATCAAGAACTCTTCATTTGCAAAAAAGAACAAAGAATCCGCATTTGCATCATAAGCATTTTGTACAAACTCATAAAACAACTGCTCTTTGGCATTATTAGCAAAACTCGCAGCATCAGTAATAAGAGCTTTTAATGTTTGCTGACGCCCGCACATAGTTTCAAGAAATATTTCGTTATCTGTACCTAAATCTTCAAGTGCTTCCTTATCGTAGCAAATTGTTCTTATATATTGTTTTAAATCTCTTACCTTCATAATATATAGTTAATTAATATAAGGAATAATTTGAATAATAAATGTTTTGTTTTTATTCTCTCCATCGATACCATAACCGCTGTAACGACCTTGTCCACCAAATCCGGAGCCGGAAACAAAAATCTCTCCGTTCAGACTTTGTATATCACTCAAAACACCATTTTCATTCCATAAATTGTAAAGATTACGAGCTCTATTATAGCTCAAGGTTTCAGCATAAGCCCAACCTTCTCTATCTGCAGCCTCATTCTCTTCTTTTGTAGACTTATTCAAATGTCTTGCTGCGCGACCTTCAATAATAATCTTGAAAGAGATATTTACAGATTTATTAAAAGTCATAATAATATTTTCAAGTTCTTTTCCTGCCTCTATCAAATCAAGTTTATTTGATGCTGGAATAGAAGCATCTCGTTCTTTAAAAACAACATCAACTTTACATTCAAATCTCTGATATTCTTTATTGTAATGAAAGTAATCACTATCCAGAGATTTCTGAGCTTCCATAAATTCTCGAATCATACGAGACTGTTCTATAGTAACCTTTATATTACCTCCCTCTCCACCGATTGCACCAGTAACTTTGATATACCCATACCAGGCAACAATACTTGTAATAATAAAAACAACTAAAAAACCCGCCATTAAATCAGTATAGTTCTGCCAGAAGTTGTGGTCATCGCTATTATCTTTAAAACTAATCTTACCCATTATCAGCCAGCTATACGATTAAGTTGTTTCTCTAATTTTTGCAAAGTAGTTATAGTAGTATTTATTTCCTGAATATGAGCCATAAGGTTCTCTATTCTTTCTTGTCTTTCTTCTAATATATAAATGGTTGCATCTACTTTCTCATTTGTCTTAATGACTGCATTCATGCTATTATCGATAGTTTCTAGCATTTTCTCTTGTGATTCATTCATACGATGAGCATTATTAACTGCATCTATATAAGATTGCGCCGAACTTTCATAATTACCTTTGATATTAGCAACATGATCACTAATATAAGAATAGCTTTGCTGCAGGTTTTCCACATTAGTTTCAATCATTCTATTCAACACAGAAATTTCATTTGATATACTGGATTGTAATTCAGAAACAAATTCGGAAATAGAGCTTCTTAATTCTGATGAAACCTCTTGATTCATACGATTTGCATTTTGTATAACTTCTGTATTCACTTCGTTAAATGAATCTCTCAAATCAACCATTTGTTGTAGATTCTCTACATTCTGATTCTGAATTTTATCATATTCTTCATTCATTCTATAAATCATTTTTTCTGCAAATTCACCATTTTGATCACTAAGCTTAGTTGATAATGCATCGTAATTTTGAATGATAGAAGATAATTGTTGATTTTGATTTGAACCAATATTAGACAATGCATTTGTCATTTGACTACATAATTGATTCATCTGATTAGAGACTTCATTAGATACAAGTTTTAACTCTGCATTTGTGTTTTTAATCATCTGTTCAACATTGGTCGTCTGATTATTAAGCATCTGAGTTGATAGCTGACTTAGATTTTTAGTCAATTCTTCCAATACATCAGCACTCTTTTGAAATTGTACTTCTCCGAAGTTTTTAATATTCTGCTCAATCTGCCCATGCATTTTATCAAAAATCGAGTCCATTCTCTTCACAAATCCCTCAATAAAATTCTCCATAATATTGCTTTGAGAACTAATCGTGGATGTTATTTTATTGTTATACTCTTCATTTTTGACATTTTGCTCTGATAACAAAGACTTTACACATTGAATCTGTTCAGCAATTTCTAACAAACACTCCTCCGGAGTTTTTTCTTTTATCTTTTTTTCTACATTTCTATCCTGATAAGAATATAATATTTTACAAAAAAATGTAGCTAAAAATGCGCAAATTAGCCCGGCAATAGACGAAGTAAAAGCGGGTATTAAATTTGTAATAATCTTATCGACTTGTAAATTATCTTCGGTTATATCGCCAAGAGAATTACATATTGCTGCAAATGTACCTAACAACCCAAGAGAGGTAAATAAGCCCGGTAAACTATTTAATAGCTGGCGAGAGTTTGTGAATTTATAGCCTATGATAAATCCAATTGATATAATTGCACTAATAATAAAAACACCTAGGCCATGTAGTGTACTGGCCAAGTAATAAGTTAAATCTTGAGAATCCATTGTTTTTACTTGTTAAAATCTAATTATGTAGTCTAAATATTTAAAGTGATGATATATATAGTATGTATAGGTTATTGGGTATAAAAAGTATATAATTATCTCTTATATGTATTGTAGGAAAGCCTCTTACAACCTATTTATTATTGCAAATATATTTCTTCTTTTTGTATTTGCAGAAGCATTTTAAGGCTATTATAGATACTTTCGTTTTATTAAAGGACTACTCTTGATTATTCTTAAGAGATACTTTATTCATAAGAATCCGATAAACAACACTGCATTCATAACCACATGAATTATTTCTGAAATTCCGTTAAGATATCTTTTAATTTACTACTCACCCATCACATAAGTTTCATCATAAATATCTCTCAGATTTTTACCTTCATACAACCAATATTTTATTGGCTGTACTGCATAGTCTAATCCCAGTAATTGTTTTGTTATAGCTGTAAGAGACGTTGTTTCACCATTATAAGACACTTTCTTTTCTGCAATTACACTAACTTTTACATCTTGATTATTCATAAATGAAAGAATTGCGCCTTCAGGTATTCCCATCTCCTTAAAATTCAAAGGCGGTCGTCTTCCTGATTTTATCCTTTCATTTGCTTCCTTATCCTCTAATGTAAGATCATTTTCTATCTCAGCAGCCACTTCTTCTGTAACATCAATTCTGTTGAATAATTCAAGTATAGCAATAGCTTGCTCTGATTTTATGCTAAAAAATTCACGATTCGCATTTATTCTGTTTGGTTCAAATGCCTTATGCAACGCTTTTTCAATTTTTGCACAATCAGATGATTTCACTTCACAAGCATAAGCACATTCAAAAGGTACAGGAACTCCTGTACTATAAAGTTCCTTCATTCTAGCATCTATATCTAAGCGGGATGTCATTCCAATTTTAACCAATCCCGGCATTGCGGGATTGGTTAATACATAAACTATGCCTTTATCTTTCGTCATTTCTAAGTTTTTAATGTTCCGAATATATATTCTATTCAATAAATAATTACTCTGTTTTAAAAATTAGAGATTCAATTTATTTCACAAGTCCCATCAAAGTATCATACCCATCAATTTTCCCATATCTCACCTCCGATGTACTTAATTTTTCAAACAGCTTTTCTGCACAAGCAATTTTATTCTTTTCAATCTCTCTTAATTCCATTGAAGACATTGAACCTTTAGTTTCAGCGATGAAATAAATATGTTTCACTTTTTCTTTTTCAAAAGCGATTGCCCAGTCAGGAGAATAATTACCCATAGGTGTTGGAATATGAAATCCTTTCGGCAATTTTGCATATACCACAACTTCTTCTGAGATATCAAGATTTTCAGCAAATTTACGTTCTAAACTTTTTTCGGCAGTTCCATCTGTAAATACATAATCAACAATACTTTTTTTTGCTTTAAAAGCTTTATCCATCGAAGTATGCTTTTCCTGAGTGAATATAGTACTATCATATTCCCCTTCAATCTGATTATATGAGATATGCTCTACAATCATGGTTGACTTCTGTTCAAGAATTAGCCTGGAAACCTTTGAAATAAACTCTTCAGGATTTGTCTTAAACATATTGAATTTAACCGGATTTATTTTTGACAATATAGTCGCAACAGTCTTTCTTGTAAGTGTTGTCCCTGAGGCAATTTTACCAATCAAATCATATTTGACATGACTTACTACATCTGTTCTTAACTTATCAGTGCTTGATGATTGTTGTTGCAGTATTGTTCCTTCATTAAAATCATCTTTATTCAGAGTACCTTTCTGAACCCCTTTAGTCACTACATATGTAAGTTGAGTAACTTCAAGTTCCTTATTTATTGCTAATACTGCATTTTTTATCAATTCATTGCTATCAAAAGCAACAGTATAGGCATATTTATGATTAATGCGCTTCCATAACTCCTTAAACTCTTTCTTTGCGAAATTATCATTTAATCTGTTTTCCGGAGTCTTAACTTTACTGCCATCCTCAATCATATCATCAAGAACCTTACTGTCAAATATTGATTGAACTCTTTTATATACTGCATCTGTTAGTGGCGCAAGCTCATCCGGTAATTTTTTAAGAGTCCCATTTTGCAGATCTTCTCTGAAAGCATCAGTTACTTCACCTGTTTTTGTAATATAATTATTCATACGCAATTGAAATACAATTTCCTGCGCATCATCTTTAGTAATCTTATATTTATCTCCTTCAGAAGTTTTAATCAGCTTACCTGTAAAGAAATCTATGTCAGCTTTTGTAGGTCTGTCATATAGATCAGCTTTAATATCTTTTTGTAAATCTGAAACAAATGACGCATACCCTTCCGATGCTATTACAGTCAGTTTATTTACTGTATGTACCTCTTCAGGTAATACCTCTGCATCCATACGAACACCTTTCTGATCAACACAAAGACGAAGACCACGACCAACTTCCTGACGTTTTTGTCCTGCACTGTGAGATTGTCTTAGAGAACATATCTGAAATACATTCGGATTATCCCAACCTTCACGCAGTGCCGAATGAGAAAAGATAAAACGTACCGGTTCATCAAAACTCAATAATCGTTCTTTGTTTTTTAAGATCAAATCATAAGCAGAAATATCATCAGATTGATCTGAACCTCTTTTCACTTCACTATTAACACTGTGACCTTTTTTATCAATACTAAAATAACCGGCATGAGTTTCACCTGCTGAGATAGCATGTAGATAAGCCATATAATCAGGATCAAATAGATCGGTATTGTTATTCAGCTCTGATTTGTATTCCTGTTCAAAAATCTCTCCGTAACGACCAATTGTTTGATTTCCCTCTTCATCATATTTACGATAGTTAGCTACTTCGTCCAAAAAGAATAGTGATAATGTTTTAATCCTACGTTTAAACAAGGCAGCTTCTTTTCTGAAATGCGCGCGTATAGTTTCTCTTATCTGAATACGAGCCTTATGATCAGCCGATACATCTCCAAATACATCTTTTATATACATCTTCTTACCATTGCCAAAAGTAACGGTACTATGGCTACTGTTTAATGTATCAATATGTATATCAGATATTATATAACCTCTGTATTGTTCCAGTTCATTTGACAAATAAAACAAATCATCTCCCACAGAAAGATTTTTAATCTCACGTTTTATATTATTCGACCTTTTAACCTCAAACTCCAATCTTGCCTTGGGCGCTTCTGTTTTAGATAGTATTATATCTTCCAAATAAATATAACTATCTGTACCCTTCAGATTCTTTAATTCAAAGCCAACAACTTCAATCTTTTTTACCAGCTTTTGATTATATGCATCCAATGCATCAAGCACATATATCGGATTATGTGTCTCTTTATGCGTTGCAGAATAATTAAGAGTAAACAGTGGTTTGAAACGAGCTAAAGCTGTTTGTGTCGCTACACCACCCATCTTTTGAGGTTCATCAAGTATTATAATCGGATGATTTGAAGATATAACATCAATAGGACGGCGACTACCAAACTCATCACGTACGGAATATATAATACGTGCAGCACTGTTTTTAGCGCCCTCCTTCATTGATGTGTTGAAAGCCTGAGTATTAATAATCATAACTGATATTTCATTACTCTGAGCAAAATTTTCAATTTGATTTAGATTATTACTATTATATATAAAATATCGTGCCTTTTTTCCATATATCTCCATAAAGTGATCAACCGTTATATCAAACGATTTTTTCACACCCTCTCGTATAGCAATACTTGGAACCACCACTATAAACTTACTCCATCCATATTGTTTATTAAGCTCAAACATTGTTTTTATATAGACATAAGTCTTACCCGTACCGGTTTCCATCTCTATATCAAGCTGACAATGCCCAAGCTTATCTGACAAGTCATTTGACAGACGTATATTATTATCAGACTGAACCTGATGAATATTCTTTAGGATCTCCTCTTTTGATAATACAATATCTCCATTCTTATATCCTGTAATATCTTCATCACTATCAGCAAAACCCAAAGATGGATCTGTAACTTCGGTCAGTCTGCCTTTACTTTTCTTATATAATTTCCCTTTATCAACGATATATTCAGATAAACCCCAATTTGGTTGTCCGGAGAAGACTCTTAGAGTATTATCGACTGCATCTGTTTGATATTGTTGTATTTTAAATTTTAATTTCATCATTTTACCATTTTCGGTATCTTTCAATTTCGCCAATTATAATTGGCGATTTATCTATAATATACAATGCATAATTATTAATGACCAACATTACAATATTTTAGTAATTGTATTAGGAGAATAAGTTTTAAATATCTGCTCAAAATTTGTAGCAATACTATCATCTTTCATACTTCTGTCACGCATCACTGCATAAGCGGGTTGCATTTTAGCGATGGATTTAACAACATCTTCTGTTATCTCGTCATCGAAACAAGCAATCAGAAAACCTTTTGCTACATTATATATTGTTTTATCCTCAATGGTTAATTTTTCTATTTTACTGTCAAGAGTTGCACCTAATTCAAGCATTACCTGAAAAAGTAAATCTTCTGCAGTGCGGTCAGATTTTACATTCTCCGTTTGAGAAAATAGATCAGTTTGATTGTAATCTGAAGGTATATAATATACATCTTCCATATTACTGCTGTCAAGTTTTAATACACGGAAACCGGTATCGAGTTTATTAATATTCTCTTTATTTGAATTTTCCTCTTTAATTTTCTTTCCGGCACGTCGTATACGCTCTTTACCTATTTCACAAATATTTTTATAACCAGCTTTGTATGCTTCACTTTTTATATCTGTTATTTCAGGAAGTTGTACCATTATAAATTTTCGATTTCCATCATCTTCGGCATTTAGTTGCATTACTGAGTGAGCTGTTGTTGATGATCCTGAGAAAAAATCAAGAATAATAGAGTCCTTAGATTCAATCTGACTTATAAGTAAATTTAAAAGAGACATTGGCTTAGAATAGTCAAATATATTAGCATTCAGAATACTCTGTATCAACCTTGTAGCCTCTGTATTAAGTCCAACTGAATCAAATATAACAGATGATAATGGATTGTTTTTATTCTTTAATTCATTAAAAAACCTTTTTTGATAAGGTCTCTTATTAATATCTTTAGGAAAATAGATTCTTTTTTCGTTAATCATTCTTTCCATTGATTCAGGTATAAAAGCCCATACTCTATTAGGATTAAAAGGATATATGTCTCCTGTTTCTGGATCAATTAAATCATAAGCCTGATTAGGTCTCATTGAAGCAGACATTCCAACTGTCAGATTATCTAATATCCATGGACCTCTAGGATCATTATCTGGATTGGAATAATTAGATGAATTCTTTTTTAGACCAATAAAAGAATAAAATGTATTTTTTTTATAAGCTAATACAGATTCGTGATCTATAGAGATATTATTATCTGTTAATGAGGATGAAACTCTTCTTTTCCACACAAAATCTGCTAGAAAATTTGATTCTCCAAAAATTTCATCCGCTATTTTTTTCATATTGGAAATTTCATGATAATCAATAGAAATAAAAATAACCCCATCCTCCGTCAGCAAGTCCCTTGCAACCTTCAAACGTGGATAAATCATATTTAACCAATCCGTATGAAAACGACCATTACTTTCAGAATTAGCAACAAGTCTATTACCCTGTTCATCATATTGTCCGCTATTAGCTAAATATTCAGAAGTAGATTCTGCAAAATCATCCTCATAAACAAAATCATTACCAGTATTATATGGAGGATCAATATAGATCATCTTTACCTTACCAAGATATGTTTCTTTTAAACATTTAAGGACATCAAGATTATCACCCTCAATATAAAGATTCTGTGTATTATCAAAATCCACACTCTCTTCACGACATGGACGAAGTGTAGCATTAATAGGAGAATTAGCAAGAAGCACAGCTTTCTTTTTATCCGGCCAAGTAAACTGATATCGCTCTTCACGCCCCTCTACAATCTCAGAAGAAAGTTCCTGACGAAGTTTATCAAAATCAATCGCATGAACAAGATTTCCGTTCTCATCAATTTTCTCAGTAATACAATTTGGAAAAAATTCTGCTATCTTATCTATATTTTGTTTAACGCCATCCAGCGTCTGCATTTTTAATTTATTCATATTTATATTCTACTCATAATAACGTAAAATTCCTTTATGAAATTCACCATTTGAGTAATTCGCGATTTATTAAATTTAAAACAATTATATCGCGCAAAGATATTAAATAGACTTCTTTCTTTTACGTATTTTTATAATGATATTTGACAACTCCTCAGGATTCATAAATAATCCATCTTTACATCTATGAAGCATAGCATGACAATTTGGACAAACAGGAATTAAATCTTTTTCAGGATCAACATTATAACTTTTATCTCTATGAGATATGGGCATAATATGATGAACCTGAATATATCCTGCTGCTAAATCTCCATAGACATCTTTTAAATCTACCTCACATGTTTTACATACAGTACCATGTAATTCTATACACTTATTTCTCGCAGATTGATTTCTTTCATGTCGTTTATGTGTGGCTAATTTAATTCCACCCTCTTCAAAATTTTCATTATTTAGTTTTTCCAAAAATTCAGATGGTATTTCCCAATATTTTCTTATTTTATTTTCTGCAGTTTGATCTAAGCTCTCACAATATTCTTTAAAGATCTGATCAAGTTTATCATTCTGTTTACAAACACCGAATAGTTTATTTAATAATGTACTTGTTCCTTCTGTACTAATGGCACTTATTTTTCTTTCTTTCTTATTTTTATAATGCTTAATAAGTGAATTATTTTTATATCCAATAAATCTACTTGGAATGAAATGATATTCTCCGTTTTGCTCATAACATAAAAGGTTCGATCCTTTCTTTATATATTTAGCCATCTCATAGTAATCATCTTCAGACGAGTCCTCTTTCAAATAATTTTCAACAGTTTCAATATTCTCAATAATATCATCTATATTTTCTATTAATTGCGGCGTTTTCATAGTGTGTTTTTTTAATTAGATTTTGAGATATTATATTTAAGCTTTTTTGCATTATTAATAAATTTGCCAATGTTATCAGGATACCATTGTGTAGAAGTAGCAATAACACAATCTGAAAGTTGAATAAGATCTTCAGGATTAAGCTTGTTCCTTTTTCGTGCAGTTCTATTAAAAACTTCTTCTGCATATTCCAAAGTTTGAAAACACCCTTGACTGCCTTGTAACGATTTTGGAAATACTTTTTCTAATTCGGCAAAAGTTATTTTTGGATTTTTAGCAACATAGTCTTTGATTATTATATTTACTAATTGACCTTTGTTATAATCATTTCCATTAAACTTATATTTTGTATAATCTTTATTTGTACTTGAAAATTTAAAATAAGTATCAGTTATTACATATATTTCAGAAGTGACAGAATTTCTGTATCTGTTTATTGTTATACCGGCAATTGGTATTTTAATATTATCAATATCCAATTCAATACCTTGACTAAGTCTTTCATTTAATTCTTTTGAAATAGTTTTTCCCACTAAAACACCTATCCAATTGGGACTTTTAGTAATTTCTTTATCAATATCATCAGTGGAACGTTCGAATAATTCATTTCGTCTTTCTAAGTAACCTTCTAATTGTTTTAATGATTCAGAATTAATTTCATCTAGCTTCAATTCTACAATTGCAAAGGTATTCGAATCATATTGTGCAAAAATATCAATACGTCCTTTTTTATTTGCTCTTCCCCGATCTAAAGCAACTTATGCATCTATGATTGATGGGTCAGAAAAAATATCATTATCAAGCTTTAGTATATTTTCATTCTCTATTAAATATGCCTCCATGGCAAGTTCCTTACGAAACGGATATTCATCTAATGTTATATTATTTGCTGTAATTTGTTTAAAAAGGTGCATAATTTTTGTGATTAAACTATTTATAATATATGATTATTTGCAAGATAATAGCAATGTTTTGTACTTTAACATTCAAAAATACTATCGATTAATTTTACTTTAATTTTTCTTTAAGTTCATTCAATTGCTTATGCATTAAAAACTTTTTATAAGGTTGTTTTTCCTTAATGATTTTACATTTCAGGACTTCAATATCTTTAAGCAAAACCTCTCGCTGATTGGACTGCTCAACATCATTACGTAAATCATCACTTTTCGATATAATTTTTTCTCCCGCGACCTGACGAACAAGATTCTCATATATTGAATCCATATCCAATCCATCTACTTCAATTGTCAATAAATTATGATTTATCCATGATGAACGATATGCCTTAGTGATACGAAATGTTTTTTCTGTCTTTCCAGTGCTATCTATCCACTCTTTATAATTGAGATGAAGAGATACCAAATCATCTTTACTTAAGATAAAAATAGTATGACGAGGCATCATACTATCTATGAATGAAAACAGATCATTAGGACAATTATTATCCTTAACCGGTACATGAAATACAGCTATCTCATGCACATCTTTTCCATCCGCAACATTTAAAGTACCGGGCGCGAATTTAGCCAGCCATTCCACTTTGACTATATCGTTAGTGAAATGTTCTTTCATTCGAATATTAGCACCCAATTGATCAATAAAAACCTTTTTGGGTATTGTTCGGCTTACGATGGTTGATGTTGGTAAATTATACATATCTATTAATCATAGTTATCGTTGCTGTAATATGAATCTATATCATCTTCACTATCATAATCAGAATAATCATAGTTCACAGATTCTGTTGCATTTTCATTATATGTATCTTCTTCATATAAATTCCCCCAATAATTTCTTCGTGGTTTATGGATTCCAACTTTTCCATCTGATACAGGATTATCGTCTATAGGATAATCATAATTATTTCTTACATAAGATTTTTTCATCATAGTTATTATTGTATTATTAAAAAACAAATCAATTCAAAATCATCCAAACCTTTAATCTCATCTCTTAAAACTGTTGTTTCACCGAATGAAAAAAGACTCATAATATCCGACTCCTCTTTCACCTCAATAATACTATTTATAGCTTGTTGAAGAAGATCCGAATATCGGGACATATCATGACCGTCTTTAGTTTCCTTATTAAATTTTTTACATAAATCTTTTATCGGTTCACTTTTTCCACGACATGCAGCCCGCATATTATCAAGCATATTCTTTGGTGATAGATGATCACAAATCACCTCTCCATCATGCTTTATATAAACCATATAAAATGGATGCAACAGATTTTGGTTATTGATATTTACTCCGTTATTGCGGTTTTTAAGCACATAAATCACTCCCGGTTCTACAAATTGGGAGCTATTAACCACTGCACTCATTCCAAAAGGAGTATGAGATATATCCGGATGATCTTTGATATAAGCAAGCAAATCTAAACGGAACTCATTTAGCCCTAAATCCATAATGTTTATGCCCGTATCCATATCCTCTATATCAACTACCTCATCCTGCAATCTTTTAAGTTGATCCTTACGATATTCCAAGTCACCCTTTTCTTCATCTGATAATAAATTATCATCACCTGTAGAGGTTAAGACAGTTGCTTTCATTCGAGATTCAACCCTGCCTTTGAGTTTTATATAATCATCTAATTCAACATCAGGCCAATAATTTACCAATTGTATTACTTCATTTTTCGAACCGATACGATCAATTCGTCCAAATCGCTGAATAATACGTACCGGATTCCAATGAATATCATAATTAATAAGATAATCACAATCCTGTAGATTCTGTCCCTCTGAAATACAGTCTGTTGCAATTAGCACATCAATTTCATCAGTAGAACCGGGAAACAAAACCTCCCTATCTTTAGATAGAGGGGAAAACAGTGTTAGTATAGTATTAAAGTCCGGCTTTAGCTTCTTTATTGAACAAACACCATCAACCGAACCTGTCACCATGGCTGTATGTAACCCGTATTCATTATGAATATAATCAACAAGCTCTGAATATAAATATTCTGCAGTATCAGAAAAGGCTGTGAATATCAATACTTTCTTATTGTTACCATTAATTGGATTACTGAATTTATTATCAAGATCCTCTATTAGTTGCCGTAGTTTACTGTCATGTCTTGGTGTAATATCTTTAAGCATAATAAGCAGCAGATCAAGTATCTCTTTATCCCTTCTCAGATACTGAATCCAGGATTTATAATCCATATCCGCTATCTCTATTTTTGTTTTCTTTCGTCCGATTGTCGAAGAACCGTAATACTCTTCATCTTCTGCTACATCTGACAGGTCGTAATCATCTACATTTAACGCTATATGTATATCTCTGCTCTTTGAAAATTTCTCAACCTCAATTATTGTATTTTGGATAAGAGCTTCAATGCGATTGATAGTCAGGCGAAAAGAATTAACAGAACTCTCCAGACGCTTAAGCATATTGATAGCCATAAGTTTGCGAATTCCTTTTTCACGACCTTGCATCGATAAACCACTTTGACTACCTGTCTTTTCTGGGTCAATATATTTGCTCATTCGGCTCGGCAATATAAAATCAGAAGGAGTATAGATTGCAAGATTTAAAGTTTGCAATAAAGCATATATCTCTTTATAGTTGATAGCCTTGCTTAAGTCAGTAAGTGAAGGACGTCGTGGTATAGGCTTTAATCTTGTTGGAAACTTACCAATATCTGCAGTGTCGTAATAGCGTTCTATATGCTTACGACTACGAGCGATTGTAACAGAGTCCAATACCTCAAAGAAATCAAAATGCAGCATTGATAGAAGCTTTGCAGTAGTTCTTTCCTCATGCGACATTTTTGCCCATTTATTATAAGCAGCCTGTGCCTGACGAAATATATCATCAATACTGTTTTTTGTTTCAAGCAATTCATCTATTTTCTCTGATTCACCCTCATATGCCAGTTGTAATTGATTCTTTAAATCTCGGAATCCATTATTAACCGGTGTTGCAGAAAGCATTAACACTTTTGTTTTTACACCGGCTCTTATAACTTGATTAAGTAATCTGAGATAACGATTTTCTTTAGGATTTGCATCTTCTTCATCCGTAGAGATCTTGCCTCCGTTTCTGAAATTATGACTTTCATCAATTACAATAAGATCATAATTACCCCAGTTTATATGAGATAAATCCAATCCGTTTGATTTACCCGAATCGCGTGATAAATCAGAATGAAAAAGAATATCATAACGCAAACGATCCTCTCCGATTGGATTGTTTTTATAATTACTGCGAAATGTTATCCAGTTGTCATTAAGTTTCTTTGGACATAATACCAATACTGATTTATTTCTATTCTCGTAATATTTAATTACGGAAAGTGCCGTAAATGTTTTTCCCAAACCAACACTGTCAGCAAGTATGCAACCATTAAATTTTTCCAGCTTATTTATAATTGCCAATGCGGCATCTTTCTGAAAATTATATAGTTTGCTCCATATCTTACTATTCTTAAACCCCGTAGCTTCATTCGGCAATACATCTTCCGATATATCTTCAAGAAATTCATTGAAGATATTATATAGTGTAATAAAGTAGATATATTCAGGAGAGTTCTCTTTGTAAACTGTTTCTATATATTCAAGAACTTTATCTGTAACATCAACAAACTTCTCTTGATCTTTCCATTGAGCATTAAATATCTTAAGGTATTCATTGGCAAAAGGAGACGGTGAAGATATGATCATTGAATAAATATTGTTACCTCGCTCTAACCCTAACTCTGTAGTAGTAAATTCATTAAACGGAGCATATGATCTGGATTCCATACCTGAGATTTGTAAAAAACCGCCCATCTGTTCGGAAGAAGTATTTGATTTAAAACGGACTTTCTTACGTATCCATTCTGCACACTCTCTGGCAATAGCCTTTTGCGATAACTGATTTCTTAATTTTATCTCAAATTCAGAACCGTAAAGATTACGTTCTCTGTTTAATTTAGGAATAAAAAACTCCCGTTTGTCTTTCTTTACTTTATCTTTAATAAAAGTGGGAGAAGTAAAAATAAAGCGTAGTTCTTCGATATCTTCAAGTTCCTCTTTTAATGCCTCAAAAGCATATATAGAAAAGGAGGCAGCTGCAATAGACACCTTTGAATTAATTGACAATCTCGATTTAAGATCATCAATTAATCTGTCATTTATATTATTTATCAGCTTAGTCTCGTCGATTTTATACCTACTCTCTAAATATTCTTCTTTATTTCTCATAATAATTCTTCACTTATTAAGGATAAATTCCTAAAACTCTTCCTAAGTTTTTCTACTAGCTTAATTTGCTTAATCCCTTTTTATTCTAGCTCTTCTTTAGTGATAGATTGATTAACTTATTCTAACATTTATCAATTTAAACAAATATATAAAATTTATAACATATAAAAATGAAATTCAGTGCATGATAAGTTCTCTTTTAAACTAACGTAAAAGTTATTCAAAACGTATGTTATTATATCATATTTTTTCACCTTAACAAGTTGGCGGAATTATATAATTATCGCTATCAAAACCAATGTTTTTAGCAGTCTGAATAAGAGCTTCCACATCTAAATCGGCTTGGGACAATTAGTAACCAGATATAAATTTCGTAAACTGTTATTTCAGAATTTTAAAATATATGGTAGCAGTTCTGATATATCCTTTTTCCTATCACACAACAAATTTTACGAATCAGATAATATCCAATGACTTAGCTGAATTATAGAGGATTCTCTCGTTCACCGAATATTTTGCAAGCTGAATGTTTTCTTCAATAAAACTTATTCTTTCTTTTCTTTCGAAAATATTATTGAAAACAACCTTAGGCATTGAGATCTCTTTGAACTCGAAATTGAAGCCGTTGCAGATGATATTCAATATACTTTTCTTTTCGTCTTCTTTTCCCTTTCTTATAGTAAAACGACAATAATTATTGTTATAGAAAGACTGTTTTGACAACAAAATAGAATATAAAATATTTAGAATTTTTCCTTGATTTGTTATATCGTATTTCTCTGAATAATAATCAAAGCAATATGCACAAGCTGACAAAACGGCCTGAATATATAAATTATCATCTAAATCACCATTTTCTTTTAAAATGTTATTAGCCAACTGGAAATACTCTTTCTGAGTTAAATTAGTATCAGAAACTAAGTTTACATCCGTTAAGTTAGCCTTGTTTTCAAAAGAAGAAATAGTATCAGTTACAATACCTGTCTTATTTAAGTATTCTAATTTTGATATATTGATATTATCACCTGTATTTGAATTTGAAAGCTTCTTTGTATATTCCAAAACGTATTTTTCAGCAAATAATTTCAGATACTCCTCTCTCTTATTGTTTGCTTGAGTATAATTCGTGATAGTCATTTCTTCTCTTCTGTAATGAGTGGTCTGATCCTTTATACAAAAAGAAAGAATATTAAAACTACCTGAATATAATGTTGATTTACCTTTTTTGTATTCAATTACATTTTTGGAATGAAATTTTGGTAGCTCAGCATAATAGAATTTATCATAGTTAGCATCTAATCGCTTCAAAACATCCATAGATATTCGATCCACCATCTCTTCTCCCTCTCTTTCTGATTCAGAATAACCCACGAATATTATACCTCCCCGATCAAGAAACTTTCTTATCATAGGTTCTCGGTTATTTAAGAAGGCATGTTTTTTAATCCATGGGCTTACCATCCATATCTCTTCATTTCTATGATTTTCAAATATTTCCAATAATTGTTTTTCAAACTCTAAAGAATTAAAAGTCAGACCGACAAGAGAGTCTTTTGATTTGCTTGCTTCCGACTGCTCCTGTTTGTTTTCTAATTTAATAATTTCAGCTTCAATATTTATCTGCTCCTCATCTTTATCTCCGAATTGTGTTTCTTCAAGACTTTCCGAAGTAACTTCTTTTTTAATACATTTAGGAAGTAATTTATTAAGATATTCTTTACTATTAAACAAAGATGATAATTCAGGAATAACACTATTTACATTGCCATCATAGATAATTGTGCGTATAGAATTGTCTCTAATACTTTGAACAAAACAAACATATAGCAAATATTCTGCCTTTACTCGTCTCTTCAAAGTTGCACTCTGTAAAGAAATACCTGTATCTTGATTTTGCATGTATGATGCTTGTGATTCGGCAAATGGCCGTAACTGTCCTAAAGACAATGGTTCTTTCAGGTTTCTTACTTCAGATACACCAAATTCTCCTTTAAGACAAGAATTTAATAGGGTAAAATCAACACATTTTGGAATATAAGCTATCTCGAAATTTCTTGTGAATATTTTCGAACATTGACCGGTTCTTACATATTCAATTCCTTCTCTTGTTATTGATAAACTTCTAGTAGAACCTTGTATCATTTGAAGATTATTCCTAAGGGTAACTAAGGCTTCGGACATGATAGATGACTCTACATCATTATTCATGTCCAAACCCAGAATCCTTGAAATTTCATGAAGATCAGATACACCTTTTGCAATAAGTTTAACTATTGACTTTTCTAAAACTGATATCTTTTCAGGTTTCAATGAGGTTCCACTGTATGTAAGCAGTTGAAAAGCTAAATTGTATGATACATAGCCAATGAACCTTTCACTCATCTTACGATGGGAAATTACAGCTGTAATTAGTTTATTTGTTATATATTGTTTATTGCTCATATTTTAATAAGTCTTCAAGTTGTTTAATGTTAATATACTCCATGGCTCCAATAGATTTTTGATAGTTGTTATGAACATTGAATAGATCTCTATTTCCAACTACTATCAATAATGTTCGAGCTCTTGAGAATGCTACATTGATTCTTTCAATGTCTTTTGCAAATCCCACGCCATTATATTTATTACTCCTTACAGTAGAAACGATTACAATATTCCTTTCCATACCTTGAAATCGGTCAACTACATCAATACGATAATCTAATTTGGCATCTATTTCATCATTGTCAACTAGTTTTCTCAGCTCTCGTTTTTGCGCACTATAGAAAGTAATCAGTCCTATCTCTTTATCTTCAATTTTTTGTTTGCCTTTTATATATTCTTTAAACCCATTTGCTTTACTTAACAATGCCATTATAGTTTTAATAGCTTTGATTTCACACAAATTCTTATACGAAGTATTTTCTTTAGATTCTTTACCATCAACGTTTACCCAAATTGCATGAGTAGAAGGTGATAAAAATGGTTCACAAGAGATACCATGATATCTACTACCTCTAAGTTTTGGATTGTTTATATCCATTTCTTTCTCAATCCCACATTTAAGTCCGTCAGAACCTAATTCATCTTCGTAAAATTGGTTGATTGTCATCATTATATCTTTATGCATTCTATACTGTGTATCCAAAGTTGTAACCAATGTAGGATTATACTTTTGAGACATCAAGAATAACTTTTTGAATTGTGACTCTTTCAAGTCTTCAATTCTATTTGCAAGATCCTCTCGTCCAAGTTTTTTGAGTGCTGTATCTATGCTATTTTCGTCCATTAATGGAGGTAATTGTTTATGGTCTCCAATCACAATAATCTTTTTTCCGAGAACCATAGGAATCGCCATCTCAAGAGGCGTTGCTTTACTTGCCTCATCCATAATCACTACATCAAATGCAACGTCCTCTGTATTGTACATTTTGCTATACATATGCTTAAATAATAAAGAACCGCAAAGACTACAGGTGGCTGCGATAAGATTAACATTCGTCTTATATTTCTCTACAAAGAATCTTCTGGTTGATTTATCTTTTGTTGTCAACATAGTACGCCATTCTTCAACTTCACCGGAATAATCTTCGTCTTTACTTATACGCTCAACAATCTGATCAATCCATGTATCTACAACATTTCCCGTTGTATATTCATTTGGGGAATCAACCCAATGATCGAGCACATTAATATTGTAAAGCAAATCATCTCGATCTATTCGCTGATCTGAGATTACGCGAAGTGGCCTAATGGAACCTTTATGCTTCAAGCGTTCCAGAGCATTGTCTACCGCCAAATTAGTCTGTGAGGTTAATAGTATCTTGCATTTTGGATTCCGACGAATCTCTTGCCAAATGATTTCGGCGATTACAGTTGTCTTTCCCGTTCCCGGAGGGCCTTGAATGAATGCAATATCTTCTGCTAATACTGATTTAGCTACAGCTTCAATTTGTTTGTCATTTAATAATCCTTCTAGTTTATTATCCTTAATGCTTTGTATCATCATGTTTATATCGGCTTTAATACCTCTTGCATACAATGGACTAAATAGAAAATCCGACAATTTTGGATTGACTGGAGGTAAAATCGGCCTCCCATTTTGAAGTTTCTGAGCAGGTTTATTAATCCTCAAAATTGCTTCACTTTGGCGACGCAAATCAGTTGAACTACCAATAGAAGGAAAAAATACCATATCTTCTTCTTTGATATTTTGCTTCATTCTTTCTCCATTAAAGAAACTCTCGCTTAGTTGAACAACAATGAAGTCGGTAGTCATTTTATGGCATTGTCCAATCACGGGACACTCTTCCATAAATCTATTATATTTATTTCTTAAATCCGGGTCTATGATGTTTTCCGGATCTTGTATATCGCTAAACAGAGAATTATATATTCGACCATCTACTAATTTAATATCTTCTCCCTGATAGTTTAATTTAAGATTTTCATCTAATTGATTTATCACCTTAGAATCAAGCACATAGTGTAATTTAGTGTGACCATGCTTATCCTTGAGAGTTAGCTTAAACATTGAATCTAAGCTATTGAATTCTCTCTCTAATGTGTCCAATATTTGCTCTCTTTCTTCCGACGTAGTAAAAGAAAACTCAAATCTTATTACACGAGAAGCATCATCATCATATTCAATGTTTGAAGCCATTTCTCTCGTTTTTTCAAGCCTTTGGAGTGCTGATGAAAGATACTTCTTCCTGTTATCACTATTATTGTTTATGCTTAAATTGAAGCACACTTGATAATCGGGTATTTCAATATTGAAGTTATGTTGTTTAAACGTCTTTTGAACAAACTCTGTTTGAATATTATATTGGTCTGAATTAAAGCAGTTTAAAACAATCGTTTGCTTATTAATATTGGCTAATGAAGATTCTTTAAAAATTGGTTTTAATGCATTCACATCGTCTGCATTCAAATAATGATTTATTGTAAAAACAGGAACTTGATTAATATTAATCTGATCTCCAAAAACGTTTACAGCAATGTGCTCAAACAATTCTTTATATTCATCTTTAGGCATATAATAATTCAATTCTGAATTATTACTAAACACAATATTGTTACGCTCTAGCTCAGTTTCAAATTTTGAAAATAAATTAGTTCTTTCTTTTAATGGCTTAAAAGATACAGAGGCTTTAAGTAAATTCACAATATGCTTATCTGCAGGAATATATCCGCAAAGCATCAAATATTCATTAATACTATCTAAATCATCATCAGTAAATTTTTCGACATGTTTGAAATTAACAAAGAAGTTTTCATTTGTTTCATCAAACAACATTTGATTCAGTTGAAACTTTCCTTTTAGTTGAGATTTTACAAAAGGAGGTACAGTATCTAATGATTTTCTTGCTTTATCTAACTTTAAAGTATAAATATCACCTTTTCTCGTATCCTTAAATAATATAGGGTTCCAAACCTTTTGAATTTTTATAAACTCTCGTTTTTCTTTATTCAACGCATTTAGTCCGTCACAATAAGCAGTCCATATTTCCTTTTCTTCCTCTTTATGAACTGGTATTACAGGCTTTTTAATATGGGAACATTTACTGATAAAGGCAGTAGAGTCTGATAAATATTGTGTAATTTTATGTTCAATGAAAGCATTAACAGGATTGATCCTATTATTGACAAATATAATGAGACACTCTTGCACGATGGCATCATTTTCATTAATGCCTTCCAATTTGTCTTCTTTAATGAACCAAGGGTTCATAAAGTTGAAATTATCTTTTCCGAAACCAACTATTATCGCCCATTTTTGGCCATCAAGAGATATTCTTATTCTCTTGTTTTTTTTGTCGTCTGTATAATAATAGAATCTACAGATTGCCTGATAAGGATTTTAAGACCTGATCACAATTATTTTTAATACTATTTAAATTCGCTAATGAATAAGTTATTATAATAGGTATTGTCATTCTTTCTTTTTTTTTTAATATTCTAATTGAACCTTACGTTCTCCTTCTTCTATATCCTTTCTACTTGAGTCACAACTCCAAAAGTTCGCGACGATTCGGTGAGTTCAGAAACTTCAATAACGGTTTAAATTGATACGCTCGGAATAATGTCTTTGATGCTTTCAAAGATGATATAGTGGAGTTATTTGAGTGCTTAATTTTAAAAGTAGTATTGCGTTTAGAGTATTCGGAATAACTTCCGTAAATACCACTCTTGCAACGTTCAAAAGGATCACTTTCATCATAATCCGCTTTCAGATTAACCTCTAAAATATCACTGATTCCTTCCGGAAAAGCAACAGTATAAAGTTGCCTGCCTCGTCTTTCCGGTATCACTTTTACGATAGTTCCATGAATATTATTATCCACAGTAATTACTTTGTCTCCAATATTAAATTGTGCCATTGTTATATTGTTCAGGTTTATTAGGTTTTGTAATTCTCCGGCTTGTATCTATTAAGAATTTCAATTATTAGTCAGGTTATAAATAAATTGTCTATACCACCGGATATTAAATTAAAAGTTATTTTTAGTCGTTATTGTATTAGTTAGTTAGTTAATGTATAAATTTGGTTTCAAAAAAGCCATTAATGATATTAAGCTCTTATCTCGTAGTTTGTGTTTTTGTACTATACACGGATACAAAATATGACTAAAAAAGACAGATCTTAAAGGCTAAATACTGATTTTGATTTTTGAATAAATAGTAATATTATTAAAGCTATATAAGCTTCGAATTTATTTAATCCTTTGATTTTCGTTTAGGATAATGTTAATTAATATTGATCAGCAGCACGAAAATAAGCTATACTATATAAAACCTTTTTTCAAACAGTTTACAAAAGTAAAGTATCTTTATGCATATATAAAAATACTTATCATTTTTTATGATAAATAATGTTGTTATATATCAAGAATCTTCCGGTAACACAAATACTAATAATAAAATCCAGATCTACAATAATAAGTTATTCTTTTGTAAAACCCTTTTCCCAACTCCCCCAACCCTTTTCCCCCACCCAAGCTACCCCCAAAAACCACCATAGCTACCTCCAACAACCAAATCAGCTATGCCCAACTCCATCATCAGCTAAAAAACAACTCGGTCATTGCTATGGCGTTTTTAATCATAGCTACCGTATTTCCCGGTATCAGAAACCGTACTCAAAAAGGGTCGGGAGTTTTCAAAAAAAGGTACTGAGATAAATAAAATGGGATAAGAGTTCTCAAATCCCCACCCTCTCAAAATAAAAAGTCCCTTGTCCTACAAATAGATATTTTATATTTTCTGACATTTGTTATCTTTACGTCAATATTTCACATAAAACAAAAATTTGGAACCAAACCATATAAACAAAGTACTTTCCATCATAATTCCTCTTTTTAATGAGGAACGATCAATCGTTGAGGTTATCGATGAGGTAGCAGCCGTTCAACTTCCTTATAATATTGGTAAGGAGTTGATAATAATTGATGATGCTTCAACCGATAACAGTAAAAAAATTGTTGAGGAGTATATTTCGCATCATCCGGAAATGAAGATTATCTTCAAATCTCATACAAAGAATTCCGGTAAAGGGCGTGCTATTCGTACAGGCATTGATTTTGTAACCGGCGATTATGTTATTATCCAAGATGCTGATCTTGAGTATGATCCGCAGGATTATGTAAAGTTACTTAAATGTATTGTTGATGAGAACAGAGGTGTTGTTTACGGTTCCAGGTTCTTGAAAAAGGAGAATAAACATTCTTATCAGAGTTTTTATTGGGGCGGTCGTCTGGTGTCACTTATCACAAATATTTTGTATTTTCAGAATCTGACAGATGAGCCGACTTGTTATAAGTTATTTGATACGAAACTTCTTAAATCAATTACTCTCGATTGTGAAGGGTTTGAATTTTGTCCCGAGGTGACAGCCAAAGTGAGTCGTTTGGGTCATAAGATCAAGGAGCTGCCGATTAATTATAATCCCCGCTCAATTGAGGAGGGAAAAAAGATAAAATGGACCGATGGTATAGAGGCTATTTTTGTGCTTTTAGTTTATCGTCTTAAAAGTGTGAAGAGTTTTAGAAAGTGATTTAATTAACCGATTAAAGGTGGGCTGAAATAGTCAAAATCACCTTTGTTTAATTGATAATATATATATATGGCAAAATCGAAAAAGCCGACTAAGTCTCCCGGATTTGCTTTTTGGGCAGGCAAAAATATCATTGCAGGATTGATAGCTTATGTTTTCATCGCAGTGTATGTTTTTAAAGAGCAACCCGGTTATTCGTGGGTTTACTCTATGCTTGGAAATAATTATAAGATTATAAAACAGCACCCCAATGTACCCGATAATGAAAAGATGAGAAGTAAGCTTGGTTTGAGTTATGCTTATCTTGAATATATTGCAAAGGCAACTCCCGAAAACGCTGTGATTCTTTATCCTGACAAGACTGCTTTGTTTCCCAAGGATAAAAAAACGGAGTTCCGTCATGATATGTATAATAAACTTTGGGCTTTGAGAGTACTTTATCCAAGAAAGGTTGTGATGTCGTCGGAGGTTGGTAAGACCACCTATACCGATGAGATTACTCATATCGCTATTGCTAACGGTATCGGTTATGATCTTCTTGATTATGAGCCGCCACAGAAACCGGAACATGCCGTTTTTCCTCTTAGAAACTCGTTTATTCATTAAACAGCTTCTTAAACCAATAATTTAAATTTAAGGATTCAACTTATTCATTATCAGCTTATGCTTACCGTAGGATTAATTATCACATTTCTTCTTGGTCTTTCAATAGTTAATGCTCTCGCACGCGATCTTTCTCTTTTTGAGAAGTTCGGATTGTCATTTATAATCGGAATTTTTGTTACTACGGTAGCAATGTTGGTTCTTGATCTTATAGGAATTCCGTTGACTGCATCAGCCATTATTGCTACACAACTTATGATAACCGCAATTGCGGGGTTCTCTTTTTTCAGGAATTTTAATAAGAGTATTGAAAGGATAAAGTCTCGAGATTATAAATTGCCGAAATTCAATATGATATGGATGGTGTTTATCGCATTTACCATTTATATTGAATATATGAATTTTGCCAAGTGTATGTATTTCCCAACTTTCGACCGCGACTCGCTTGCCGGTTTTGAGACTATGGGTTATATCACTGCAATGGAACATACTTATAAGAATCTTTCAATTTTTGATGGCGATTATATTCCCGCGATCAATGGTGCGGGGAGTTATATAACTTATGCGCCAATGGTTCAGCTAAGTTATGCATACGTATATCTTTTAGGCGCTCAGACCTCTAAGATAATCCCGGCTTTGATGTTTATGTTTTTCCTTATCTCTTTCTATGGAGTTACACGTCGAATGGCCGGTGATACGCTGGCTGCGATTGCGACTTTCTTTGTTTCGATAACTCCCGAGATGACAGCTTTTTCGTCGATGTCGATTACCAATGTTATTCATGCCGTTTATGCTTCGCTGGGTATAATGTATATCGCAGTATGGTGGAGTAAGAAAAATATTTATGATCTTATAACGGGCGCTCTTCTTTTGGGTGCAAATATGTGGACAAGGACCGACGGAATAGTGTTTATCGGTGCAGCTTTTGTGATAGTGCTTGTTAATCTGATCAAAACAAAGCAAATGAAACCTCTATTTTGGTTCTTAGGATTAACTGTTGCTCCTGCTCTGTTTTGGGTTATATTTCAAAAGGCTACGGGTATTTTTGCAGAGTCGATTACTATTACCACTCCTTATTATGATAAGGTGAAGATGATGAAGATAATATATTATGTAATGGATCTGTTTACCAATACTCAATTTTACGGTTGGACTTTCGTTGCCTTCGTAATCGCATTTATTGCCAATATTTGGTTTATAATAAAAAGGGGCGACAATCTTGCCGTCTTGGCTATGATGGTTATGGCTTATGTTGCTTATATGATAATGCTTTATCAGATAGATTATAAATGGGATACTATCGAAAACGTATTGATGTATTCTGCAAAACGTTTTATGTTTTGTTTTGCTCCTATCGTTTGGTATTATTGTTCGACTAACCGAGTTTTTGTTACGGCTTTCGAAAAGGTAGATTCATTTCTTAGTATTAAACTTCAGAAAGAAACAAAATAGGATTTATTTATTACAAACAAAGATGATGTATATTTGAATACTGTTTTTTATCCGATTTTATATTCATCTTGTATATTTTTTTAAATGCGACTGCTTATTTTCAATCCGTGGAATGATTTTGCGCTTGCAAATGGTGATCCGAACTTTTGCATTCCTGCATCTTCTGTAAAAATGGCTCATGATCTTGCTCCTATACAAAGTTTGTGGTCTGAACCGGGAGATATTATTTTTAATCCTCAAAGAGGTTTATCATGTGACGAGGCAGATAAGGTTCAGGAGGTTATCCCCTGGGGTTGGAGTCCGCTTTTAAAAAAATTGCTTTTAAAAGCCGGAATAACTGAAGAGATATTACCCGATGATGAAACGATAAAAAAGTTAAGGGAGATCTCTCACCGAAGAAGTTCTATTGCTTTTCTTAAACTCCTTGAAGATTCCGTTGAATACGATTTCGATATACCTCCAACTCCCGTTGAGTTTTCCGATAGCACAAAAGCTTCGGATTTTTTTGACATAAATCCGAAAACTCTTTTTAAACTTCCCTGGAGCAGTAGCGGAAAAGGTATTTTCTGGTGCGAAAGGATGGATAAAATTGAAAGGGACAAAAGGGTGATCTCATCAATAAGAAGAATGGGATCTATAATTGCCGAACACAGGTTTGATAAGGTGGTAGATTTTGCAATGTTGTTTGAATCTGACGGCCTTGGTAAAATTGTGTTTAAGGGATATTCATTATTTAATACCGATTCAAAAGGATCATATCAATCAAATCTACTTGCTTCTAATGATGATATTGAGGAAGAGCTTTGCCAATATACCAATCTCAGACAATTAAATATTCTAAAACTCAATATCATTAAGCTGCTCCCGAATGTTATTAACTATTATAACGGTATGTTTTGTATCGATATGATGATTTATAAAGAGAATGACAGATATTTTCTGCATCCATGTGTTGAGATAAATCTTCGAAACTCCATGGGACAGATTGCACGGCAATATTTTGATAAATTTATGAAGATGGGAAAAGGGAGTTTTCATGTTTCTTCAGACCGTAATATGTGTCGATATATAGATGATTTGAGAGATAAATCAAAGGGTGATGAAATAATTTGCCTTACTCCCGTTTACATGAATACAGAATATTGTATTTATGCCGATATTGAAAAATAACAATATAATGATATGAAAATAGTAGTATTAGACGGATATACGCTTAATCCCGGGGATCTTGACTGGACTCCCCTTAAAGAGCTTGGAGATGTAACAATTTATGATAGCACCTCTCCCTCTCAGCTTATTGAAAGAGCAAAGAGTGCAGAAGCGATATTAACTAATAAAGTGGTAATCAACAGGGAGGAGATAGAACAACTTCCAAAGCTGAAATATATCGGCGTACTTGCCACGGGATACAATATTGTAGATCTTAAGGCTGCCGCTGAAGAGGAGATTATTGTTACCAATATTCCGGCCTATGCAACAATGTCGGTGGCTCAAATGGTTTTCGCCCATATTCTTAATATATCCAATCAGGTAGCTCTTCATTCTGATCTCGTAAAAAAAGGTGAATGGGCAAAGAGTGCTGAGTTTTGTTTTTGGAAAACCCCTTTGCATGAACTTGCAGGTTATACTCTCGGAGTTATTGGCCTGGGGCATACAGGTATGGCAACGGCAAAAATTGCTCTTGCTTTCGGTATGAAAGTGAAGGCTTTTACTTCAAGGAAAATGGAGATGGAGGGTATTGAGGCGGTTAGTCTTGATGAACTTTATACTACAAGCGATTTTATTTCGCTTCATTGTCCGCTAAATTCCACTACTCAGAATTTGATAAATGCTTTAAGTATTGAAAAGATGAAACCAACGGCTGTTATTATTAATACAGGTCGTGGAGGATTGATCAATGAACATGATCTTGCCATAGCCCTTAATAACGGAAGAATAGCCGCTGCCGGTGTTGATGTGCTTTCAAGCGAACCGCCAAAAGCAGATAATCCGCTTTTGACGGCTAAAAATTGTTATATCACGCCACATATTGCCTGGGCTACCCAGGAGGCAAGAAAAAGACTTCTTAATATGGCTGTTGAGAATTTGAAACTTTATATGAATAATACAATAATCAATCAGGTTACGATGTAACCTGATTTTTTTATTTTACTGCAATACATTCAATCTCAATCATTGCTCCTTTTGGAAGTTCTTTTACTGCAAATGCAGAGCGTGCAGGAAAATCACCTTCAAAATATGTCGCATATATTTCATTCATTTCTGCGAAAAGCGACATATCGGCAAGAAAAACCGTTGTCTTTACAATTGCTGCCGTTGTTAATCCGGCTGCAGCAAGTATGTTTTTTATATTTTCAAACGATTGTTTTGTTTGTGCCTTTATTCCACCTTCGGGAAATGCTCCTGTCGCAGGATCAAGAGGTAATTGTCCTGAAAGAAAAACCATCCCTCCCGCTTCTATTGCCTGACTATATGGTCCGATTGCTGCCGGTGCATTTTGTGTAGATATTACTTTTTTCATAATCTTTGTTGTTTTTAATGATTGGCAAATATAAAATAAAAAGCCCGGAACAAAGAGTTGTTTTCTCCTTTTCCGGGCAATTGATATGATTTGTTTTTAACAGGTTTTACTGCTCACATGCGTTAAGTCGCTGGCGAATACATTCATAAATAAGTACTCCTGCAGCAACAGATACATTTAATGAACCAATCTCGCCGAACATAGGTATAGAAACAAGAGAATCGCATATTCTCAGGTTTTCATTACTTATTCCGGTATCTTCAGAGCCCATAACAATAGCAACGGGATCAAGATAATCGGTAGTTTTTGTATAATTACGTTCTGTTTTTTCGGTAGCGGCAACAATTTTATAGCCCGATTCTTTTAAGAATTTAAGGGCCGAATTGATACTTTTTTCACGACAAACAGGGATATGATGAAGTGCTCCCGCCGAAGTTTTTATTGCATCCGCATTGACAGATACGCTTCCCTTTTCAGGTATAACAATAGCATCTACACCGGCACATTCACATGTGCGGGCAATAGCACCGAAGTTGCGAACATCGGTTAGTCCGTCAAGAACCATAATACATGGCAGACGGCCATCTTCATAAAATGTTGGAACAAGATCTTCAAGTTTCTGATATGTAACGGCTGAAAGATATGCAATCACACCCTGGTGATTCTTTCTTGTTACACGGTTGATCTTTTCAAGTGGCACTCTTTGAACCGGGATACCCGCCTCTTTTATTGCCATGAAAAGTTCCTTTGCAAGTTCACCTTCAAGTCCGATCTTTACAAGTACCTTATCAACCTGTTTGCCCGCCTGAATCGCTTCAATCACGGCTCTAATTCCAAAAATGGTTTCGCTTTTATTCATTATAAGATAAATCTGTTTTGTTTTCTTTTTTCGTTATTTGTTTTGTCCCATCAAGACACGGGCGTTCTCTTTTGCCTGTTCTGTAAGGACTGCTCCCGAAAGCATTCGGGCAAGTTCGTCGATTCTCTCCTGCAAAGATAGTGAAACTATATTTGTGGAGGTGCCATTTTCATTGTCTGTCTTATAAACTTTGAAATGATTATCACCTTTTGCAGCAACTTGAGGCAAGTGAGATATGGTTACAACCTGCATAAAGGCCGACATTCGTTTCATTATATCACCCATTTTATCGGCAATTTCTCCCGAAACTCCGGTATCTACCTCATCAAATATAATGGTTGGAAGTGATGCATTGTTCGCAATCAGTGACTTTATTACAAGCATAAGTCGCGAGATCTCCCCTCCCGAAGCTACATCGACAACCGGCATAAGCGATTGTTTTTTGTTGGCGGAGAACAGATATGATATATTATCGAGTCCGTTTTCGTCAAATTTGCTTTTCTGTGTCAGTTCAACTTTAAACCGGGCATTCGGCATTCCAAGCGGTTGGATTGTTTTTATCAGATTGGCTGCAAATGAAGCTGACGTTTCCGCTCTTTTTAGTGAAAGTTCTTTACCAAGAGTTATAACTCGTCCCTCCTGGTCATGAAGCAGTTTCTCTTGTTCAGCTATTTTCTCATCAGAATTATCTATTCCGTTGATCTTTTCTCTCAATGTTTCTCTTATTGTGATAAGTTCTTCAACGGAAGAGACGCGATGCTTTTGCTGAAGATTATAAAGAAGATCCAAACGTTCGTTTATCATCGTCATTTTTTCCGGATCAAACTCCACATCCTCCTGAGCATATTCTATCTCATTGGCAAGATCTTTAAGATCAATATAATCGGACTCAAGACGATCGGCAATATCGCCTGCTCTTGAAAAGATTCTCTTTAATGATGATGCTTTGCCGGAGGCCTCTTTAAGAAGTGATATTACGCCGCCGTCTGCACTCTCGAGCAGCGAATGAATGGCATATAGCGCTTGTTTAATCTCTTCGGCATTTGAAAGAGTTTTAATCTCATCTTCCATTTGTTCCTGTTCTCCCGGGTTGAGTTTGGCTTCCTCAAGCTGTTCGAACTGGAAACGAAGATAATCTGCCTCTTCAAGCGATTTGTCGAGTGCCTCTTTCATCTGTTTAAGATCAGCCTCAATCTTTTTATATCTTTTATATTCAGATCTATATTGAACAAGTGCTTTATTATTACCGGCCAAAGCATCGATTACACGAAGTTGAAACGAGCTATCGCCAAGCAATAGATTATGATGTTGAGAATGGATGTCGATAAGATTGCCCGTTAAACCTCTAAGATGTTGAAGTTGTACAGGTGAGTCATTTATAAAAGCTCGCGATTTACCTGTGGAAAATAGTTCTCTTCTGATTATACAATGAGCATTGTCGTAATCAAGATCATTCTCTTTGAAGTAATCTTCCAAATCATAATATGAAAGATCGAATTCACCCTCTATTATACATTTGGATTCACCCTCTTTGACGCTTTTGGCATCCGCTCTTGCTCCCAGAATAAGAGCCAAGGCACCCAGTATTATCGATTTTCCGGCTCCTGTTTCTCCCGTAAGAACAGTGAATCCTTTATTAAATTCGATATTTAGGGAATCTATTAAGGCGTAATTTGTAATGCTTAATGACTTGATCATATTATTTAGATTCTTTTTTTATCTCATCAATTCGTCGGGCGTACGACGGATAGATATTTAATAATGTCTTATGAATATTTTCCTTTTCAGAAGCAGAAGATTGCGAATAAACATTTATTAGTTCATCCAGTTTTGTGTCTATAAAAACTGAAAGAAGCGGCGATTGAGTATTTGCCTGATGTATCGTTTTCATCTGTTCGACACATTCTGAAATTACGGACTTACCTTTGTCGGCTCCCTGCGACATTACATCAAGTCCTTTGCGGTGATAATTATACCAAAGCTCGCGGAAAGGGCGCATATTCTCTTCAAGCAGAGAATATACCAGTCCGTGACGGTTTCTTGTATTGTCGAATGCACGCCATCCCGATTCGGGTGTTGACTGGCACAGATTTACGATAGCTTCTGCTTTTCTGAAATATGGATTACCGCCACCCGGTGAAAATGTATCGAAATCCATACCCATAATCACATATATGTAGTATGTAACAATGGCTACAAGATTGCTTTCAATAGTTTGTTCGTTGTAAACTATAGGTTCATTTTCCTGATAAGAAAAAGAGATATCGGTATCACGGAAGTTGAACGTTGCGGTGGTGTAAGATGAATTGTAAACCGGACGTCTTGCCTGAACGGTTAGTTCTCCTGAGTATGTATCCTGAGAAGTGATACTTTTAATGGTGAAATTAAAGTTACAATCTATCTTTTCAACATTTGAAAATTTGGCATCCGACCATTTATTGGTGTTTATAAATTCATTAAGTTCACTTTCAAGTGTAGTGAACATCTGCTTATAGGTTCCCTCAATCTGATTTGCGTTGATTTTCACAGAAGCATTAAGTTCCTGAGAACGTACTTCGGCGACAAAGAGTAGGCTTAGTATAAAAACAGTTGCCGTTAATATGGCTTTTTTAGAGAGTATGTTGAAACGATGTTGCATCTTAATCAATGATTGATTTTCAGTATAAAATTACAAAGAAAGTTTGTCAATTCGACTATTAATCGGAATTGAAGTTTATTACTCTTTGATTAATAGATGATTAGAAGTAAATATTTTAAGGTATAGATTATCTTTTGAAGTTCTGTAGCCTTAATAATATTTATCCTTACATTATTAACGTAAAACATATCACTCTTATTATAATCAGACTTTTATAAGTAATAATAATATAAAAAGAGCCGGAAACATTCAGATAGATATGATATGTTTTCGGCTCTTTTGGTCTTAACTGTGAGATTGTTTTATTTCAAAGATATCGTTTCTGATACTTTGGATATAATATCTTTTGCGACATCAGATTTTGACTTCAATTCAAAAGGAAATTTATTTCCCTCTTTATCGATGATGGTTATCTTATTGGTGTCCGTTCTGAATCCGGCGCCTTTATCATTTAAGGAATTAAGAACGATGAAATCAAGATTCTTTTTTCTTATTTTCAAAACAGCATTGTTTTCCTCATCATTGGTTTCAAGAGCAAATCCCACCATTACTTGTTCGGGGCTAACCTTAGAGCCAAGATCTGCTGCTATATCAGGATTGGGAACAAGTGAGATTTTAATCTCCTCGCCCTCTTTTCTTTTCATCTTTTTCTCTGCAACGAAATCGGGACGATAGTCGGCAACAGCAGCGCAAAGTATAATAATATCACTCTGAGAGAAATTTTCCAAAGCCTCTTTATGCATTTGCAGTGCTGACTCAACGTCAATAACCTTTATTGCTTTATTCCGGGCTTTAATATTTACGGGACCGGAAATAAGAGTAACCTCCGCTCCTCTCGCCGCGCACTCCTCTGCAAGAGCATATCCCATTTTTCCTGATGAATAGTTTCCGATAAAACGAACCGGATCAATCTTTTCGTAAGTCGGGCCGGCTGTTATCATCACCTTCTTTCCTGTCAGATTAGACTTTTTTTTTTCGTCAAAATACTCTTCAAGAACTTCGATTATCTTATCGGGCTCCTCCATTCTACCTTTACCGATAAGGTGACTTGCAAGTTCTCCCGATGCAGGCTCTATAATTGTATTGCCGTAAGAACGAAGTCGTTCGATATTGCGTGTTGTAGATGGATGAGCAAACATATCAAGGTCCATTGCAGGGGCAACAAAAACAGGTGCTTTGGCAGAAAGATAGGTTGTGATAAGCATATTATCGGCAATACCGTTTGCCATCTTTCCGATAGTTGAAGCCGATGCAGGTGCAATCACTACAGCATCTGCCCACAAGCCAAGATCAACATGACTGTTCCATGAACCGGTGTTAGCTGTAAAAAATTCGCTTATTACGGGTTTGCCCGTTAATGCGGAAAGTGTAACGGGAGTTATAAACTCTTTTCCCGCTGGTGTCATTACAACCTGAACCTCACATCCTTTCTTTATAAGACCTCGTACAAGATATGCAGCTTTATAGGCTGCAATACTGCCTGTTATTCCGACAATGATATTTTTTCCTTTAAGCATTTTTCTTCCTTCTCTTTTTATATTCTTTTTCCTGTTATGTCATTTTACATAACATAGATGAGCGAAAATATCTCTTTTGAATTTTATTTCTTGTTGAATCCCCTTAGTTTGATCTCTGTCAATACTTTTTTTGTGCTAAGAGCGAAATCTCCCTGCATCATCCATCCGTAGTAACCGATATCAGATGAAAAAACCTCCTCTACGGGGCGTCCTTTGTATTTTCCGAAATTGAATACTTCAACTCCTTTATCATTATAAATAATTCTTCCGGCAAAATCAACATTCTTATTTTGTGTAGTATATTTTGCAAGAAAATCTATATCATTTTCAAGATCATCATATTTATCAAGCTGTCCTTTCAAAACTTCATAAGTTGCGCGTGTATCAGCTTCCGCTCCGTGTGCACCAACAAGCTCTTTGTCGCAATAGAATTTATAAGCGGCAGAAAGTGTGCGTTGTTCTTTTTTATGAAATACAGTCTGTACATCAACAAACTTACGGTTGCTCAAATCGATATCAACTCCGGCACGAAGGATCTCCTCCATTAATAACGGAACATCGAAACGATTGGAGTTATATCCTGCTATGTCACACCCTTCTATATCCTTTGCAATAATCTTTGCAAGCTCTTTAAAGGTGGGTTTATCAGCTACCATTTCATCGGTTATTTTGTGTATTGCCGATGATTCCGGAGGTATTGGCATTCCGGGATTGACAAGATATGTAGTTGACACCTCTTTTCCGTTAGGATATATTTTAAGATATGATATTTCAACTATTCTGTCGTTGATTATATTTATTCCCGTTGTTTCAAGATCAAAGAAAACAATTGGGTTCTTTAGTTTTAACTCCATAGGTTTTTGATAAAATGAATGCCGGAAATATATCAGATTCTTACAATGAAATATTTTTCCGGCATTAGTATTATAAAATGTAAATAATCAGAATTTAGTCTGTCAACATCATTGGCATAAGAAGCATCAAAAGATCTTCATTTTCTGCATTTTCAACAGGAAGGATAAGTCCCGGACGAGAACCGTCGGCAAGCTCGATAACAATCTCTGAAGAAGTGATGTAGTTAAGAATCTCGATAAGGAAAGTCGCTTTGAATCCGATATTCATTGGCTCTCCGTTATAGTTGATCTCCAATGATTCAACGGCAGCGGTAGAGAAATCGATATCTTGTGCTGATACAATCATTTTATTTTCTGAAAGTTGAAGTTTTACAAGTGAACTTGCCGGATTTGAGAATACAGATACACGGCGAAGAACGTTCATAAGAAGTACACGGTCAACGATCAGTTTATAAGGATGATTCTGAGGAATTACTGATGCATAATTAGGGAAACGACCTTCAATCAGGCGACAAGTGATCTCATAATCTGTGAAAAGAAACTTAGCGTTGCTGTTATCAAAGATAACTTCAACCTCAGAACTATCTTTTCCAAGAATGTTTTTAAGAAGATTGGCAGGTTTTTTAGGCAAGATAAATGCGGCCTTAAGACCTGTTTTTATTGAATCGTTTTTTAGTCTTACTAATTTGTGAGAATCAGATGCAACAAATACTACCTCTTCCGGGAAGATATCTATATAAATACCATTCATTACCGGACGAAGTTCGTCGTCTGCTGTTGCAAATACAGTTCTTGTAATACCGTTAAGAAGAGAAGATGAGCTAATCTTGAAGCTTTCAGCAGTATCGCTCATTGGCTTTTTCTGAGGATATTCAGCACCATTGATACCGATAAAATTATATTTACCATTCTGGAAATAGATAAATACTTCAAGGTTGTCGTCATTAATTTCAAAACTCAAAGGTTGGTCAGGCAGTTCTTTAAGCGGATCAAGAAGAGTTTTTGCAGGAACTGCAAACAATCCGTTGCCTTCGGAAGATAATAATTCAAGTTTTGTAACCATTGTTGTATCTCCGTCTGAAGCAGTTAACGTCAAAAAGTTATCTTCCAACTTAAATAAAAAGTTATCAAGGATAGCCATTGTGTTTTTAGAGTTTATTACTCTGCTTATTGCCTGAAGATGTGATAAAATCACAGCGCTGGATACTTGAAATTTCATATATTAAAGAGTTTTATTTATTCAAAAAAGAAAATCGCCTGTTTTAGATTATAAAAATAAAGCAAAAGCTTAATATAACCGAATAAAAATGCAATTTCGACGATATATTTCGGCGCAAATTTAATAAAAAATGCGAAAGGTTTTAGTATTGGCGCTTTATTTTCCCGGTTGGAGTTTTCTCAATTTGATTGATGTAAACTATTTTCTTCGGATTCTCATATTTTTTCACCCTCTTACTTATTTTATCAAGTAGCTTAATCTCCTGCTCTTCACCAATTGGCGAGGATTCAATAACAAGTACCGGAATCTGACCTAATGCATGGTGGTCCTCTTTTGCTATGAAAAAATTATGACTGATAATATCTTTAATCTTCTCTTCAATCATTTCGGGAAACAGCTTGACTCCGCCAGAGTTAATCACATTGTCAAATCGTCCGTTCCAGACAAAGCGTGTATCATCGATAAGTGTTACCACATCATTGGTTATAATCTCCTTTTCAGGTAGATAAGATGTTTTTATAATAAGGCAATTTCTATCGTCAATTGAGAAAGTTACACCCGGTAAAGATTCAAAAACATCATCTTCTCCTATTTTTTTAATTGCAACATGAGATGCTGTTTCTGTCATTCCGTAAGTGGAATAACATTTTACTCCGGTATTAAGAAGCATTGATTTTAGCTCATCATCAACTTTTCCTCCTCCTATGATTAGTTGATTTATCTTATTGAAGGATTCTGATGCGCGAGCATCTTTAAGTGTCATAAAAACCTGATATGGCACTAAAGCACAAAATTCATATTTTCGATCTAAGAAGGGGGAAATATTGGAAACGGGATCAATGACCCAAAGATTAAGATTGCCGGCAAGAGCTCTTAATATCATCATTTTTCCGGCTATATAATCGGGCGACATTGCAAGAAGAATATCGGATTGGGGAAGTAATGAAAAATATTCGATTGTGGCTCGCGCCGATGCCAGCATACTGCTTTTGGGAAGCTCTATTGGCTTAGGCTCTCCTGTTGACCCTGATGTTTTTACTTCAATGAAAAGAGAATCATCATACCATAAGGTCAAGAAGTTTAATACTGATTTTTCCGCATCGTTGAGGATCGATGAATTATAAAATTCTTTCTTTTCAATCTCCTCTTTTTTATAAATTTTACCGTTAATCGTTATCTGGTCCATTACACTTTTCTTTCGCTTTTCATCTCTTAAAACTGACTAATAATATCAATTTTATACTTACTGTTCTATCTTTTTCCTTGTCTTTAAAATTGTAAGGTAATCTACAAAGACAAAACTTGCGATCTCATATCTATTAGGTTCTGCTTTAATACAATTTTGTATCATAGAGATAGCAGTGTCAAGATCGCCTCTCTCCTCTGCCAGAAGTGCACGGTTGAAATATGCAATCTGCTTAATCTTACTCTTTTTTGAATTTTCTATTGCGTATTCAAGCATTATATCGCATCCCAATTTATCGTTCTTGATATAAAGATCATAGGCTTCTCTAATCATCGGATTACTGCTTTTTAGAAATACTCTGTCAACTTTGGACACAGAAGGAAGCCAGTCTAAAACACAATTTTCCGCATTTATATATGCCGCATCATAGATACAATCATTTAATTCAGGTAGATATTTTATAAAGTCAGGTGTATTATAATCTACATAAAGCTGGCTCCAATTTAGGGTATCGAGCTTTGTGGATTGCCATATAGGGAGAGTGTCAGGATAATTAAATAGGGTAAAATCTGATTTAATTACCATCTGATGAACAGCATTTGGAAATGGTTCTGTGAGTTTTGTAATTAACGAAACATGCTGAAGACGGTCAAGGGAAAGTATCCATTCCGCACCGGTGTCTGTATATATTGAATCAAGTTGAAGAGATGACAATAGCTTTCTCGGATTATCCCCCTCATTCTTCATTGATAAATTATATATAGCTACGTCATTAAGTTTATTTGTATTGTGAAGTTTTTCAGCAATAATATTCAGGTAGGTATTATTAATCGGCTCTCTTTCATATTTATGCTCTTGTAATGAATCAATATTAATTATCACGGAAGATGACATAGGCTGTTCGAGAGAATTGTTTACAATGATCACATTTTGATCATATAGAGGAATCTCATTTTGTGGTTTATTTTCTACACCTAATTGTATATATGTGGCGCCACTACATCCTGTAAGAAGTATAAGTGACAGAAATTTCAAGAGATATCTTTTAGCCATATTTCTTTTTGTTTATTGTTATGTAAGATAATAAATATTAATTCATTAACTGTTTATCAAGAATAAAAATCCTATTTTGCTATGTTACAAAATCAGATTAAATGTTTTTTTAGCGATCTCTTTTCCATCCATATAGCAAATAACCAGCCAGTGGCCGGCTTTGTCGTGAATAGGTTCCCAAATAGTATCGCCGATAAAGAATGAATAATCGTTTGAATTGATAAAATATGAACCTTCAAAGTCAGGAGCCGGATTGCCATCTTTATCCGCAAATTCAGGATGTTTGATTGTAAAATCTATAACCTTTCCTTTCGCTCCCTTTATATGCAATATATATCCAAATTCAATATCAAGCTCACATGGGATAGTTTCTGTAAATTTGGTTATTTTAGGCAGTGCCTTAGAGCTTCTGTCCCACTGAGAATATATACCCCAACTCTTAATCTGTATATCTATTTTCTTTTTTGCCATTGTGCAAATTTAAAAAATATAGCTCATATAAATTCTTCTATTTCTTTATTCAAAATATTTAATTGTCGTTAGTTTCTATTAATTATCTCATTTTAATTGTTTTTAAATTATCGTAAAAACAAAAGTTTATCACAGTATGTTTATTTCATATCAATAGCTTTCTTTGGAAAGTTCTCAACAAATAACAATTATCTCTTTCAATGAGTAAAGCAGGAAATAAACCTACCGATATAAAAAAACTTATTGCCAAAATCATGAATATTATAGTTCTACTTTGTAGTATAGCTATATTCATGATTCTCTCTATTGAGATACTTGAGGGTTATATCTCTTATCCTCCTAAAATATTTTCGACGATACAACTCATTATATGTCTCATATTTCTTATTGATTTCTTCTATTTGCTATTTCTCAGTGAGAATAAGAAAAGGTATATATTCACTCATTTTTTATTCTTCTTAGTTTCCATTCCTTATCTGAATATTATTGAGTGGATGCATATTGATGTTTCCTCTTTTTTCAGAATAATACTTCGTTCGATATTGCTAATCAGAGCAGGATACGGACTTGTCATTATGATTGCCTGGTTTACAAAAAGTAAGATTACAAATTTGCTCTACTCATACCTTATCATTTTACTTGGTATGTCTTATTTTGGAAGTCTGGCATTTTATATGATAGAGAAAGATCTTAATCCGGGCATTAAAAACTTTGGTGATTCTCTATGGTGGGCTTGTATGGATGTTACTACTGTTGGTTGTGCGATTGAACCGACAACTTCCGAAGGAAGAATATTGGCAGTAATACTTGCTGTTTTGGGTATGAGTATGTTTCCTATACTTACAGCGTATATTACCAATATGTTTCAATACGGTTTTAATAATCCTAACGGACCTTCATCCGGCAATCAAAACACATCCTCGGGTGAAACCCAGGGATCTACAAACTCAGCAAAAGATTAGTCGTCAGCTTCTTGAAAAGAGTCTTTGTGCATATTCTTATATAAAAAAAGATTTTTTCATTAAATGAAAAAATCTTTTTTTACCATTTCTGGCCTTATACAAAAATCAATAATATGAAAGCTTTTTGAATTTAATTCTCCGAAACTCCTCTTTCGGAAATTGTTTCATCTTTTCCCTGAGGTCTTTTTGTTGAAATCTCAGAATCATTTACTTTTTTTTTTTGCGTTCCTTCCGGAGTTGCAACTACTTCTACTGCTGTATCTGCTACTGATACCTGAACTGAATCCGGAGCGATTGAATCAACACTTACGGTACCATAATCAACCACTATTGTATCAGCTTTAGCTGAAGTGCCGGCATCGTCTTTGGTTTCACTTTTTTTATTACCAGAACAAGCGAACATGCAACTACACGCCACTACTATAACAAAAGCAAGTTTTTTCATTGTAATAAATAAATTTTTTATTAAACATTCTTATCAATATGAAATCAAATCTTTCGTTCGCTTTCCGCTTCACAATTATATCTTCATATCGATAATCGAACAAAAGAAGTCTCTGTTTACTATTAATAAACGAATAAGAACGAAAAAAGTTTATTTTGAGTTATGATAAAACACTATCCTTTACATCTCACGGTAGAAAAGGATATCTTTTTTTTTAGATAAACCATTAATTTACAATAACAAAACAGATATTTCCCTTTTTAAGTTTGCACTCTATATAATAAATCATATTTATTATATTTAATATATGTAACCATGATATTATTAATAATATTACTACCTCTTATTGTATAAAAAAGAAATAAATCACAACCATTTTTCATCGGTTGCTTTTCATTAATGATTCATTTATATGGCAAAAAAAGCCCCAAAAGTTAATTAAAACTTTCGGGGCCTCTATTCTATAAAGCGTTTGCTTTTTGATTCAATTGTAAGACGACTTATCAGTTTTTAGGTTGAACAAAAACCATAAGAGTATCTTTTTTGATTTTATCACCTTCAGATACATCAATATTTTTGACAACTCCGTCAACTGGTGATAAGATTCTGTTTTTCATCTTCATTGCTTCCTGGATCAAAAGAATATCTCCTTTTTTCACCTCTTGTCCTGCAACGACAAATATCTTATCTACGGTACCGGGCAAATATGATCTTACTTCTCCTTTTATCGGATTAACCCAAAATTTTCTTTTAATGAATTTATCCGTTAAAGTCGTATTATAATATCTTGCCAGAATCACAAAGGGTACTAATTCTTTTTCTTCTGTATTTTCCATCGTACAAGTTATTATAAGTTAGAATGGAGGTAAACCATGTTTTTTGAATGGTCTTATCTCTTCTTTGTTATCTGATAATCCCAATGCATGAAGAATATATGATCTTGTTTCTCCCGGATTGATAACAGTGTCAATAAAACCTTTTGATGCTGCTACATAAGGGTTGGCAAATTTATCTATATATTCCTGAACTTTCTGATCTCTCATTGCCTGAGGATCAGCAGCTTCTTTTATATCTTTTGCAAAGATAATATTAGCAGCTCCTTCAGGACCCATAACTGCTATCTCTGCAGTAGGCCATGCAAATACGAAATCAGCACCTAAATGGCGAGAGTTCATTGCGATATAACCTCCGCCGTAAGCTTTTCTAAGAATTACAGTGATCTTTGGTACTGTTGCTTCGGAATATGCGTAAAGCATTTTAGCTCCGTGACGAATTACACCTGCATGCTCCTGGTCAACTCCTGGCAAATATCCCGGCATATCTTCAAGAGTTATGATAGGTATATTGAAAGAATCACAATATCTTATAAAACGTGCAGCTTTACAAGCGGAATCAATATCAAGTACTCCGGCAAGAACCATTGGCTGATTTGCTACAAAACCTACAGTCTTACCACCCATGCGACCAAATCCGATTACAATATTACCGGCCCACATCTCCTGAACTTCAAAGAAATCGGAGTTGTCGGATATTGATTTTATAATCTCTCTAACGTCATATGGTTGATGCGGATCAGAAGGAATAATCGTTTCTAACGGTTTTAGCTGTTTTGGTTCAGCTGAAGGGATAGATTTTGATTTTTCAGTATTACTTGCAGGAATAAGAGAAATAAGATTTTTAATCTGCTGGAAACATTCCAACTCACTTTTTGCAAAGAAATGAGCATTTCCTGTTGTTTGAGCTTGTACTTTGGCTCCACCAAGGTCTTCCTGTGAAATCTCTTCTCCAAGAACAGTCTTAATAACATTAGGACCTGTAATAAACATTTTAGAGATTTGATCAACTACGAAAACGAAGTCTGTCAAAGCCGGCGAATAAACCGCACCTCCGGCACAAGGCCCAAGGATAACAGATATCTGAGGGATTACTCCCGATGCAATTGTGTTTCTATAAAATATCTCTCCATAACCGGCAAGGGCACCAACTCCTTCTTGAATACGAGCTCCTCCTGAATCATTAATTCCAATTATCGGCATCCTTAATTTCAAGGCATGATCCATAATCTTTGTGATTTTACGAGCATGAGCCAAACCAAGCGAACCGCCGGCTACCGTAAAATCCTGAGCATATATACAAACCGGTTGACCAGAAATAGTTCCTGTTCCGGTGATTACTCCATCTCCGGGCAGTTTCTTTTTCTCCATACCGAAGTCATGACTGTCGTGCTGAACAAAAAGATCATATTCATGAAATGAATTTTCATCTAATAATTCAAGAATACGATTTCTCGCTGTTAATTTCCCTGAGGCTTCTTGTTTTGAAATCGCCGCTTCACCTCCACCTTTCTGGAGCTGCTCGATTTTTTCATTCAAATCAAGAATCTTACTTGTGATAGAACTCATTTTTTGTTTTTGATTTAAGATTTTACATCAATAAAACATATAAAGATTACTTAGATACAACTTTCGTTCTGTAAGAGCATCTAACTTTACCTTTAATAATATTATTCAATTTAGATTTAATCAATTGTTTTCTTATAGGAGAAATATGGTCGATAAACATTTTCCCAAGAAGATGATCATATTCATGTTGAATGATTCTTGCAGCAAATCCTTCATACACATCCTCTTGTGGCTCCATTTTCTCATTAAGATATTTCACTTTGATTTTTGTTGGTCGTAGTACAGACTCATGAATTCCCGGAAGACTAAGACAACCCTCTTCGGTTGATATTTTATCTCCGCCAAACTCTATGATCTCCGGATTGATAAAGACTTTCTTAAAGTCCTTACATTCGGGAAAATCTTCCCCCATCGGAGAACCATCTATAACTATCAGTTTAATTGAAAGGCCTATTTGAGGTGCTGCAAGACCTACACCTTCCGAGGCATACATAGTATCATACATATTGCCAATAAGTTTTTCCAATTCTGGATAATCATTATTCAACTCTTGAGCCTCTTTTCTCAAAACAGGCTGGCCATATAAATATACAGGTAATATCATATTTGATTCTCTATTTTCTGCTTTCTAAATATCCTTGCAAGATAATCGTTGCACTTATCTCATCTACAAGTTCTTTGTTTTGTCTGTCTTTCTTTTTTAATCCACCATCAATCATTGCCTGATGAGCCATGACTGAAGTAAATCGTTCATCGAAACGTTCGATTTTTAAGTCGGGAAGTTTTCTTTTCAGTGTTGTTATAAACTGAGAGATATAACGCTCATTCTCCGACAGTTCGTTATTTGTTTGCTTTGGTAAACCTATCACGACAAGTTCCACATTCTCTTTTGAAATATATTCTGAAATAAAATTCAATAGATCATGAGACCTTACAGTAGTAAGACCATTTGCTATAATTTTTAAAGGATCGGTAACCGCAATCCCTGTCCTCTTTCGACCATAATCGAGAGCTAAAATTCTACCCATAGGCGACAAAGATAAATAATTAAAGTGAATTGTAAACTTTTTTTCAATTTTGCATAAAATACAAAGCAAATATCCGATCCCCCTACTTTAATAAATAGAATGATCGGATATTTGTTCTTTTATTGTATAAAATTTAATTTGATTTAGTAATCGAGTGAATTACAAGCCATTAAAGCCAAGACAAGGACCTTTGTTTTAAAACCATTATTGTCCCATACGTTTTATGATGTTATATGATTTTATAATCCCGAGTTCACCGGCCTTGCTAAGGTCAGCAATACCTTTATCTGTATTTCCTTTATAAATATGCACAAGTCCTCGATTAAACAATGCCTCAGCAAAAACAGGATTTAACTCCAATGCTTTATTATAATCTATCAGAGCCTGATCATAATGACGTTGCATGCAACTTAGATTAGCACGGTTAAAATAAGCATATACAAATGATGGGTCAAGATCAATTGCTTTATCATAATCTCTCATCACCATCTCAAAGTCAATCCTTTTCTTATCATTGAAGTTGTCATTAACTCTTGAGACACTACCGGAGGCTACATGATTGTTCTTTTTTAAGTTAAAACTACCCGTATTAATAATGTTTAATTTTAAAGAGCTGTCATCAAGCCCAACATCATTATTATTCATAGCATCGGTTTCAATCTGCTTGAGTCTTACAACCGCTCTATTGAAATATGCAAGAGAGAAATCACTCTGTAAAAGAATCACTTTATTCAAATCTTCAATCGCTCCCTGAAAATCTTGAACCAAGAGAAAATCTATACTTCTTGCAAAATATGCCAATGCATTATTTGAAGAAACTTCCAATTCTCTTGAATAATAATTTATGGAGCTAAAATGAGTACGTATTCTGTCTTCATCAAGTGACACTTCTGAGTTTACCACTTTGAGCTGTTTATTCAATACGTTAGCTTTATTGAAATCATTAAGGATAGCAGAATAATAGATATTTTTTCTTATATGATCATCGTTTTCATAGTAAGTCAATCTATATGAATCCTCTAATTCCACATTTACATTTCTATCCTGTACGCGGCCTCTTATCTCACTGTTATATTTTGTTTTTACATTACTATTGTCCGCAACTATAACACGATTGAATTTCTCAATATTCTTATCCGACTCACTTCTTGTTTCTTTTGAAGAATTTTTGTTATCCTCTTTCTTTTTCTTACCATCTCTTTCGGCAAGCAATTCTTTTTCAAGAGCATAAGCCTTATTAAAATCAGCCTCACCTCCTTTCAGATCATTCATTTTTCGTTTAGACTCAGATCTGGCATACCATCCTGGCAGAAAACGGGGATACTCTTTCAAAACCATTGTATAATCGGCAATTGCACCATTGTAATCACCTATCTCATCACGTATAATCGCCCTATTATAATATGCATGGAAATTATCAGGTTCAAGAACAATTACATTCGAAAAATCATCAATAGCATTATTTCTGTCACCTACATATGCACGAAGCAAACCTCGGTTATAATAAGCTATATGATTATTCTTATCCATATCGATCACCCTGTCATAATCAGCCATTGCACCTCTCAGATCTTCAAGGTGATATTTTATCAAAGCTCTATTGGTGTAAAAATTTGCATAGTCAGGATCAAGTCGGATAGCATAATCCATATCTTCGAGAGCCGATTTAAACTCCGACATCCTACTCTTAACAACTGCTCTTTGAGCATAAGCATATGAGCTGTATTTATCTATAGAAATTGCTTTATCAAGATCTTTAAGTGCACTAATAGAATCCCCTGTTTCTAAAAACAATGCAGATCTGCTGATATAAGCATTATAATTATTGGGATGAATATCGACCAAAACCTCGAATGCTTCCTTCGATTTATCGTAATCCTTAATTTGAGCATAAGCAATTGCTCGATTTATAAGAAATGTTCTATTCTCGGGAGATAATCTTAACCCCGCTTCATAATCTTCAATTGCATCGATATATCTTTCTAAATTTTGATTTGCAATACCTCTGATCTGATAAGCATTTACCATAAAGGGATTTATTCGAATACACTCATCAGCGTCATCCAAAGCTCCCTGAAAGTCATCAAGATTTATTTTGGCTACCGATCTATAGAAATAAGGATCTGCAAGAAAAGGCTTTACCTTTATCACCTCATTAAAATATTGTATTGATAAAATATAATCTTCAAAATATAAAGCATTCCTACCAAACATCAATACCTTGTCGGTATTTACCTGAGAATATAAACTCCCTATTGACAGAAAAAATATGATTAATGCTCTCGCAAAATTTCGCATAATAATAAAATAGGATTGAACACTTCTTAGACTTTATCTGAATAAATTGGTTTATTCCGTAAAAACAAAAGTAAATATTTATTTCCCTTCATTGTCATTATAAACCTTTCGTTTCGCATTATTCTATTCAAAAAGATTATAAATATTCTAAATTTCCTCTTTTTGCTACTACGACTCATATAAACCGATCACATCTACTATATCAAATGTTTAACAATCAATAAATACCAATATGAAACATTTGATATCTTTTAATACCGAAATCGAACTATCTCTTATTACGGATGTTAAATTTAGAGATATAAAACAAGAATAATCATGAGTGGAATATTTAGATTAATCACAACAGCCGATCAGCTTATAGAAGCTACTAAAGATAAAACTGCAAGATATCTTATAATACGAAATGATCTCTCCAATCTTCCATGTTTAAGTTTACAACCTTATCAAAGCATAAGTGGAGAATTTGATGGCAAAACATTATCCTTCATAAACGATTCGGACGGTTTTTGCCTAAGTAAAGGCAATGAACTAAAAAACCTGAAAATTACTACTTCACCTCACAAAAGAGCCATATTTCAGAATCCGGAAGTTGAATCAATGGGAGTTCATACACTCTCACGAATCAACGTGATAGGACAAATATCTTTTATAATCTCTTCAAACATCAAAAAAGGCAAGATAGATGCCTCCTATGTGCATATAGAAGAGGCTTCAACATTTCACCTTTCTGACAGACCTAATAAGTTCAGTGTTGATATGGTGCAGGGAGCAATGACAGTCTGGAACAAAAGCGAAGCAAACGACGATGTCATTGATCTCGAAATTACACATTTTTCTTGCGGATCAGAAACTAAACCAATAGTTGGGTCCGGTCTTGTGATTTGTGGTTTTGATCTTAATCAAGGAAGTATTAAAGCATCTTTGATAAGTTGTGGCCACATTTACACAAGAGGAGAAATTGGCAAAGGTGTTGCAAATATGGTTTGTGCAGGCTTGGCTATCGGTTATGAAACAAATGTTCATAATGTGATAAACTATGGTAAGGTAATATGTTACGGAGGTAATGAAATGGGTATATATAACTGGGGGAATGTTCAAAAATGGGACGTTACCGACAGAATTGAGACTCATGGAGATAATGGATGCGGAGTAATAAACGCAGGAGAAATAAACAAACTATATATTAGTCATCCGATTGAAACTTTCGGAACCGGTGCTCGCGGATTTTATATGTTCAGTGGCAAGTTAAAAGATCTTCAGCTCGAACAAATCATTACTCACGGAGATGCTGCAAATGCTATTCAATTTAATCAATTCATTGACAGATTATCAATATCCAAAAGTATTCTGACTTTCGGAAATGCCATTGAGGTTAAATTCGCCGATTCTATTATCAAAGTATCATCTGATGCAATATGCATAAAATACGGAGGAACACTTCGCGTGCTTAAAGTGTCCGGCAATATTGTAACTATGGGAAACGATACTCATTGCATATTCAGTGAAGGAAATATTGAGAAAACATTTGTTGCAGGTGAAGTTACGGCAAAAGGTAACGGATCGGTTGCTCTTGAAGTTATTGAAGGATTTTTTGCAGGTGACGGCATTAAGTTCATTTCCGAAAAATGGGCAGCTATCAAATTACAAAGTGCCAAACTTAATAATTGCCACAATCTCGAAGCTCACGGAAAGGATACGGATATACTTATAGATGTTCTTTCGTCTGTAAATAGAAATATCTTCTCACCCGAATATCTTAAAGGGGTTTTTCAGGATAATGTCAGAATTGAATATACCGAAAATATTGTAAAGGATAAAGCTCCCGCGAATGACACTGCCGAGGATGTGAACAACGATTTTACTCTGAAAGCAAAAAATATAACACCTGAGGATATTGACAATAAAGATATTCATCCGATGTCCTGCAAACCTGATGAAGATGATGAAAAAGATAAGAAAGATTAAAATCTGATTATAATCAATGATTCATATCGAAAGAAAAAACCGGTTGTTGAATATATCAATGACCGGTTTTTATAATTTTTAATCACCTATTTATCGCTTACAAATAATTTTCAATTCACAATATTTACAATTATCCTGATTTTCAGCCTGTGTAAAAGGTATGGTATAATCGAAAATCTCTGATATACATTTATCAAATGCCTCCTTAAATTTATCTTCTATTTCCACAAAATTTTCAACTTCTCCTATTGGCAAATCATTTTCCTCATCTTTGGAACTCTTTACCGATATTGAATTATTGACCTTTGAGGAGAAAAAATCTTTTAAATAAAAGATATTTGGAAGAATCGACTTGGAATGTTCCTTTTTATTAAACAACATGCTATACATAAATGTCTGCATGATAGCTTTGGGTCTGTCACTGTCATTTATATCAAAAAGTTGCTGCATCGATTTAAATTCAAGTTTGCCGGAGCCTGTTTTATAATCAATTATTCTAAATGTTTCATCTTTGTAATCAACTCGGTCAATACTTCCTTTTATATTTACCGAATTAATACCATCATATGAATATTTAAGATTTAGTTTCTTCTCAGATTCTATATATATAAAAGGAGCATGATTTGCATCATATTTAAGCACCTGTTTGACATATGTCAAAAGCACCTCTCCAATAAGTATATTATAACCCTTCAGGTCCTCATCTTTATTATTTTTAAATAAAAACTCCGAAAAGCGTGATTTAATTAATTGTTTTATCTTTTGATCATCATTTATTATATCATTTATCCAATCCGAAGTGACCTCTTTTCCTTTTTTCTCTTCATATATATATTCCATTACGGAATGAAAAATAGTTCCGAAAACATCGGCTCCCATATTATCGGTAACTGTATTTTCCTCCTCTATTTTCTCAACATGTTTAATATAAAAAGCTAACGGACAATTGATATAGGTATTTATCGTACTTGCCGAAAGATATCTTGGATTTGAGTCACTGAGATAAGCCTGAAGTTTCTTTTTTATTATATCATTCTTTTCAATACTTAGATTAACCGGAGCAGGAACTCTGATATCATAATTTATATTAATCTCCTCAAGATTTACACCATAATGATATTTAAGTTGGTGAACATATCTGGTCACCTCGCCCGTACTACTGCCACCGGTTCTTGTATCGTAAAGAATGAATATATTCTTTGCTCTTGAAATAAGATGATAAAAATGATATGCAAAAATTGCATCTTGATGCTCAGTGGTTGAAAGTTTGAATCCTTTTCGAAGATTTACGGGGATAAAAGATGTAGCAACACCCTTCTTTGGAAATACTCCTTCGTTAGCCGATAAAAGTATCACATTATCAAAATCCAAAACCCTGGTTTCAAGAACTCCCATTATTTGCAAACCTGCAAGAGGTTCACCACTAAAAGGGACTGACAATGATTCCGTCATCTTCTTTAAGAGTTTAAAGAATGTCAATGTAGATATTTCAGTGTCATATTCTTTGACAATATCGCTAAGTCGATTTATCATTAGATAGTAATGGTAAACAAATTCCATATCCAAATCCGACATTTCTACAACCTGATCTTCTCCATCTTCATTCTCATTATTTTGAGTACCTTTTTGAATTATCTCAAATATATTGATAAGATATTCCGATACATTATCACTTGAAGAAAGAGGACGAAATATTGCCTCTATAAGAGGATTACCTTTTAAAAGCTCTTCATCCACATATACCAGATTCTTATCTAATATAGTTTTAAGAATTTCATCAACCTTTTCTTCTGAAAAAGCTCTCACATATTTATGATTCAATATGGAATAAACTATTTTATGATAAAATCCATTTTTCTTATTTAACAACAATCGCTGCAGTTCATATATATAATCTATAAATCCGGCGATGGGTGTATTTTTAAGAGATTTCCCCATCGTTACATTTATCGGATCATATTCTTTTGGTATTGAATATAAAGTTGGAATTAAAAGATTTTCATCAGAAAGAACTAATGCTGTATTTAAAGCATTTTCGCAATTACCGATATCCCCGTTATTCAACAATTCATTAAGTATCTCTGAGATATACTTTGTTTGTCCAATTGCAGATGCTACACCTATTACTCTTATAGTTTTCGGGTCTTGTAACTTTTTGTCATTTTCAATCTCAAAAAAAGATGGAAAATCGGACAAATTTCTATCACGAAAAAATGATGCTCGATTATTCTTATCACTCAACCAACAAGATTCATAATCCCAATAGAAATCAGCCACGCCTTGGTTTCGAAGCATTATCATCAGCTCTCTTTCAACGGTTGTAAGAGCATTAAAACCGATAAATATAATTTTATCTGTCGATTTTATTTCAATCTCTTTTTGCCTTAATCGTTCAACTACATCTCGATACATCATTCCCTCATAGGCAAATCCTTCCGAAAAAAGTTTACTTCTGAACTGATTGTATATATCATATAGTTTATCCCAATTACTCTCAAAACTTTTTTTCTTTTCACTTTCAAAAGAAGGAATAAAATTTTTCCAAAAAGAGCTGACAAACTCTATCTGTTCAGGTTCGAGATAAGAAAATTCAGTTTCTATCTTTTCTATGTCCATTATGTTGGTAAACAGCGAACGGGCGTTTACGCAATATTTATCAATATCATCAAAATCATTTAGCAATATTTCACCCCAATATATAAACTCATCAAAACTATCTTCATTATATTTTTTGAATATATCATATAACAAAAAAAGCATCTTAGTCTTATCTAATATTTTCAAAGTACTAAACTTGCCAAACAAATCTGAAATTGTAAAAATTTCAGGCGAAAAAATAGGTTTTCCCGCTATTTTGGAGATATATTTTTGAAAAAAAACACCTGAGCGTCTATTTGGAAACACAAAAGTTAATCCGCTCAAATTATCTCCATATTGTTCATAATATTTCTTAGCGACTTTATATAAAAATGGTTTCATTCAGTAATTATTTATTCAGGGCTAATTTAATTGTTTTAAACCGATTTGGCATATTATTTTATATTTTACTCTTCCTGACTCATATTTGAGAATATTATCAAATATAAAAAAAGAGACACCCGCAAACGCAGATATCTCTTTCTTAAATTTCTTTTAATTAATTCTACTCCTCTTACAATAAGCCCTGAGCAGACATAACGATGATTTTATCACTGTCTTTTAGCATCTTTGTACTCCATTCGTCTTTAGGAATAATGCAGTTATTTACTGCCACAGATGTATTTTCTGTTGAGCTTCCGCTGCCTGCAAGAAGATCCCGAAGACTACATCTGCTTCCGACGAAAATCTCTTGTTGATTCAAATAAACTTTCATAAATGTCAATTGATTGAAATAATGTTATATATGTAATATAATTCTCTATACAAAATTATTATCACCCCGATTTGCTCAAAGCATATCAGAATGTCATAATTAAAAAACCTGGTTTTTAAATTATTCCATTTAGTCACTTTAAAATACTTCCTCTTTTGGTATTAATCGGTAAAATAATTTGCTTGTTTAAATAAACAAAATCTATTAATTAATTCACTTCCATTGTGTAAATGAATTTCCATGCACAAAAGTATACTATTTTGTTTGACTTTAATGTAATACTGTAAAAAAAAAGATACAAACATGCCTAAAATTGCTTTAAATATATTGATTCCTACTTTCTATATTTTCATACAAAAAAATCATGATTAACTTACTTTTATATCATATTGCCAAAACCAATCTATTCCAATCTCATCTATTATCAATTCTATACTTATGTATCTTTTTGTATATCAGACTAATCCACCGCTATTCTTTTATTTGGACTAATTCTTATCACTGCAACAAAAAACGCTTTAATTTATTTATTAGTAACATTTTTCCATAATTAACATAATCAAAATACCGACGCATGTTTATATAATTTATGTGTATATTATTTATATTATGTATTTTAAATATACAAGTAAGAATATTCAGATAAAAGAAAAAAAGACTAAAAACAATAGTATAAAATTGTCTTTAGCCTTTTTGTAAATAAGCAAAGAAATAAAATCCTAATTTTGTTTCTTTTCAATTTTTAGAGTACTGATTGTAAAGTATATAAGAAGCAATGAGTACATAACAAGCCCTAACCACTGTGATGCATCATTCTCTAACCATTCATTATTTACAAAATCAAAACCAGCAAATCGGATAATTGCACTAATAACACCCATTAGAGCTCCTCCTGCAATAAATCCTGATGCAAGAAGATTCCCCTTCTCAACTCTTGAAGTATTAACTTTTTCATCTTTTGTTCGGCTGCCAACGTACCAGTTTATAGCACCTCCTATTATCAATGGCAAATTCAAATCAATAGGAATAAACATCCCAAGTGCAAAAGCCAATGGTGGTATTTTTATAAAAGATAATACTAAAGAGATCAAAGCCCCAATTCCATACAAGATCCATGGAGCTCCTGCTCCTGACATCAAAGGCTCAATCACAGCGGCCATGGCATTTGCCTGTGGAGCTGCTAACGCTCCGGAAGTAAATCCGTATGTTTTATTAAGTATGAGAATAACCCCTCCCACCGTTGCGGCAGAAACAAGTGTTCCCAGAAACTTCCAGGCTTCCTGTGCTTTTGGAGTAACTCCGGTCCAATAACCAACTTTTAAATCGGTAATAAAACCTCCTGCCATTGAAAGCGCCGTACATACCACGCCTCCAATTATCAAAGCTGCAAGCATACCTGATGTTCCTTTCAATCCGACTGCGACCAGAATTACCGATGCAAGAATAAGCGTCATAAGAGTCATACCTGAAACGGGGTTAGATCCAACAATGGCGATGGCCGTTGCCGCAACTGTGGTAAACAAAAATGCTATCACTGTCACCACGATCCATGCAATAAATGCTTGCCAAAACGTTCCGATAACTCCCAACCAGAAAAATAAAAGTATAAAAATCAATGCCACAATTGAAGCTCCTGCTATGAAACGCATACTTAGATCCTTTTCTGTTCTTTTCATATCAATTGTCGAAGCGGGATCTTTAACCTTAAACTCTTTTGCTGCTAATGAACCGGCACTTTTAATTACAGAACGAGAATTCCAAATACCAATAAGACCTGCCATTGCGATAGATCCAATACCTATTTGTCGTCCGTAATTTCTAAAAATCTCTTCCGCACTCATACTTCCGACGCTATCGGTTATAGCAGGATTTCCAAAGGCAAGTACATGATCATAAAAAAAGAGATTCAATAAAGGATCGACAACCCACCATATAAATAAAGAACCAAAAGTAATTATAGCACAATATTTCAAACCAACTATATAACCCAATCCTACAACTGCGGCACCAAGATTTATGCTGAACATCGCTTTAGTTTTTTCTGCAATGGTTTGCCCCAAAGGGATCACTCTTGATGAAAATGTTTCATTCCACCATCCAAAAGTGGCAATTATAAAATCATATAACCCACCGATAATACCGGAAAGAATAAGGGGTTTTGCCTGATTACCCTCTTCCTCTCCACTTACAAGTACTTGCGCTGTAGCGGTTGCTTCAGGAAAAGGATATTGTCCATGCATCTCACTTACGAAATATCGTCTGAAGGGTATAAGAAAAAGAATACCCAAAATTCCTCCTAATAAAGAACTCAGAAAAATACTCATAAAGTTTACAGTTAATTCGGGATATTTCGACTGCAAGATATAAAGTGCAGGAAGTGTAAAGATTGCACCTGCCACTATCACTCCCGAACAGGCTCCGATAGATTGTATAATGACATTTTCGGCGAGTGAGTTACGTCTTTTCCCCGCATTTGAAAGTCCTACGGCTATTATTGCAATTGGAATAGCGGCTTCAAAAACTTGACCAACCTTTAAACCTAAATATGCGGCGGCGGCAGAGAATATTATTGCCATTGCAATACCCCAACCCACCGACCATACACTGACTCCTTTAAATGGCTGATTCGCAGGAAGCATAGGTTCATATGTTTCACCGGGTTTCAAAGGGCGGAAAGCATTCTCGGGCAATCCTGTTGTTTTAATGTTTTCTTTTTCCATAATTAAGTTTGATTCTGAATGTGATGAGAATTTTCTTGTTTAGATATTATTGAAATAATTTATCATATTAATAGCTTGAACCCTATTTTAAGAATAATTGTTTATAAATTAGCCCTATAAGTTTATAGAGCATAAAATTATGGAAAAAACACCGATAACTGGAATGAAAGATATATTTAATTATCTTAAACGTTTAAGCCAAAACAATAACAGAGAATGGTTTAAAGAAAACAAAGAAGAATATGACACACTTCGTGTAGTCTTTGAATTCCTTGTTCAACAATTGATTGACGAGCTATCTAAATTTGATACTTCTCTTCTCGGAGTAAGTGCTAAAAGTTGTATTTTCCGCATATACAGAGACATACGTTTCTCTTATGACAAAACTCCATACAAGCCTTATTTCAGTGCTTGGATAACAAGAAACGGCAGAAAAGGTGAATATCCAGGATATTATATTCATATCGAGCCGGGAAATGTTCATCTTGCTGCAGGCGTCTGGCATCCGGATCCCAAATTATTAAAAATGATTAGGGCGGAGATTTATGAAAACTATGATGAATTCAAAAAGATTGTTCAGAATAAGAAATTCATTGATCTATTCGGTGAAATAAGAGGCGATATGCTTAAGAGTACTCCAAAAGGATATGATAAAGATTTTGAAGGTGCTAAATATTTAAAATATAAAGATTACTTTATTGAACATCCTGTTAATGATCTATTTTTTAATAAAGAAACTTGGATAGCTGATTCAGTCCAAATTCTGGGTCAAACAAAACAGTTTAATAACTTTCTTACAGAAGTGGTTGACGATTTCATGGATTCCAACAACGATAATTATACTCATAGAGGAACTTTCTGAAAAAAGTTCCTTTTTTATTTATTATATATCAGATAAATAATAGTACTTATTTAAAAGTGTTTTTTAGAATTCAGATTTGATTGTGCTATGCAAAATTCATAATATACTATGAAAAATAAGAGTATATCAAAAAGCTCATATTTCACTTAAGATTATGCATAAATTATCACTTTTTATAAATTACAGCGTCGAACAATTTAAATAATCTATAATATTCCTAAAATTTATTTTATATATTTGTAATACATATTTGTATTACAAACTCATTTACCTTAAGATCTAATTATTTTGTCTAGATGAAAAAAACAAAAGCATCTTTGAGTTTACTGTCATTCTTATCTGTTTTGTTTCTGAATTCATGTCGAAAAGACTCCCAAGACTTTACACCGGAGAAAGCTCTTGAATATTGCAATATGCAAATTCAGCGCTCTATAAATGAGCTAAAAATCAACTATGATTATGATTATACTCCTCATTCCGTTTTAAATGAAAATAATTTTTGGCTTTGTCATAAGGTAAGCCCATTGATATGGACATCCGGATTTTGGCCCGGTTTGCTTTGGTTAGATTATTCTTATACTAAAAATAATAATCGACTTGATGATGCATTACGTTACACATCTCCCCTCAAAGTCCTTCTTGACCAAGAAGTTCCTTATGATCACAACTTGGGATTTCAGATAATGTACTCATTTGGAAATGGATATAAAATCAAAGAAAATCAAGAATATGAAAATATTATAATAAATGCTGCCCGCAAAATATCATTGTTGTTTTCAAATAAAACCCAATGTTTCATATCCTCCCCACAAGAATCATTGAGATACAATTGGGAATTAAGTACATCGATTGAGAATCTTGCGTCACTAGAACTTTTGTTTCTTGCTACATCAATCAGTAAAGATTCATCTTTCTATAACATGGCGATATCTCATATCAATAACACAATGAATAACAATTACACATCTGGTTATTTTGTGTCTGAGATCGGGATATATGATACTTTGTCAGGCAATTTCTTAGAAAGAACAAATATAAAAGGTTATGATAAAAGTAGCATTTGGTCCCGGGGACAAGCTTGGGCTATGTACGGATTAATAAGATCATTTCACTATACTCATAATTATAAACATCTTCTATATGCACAGAAAACTGCTGATGCTTTTATTAGTCTTCTTCCGGCAGACTACATTCCTTATTGGGATTTGCGTCTTCCAAACGGTTTTCGATCACATAAAGATGCATCAGCCGCAGCTATAGCAGCCTCGGCATTTTGTGATTTATCTTCATATTCCGTTAGCAGAGTTGACAAGGAGCGATATAAGAAAATGGCATTAAATATACTTTCTACATTATCTACATCCGACTATATCTGTACTAATAAAAGCAATGCTTTGCTATGCCACTCTACAGGCAACTGGCCCTTAGGGCTGGAAGTAGATGTTTCGTTAATATATGCTGATTATTATTATTATGAAGCTCTTATAAAATTCAGAGACTTAATTAAATAAATTCTCAAGCAAATAGCATATTTAACATTTTCATTATTATTTAAACTTATTATTTTCTAAAAAATCTAACTTATTTAAGAATGAGAATATCTAAAACAATCTGTTTATCCGTGCTCTCTTTACTAACCTTATTCTATTCTTCGAAAATGCAGTCTCAGGATTTCAAACATCTGACTACACAAGACGGACTTTCCGATCTTCTTGTGAACTGTATATTCAAAGATTCGCAAGGTTTTATGTGGTTAGGTTCAAGTGCCGGAATAAACAAATATGACGGAACAAAATTCAAAACCTATTATTTCCCAAATACAAAGCCAAATAATAAAACATTTGCATTTGCTGAAACTGATACCGACGGTATTTGGATAGGCAACATTAACGGTTTATGGTATCTTGATCATAAAAGTGAACAAATGATAAGAATTCACGAAAATATTATTCATTCTACCGTTAATGACCTTTATACATTCGACAAATATAAATTATTGATTGCCTCTAATTTAGGTCTATATTTAAAGGATAAAAAAAATTTTAGGAATATAAGACATATATTACCCGTAAAAGATGAAAACTCACCTTTCAATAAAATCCATGGCATTTGCAGAGATAACAAAGGTATATTTTGGCTCTCAACTTTCAATGGAATATATTCTTATGATACCACAATTGACAAATTTTCGTTTTACTCATTACCTAACATCCATACATCTCACGTAAATCTCACGAAACTAATATGTATAGATTCGACTCTATATATTGCTTCAATGGAGAATGGATTATTCAGATTCAACATAACCGATCTATGTTTTAACTCTGAGAATTTGCCTGGATTGAAATCAATAAATGATTTAAAAAAAGATGATAATAATACAATTGTGATAGCAACAGATGGCGATGGGATCCATTATTTCTCTCACACACGGCAAAGAATAGAAAAAACTTTAAAACAAGAACCCAATAATCCTAAAGGAATAAAATCAAATCATGTACAATCATTATATATAGAACCCAATTATATGATTTGGATAGGTTTTAGCACTGATGGATGTGAATATAAATTATCAGAAAATTATGAAAAAAAATCAGCTTACGCTTTAACTTCAGAATCTAAATCCGATATAACTGATAGAGAGATATTTTTCATTGATTGTTTTAATAAAGAAGGAATACCTATATATACGAAATCTGGTATATATAAGATTTGTCACAATATATTTAATTATAAAATAGATGAAGAATCAAAAGTTCGGTTGTATATCACCGATATGTATGTTAATGGTTATTCTATGAGTAAAAAACAACAGAATCAGTTTTACTCCAACGAATTAATTTCACTTAATGGAGATGAAAATTCTATTGCGTTCAAATTTGTAAATCTTCTTTATGCTAATAATTCCGCTTTGATTTATGAATATAAACTTGAAGGTTACGATAATAAATGGCTACGACTTGACCGTTATAAAAATATAGTATATTACACTAATCTTAAACCCGGAGATTATACTTTTAAACTCAGACTACCGGATGTCCCTTATACTGAAGTTTCAAAAACAATCAGTATCGGACACATATTTTCAGCATCATTCTATTCCATGGTATTTTTATCGATTCTTTTAGGTTGTTTCCTTCTCTTATTTATATTCACAATCATGAACAATAGGAAAAATCCGGTTGTTAAAATTCTTGTTGCCGATGCAGAAGACCAATATTCCGATTATCATGATGATATTAATGAAGAAAGGACTCTTGAGGAAACTGCATATAAAAATATTAATATAGATGAAAATGAATGTAAGAGACTTAAGTTATTACTCGAATCTCTTATTAATGATGAGAAAATATATTGTAATCCGGATTTAAACAGAACAATCCTTTGCGAAAAAATGGGAATACCCTCTCATAATCTATCCTATTTCTTTAGCCAATATCTTAAATGCAGTTATCCTGATTATATAAATTCTTACAGAGTGGAACATTTTAAGAAACTCGCAACATCTGATATAAATAAGAATTTTACAGTTGAAACCATGGCAGAAATGAGCGGATTTAATTCTCAGTCCTCATTCTTTAGAATATTCAAAAAAACTACCGGCTGCTCCCCTTCCGAATTTATCTCGGAAGGAAAGAAGGGTTTATAATTCTTCTTTTATTAATACCTCTAAATACGAGTTTTAATCTTACAAGATAATTATCAATTACGATCAAATAAATACGACAAAGGCTATTTCACTAAAAGAAGCGAAATAGCCTTTGTTGGTTATTTGTGTTTATATTAGAATTTATATCCTAAGGTAACAACAAACTTATATGAGCTCGTATTTAACTTGGTCGGAGCATTATTTATATATATATTATTTGCATCCCATGCTGCAGGCATCAAGTATGCATCCTGCTGGTTTTCTCTCCAAACAAAAGCAAAATCAGTAAATATATTTCCGAATCTATATCCAAGACCCGCTGTATAATATTGTGTTGATTTTTGAATTACATAATTTGGAATTGTTCCTGCGGTAAACATCATGACATCATTATCAAGAACACTTTTCTCATATGGAGACCACTGATTCGCAAATCCAAGACGCATACTAACTTCCGGAGTAAGTCTTAATTCAGTTCCGACCTTTATTGTATGTTGATCTCTTAATTGATTTGATATATCTGCGTTTGTTCCCGCAAATGGAGAATCATAACCTTCGGCATCTTTATATTTTATTGTTCCGTAGTTGGCCAACTCATATTCAGCACTTAATATCCCCATTTTCCCCATTACTACGGCTGCTGAAAATTGATATTTCCAAGGAGTCTGAAGCTTATAATCATAATAATCACTTGGAGAGTTCACTCTGACAGATTTAAAAGTTCCCGTATTATCAAGTGTAGGCACACCATTAGATTCCAAAACCGCACCGAATTCATCAGTCAAATCATACCATGTAGGTGTATGTACGGCAACTCCAAATCTGAAGTTATTAGATGGTCGAAGAATCAATCCTAATTTAACATTTAAACCCGTACCCCTTGTGTCAAGATAATTATCAAGTTTATAATTTGCATATGATTTATAGGTATCAGGCTTGCCCTCCTGCCAATAATATTCATCATAATAAGTTTTCAACTTATATTCAATATCAACAACTCCAAGTCCGACTCCCCAATATATAAGATTTGAAATATTTCCACCAATATTGAAAGTATATTCATCGATAGATTTTGTCTCATCTACTAAAAGATCACCTCCAAACTGTACATTATCATTAAGATATAACCCATTATAACTTCCATTATTAAAAGATATTATATTACCATTATATCCCAAAATAGAAATCCAAGGTGCATTGGTATTGTAGTAAGGATCATGATTTTTAGAAACGATAAGATCGGCGGAATTACCAGTCCACATATTAGCCTGATCAGCTATAAAATCGCTCAATGCACTAGGCATATTATTTTGAGTAACCTTATAGCGACGTTTTTCCCCTGCTAATCTATTAAATGCGAAACCGAAATTTAAGCTTAATAATCCATCGGAATTACCGGTTCTATATGTTCCAACATATCCAAGATTATTAGCATTAGCATTTAAACGTGAGTTTTTAAATCCGTCACCGGAATATCCATAACCTTTCATCACTGATGAAGCTGTTTCCACTCCCCCAAGCGAACCTGTAATTACAACTTCCGAACTACGATATACCCCAATACCGGCAGGATTCTGAGATAATGTTGAAATATCACCACCTAAAGCTCCGAAAGCTCCCGCCATACCCATATATCTTGCTGTTCCTACAATATCGGTTTGTGTATAATTTACGGCATCCATCACAGTTTGCCCAAAAAACGGCATTGCACAAAGCAATAGTCCGTTAATAGCAATTATCTTTTTCATAAACATATCTTTTTTCTCAAAATATAATTCTTATCACATAAATAAAACACGTTTTGGAATAAATCTATGATAATCATTCCAAAACGTATTATTTTTTTATTTTAACGACGTCCGCCTCTGCCTCCGGAAGAAGATGAACCGCTACCTGAAGATGATGATCTCGAGGATGAGCTACCTCCTGAATATGAGGACGATGAAGATGATGAAGACGACCTTGAAGAAGAACTACTTCCCGAATATGACGATGAAGAAGAACTGCTACTTGATGATCTTGAAGGTGTTCTCGAAACAGAACTGTTTGAAGAGCTACCAGATCCTCTATTTGATGAACTTGAACCGCTATTTGAGTTCACTGTCGCATTTGTTGATGTTTCTCTGTTAGTAGTAGGACGAGTTACTCTTCCTCCTGATGTTGATCCCTGAGTTGTTCCAGTCGAAGGACGAGTTGTTGTTGAGGGACGAGTCGTTGATGTCGATGGTCTTGTCGTAACAGATGTTCCCGAATTTGTAGATGGTCTACCGCTTACGGTGCTATTGCTGTTAGTCGATGGTCTTGTTACTCTTCCTGTTGATGTTGAAGATGAACTTCCCGGACGTGTTGCTGTTGAAGCATTCGGGCGTGTTGTTGTACCAGAACTTACAGTAGGACGTGATGTCCCACGACCTCCGTTTGGCAAACGATTGCTGCTTCCCGTTGAAATATATTGATTATCGCGACTTCCCGGTCTTGACGAAGATCCGGAAGGGCGGCTGTAATACGGATTTCTCGAAGTCGAATAGTTTGGTCTGTTATAATATGGTCGATAATTGGGTGTCGGATTATAACCCCAACATGGAGCATGATGATGTCCATGCCATCCATGTCCCCATGAATGACCCCAAGATGGTCCCCAGTAGTTATTCCAGTAACCACCCCATCCCATATTCCAACCCCAACCCCAGCCGTATGAGCCGTAGTAGAAAGGATCATAATAACTGAATCCCCAAGATGGACCCCAATATGAAGGGCTATACCATCCGTAGTCCCACCTGTTTGAATATGGTTGTTCTACATAAATATTTACCTGACTATATTCAGGAGTAAGATGTAAAGTAAATTCTTTATTATGGAACTTTCTTATACGATTAGAATAAACATAATCGGTTTCAGCATCAAAATATATATTTACAGTTTTATCTGCTTCGGCAAACTGCTGTTGAGGTACCTCTTCATAATATTCCTGAGTATAATTATCCTGATCTGTATAACCTGTATTATAGTTGGTATTTCTTCTGTTATATTCATCTACGTCACGAAGATTTATATTTGCCGATGTAGTTGAAGCCGGCACGCGTATTTCCGTAACTAACTCTTGCTGAATTGATTGCTTACGCTCAGCCTTCTTTTCTTTTACAATTTTATTTTCTTCCTTCGGATTATAATATAAATCATCCTCGTAAATGAAAGAAGATTGAGAGAAGGCAGCGGTAGCACTTATTGCTGAAAGTATTACCAGTGATGAAATTTTTTTTGTCTTCATATTTAATCCTCCCTTTTTAAGTTAAATCAAGGCAGATTTTAACACTGTTAGTAAGTTTTTAATTTATTACATCTACCCGATGATAATTACAAATATAATGATTTTGACTATGTTAAATAAATATATAAGGCTTATTTAACAGATGTATAAAATCTTATTGCTTTTTATATATATAAGACTCGTAAAATTGTAAAAGGTTGCATTTGATTATATTTTTTTTCTATTATATGCCTAATTCTAACTATTGTTAACAATATATTATACATGATATCTTCTTACCTTTGTAGATATTCACCTTGTAAGTTCAGGGTTAACCAACAAAATAAGAATATGAATTACAAAGAAATAAAGGTGTCATTTACTCCTTTTTCAGAAATCGCATCAGATGTAATATCATCTATGCTTGGTGAAATCGGCTTCGAAAGCTTTATTGTTGAAAATGAGCAACTCCTTGCCTACATAACTGAAAATGCATTCGACCAGAACGCTCTTGATGAGACAATCGCAGCCTTTCCATTAGAGAATAAATTAGATTATTCAATTGCTGACATCGAACAAAAAAACTGGAACGAAGAGTGGGAAAAAAACTATTTCCAACCAATAATACTTGGTAACGATTGTGTTATCCATTCAACTTTTCATAAAGATATCCCTACAGCTAAATACGATATACTTATTGATCCGAAAATGGCATTCGGAACCGGTCATCATGAGACAACAAGTCAAATGCTTTCTGAGATTCTTGGCTACGATTTCTCAGGTAAAAAGGTTCTTGACATGGGGTGCGGTACAGCAGTTCTTGCAATTCTGGCAGTAAAAAGAGGTGCAGAATCTGCAAGAGCAATCGACATTGACGACTGGGTATGTGATAATGCCATTGAAAATTGTCAACTTAATAATGTAACAAATATAAAGGTAGAGTGTGGCGATGCATCACTTCTTAACGATGGTCAAACTTATGACGTAATTCTTGCTAACATAAACCGAAATATTCTACTTAACGATTTACAGCATTACGCAAAGTGTATGAATCCCGGCTCGGTTATCTTTATGAGTGGTTTCTATACTCAGGATATAGAAGCAATTAAAGAGGAGGCACAAAAGCAAGGATTAACATTCGATTATCACAAGGATCGTAATAATTGGGTAGTTATCAGATTCAGTAAAAACTAAGTATTTGAAAGTTTATACAATAATTAATAAGAGGGTGTTTCAAATTTATTTATTGAAACACCCTCTTATTGGTTTAATTATTATAATAAACAAGATCAATCTATTACGCCTAAGAAATCCTAAAAAAGTTCTTAAAGCTATATATTCGTCAAATAATCAGATGGATAAATACCAAATCATTTTTTAAACATTCCCGAAAATGAAGCTAAACTTTTACACCCACAATCCCAACAAACCTCCGAAACTGTCATAACTCCTTTATTTAACAACATTCGAGCATTATCCATTCGAATGCTATTAACATAGTTGATAAAAGTATCACCGGTTGCTTATTAGTATGTTATAAAGGTTTATTATTCTTTATTTTGATGTATTGTTAGGTTCACTATTAGAAGCCGGCGAAGATGATGAAGCAGATGAAGCAGGAGCAGGAGCAACAGTCGCAACTTCTGGATTATCGATAATGTCTAAATCATATGCATCAGCACGATTTTTTAAAATATATGATTGTTGTGCAGGAGTCAACTCTGAAAGCTTTTTAAAACCTTCTCTAAATATAAATGCTTTTGAAGGTTTTCTTTTTAACAATCGTTTTAACAATACTAATACCCACGCCACAATACATAAACCTAATATAATATAAAATGGAAATTGCGGAATATCTTTTGCATGGAAGGCAGCTTGTAAGAAATTAATTATTATAGGACACAACAGAACACCAACAGAATCCATTATTATAAGCCAAGCCATTGTTAAGGAAGCAGCAACAGGCGTACAGACAGTTGTAGTAACATTATAACAATAAGGTTGTCCGACACCATAGAAGAAAGAACCTATAAATATTCCTAATCCGATTATTATCAAACTTTTGGATATTATAACCAAGAAGAATCCAAGAGCTAATCCCAATATTATCATATCAAATGTTGTTTTCTTTAATATGCCTAAAATTGGATTTAAAAGGAATCCTGAAAGCATTATACCAAAATATACAACAGATGTCAAATCTCCGGTTACTCCACTTCCAAAGCCATAAGATTTCATCATATATGGAATAAACAAAGATGTACTACATACAACGAATGTAATAAAGCCGTAAAAAATACAATATTTCACTAATGCTAATACATTACACTCTTTTGTAAAACTAAATTTATGTTTTGTCTTAGCTTCAGCATCAGCTTTCATTTTTTTAGGTTCAACAATATATTTTTTTAACCACGGAGACAATATAATAGGAATTATTGGCATTAGATACCATACAAAAGGAAGTCTCCAGCTAACATCGGCCATATAACCTGTCACAATAACAGCTATTACCAAAACCGCATTTAAAAGAGCAGATGTAATACCAAATTGTTTTGTTTTATATTTTCCGGTGAAAATATTTGAAAGTACTGTCACAGAAAGAGGAGATAACATTCCGGCTCCTATTCCTGCAATAACACTAAGTGCAATAAGTTGCCACATCCTATCTGCAACAAAGAATAAACATCCTGCAACTAAAAATATAAGACAACTTATATTTATAAGCCAAAGATTATTAAATTTTATACCTAATGCTCCACCAAGAAATACAAATGGTATCGCAGCTACAGATGGCATTGTTACAATAAACTGCGTTTCAAGCTCAGTTGATCCGGGAAATATTGTTTTTAAGTCACCAATTATTGGAGATACAGCTAATCCGGCAATAGACGTAACTACCCAGATTATATATATATCAACTAATACGATTATAGGAAGGTTCCATCCTTTCCCTGTTTTCACACCCATAATATTAAATTTTAATAATTTATAATGCACTAAAAACAACCAGATAGTTTTTTTAGTTCAAAAAAAAATTATTTATTATAATTATACAAAGAGGTGCATATTGTCAACAAACACACATTCCATAAATAATAATTCACAATTACATCTTTGATAAATTAAACTCCTTAAAAATTATTATTTTGAATACCGATGAAAGACTTTATTTAAGATACAATGTTTTAGATATAGGTAATCTAATGAATCATATATTCATTAGAGAAACAAATTAATATTAACTATTAATTAAATATATTTTATGGATTGTTTTGAAGCTTATAACGTACAAAAAAAAGGAGAAATTAAAGAGTTTGTCCTCAATGAATTTTGCAAAGGTTATTCAGAAGTAATTGATAATTGTTGGAATTACAGCATTTTCGCACAAGATCCAAATATCTCTATTTTTGAAAATGAATACAACGCCGGATTTATTCAGGCAAAGATTCAAGGAAAAGTATCAATTATAGCATCCAGAAATAATTGCTGGAAGAACATGCTTATTTGTGATACTCCACAAGACAGAATTTCGATTGACATTCCCGAAGATGCTCATTCCGCTGTTGAAGAGGCACTTGTTTCCAATTATAAATATCTATATAATTGGTTGAAAAATAATGACAAAGACAGAGTAGCCATTTTTATTAAGAGACTACTTTTTCGTATGGTCGGCATTTATGAAGGAGTTAAAAAAGATACGCCATGTAAAATCACTTTTGAAGATTTATCTCCTGATAAATTTGATCCGGCTGAATTAAAACTTGGTTATTATGAAAATAAGGAGTTGTCATTTATTGATATATATTTCATAAATGCTCAAGCTGATGTATTTGATGCCGTATCCGGAAAATTTGATTTAAACAAAGAGAAAACAAAAAATAATGAGCATTGCTCTGCTTTTGTAAAATTTATGGATGATGGTGAAATTTATTGGACACATAATAGTTGGTGTGGTTTTTATACACAATCTTGTGCCGTTACCTATGCAATAGGTGAAGATTTTGTTACTCAAAACGCTCTTTGTCAAGGACAATTTGGAAGCAATACTGATTTTGGTTTTAACAAAAACGGTATTTGCTTTAATGAAACCACTCATATATATTATTATAACGAATCTAAAGAACTGGGGATTTGGCTGACATGGCGATCCGCTGCTGCTGAGCAATATGCTGAATCTATTGATGATTTTTACAACATCGTATCGATTGATAATACCGGGACATATCTTAACGGATATCAACTTGTAGATGCTTTTAGAAAAGAAATTGGTATCGTCGAGATGAGCTACTGCCGTTTTGTATTATTTAAATCAGATGGCAAAGAGTTAAAAATCACAGATTCAACAGGTTTCATACCTAAAAAAAGAGACTATGACCCTCACTTAATAGGTCCAACTCATATCTTTGGAGTTAATTATCCTATATCAAAAACAATTGCGTATGAACTGGAAACACAGAATGCGCGCCCAATGAGAAGAGTACAATTCTTTAATTTAATAGACTCTGTAAGAAATATAGAAACGGCAAAGAATCTTATTACTTACACTGAAGACTCTGAACCTCTTTCTATATATGGCAGATGGGATTTAGGATTTGGTACAACAGAATTGAAATTCAGAATTAATGACCGATTAGTATTTAGAACAAGACCGGACGGATCTAATGATGCGAAAGCATTTAGTGCTAATGCGGTAAAAGAGTTATTGGAAAATTTATCATATCGACCAAATAAGGATAGTCAGAAAACTTCATTCTGGATGAAATACGGAACACCTCCGATCCAGGGAATTCCATTTATATGGTCTCAATCATTATTTAAAGAGTTCAAAAAAAGCTATGAAGAAGATTGGGTTCCGGATGCAGTTGATGGAAGATGGAATTTAGTAAAATTATTTATGGACTAATCAAATAATAATATTGTTATTTCAGAAAAAAAGATGGCATATATTTTGAATAAAATATATGCCATTTTATATATCAATCTTACTGTATTTAGAAAGTAAACATTAATTGGGTTTGAATACGATGATTATAATTGCTTTCTGCATCCCATGCTTGTTTTTTACCATAGATATATTCTATCCCCCACTGTAAATAAGCAGTAATATTATAAAAAGCATTACCACAATAATATTGAGTATATCTATAATCATTATAATATTCTTTTGTCTCCCATACTCTTGACTGAGATGCGATAGCATTAAATTGCAGTTTCTTTGTTGCATTATAAGATACCCCAAATACTAAACCCATCATAGGCGAAGCCTTCATTTTTCCGGGTTCATTATCTTTAGGTATATATGAAATTGGTCTTCCTGCAATATCTTGCAAATAACTACCTATTCCCTTTCCATAAGCAGCCTGGACATAAAACGTCATTGGATTCCAGAAACTAAAATTACCACTAAGCATTGTTCCCCAGCCTAAGAGTCCTCTTTGTTTATTAGCTATTAGATCTACATATTGAAAATTTCTCAATATTGCCGATATACGGATACGGTTAGAAGCTGACTTTTGATACTCAATCCACATTGGTATATCCGGAATCATTTGATTTGCATTAGCAAAAACCTCATGATTATCAAAAACCGGATAATCCTTACCTCTATATATACCATTACTTGTATAATAAGTTGGCATATCGAGACCTATTGAATACTTAAACCCGTTATATGATTTTGATTCGTAACTTATTTCATAAGCTACATTTGAAATATCACCACAAGGACCTTGAGGGTCAATAGTTGGTGGTTGACATGCATATAAATCCTGAAGCATTGTCAGTTTTTGACCCATTGAAAATCCCTTCCATGTAAGAAATGCACGACTTAAACCAAGCATTGGAGTTACTCCTGTTGTTACAACTTTAAAATAAGCTGTAATTTCGTTACTTGTACCTTGCAATCCTACAATATGCATTTGTAAAGCTCCGTTTAAAGGATTTATATAATAATCATTTCTGCGTCCCTTTTCTTTAGTTAAAGGGATGTCTCCCGGAATAAAACTTATTCCCGCTGCAGTTTCATACATTTCGCCACCTAAATCGACACCCATTATAGGATTAATATATCCTCCTAATGACATCATGAATTTATTACTCTTCGTTTTAACAATAAAATTTGGCGCAGCAATAGGTTTTAATTCTTTAGGCCTTGCCCTATTCATTATCTGAATATCTTTTGATTTTTCCTGTGCATCCACACCATTAAAGTTTAAGAATGATATTACAAATATCATTGTAAAAAGTAGTACTAATTTTTTCATCTCAATTATATTTAAATTAATAAAATAGAAACAATAATAATTTCGTTTGGTTTATATTTAATTTAGTGACTGGTTATCACTTTATTTTAAAATAGAGAGGTACTCTGTTGCAACACGGCTTGTTACTTAAGCTGCTATACCGGAATAAAACACCTTAATTTCTTCAACCTGATTTTTATCTATTTTGACTATTATGGCAGTCATTAATGATTAATCAGTGTTTTCCACTCAGATTTCATACTTATATTTATTATAAGCCACCTCATTCTCTGAATAAATTTCATCACTAGTGTAAACCTTCATCTCTAATATATTAAATGATACTCCATATAGTTTGCAACAATATATTATTGATTTATATCCAAAAGATTGAATACTATTAACACAATTAAACTACGTTGACACAGAAAATATAATTTATATATGTAAAGTGATTTTTTGTTATGAATTATAAATTCAGAATATTACCAAACAATGCAATACTCGATTTGTTTATAAATAAATCTTAACCATATAATATTTATAAACTCTTTTAGAAATGGCACTCGTTTTAAACTATGATCTATCTGATAATAATCAGAATAACAAGAAAGAATCACCGGACTTTATTGGAAAGCATTTTCCCAAAATCACAAATAATGAATATACTCCTGAAGTTTTATGGCAAATGGGAAGTATAACTGATTATGCACCATCACCGGATGGGAAAAAGATTGTTTATGGTGTGAATTATGTCTCTGTTAAAGAAAATAAGACTCATTCAGTAATCTATATAATGGATTGTAATGGTGAGAATAATATTCTTCTCACTGATAGTGATAATAATGAACTCTCTCCTTGTTGGAATTCAACGGATTCTAAAATCTTTTTTATATCAGATAAATCAGGCAATAATCAGATTTGGGAAATGAACCCTGATGGAACAGAACGAAAGCAATTGTCTTTTTTTGAAAAAGATATAGATAGTTTTAAATTCTCACCTGATGGACTTAACGTGTTATTTATATCCCAAGCTCCATATATCTTCCGTCCTGATAATCTTTATAAAGATCTTGATAAAACTACAGGATTAATGGCAAATGATCTTATGTATAAGCATTGGGATAAATGGTTAAAGACAGTTCCTCACCCTTATTATGCACCTTTTGACGGAAACAAAATCGGAGATGCAACTGATATTCTTAAAGGTACCCGTTTTGAATCGCCATTACTCCCATTTGGCGGAATAGAGCAGCTTAATTGGAGTCCCGACTCTAAAACTATAGCTTATTCATGTAAAAAGAAGGCAGGTAAGGCATATGCATTATCCACAGATTCTGATATATATCTATACAATATAATAGAAAAGAATGAAACTAATATATGCAAAATACCGGGAGTTGAGGATCAGAATCTTGGCTACGATATGAACCCCGAGTATTCTGCATGTGGTAAATATATTGCATGGTTAAGCATGGAGCACGACGGATATGAAAGTGATAAGAATCGACTCTATGTTATGGACCTCGAAACTAAACAAAAAAGAGACCTTACAAAGAACTATGATAATGATATTCAACAATTTTGCTGGGATACCACATCTCTTAATATATACTTCACTGCCGTATGGCATGGCAGAACAATGGTCTATAAAATAACTCAGGAAGGTGTAATTACTCAAATCACCGACGGAGATTATGACTTTGAAGGGATCAAAATGATGGGTAATAAGATTCTTGTTAAACGTCACTCACTTCTTGAACCTAACGATATTTATTGCATTGACTCTACCGTTGAAAATGGGATAATCAGGCTTACAAATGAAAATAAAGAGATAACAGATCAACTCAGGTTTGGTCAGGTAAAAGAAAGATGGACTAAAACTGTCGATGGAAAAGACCTCATGTCCTGGGTTATGTATCCTTCAAACTTTGATCCCAAGAAGAAGTACCCGGCTGTCTTATTGTGCATGGGTGGTCCTCAGGTTGCATGCAGTCAGTTGTGGCTTAATCGCTGGAATTTTGCCTTACTTGTAGAACAAGGGCAATATATAATGATCCTTCCAAACAGAAGAGGTTGCCCCGGTTTTGGACAAGAATGGAAAGCCGAAATCAGCAAAGATTATGGAGGCAAATGTATGGATGATTATTTTTCAGCTATCGATGATCTGGCTACTGAAGAATATGTCGATAAAAACAGACTTGGTTGCATAGGTGCAAGTTTTGGTGGATATTCAACCTATTGGATGGCCGGTCATCATGAAAAAAGATTTAAAGTATTTGCAGCTCACGACGGTATATTCAATCAACAAGCAATGTATCCTGAAACAGATGAAATGTGGTTTGTTAATTGGGATCTTGGTGGTGCATATTGGGAAAAGGATAACGAAAAAGCACAAAATAGTTATGCAAATTCCCCTCATCTTTTTGTAGAGAAATGGGACACTCCTATTCTGTGTATTCATAATGATTTTGATTATCGTATTCTTGTTTCACAGGGACAAGCAGCTTTCGATACTGCAATATTAAGAGGCATTGAAGCTGAGCATTTATGTTTTACAGATGAATGCCACTGGGTAAATAAACCTCAGAACTCTATCTTATGGTATAGGGTAATGATAGAATGGATTAATAAATATTTGAATCCGTAAGTTAACCCTACTGATTTTTATACAGTTGGCTGAACTAATCCACTTTGAATAGTAAAAGAATATTATCACTCACATAATTAATTCCCTATTTCTATAAAACATGTACATAGTCTCGCCAAGCCTGGCGAGACTAATATATCCTCACGGTTGTTGCTCATAATAATCTTTAAATGTTACAAGCATCGTATAATCTTTCTCAAAAAAAGGCAACATTTCTTCAATTATCACCAAATCATCGAAAGAATCAACACAGTAACTATCTTTCACCTTGTAACTAATTGAATTTGAATCCCATAATACATCAGACACTTTGTTTAGTTTCTCTTCTAAATCCTTATCTTCAATCTCAAAACTGTTATCTCGCACAACACACCTAATTGACGTTGTATCTGCTAAGTTACATATCTTAAATTCATCTATTGCAATGATTGTTAAATATTGATAGTTATCTATCTCTTGCACAAAGAGAACACTTTTCTCCATATTCGGATCTACAATTTCCATCGCATCACCTAAAGAGGTCTTCAGAAAAAATCCCAACACCTCTGTTGTGTTATTCTTTACGGTGTACTTAAACGATCCAAAATTATGTACTACAGGATCGCACGATACAGCAATGATATACATTACAATTATAAAAAGAACCCTATTCATATGCTTCAATTATATTATTTATTTCACTCTCCTTTTTTGGATATATTTCTACTAAATCTTCCTTAAACCTAGCAATTGTACGTGATGAAGACATGATTTTCTCAAGATCTTTAAGATAGACACCTTGTTCATGCAATAAATAGTACATCTCCATATAGCTTATAGGAAAGTGTTCTTCTTTCCATCTATACTGATTTGGGTTTTTGGGGGCATCCTGCCATGGTTCTTCCGCAATTGTATTATACCCTAATTTATTTTTAGCCAGATGCCATTCAATAAAATTCGCCCAACCTTCGGAGAGTGCGATAATCTGCCAATCGGGATCTCCTTTCTTACCGTAAGTATCGCTATTAGAAACTTGTCGATACACATTTTTGCTCCAATAATCTGAAGCCCACCAAAATCCTTTATTTTTCTTCATCGCTTGCAATTGACTTGCATGGGTAAGTTCATGCCATACAGTAGTTACAATCTTGTTATAATCATCAATTTTGTTATCAAATCGAAGTATCAAATCAGGCATTCCCCACCCAAAGACGCTATAGCCAAAATAAGTCGCTATTGCACCCCAAAATGAAGATCCATAAATCAAGCTAAAATTTAGATGATTCTTTAATAATGGAGCACTTGAAGTATAATCGGAACTCTTTTTATTTGCTATATCTAAATTGTTTGGAGGATATGTAAGACTGTCCTTAGCGATATTTCTATTATAATCATATATTGCGTTATGTAATATACATCTTCCCCAATCACCACTATTTGTATAGAAGGTTAAAGAGTGTCCGGTTGGATGATGGCGACCTGCATTATAATAATTTGTCCATAAGCACAATGCTCCAAATAGGCTCTTATTCATTGACCATCTTTGGCTATTTAAATTCCAAATAGAAGAATTGTTGAGCTTTTCTGGATAATCATACTTTCCATCAAAAACTATGTGATAATCAATCTGATTACCTATCCAAATTGAGTTCCATTTATATGACGAGATATAATAACCATTAACATCTGTATAGGCATCTGAATAACTAAACCAACGCCACATCCTAACCTTTACTCCTTTTACAGGTACAACTCCCTTAGGAGTATTTACTCGAATATATCCATCCGGATAATACTTGTCATCACAACTTGTCCATTTTTTCCATAAAAATCGTTTTGTTTTACACTCTTTAATTGTTATCCTTGTTTTGTCTACCTCTGTATCTGGCGTCCTAATCATATCCTCGTTGCCTGTCAATCTGAACGATGCAAGAATTAATGCTGTTGCAAAATCATCGTCAATAACATCTGTCAATCGAGTTGACAATAGAAACAGAATTTTCTATTTCTGTGATATCGTCATAGTTAGATGCGATGTCGTCCTTCGTACAAGACATACATACATAATTGACGTCAGACAAAGATTGTTGTAATTTTTCATCATAAATTATTTAATTTAGAGAATCCAATACATAGAATATATTGAATTCAGGTTGATAATTATAAGCATTGCTAGTCTATTCAAACAGTGTTTACTTCACAAAAAATCATATAAAACTCATTTAGGAGTTAATGTTAGCCACTATTTAGTACTATATAAAAAATTTTAGCGATTGCAATATAAGAACAAAAAAGATGTCAGGTTAATTTTGGTTTATTTTTAACACTTTTACTTAAATGCTCACAACCTTCATAGTCAGCAATATATATAGCTAATAATATAACGTTTAAAGAAAGATTATAGACCAGGAAACAACTTCGATAAAACTACCCATATGTTACCCAAATTGGTACACTTTTCAATGATTATGATGATATATTTTTCAGTGAGTATATAGAATCCATCACATATCAGTTAAATCCCAACATACAGTCTCTATGTCGTAACGATTTAACTCCTTCTTTTTGAGTATTAAAACTTTTTCTTCAAATGCCTGAGGTTTAAAATTCTTTCTTTGCCTTTTAACTTCAACTATAAGAACTTTCTTTTCAAAAAGGGAAACGGCAACTATATCGATTTCATTCTGGTCCCCTTTAGGCTCCCACAATGATCCAATATTGCGAAAAATTTGACTCTCAGCTAATTTCTGTTTAAAATACAATTCCAAAGTTTTTCCTGAATAAGTAGCATAATCGTTCTCTATAATTTTCATAAGCCCCTCATTGTTGCCTATTTCCAATAACGATTGGTTTGATTCTATATAACGAAACCAGAAACGAAGAAAATTATCGTTTATTTCATACCTCACTGTATGACTACCCTCTTTTGAAAAAATAGGACGTGTTTTTGTGATAACTTCATACACATCTTCCAATTTGAATAATTGACCTCCAAGACTTTTCTCCCCTAAATGAGCCTCTATCTCTGACTGTGTATTCATTCCTCTACCTATAGCACTAAGTATAGAAAAATAAGTCCCGTATTTCTTTCCAAATTCCTGAATAAGTAAATGACGACCTTCATCCAAAAATGGAGAACTATCTTTACATAAGAAGCGAATCATTCCCGGTATTGTGAGTTGTGTATTATCAACTAATAATTCTACATATTTCGGAATTCCCCCTGTAAAAGTATAGAGAGCCAATAATTCATCATTTTCATATCCAGGCTTATAGTCATTTAAAATCTCTTTAAGCACATCAATATTAAAAGGTTTTACCTTTATCATAGAATCTGCCCTGCCGAATAAAGGTTCTTTTTTGTCTTGGAAAATTTTAACCATAAGAGAATAAATAGAACCACTAACCAAGAAATTAATATGGCTCTTTATTCTATACTGATCCCAAAAGTTTTGAATATCTCTATAAACCGATTCATTTACATTAATAAATTCTTGAAATTCATCAATAACAAGAGTGAATTTCTTTTGAACTCCCTGTTCCATCAGAAATCTAAAAATATCTGAGAACCGATCCATTGTAGGAACGAAAATATTTAGCTTCAGAGATATCTCCTTTACATACTCATCGCAAAGATCAGCTTCGCTTTTTCTTCCTACGAAAAAATATAAAAAAGGTTCATCATCTAATGCATGAAGGATTAAAGACGTTTTGCCAACTCGCCTTCGACCGGTAATAACAGTTAGTTTTGAATGACTTTCATAAGACAGATTTCTTATATTTATCAATTCCTGTTTCTCTATTTCCCTATTATAAAACTTCATAATCAGTTAATTATATTTGCAACGGCTGTAAAATTTACGGCTGTTGCAAATATAATCTTTGACAGTAGATATCAATAGATATTTAATATCTTGTTTATGCCTATTTATTTTTTTTGCATTATCGAAGTAATAAAATTACAACCTCCCCACATTAGCATCTTTCCTATCAACATAATTAGGATAACTAAACTGAGGCATTCCAAGAGCCATAACAGCACAAACCACCTCTTCGGTATTTATTATTTTAGCAAAACCTTTAGAATTGCCCCTAACAGCATTAAGCACAAAACCACCATAAATCTGACTTACCCCCAATGCCTGAGCCATAAGCGACCCATTCTGATATGCTAAATTACAATCCACTTCCTTATATTGATTTGATTTAGGAGAATGTATTAAAAGCAAAACAGGAGCATTACGTAAAATCAAATCATTACCCTCACTAAACTGCCTCCTCATCTCTTTTACCAAAGGAATATATCGTAACAATTTAGGAGAAGTCTTACCAAGTAAATATTTTGCAATCTTATTATCAAGAAATTTTAGTTTTGACTCAAAAGAACTCAATGTAAACTCCGTAATCTCCTTAAGCTTCACCTGATCTGTAATAAGAGTATAATTTACTTGTTGAGAATTTGATGCTGTCGGAGCAACATTTGCCGCCTCGATGATTTTGTCAAGAAGCTCATTCGGCACAGGTGTTTTCTTTAAAGCCCTATTAGAACGACGTGATTTAAGTAATAACATCATTGAATCCGCTGTTGGAAGCATACTATAATCAATGCTATGTACTTTCTCAGAGGGGAATAATTCATGCGATACAGAACTTGTAGGACAAACCGACACGCACTGCCCACACTTTATACACATTCCCGGATTTGCAACAACCGGTACCGCTTTAGACTCTTGCGTAAATACATATATCGGACAAACCTTAACGCACTTACCACATTTTATACATGTTTCTGCTGATATTGATATTTTCATAATTAGTATAATTTAGCCCGGACTAAATAATAGGTTAAGCCCAAAGATTTATTTTTTGATTATTCAATAAATGATTTATCGTTTGAATATTACTCCTTTACAAACATATAAATATAAAACATAAAAATCTCATAATATAACAATTTGATTTCAAACTATAGAAACATACAATTCCGAACTGTGCATTTCGGAATTGAGTATTTCTATAATTAAAATTTAAGGATTTTATTGGAATAAAGTAAATCTATTGTTATAATAATCAACATTTAAGACCTCCTCTATATACTATCATAGCTATTACTTCTTGTATTATCATTTTTATTCGTTTTAGCACACTCCTTTTTTGAACACACAAAAGATTGCGTGAAATAATCAATCAAATATCTAATTGAAATAAATATCAATTCCTTGATGTAAATATTTAATTTATAATTATTTATTTTACAATTATTATAAATCTATGGCTATACCAAAAGTATAAATTCAAATAATCAATATTATGACATGTAAACTAAAAAAAAACTTAAGTACCTTCTTGAATGAAACAAATCATGATAATATATCGCACTTCTATTATAATTCATATATATACAATATTTACGACAATAAAATGACAGATAAACATCTCAAAATGTTTATTAATGGAAATGGAGGTGAAATATATAGTAAGGCTTGCGCTGTGCATTCATCCTCTATGCTGGCTTATAATTTCTTTTCATGGATTGATAAAGAGAACACATTAGAATTTAACGGTATAATTTATAATCATGTTGAATTTGAACATAAATTGAAAACATTAAATAGCATAATAGCTATGGCAAATATTGACATAGTACTGACAAGTGAAGATGAAAATACAAAACTATTTATAGAATCTAAATTCTTAGAGTATATGGACTATAAACAATTTGACATAAGTGATAAATATTCTGACCCGAATAATAATACAGCAAAAATTGATTGGAGTAAACTTATAGGACTTTATAAGGGTAAAAAATCTAATTATTATCCTGGCATAAAACAAAACATATGTCACTTAGTATCAATAAGTAATTATCATAAAGAGAATCAAGATAAACAAATTACTACCTTGTTTATGAATCTTGTATTTGACCCCAATAAAAATGAATACGAAAAAGAATATAAAAAATATAATAACTATAAGGTGCTATTAGATGATTTCTCAAAAAATTACAAAAATAACGTTGAAGGTAAACTGGTCGACAAAGTTCTATTTTGCTCATATTCTGAAATTTGGAAACAGATGAAACCTTCCATAAAAGATAAAAATCGAATTAAATATTTAAAAGATAGATATATTGCATTTACGAATTATCCCAACGTACCCTAAAACAAAAAAGATATTTCCTTCAGATACCAACTTTAGCACAATTAAATGTTAAAACTCTTTTACTTTACCACCAATAAATTCAAAGCAAGTATATTAGATATAATACATACTTAATATCTAATTTAAGATAATGCCCGGAAATTGAAATAAATATTTATTATCAATCGAAATTCTTAAATATCGTTCCACTTCGTCTCTCCTCAATATGACAATCCTATTATTATAAGTATCTGAATTGGGAGTTATTTTGATAATATCATATGAAAAAGTTTCTTTTGGCTTAATATTTTTAATAAATGAATATCCTACGTTTATTGATTGTTCTTCTATCAAATCTTCATGCATCATTTGCATAAAAGAAAAATCACCTTTTCTTTTCTTGAAAAAATCATGGATTATATCTTTATTTGATTTATCCGTTATTGGATCTAAATCTACCCACGTTATATAATCTTCATTAGAATAATTGGTTATTTGAATGCGCTCTAATATTTGTTTTTGATTTATTATACCATTATAATAACAAATAGAAATCGTATCAATTTGAACCTGAGATAGCATCGTTGAACTAATAGCACTACACACTATTATAGAAATAAGTAATATTTTTTTCATCTTTATTTTAAGGATAAGGAAGTTACTCTATTCAAAAAACATATCTATTTGGTATTTTCATTTTGATAGATAAGAGTTCTATCAATATTATTGATACAAATAAACTAAAAAATATTATTACTCTCCACTAAACCGCATTATGTATCATTCAACTACTTTAGTTATAGAAGTTGTGTGATTTATTTTATATCAACAAGCCTCTTTTCAGAGAATTATATAGACCTCATTTAGCTTTCACATAAATGTATCTATACATCGAAAAGCAAATAAATTAATTAAGCAGCAGAAAACCCTGCTTCCGGATTAATATCAGAGATATCATTATTTCGAGATATCAACTCTCGTTTCATCCATTTTTTGCTTCTCCATCGTTTAAGCAAAATAACAGCTCTGAAACACTCGTCAAGCGTAAAAGCACACCACATCCCTATCAAACCGTATCCCATATTCAGACCAAGAAGCCAACTTCCTCCCACAGCAAAAATCCACATAGAGAAAAGTCCCAGTACAACGGGGAAAACAGCATCACCTGTTGATCTTAATGCGTTCACCATCATCATATTTACCGAACGTCCGAATTCAAGTACAAAATCAATGCATAAAATTATTGCCCCTAGTTTTATTATTTCAGGATTATCGGTCAACAAACCTATTATAATTGTTCCGAATCCGGCCATAATTCCCGCCATAACAGCAGAGATACCCATAGAGAGTTTCTGTGAAAAAAGAGTGATTTTATATGCATCCTCTTTGCGTCTTTCACCTATAAGCTGACCAACAAGAATGCTATTGCCTATTGATATTGAAAGAGCAAACATTAAGGTAAACATCACCACATTCATTACATAAGTTCTTGTAGCAACAACCTCAATAGCAATCATATTTATAAACATTGTCACTACTACCTGTGAAAGTGAATAACTCATCTGTTCTCCAGCAGCAGGCATTCCGATTTTTAATATCGTTTTAAGCTCTTTTAAAGAGGGAAGACTGAACAGATCTTTAGGAATATTTGGTAATACTTTTTTATAAACGATAATACCTAAAATTATAAGTGCAATAATACGGCTCGCTCCCGTAGCAATTGCTGCCCCTTGCGCGCCTAAAGCCGGTAAACCGAAGTTGCCGAAAATTAAAGCATAATTTCCAAAACAATTCAACACATTAATAATTGCAGTTACAAACATTGGGAATTTTGCAAGGCTCACGCTCCTTAATATAGCTGAAATCGTAATACTCAAAGATTGAACGAAAGCAAGTCCACCCACAATTTTAAAATAATTTACCCCTTCATTCATCAAAGAAGGATCCAGATGCATCCATTTCAAAACTGCTCCACTCTCGAAAAACAGAAATGTGCTTATTATCATTCCCAGTAAAAAATTAAACAACAAAGAGAGCCAGGCTACAAGACGCACCTTCTCACTGTTTCCTGCTCCCAGATATTGTGAACACAGAACACTTGTTCCGAGCGTACTAACCTGAAAAACAACAATAATCATATTGAAAACCTGATTTACCACCCCTACCGAGGCAACCGATGAATCGGAATATCTGCTTAACATGATAGTATCCATTGTTCCCAGCAGAATCACCAAAAGAGATTCAATAAAAATCGGAATTGTAAGATTTAATAACCTTTTTCTTAATATCGCTTTATCTTTCATTTTGCTATAATCACAAAAAACACAATCTCAGGTATTTTAATTGACCGGATTGTGTTTTCTGATATCTTTTTATTTTGAGTGCAAATTTAATAACAAATATTTCATCATAGATTAAACTGCTCTGTTTTAATTGATAAAGAAAGATTAAAGAAAGTAAGAATAAGTGTAACTCTTCGGTCTGAAGAGTATTGCAGTCAAATCTAAAATAAACTTATTTTACCTACGCAATATTATATCCAAAGTGAAAGTAATAAAATCAAGCCGGTTTTTGTTTTACGCTTTTAATTATAAGTAATTATTCCTATAATATTCGTTTTTTACGTACATAGTACCTTACAACAAAAAGCAGTATTAGCCCTATTGAGACAGAGGCAGCCCAAGTAACAACTTGAATAAAAGCGTAGTTCAACCCACTACTATCTGTAATTACCATAATATTAGTTCTAACTAACATACTTCGAATAAGAAAAGTACTCATAATTGCGATTAGTGCAGGAATGAGTATGATAATGATTTTGACTCTATTATTCTTTGATATTTGCATGATTAATAATTTTATAATCAATAAGACTTTGATTCAGATGGTTTACACTGTTATTATTGTAGAAGAGGTTACACGAATTATCTCACTTCCTGCCTTTTCATATATTTCTCCATACATAATATTATTTTTTACAAATATAGATATAACATAATTATACTAAATAATAGTATACTATATGATTAAAATAATTGATCTATCTAAAACATCCTTTTAGGAATGATACTCCTGATGATTCCGTTAGGAACATAACTCTATACAATAAACCATACAGCATTATGCTTTTATACAAATTCCCTATGAATTTATGTAATACACTACACAAATACATAGGGAATTTATGTTATCTACTACATGTTTTACATATATCTGCAGTTTAAGAGCGCAAAATCAAAACAGGTATAAGACTTATTATCAATCAAATAGTAAAGATATGATAGTTATATAGATACTAACATTTTATATAAACCTAAAACTCCTCAAAAAAATCAATATCAATCTTCTTATAATCAATACTTCTCTCA